>CAVVLH010000045.1:0-53472 GCA_963748805.1 uncultured Alphaproteobacteria bacterium | reverse complement strand
GATCATCGTCAGCACCGCGCCGGCGGGACCGGCGCTGAACAGCGGACCGAGCACCAGCCCGAATCCGGCAATGGCCACGGTGCCCAGGATCAGCGTGACGCGCCGGCCGTGCCGGTCGCCGAGCAGGGCGGAAGTGGGGATGGTCGCCGCGAAGAACAACGCGCCGACCATTTGGATCAGGAGAAACTGGGTGCGGCTGAAACCCAGATGGCTGGTGCCCCAGCTCAGGCAGAAGACGGTGAGAATGTAGAAGAGCAGAAACAGGGCGAGGCACATCAGGGTGCCCAGCACGACCGCGCCGGCATGTTTGCGCCACACGGCGAGAAAAGGCACGGCCACGCGCTGCTCCTGGTCGATGGCCTGCTGGAATGCCGGAGTCTCGGCGATCCTCAGGCGCACATACAGGCCGACGAGCACCAGCACGCTGCTGGCGAGGAAGGGCAGGCGCCAGCCGAACTCGAGGAACTGGGCGTTGGTCAGGGTCTTGGCGAGCAGCAGGAAAATGCCGCCCGAGCAGATGAGTCCCACCGGGGCTCCGAGCTGGGGGAACATGCCATACCACCCGCGCTTCCCCGGCGGGGCATTTTCGGTGGCCATCAGGATGGCTCCGCCCCACTCGCCGCCCAGGCCCAGACCCTGTCCGACGCGGCAGAGCGCGAGCAGAATCGGCGCCAGGATGCCGGCCGAAGCATAAGTGGGGAGCAGGCCGATCATCACCGTGGATATTCCCATGGTCAGCAGGGATGCCACCAGGGTGCGTCGCCAAGGTCGCGGCCATCCAAATGCACGTCACCACGGATTGTCCGGCCGACGACGTGCTCGACATGATCGATCACGCGGCGAAACTCGGCGTCAAGGTGCTTGCGCTACCGGAATACGCGTTTGGTTCTTCGGCGATCCCGACCGCAGCCGAGGCCGCCGCGATCGCCGAGCAGACGCCCGCGATGCTTTCGAAGGTCGCTTCGATCGCCGCCCGGTATCGATGCCTGATCGCTATCCCCGCCGTCGAGCGCGCCGCCGCCGGACTTTATGTCACGACGTTCTTGATAGGTCCCGATGGGACGGAAATCGGCCGATACCGGAAAACACATCTCACCGCCGAGGAGCGCAAATGGGCAAAGGCCGGCGACGACTATCCGGTCTTCGAAACGCCGTTCGGCCGGATCGGCGTCATGTCCGGCTACGACGCGGTGTTTCCCGAGACGTCGCGGTGTCTTGGCATATCGGCGGCCGACATCATCCTGTGGCCGGCCTCGCTTCGCGAGCCGTTTGAACGCGAGCTTTTGGCGATTCCACGCGCCGAAGACAACCGCGTGGCGGTCGTGCTGGCGAACCGGACCGATTCCCTCTACCCGGGCGGCAGCGTCGTCATACCGCCAACTGGATTCCCTCTTTGGGATATCAACATTGTCGCGCCGCGCGTTCTCAAGCATGGCGCCGTCATGCCCAAGCACATCGATCTGGCGGTTTGCCGGCAGAAACTCATGATCCCCAAGGTCGATATGTTCGCCAACCGGCTGGTCGAAACCTATGCCCCGATCATTGCGGCCTGATCTAATGTTCGACAGCAACAGTCACATCGCGACAAATCGAAGGAACTGACATCCGCCTGACTGGAAAAACCTCGTGCTGAAATCCGCGCTCCCGCTCCGGTACAATTGGGACGACATCCTCTATTTCCTGGAGGTGGCGAGGACCCGCAATCTGGCGCGCGCCGGTCAAAAGCTGAAGGTCGATCACACCACGGTCAGCCGTCGCATCCGCGAGCTCGAACGCAGCCTGAACACAACGTTGTTCAAACGAAGCAAGGCCGGGTTTTCCCTCACAGAAGCCGGTCTTCGGCTTTTGCAATTCGCCGAAGGGATGGAAAACAACGCCAATGCGATCGTGGAAACGGTCGTTGGTTCGGAAAAAGCCGATGCCTTCGGTGCGGTCAGGATTGCGAGCATGGAAGGCATCGGCAGCATGTACCTGACGAAGTGCATGGCGGACTTCAACAAGGTCTATCCGTCAATCCAGGTTGAGCTCATAACCGACACACGTTTGCTGGATATGACCCGCCGCGAGGCCGATATCTTTGTCAGCTTTTTCAGGCCCAAAGGCCGGCGCCTCTCGGTCAAGAAGATCGGTGAGTTCAAGATTTTTCTGTATGCCTCGAATGAGTATCTGCAGCGGCATCCGAAGCCGGTCGACCTCAAGGATCTCGATAATCACGAATTCATCGATTTCATCGACGAGCATATCCACATCAAGGAAAACCGCTGGCTCTCCGACATTCTAAGACCAGCCCATGTGGTCTTCAAAAGTACCAGCCTGGTGTCGCAGTTCGTCGCCGCCTCCGGCGGGCTCGGAATAGCGATGCTTCCATCCTATGTCGCGGCCCATAACAGGGATCTGCGGCCTGTCCTGCCGAACTATTTTTCGATCCGCGACATCTGGCTCTCGGCTCACGAGGACCTTCTGCACATCCGCCGCGTCAAGGCCGTCATCGGCTTTCTGGAGAAGCGTGTCGCAGCCGATCGGGAATTTCTGCTATCCGCCAAGCCAGCCGCGAATTGAAATCAGGTGTATCCACTTCCGGGTTCAATTCGTCCGGGTGTGATTAAATCATTTGCACTCGCTGCCCTTTTTATAGCACGCGCTTATCCAATTTTTTGTGCGCCCCAAGACAAGCCAGACCGGGAACTCCGCCACTACGCTTCGCTCTCGAAATTGGATCATGGCGTGGCCATGACAGTGTCGAAGGAGAAGAAGATGCGAAAGCGATTGTTCATGGAAGAACTCAAGCGGCGCCTGCATGTCGCGGGCTCGCGCAGCGTCGTACTCGGCGCCATGGTCCTGGCTGGTCTTCTCGCGCCGGTGACGGCCAAGGCAGCACCCTCCGCCTGCGCTGAGCTGGCGACGAAGTATCCGGACTGGAAAGGCAAAACGCTGGTGAATGCGATCAACCCGCATACGCCGGGCTATGAAGCGATCGATCCGAAGGATCCGAACAAATATGTCGGCTTCGACATCGATCTCGGCGAAGAGATCGGCGAATGCTTAGGCTTCAAGGTGACCTACAAGGCCGTCACCTTTGCCGCACTGCTGACGACGCTGGCGAGCGGCCAGGCCGATATTGTTATTTCGGACATCTATGCGACCGAAGAGCGCGCCAAGGCGGCCGACTTCATCACCTATTCCAAGGTGTTTGACGGCGTGTTGGTGGCCAAGGGCAACCCGAAGAAGATCGACGGCATCAACCTGTCGCTGTGCGGCGCGGCGGCCGCGGAAAATACCGGATTCGTCGAGGTTCCCCTGGTTCAGGATATGGGTCCGAAGTGCAAGGCGGCCGGCAAGCCCGAGCCGACGTTGCAGCTCTATGACAACAACGCCAACTGTATCCAGGCGATCCTCGCCGGCCGCGCCGACACCTATGTGAACGACGTCAATACGGTCGATCAGGCGGTCAAGGCCAATCCGGACAAGCTGGAGAAGGCCGTTGCGGTGACGATTCCCTATTCCGTCGGCATTGCCGTGCCGAAGGACAAGCCGAAGTTCCGCGAGGCGGTGATGGCGGCGATGAACGAGATCTACAAGTCGGGTGACCAGGCCGCGCTTCTCAAGAAGTGGGAGCTTGATCCCGCCAACCTGAAGGAACCAGGCCTGCTCACGGTCAAGTAATGGATCTGTTTCTCCATTACCTCAGCCTGCCGTATCTGCTCGAGGGTATTGCGGTCACCTTGCAGGTGACCGGCCTCGGGCTGATCGGCGGGCTGATGATGGGCGTGATCCTGGCGGCGATGCAATTGAGCCGTTTCGGCGTGCTCGCAGGCCTCGCGCGGGGCTACAGCGTGATTTTCCGCGGCACGCCGCTGATCCTGCAAATGGTGTTCGTCTACGACGCCTTGCCGCATATCGGCATCAAGCTGCCGGCGATCCTCGCGGCCGGCACTGCGCTTGCCGCCAATGAGGCGCCGTTCATTTCCGAAATTTTGCGCGCCGGCGTGCTCGGCGTCGATCGCGGGCAAATTCTGGCGGGCCAGGCCCTTGGCATGACGCCAGGCGTGCTGATGAACCGCATCATTGCGCCGCAGGCGATCCGCGCCATGATCCCGGCGTTCGGCGCCGAAGCGGTCAGCGCGTTGAAGAACTCGTCGCTGGCGTCCGTGATCGCCGTGCAGGAATTGACGCTGCGCTCGACGCAGCTGGCATCCTCGACCTTCGATTTCTTTTCGATCTTCTTTGCGTCGGGCCTGATCTATCTGTGCCTGACCGGCGCGGTGGCCGCGATCCAGCTGGTCGTCGAGGCCTGGCTCGATCTCGACCGCAAATCCTCGAACCAGCGCCTGCTGCGGTTGTTGCCGTGGTATCGCTTTCAGCCGCTCGATGAACCGCTCGAAGTCTCTCCGGAGGCGATCAAGGACGCGGGCGTCGCCGAGCTGCCGCCGCCACGGCCGAAGTTGGAGCTGGTCGATCACGCCAAGCGGGCGGAGATGCTCCGCCGCAACAATGTCGCCGTCGACGTGGAAGGCTTGCGCAAGCGCTACGACAAGCAGGCCGTGCTCGCCGGCGTCGACCTGACGGTGCGCATCGGCGAGGTGATCGCGTTGCTCGGCCCCTCCGGTTCGGGCAAGAGCACGCTGCTGCGCTGTATCAACCATCTCGAAGGCTGGGACGCCGGGACGATCAAGGTCGGCGGCCGGCGGCTTGGCTTCGGTGACAACGGCAAGCCGCTGTCGCCGCGCGCGCTGGCCAACGAGCGCGCCGAGGTCGGCGTCGGCATGGTGTTCCAGCAATTCAATCTGTTCGGCCATCTCTCGGCCAAAGAGAACATTGCGGGGCCGTTGCGCTGGGTGCACGGCTGGAGCCGCTCAGATGCCGATCGGCGGGCGAGGGAATTGCTGGAGCGCGTCGGCCTTACCCAGCGCGCCGACGCGCTGCCGCGCCATCTGTCGGGCGGCCAGCAGCAGCGGGTCGCCATCGCGCGCGCGATTGCGCCGAATCCGAGCGTGTTGCTACTCGACGAGCCGACCTCGGCGCTCGATCCCGAACTCGTCAACGAGGTGCTCGAGGTGATCCGGCGGCTGGCGATCGAGGACGGCCTCACCATGATCATTTCGACGCATCAGTTGCGTTTTGCCGAAGAGGTGGCCGACCGCGTCCTCTTGTTGTCAGGCGGTTCCATCGTCGAGGAGGGGCCGGCACGGGAAGTGCTATCCAACCCGAAGACGCTGGTGGCGCAGCGCTTCCTCTCCGCCATGGCGGCGGAGGAATGATGATGTCGTCCGTTCGCCTTCCATCTCTCCTGAAAACTCCAGCCGTCGCCTGAGGTCATCAGCATGAAACATCATCTGCTCCCGGTTTCACCAAAGACCATGCACTGGGGCTATTTCAGCAAGAAGGTTACGCCGTCCCTGACGCTGAAGTCCGGCGATCGGGCGACCATCGAGACGCTGACGCATCACGCCAATGACGACTATGAGCGGATGATCGCGGATGATCCCGGCGCCGAAGCGGTTTTCCATTGGACGAAGGAACAGAAAACCATGGCGCGTCGCGGCTCGGGCCCGACCGAGGGCCCGTTCATCCGCGGGGCAGGCGAGGGGATCGGAGTCCATCTCCTGACCGGCCCGGTCGCGGTCGAAAATGCCGAGCCCGGCGACATCCTCGAAGTGCGGATCCTCGACATCCGGCCACGGCCGGCCTGCAAGGCCTGTTACGCCGGCAAGTGCTTCGGCTCCAATGCGGCCGCGAACTGGGGCTTCCACTATCACGACCTGATCGAAGAACCGAAGCCGCGCGAAGTGGTGACGATTTTCGAACTCGACACCTCAGGCGAGCCGTTCGCCAAGGCGGTCTATAATTATGTCTGGACCCCCCAAACCGACCCTGACGGCATTGTACACGCGACCATCGATTACCCCGGCGTGCGGGTCGATCACGCGACCATCCGCAAGCGGGAAAACATCCTGACCAATGTCAAGGTGCCGGCGCGGCTGCATTTCGGCACCATGGGGCTGGCGCCATCGGAACAGGACTTCGTCAGCTCGATTCCGCCGAGCTATACCGGCGGCAATATCGATGACTGGCGGATCGGCAAGGGCGCGCGGATGTATTATCCGGTCGCGGTTCCCGGCGCTTTCTTTTCCGTCGGCGATCCCCATGCTGCTCAGGGCGACAGCGAACTCGGCGGCACCGCGATCGAGACCTCGCTCACCGGCGACTTCGAGTTCATCCTCCACAAGAAGAATGACTTGGCCGGAACGGCATTGGAGGGCCTCACCCATCCGATGCTGGAGAATGAGCAGGCCTGGTCGGTTTACGGTTTTACCTATCCGAATTATCTGGCGGAACTTGGGGAGGGCGCGCAGACCGAGATCGCCAACCATTCGAGTCTCGATCGGGCGATGCGCGACGCGTTCCGAAAATTGCGGCGCTTCCTGATGACCGTGCACAAACTAAGCGAGGACGAGGCAATCTCGCTGATGTCGGTCGGGGCCGATTTTGGGGTCACCCAGGTTGTGGACGCCAATTGGGGGGTCCATGGAACGATCAGGAAAAACGTCTTCAGATGCGACTAAGGAGCTGACGGACCACAAAAAATAGCGATCGCTGAGATTTTACTGCAACGTCGGCCGTGTGACCCCGTGCTGCTGGCACGGAGGTTGCTTCGATTTAGTTGCGGCGGTGTGGGTTGGCGCATGGGTTTTCGTCCGTTTACGAGTGAATCGTATGCCGAGCACGATCGGCTGGACGCGTGGCGCGATGTTTTGAGCACGGCCGGGCTGCAACCGCTGTCGAACCCGACCTTCTACGCCGGACATGCGACCGCCTGCCGCCGCAGCGCCAAGGGCATCACGCTGGTCAAGCTCGCGGCAGGCCCGCAAGGGATCGCGCCGTTGTCCGGCGCAGGCGATGACGCGCTCCCCATCGCCTTGTTGCCGACTGAGGACGGCGTGGTGCTGCACAACGGCGGACACCAGATCGTTCCGGCCGGACATCTTTTGGTGCTGCCGCCGCTTGGCGACTGGACCCTGTTGTTCCAGCGCGACCTGCGCGCGATCGGACTTTATGTCACCGGCGGCGCCTTCCACGGCCGCAAGACCGGCGCGGTGGGGTGGATCGAGCCGCGCGCGATGGCGCCGCAGGGGTTCGCCGGGATCGTTGCGCGCGCGCTCGGGTCCGCCGTGCAGTCGCTCGACGCGCTGTCCGATCTCGAATGGGATGTGGTGGCGCAGGGCCTCGCCGATCTGCTTTTCACGCTGACCCTGCAAATGGCGGCGCCGGTGCGCGACGGCGGCAGTTCGACCAAAGCGGCCATCATGAACCGCGTCTACCAGACGATCGAACGCAGGCTGGAGGATCCCGACCTGGCGCCGGCGCGGGTGGCGCAAAGCGAAGGAATTTCCGAGCGATATCTGCAAAAGCTGTTTGAAGGGGTTGGCGACAATTTCAGCCACTATGTCCGCGAGCGGCGGTTGCAGCGCGCCTGGGCTGACCTCGCCAATCCGGCGGAAGGCCATCATACGATTTCGGAAATCGCCTACCGTTACGGTTTCGGCGATTCCGCCCATTTCAGCCGCACCTTTCGCGCCCGGTTCGGTCTGTCGCCGCGCGAATTCCGCCAGCAGGAGGCCGAACGCGTCGCGACCACGACAGCTGCGACCGGCCAACGCGGCTGGCCGCAGGACGCGCTGGCGCAGCTTCGCCAGCAGCGGACGGTCACAGCGTCCGCCCAGATCGCCGCACCGCTCGCCGCCAACGATGAAGCCGATCCCGCGGCCGAGCCCACCCATCACCACCTGGAGATCAAGGCCGAGCGCGTTCATTGGGGGTTCTTCAGCCGATCCTTGCAGCCGCAGGCCGAAATTCGTTCCGGAGACACCATCACGATCGAAACCCTGACCCAGCATGCCTCCGACGATGCCGACCGCATGATTGCGGGGGATGCTGCGGCGGAGGAAATCTTTCGCTGGACGCGCGAAGGAAAAACGGTGGATCGGCGCGGTGCCGGTCCGATGGATGCCTCGGTGTTCGGCCGCGGCGCCGGCGAGGGATTTGGCGTGCACATCTGCACCGGTCCCGTCGCCGTCAAGGACGCCCAGCCCGGTGACGTGCTGGAGGTCCGTATTCTCGACATCGTGCCGCGTCCGAGCCGAAGCGACGAATATGCGGGGCGGGTGTTCGGCTCCAGCGTGGCGGCCTGGTGGGGCTATCACTATGACGAATTCCTCGCCGAGCCGAAGCCGCGCGAGGTGGTGACGATCTATGAGATCTTTGACGATGCATCAGGGCCGCATGCGCGCGGGCTTTATTCTTATCGCTGGGAGCCGCAGACCGATCCGTTCGGCGTGGTTCATCACACTTATGATTATCCCGGGGTGCCGGTGCCGCCGCGCAGCGTCAAGAAACGTCACGACGTCCTCGATGGCATCCGTATTCCCCTGCGTCCGCATTTCGGCGTGATCGCGCTCGCCCCGCGCGAGGCCGATTTCGTCGATTCCGTGCCGCCGTCCTATTTCGGCGGCAATCTCGACAACTGGCGGCTCGGCAAGGGCTCGACGATCTATCTGCCGGTGTCCGTGCCCGGCGCGTTGTTGTCGGTCGGCGATCCCCATGCCGCGCAAGGCGACGGCGAGATCAGCGGCACGGCCGTCGAATGCTCGATGACCGGCACGTTTCAGGTGGTGCTGCACAAGAAGGGTCAATTGACGGGCCGTCCGTTTGCCGACCTGACTTACCCTTTGATCGAGACCGAGACCGAATGGGTGTTGACCGGATTCAGCCATCCCAACTATTTGGCCGAGTTCGGCACGCAGGGCCAAAGCGAAGTCTACGCCAAATCGTCGCTCGATCTCGCGATGAAGGATGCGTTCCGCAAAATGCGGCGCTTTTTGATGAACATCAAAGGACTGAGCGAGGACGAGGCGATTGCGCTGATGTCGGCGGCCATCGATTTCGGCGTCACGCAGGTGGTCGACGGAAATTGGGGCGTGCACGCCGTCTTGCGCAAGAGCATATTCGACGACGCAGGCGGTCTCACCAAGTAAGGAATCCACCTTGAAATTTCACATGATTGCGGGCGGACCGAAGCCGGTCGCGCCGTTCAGCCATGCGGTTGAAACCGACGGATTCGTTTTCGTCACCGGGCAAATGCCGGATCGTCCGGAGACGCCGGGCGTATTGCCGGACGGCATCGTTGCCCAGACCCATGCCGTAATGGCTAACTTGAAGATCGTGCTCGCCGGAGTGGGGCTTGGCCTCGAACATGTCGTGATGTCGCGCATCTACCTGACGCGCTTTGACGACGACTATGCGGCCATGAACGAAACCTATCGGAGCTACTTTCCGATCGAGCGGCTTCCGGCCCGCACCTGTGTCGGCGTCACCGGGCTCGCGTACAAGGCGCTGATCGAGATCGATCTGGTCTGTAGGCGGCCAACCGCTCCGTAGTTTTGCGACGCTGCGCTTGTTTGTTGCGGCCAAGGCTTTCAGGCTGCGCGCGCCGGCGGACCGCTTCATGGGCGTTGGCGATGTCAGGATTTCGCTAGACTTTTCAATACAATAAAGGGAGATCTGGGCCAGGCGTCAATGACGGCTAAAGGCGCCCACAGTCAGAAATTTTCTCCTAATGAAATTGATAATCGTCATGTGAAAATTAAGTTGCGTTGGCGCAGCAGATCGGGCCCTACTGCTGAAAACAACTGCCGGGAGGGCCTATGTCGATGCCGTCCGAAAGAGCCAATGAGAGGCGCGGTGTCATGCCGGCCCGTCCGCCGATGGGAAGGGACCATGGCGGCATCCAGGCGCTTGATCGCGCCTTCCTCATTCTCGATGTCATGGCGGATGCGGGCGGCGAAGCGAAGCTGACCGAAATCGCAGCGACCGCCGGATTGAACGTCTCGACCTGTCATCATCTGATTTCGACCCTTCACAATTGGGGTTACGTCTCGCGCGGCATCAACAGCCGCAGCTATGTTCTGGGATCGCGTATTCTTCATCTCAGCGCGGCCTGTCTGCGGCAGGTGGATTTGCCGCGGCGCGCGCAGAGCTATCTCGATCGTCTGAACGATCAGACGCAAGAGTCCGTTCAGCTTGCGATCATGCAGGATACCAACCTGGTCCACGTGCTGCGTCGGGAGTCGCGGCACGCGGTTCGCGTCGATGCTGGCCTTGGCGGCAACGCGGGTGCCGCGCATGCGACCGCGACGGGCAAGGCCATTCTGGCGTGGCTGCCGCCGAACGAACTCGACCGGATTGTCGCCGACAAGGGCCTGACCGTCTTTACGCCGCAGACCATTACCGACATCGAAGCGCTGAAAGAAGAATTGCGGCTGACGCGCCGTAGAGGCTTTTCGATCGACCGCGAAGAGTTTCGGCCCGGCGTCATCTGCCTTGGCGCGGCCATTCGCGATCATGCCGGCGCGGTCGTCGGCTCCATAAGCGTGTCATCGCCGGGGTTTCGCGCCACGCCGGAATATATCGATCAACTCAAGGTGCATCTGATCGCCGCGGCGGATGAATTGTCGGCCGAGCTTGGCGCCCCCGGCGCCATTCTGCGGGGATCAGTCAAAAGCTTGGCAGCAGAATAACGAAACCATCGAGGAGCGAAACCATGTACAAGCCCGATCACGTCAAGACCTCGCCTGATTTTCCGATTCCAGACACAATGCGGGCCTGGGTGCTCGGCGATCCCGATCAACTGACGCTGACCAAAAAGCCGGTGCCGGTGCCGAAGCGGGCCGAGGTTCTCGTCCGCATCGACGCGGTGGCGATTTGCGCAACCGATCTTGAAATCATCCACCACGGGCCGCCGGCGATGATTCAGGGCGGCATGCCCTTCAACAAGAATTTCACGCCGGGGCACGAATATATGGGCACGGTCGTGGCGCTCGGGCCGGGCGTCGACGAATACAACATCGGACAGCGCGTCACCGTCGAAATCCATGCCGGCTGCGGCCAGTGCAAGCGCTGCCGCGAAGGCATGTATACGGCCTGCCATAACTACGGACTGAATTACGGCGACGTCGACAAGGGACATCGCGCCAACGGCTTTACGACCGACGGCGGATTTGCCGAATACGCCGTCAACAGCATCAACACGCTGGTCGCGATCTCCGACGAAATGTCGGACGAAGAGGCGACGCTGGTGGTCACCGCCGGCACCGCGATGTACGGCTTGACCGAACTGGGCGGACTTGTCGCCGGCGAGAGCGTCGTGGTGACGGGCCCCGGGCCGATCGGATTGCTGGGCGTGGCGGTGGCCAAGGCGCTCGGCGCCCATCCTGTGATCCTGACCGGAACACGCGACAACCGCCTTCAGATCGGCAAGGAGTTGGGTGCCGACTACGTCATCAACGCCAAGAACGAAGACCCGGTTGCGGCCGTGCGCAAGCTCAACGGCGGCAAGGGCGTCGACTACGTCGTCGAATGCTCAGGTGCGCCGGAGGCGGTCAACGAAGCCGCGCGCATGGTCAACCGCGGCGGCCGCATCTGTCTGGCGGCCTTCCCCGGCAAACCCGCCGAGGTCGACATCGCCTACATCGTGCGTAACAACATCTACGTCTATGGCATCCGCGGCGAAGGCAAGAGTGCGACGCACCGCGCCGAGGCCTTCATGGCGCAGAAGCGCTTTGACGCGACCAAGGTGCATACCCACACCTTCGCGCTGGAGGATCTGCCGACCGCGCTGAAATATGCCCGCGAGCGGATCGAGGATGCGATCAAGGTCGTGGTCAAAACCCATGGCCACGCCGCCCTCAATCGCGTGGCCGCGGAATAGACCGGACCGGAATCAAGAAGGCGAGGGGAAGACGGCGCGGCCGGTAAGGCCGAAGCTGTCTTCGGCCGGGTTTTCGGAGTTAGATCGATGACCGCGTTCGAAATCGACCGTCCGTCCTCCGAGATGGCGGCGCTTCATCCTGCAAACGGCGAAATCGCTTCGGCGCGCGTGCCGCTCTATCGCAAGCTTTATGTGCAGGTGCTCGCTGCGGTCGTTCTCGGTGCGGCGCTGGGCTACGCCGCCCCGGATTTCTCCATAAACCTCAAACCATTCGGCGATGCCTTTGTGAAGGCGATCAAGGTCGTGGTGTGCCCGATTATCTTCACCACGATCGCGCTCGGGATTGCCAAGATGCGCGACATTCGCCACGTCGCCAATGTCGGGGCCAAGGCGCTGATTTACTTCGAGGTGGCCTCGACGCTGGCGCTGATCATCGGGATGATGGTCGGCAATGTCTGGCAGGTCGGAAGAGGACTCAATGCCGACCCGGCGGCCTTTGATCCGAAGTCCGTCGCGGCTTACGCCAACGGCGCAAAAAGCGTTGGTCTGACAGATTTTCTGCTCTCGATCGTGCCATCTTCCTTTGTCGAACCCTTCGTCAGGGGCGACATCATGCCGGTTCTGTTCGTTGCGGTGTTGCTGGGACTGGGCCTTAGCATGGCGCAAGACCGTGGCAAGCCGGTCGTGGTCTTTCTGGATGCGGCGGCAGCAGCGCTGTTCGGCATGGTGCGGATCATCATGTATTGCGCGCCGATCGCGGCGCTCTGCGCCATGGCTTTCACCGTCGGCAAATATGGCCTGCGGACCTTGCTCGACCTCGGACAGCTGGTCGCGTCGGTCTATATCGTCAGCATCCTGTTTGTTCTGGTGGTGCTTGGCGGTTTTCTAAAACTCTCCGGCTTCGGCATCGGCCGTGTGCTGAATTACTTCAAGGATGAAATCCTGTTCGTGTTCGCGGCGACCTCGGCCGAGACCATGATGCCGCGCTCGATGCAGAAACTGGAAAAGCTCGGCGTATCCAAGGAAGTGGTGGGCCTGGTAATGCCCGGTGGGTTTTCCCTGAACATGGACGGCACCGCCATTTACATGACGATGTCGGTTTTGTTTCTGGCGCACGCCTTCAACGTCCACTTGTCGATCTGGCATCAGCTGAGTGTTTTGTTCGTGATGCTGTTCACCTCCAAGGGCGCGGCCGGCGTGACCGGCGGCGGCTTCATTGCGCTTGCCGCGACGCTTCCGGTAGTCGACGCGGTTCCGGTCGCTGGCATCGCGCTGCTGCTTGGCGCCGACCGCTTCATGGCGCAGATCCGCGCCGCGACCAACCTGACCTCCAACATCATCGCGACGCTTGTGGTCGGGCGCTGGGTCGGCGGCGTCGACATGCGGACGGCGAATGCGGAATTGCAGGCCGGATTTATCGAGAGCGAGGGAATGCCGAGCGCCGATCGCTAGGAGAACCGTAGCAGATGCCGGCAGGGTTTCAGTAGCGCTCCGACGCCCAGTTGCCCGCCCACATCAAGGCCAGCCTCTGTCCCTCGGAAACCTGAGCCAGCGACATCTTCGAAGCGACCGCATCGCGATACCTCAGATAAGCGTCACGCTCGCGCGGTGACGCTTTTGCAGCCGCAAGGTCGAGCCATTTGTAGGCAAGAATGAAATCCTGCCGTACGCCGTGGCCCTTGTCGTAGCTCAGGCCAAGCCGGCATTGGGCGAACGTATCGCCTTGCTCGGCCGCACGGCGGTAGAGATCGGCGGCCGCGATGTAATTCTGCGGCACGCCGAACCCGTTTTCGTACCTGAAACCGAGTCGTCCCAGCGCACGGGCGTTGCCGTTCACCACCACGACCGGCTCTCCATCGCCGCGATACCAGATGCGCTCGCCGGCGAGAGCGTCGGAGCCGGTGACGCAGGCAAGAGCCAGCGCAAGTGCCGGCAATAGATTAGTGAGTGTTCGTTGCATTGGGAGAGCTCGCACTCACGGTACCACGCAGTTTAGAACGGAATTCTTCGGCAATGGTATGCGCCTCCATGCCGTCGCCGATGATCTGGGGACGGATGAAGATGATCAATTCGGTACGCATCTTCGTGTTGTCCTGGTTCGAAAACGCATTGCCGATGCCTTGAAGGTCATCAAGTAGCGGAATGCCGCTCTTGTTCTCGTTCTTCTGGTCCTGGATCAGGCCGGCCAGCAGCACGGTTTGGCCGTTGGCGATCGAAATCGAACTCTTGACCTTCCGCTCCTGGATGGTCGGGTTCAGGGCATTGGCCGCGCTGCCCGGCAGGACGTTGCTGATCTCCTGCTCGATCTCAAGTCTCACGTCGCCATTGGCGCTGACACGGGGAGAAACGTGCAGGATGATGCCGGTGTTGCGGTAATCGACGGTGTTGACGATGGTATTGCTGCTGGCCGTTGCCGCATTGAGAACGCTCGCCGAGCCGGTCGAGATCGGAACCTGGTTGCCGACCTGAAGCGTGGCCGACTGGTTGTTCATCACGACCAGCGACGGGTTGGACAACACCTTCACGCCGGTGACCGTGTGCAAGGCGGTCAGGATCGCAGCCGGCTGGGCTTCCTGGCCGACGAGGAAATTGAATCCTGGTACCGTACGGCTGAGCAAGGCGTTGGCAGCCGTGCCGGCGACGGTGCTCGCCGTCGTTGTCGCGGTCGTTGCCGCTGCCGCTGTTGTTGTGCTCGGTATTGTGGTTGTGGCCGTCGTCGAAGTGGAGTTTAGAATTGAGCCCTGATCGGGCCTCAGTCCCAATGCGTGACTGGTGAGAAAGAATTGAACGCCGTATTGAAGTTCGTCGGTGAGGTCGACTTCGGCGATCGTGGCGTCGATCGCGACCTGTAGCTGCCGTTGATCGACTTGTTGCAGCGCCGCTTCGATAATCTTGTAGTTGCCCTGATCGGCGTAGATCAAAAGTGTATTGTTGACGACGTCAGGGGTGATCCGGACATTTTGCAGCAGTGGTGGCCCGCCGGAGCCGGCGCCATTGCCCTTGTCCAACTGACCGAGATTTCCTCCGTTGGCGCCGTTTTGCGGGCCGCCAAAAGCCGTGCCCAAGCGTGTCCCGAAGCCGCTGCCTGGTTGTTGGGAGGAGGAATTGCCGCCGTTGGTGCTGTTGCTGCCGTTGGCGTTGTTGCTGAAGGAACTGCTGCCGCTCGCCGAAGTCCCTGATCCCGGTGCGATCTGATTGTCGGCGCTGTCAAGCAGGCTGTTGCTGGAAGAGCCGCCGCCGAACATATCGGTCAGCACGCGCGCGATCTGCTTCGCCTCGCCGTACTTCACTTTATAGACGTGGACGCTGGTCCTCGTGCTGTCCGAACGGTCCAGCCGCCTGATCCAGGTTTCCGCCGTGTGGAGCAAAGCAGGCTTCTTGGCCACGACCATGATCGCGTTGAGCCGGGCAATGGGTTGCATCTTGATCATGTTCTGACTCAAGCCATTTTCGCCGGAGTCCACGATCTTTTCGAGTTCGGCGATGATCGGCTCCGGCCCGCTGTTGGTAACCGGGAAGATGCCGATCGACTGACCCCGCATCCAGTCGACGTCGAATCCCGTAGCGGTTTCGACGGCGGTGCGGCGCTCCGGACCGGTACCTTGAATCAGCAGCAGATTGCGCGTGGTATCGGCGCGAACCACCCCCGGTTTGGTTGCGAAACTGTCCATCAGTTTGAGCATCGTCTGCGCCGAGACAAATTGCAGAGGAACCACCGAGACGCCGTAGCCGGGCTCAGGGTTGTTGGGCGCTGAATCGACATGGCCGGCGCCAACCGCATCGCCCACCGGCGTCAGGCGATAACCCGTAGCGTCACGAACCAGCACTACGCCGTTGATCCGAAGCGCATTTTCCAGGACGAAGATAATGTCCGATTTGGGCACCGGCCGCACCGAGACCAGGCTCACCGTGCCCTGCACGCGCGGGTCGATCGTGTAACCCGTTTGCATGATATCGCCGAGCACCACCTTGGCGACGGTAGCAACCGGGGCGCCTTCAAAGTTGAGATCGAAACCGTTCCCGCTCGCCTGCGGCTGCGGCCTGGGCTCGGCAACATCCGTCATTTCCGTGCCCTGGAAAACCGCCGGCTGCGCCCTGGGGCCGCTTGAGGTGGTCGAGGAACCCGTCTGCGTCGGATAACGCGGCAAGATGTCGAGCGAGCGCACCTTGTCCATGACATCGAGGTCGCCGGGCCCGGTGCCGCCGGTATTCACCGTGGCCGAATTGCAGGACGCCAACAAAAGGACAGACGTCACCATCAAAGCAACGCCGATACTGCGCCCGGCCGAGAGGGACGGGCAGCGTTTGCCGACACTTGCCATGTTCGCCGTTCCAACTTGTTACTATCGCCCTCGAGCCCCTTGGCGGGGTCAGGCCCGAAGGCGGTTCTTACCGTCCGAACATGACAGAAATAATTGGAGAGCATGTATCGGAGGCGGATTTCCGCGAACCTGAGTTTGTGAACCGTTGCCTTCGGCCGTTTCGTACGACTGTCATGTTTCCGATCAATAACCTCACCGTGGCCGAGTGACAGGCGACCCACGGCTGACGGCTGGGGTCGACCGGATCGGTGCGTCCTCCTGGAAAAAAATCCGCGACTGGAAACATCGATGACCAGCGACCAGTCCCTGCAATTTCTGGAGCACCTTCGCCGTAACGACCATCTGGTGAAATCGGCTGCGTCCAACGGTCAGGGGAGCGAGCAGGGCGCTGTCTTGGGCTCGCACTCGGGCTCGCATTTGGGCCCGCAGGCCAAGCTTTGGGAATTGACGAAGCTTTCGGCGAGCGATTTCGCCGACGAAGCGGCTCGTTTCGCCGGTCTCGAGCGCGTCACGCTCCAGCAGCTTTTATCGGCACCGGCGCTCAACGAAACATTTTCGCAGCGGTTCCTGCGGGAAATGATCGTCTTTCCTTTTCAGGCCGAGGACGGCAGCGCCGCGCTGGCCGTTGCCGATCCGACCGACACGGCGGCGCAACGCGCCGCCGAAATCGTGCTCCGCCGGAATGTCGTGATCAAGGTTGCTTCCGTCGAAGACCTCTCGGTCGTGCTCGATCGCCGCCTTGGCGAAGACATGACCGAGCCGGCCGATCCGGCCGGCCAGCTAATTCCGCGCGAGGACGACATCGAGAGCCTGCGCGACCTCGCCAGCGGCGCGCCGGTGGTTCGCGCCGTCAACGATCTCCTGGAGAAGGCGGTTGAACTGCGCGCCAGCGACATTCATATCGAGCCGTTCCAGACCGGGCTGGTGGTTCGTATGCGCGTCGACGGCTTGCTGCGGCCGGTCGCGGCGCCTGCCGGCGTGCTGCCACAGGCGCTGATTTCCCGCATCAAGATCGTCGCCAATCTCAACATTGCCGAACGGCGATTGCCGCAGGATGGCGCCGCGCGATTGCGGGTCGGCCGCGCCGATATCGATATTCGCGTCGCTATCATGCCGATGCAGCACGGGGAATCCGCGGTTATTCGTATCCTGCCGAAGGATCGCGGGTTGCTGATGGTCGAGAAACTCGGCTTTTCTCCGGCCGACGATGTGAAGCTCCGCCGGTTGTTGAAACTGCCCCACGGCATGATCGTCGTGACCGGGCCGACCGGCAGCGGCAAGACCACGACGCTGGCCACGGTGCTGTCGATCCTCAACGAGCCCGGCCGCAAGATCCTGACGGTCGAAGACCCCGTCGAATACGATATCCCGGGCGTCAACCAGGCGCAGGTCAAGCCCGCGATCGGACTGACGTTTGCTGCGGCACTTCGATCCTTCGTGCGTCAGGATCCGGACGTGATCATGGTCGGAGAGGTTCGCGACAACGAGACCGCGCATGTCGCGGTTCACGCGGCGCTGACCGGGCATCTCGTTCTGACCACGTTGCACACGGAATCCGCGGCAGCGGCGGTGCCTCGTCTGCTCGATCTCGGCGTCGAGGGATATCTGTTGCGTTCGACCCTGCGGGCGGTGGTAGCGCAGCGCCTTGTTCGGCACCTGTGCGAGCGTTGCAAGACGCCGAAGCCGCTTCAAGAGGCCGAATTTGCCGAGGACCCGCGCCTGGCCGAGCTCGGCTTCCGCGCCGGGGAAATCCTTCATGTGCCGTGCGGCTGCGAGCGTTGCAGCGGCACCGGTTATCGGGGGCGGTTGGGTGTGTTCGAGATCCTCGAACTGACCGACGAAGTTCGCTCGCTGATCGGCGAAAAGACCGATGGTCACAAGATCGACCAGGTCGCGATTGCCGCCGGGATGACGACGATGGTCGCGGACGGCGTCGCGAAATGCCGCGCCGGCCTGACGTCGCCGGCGGAACTGCTTCGCGTCACCACAGCGCGGTGAGGGTGAGGATCGTGCCGAATTTCCGCTACCGGGCCCTGACGCAGAACGGAGAGGTCGTCAACGGCACGCTGTCGGCGCCGACAGCGGCCGAAGTCGCCCGGCGGATCGAATATCTGCGCCTGTTGCCGATCGAAACCGTCGAGGACAAGAGGTCGACGGCGGCAGCGGGAGACAATTTCGGCTTTTTCAGCCGGCCAAGTCCGGCGGAGGTGACGACGTTTACCCGCGACCTGGCGCTGCTCCTGAAGGCCAGCGCGCGCCTCGACGACGCGCTCGAACTGCTGGCCAACGATGCCGATGTCGGCAGACTTCGCCCGGTCGTCGCGCGATTGCGGGCATCCGTGCTGTCAGGCGAAAGCTTTGCGAGCGCGGTCGCCGAACATCCCTCGCTGTTCCCCGCGATGTACATTGCGCTGGTCAGGGTCGGCGAGGTGTCGGGAACGCTCGATCAGGTGCTTGAGATGCTGGGCGCCGAGCGCGCGCGGTCCGAGGCGATGCGCCGCAAACTGACGGATGCGATGCAATACCCGCTCTTCGTCCTGATCGCCGCGGTCTGCGTCATGCTGTTCTTCATTCTGTTCGTTTTGCCGCAGTTTTCCTCGGTGTTGCAGGACTTCGGCGCCAAATCCGATACCGCGCTCAGCGTCTTCATTCGCCTGTCGGATTTTCTCCGCGCGAATGCGGCCACGGCGTTACTGAGCGTTGCCTCCGCGATCGCCGGCCTGTGGTGGCTGTTTCGCCGGCCGGGCACCACCAGTGCGGTGGTGTCGTTCGTCGCGCAAATCCCCGGCATCGCCAACATCTTTCAATTCTACCGTACCAGCCTGTTCTGCCGGAACCTGGCCGTGCTGCTCGGCAGCGGCGTCAATCTCACGGCGACCTTGCGCATTCTGGTCGACATCATGGCGGTGACCGGAAACGTCACGGTCTGGACTACGGCGGCCGATCGCGTCCGCCATGGCGGCAAGCTTTCGGACGCTCTTCTGGCGTCGAGCAACATGCCGCCGATGGCAATTCGGATGCTGCGGCTCGGCGAGGAGACCGGCCAATTGCCGGTGCTCGCGGGCAGGGTTGCCGAATTCTACGAGGCAAAATTGCAGCGCAGCCTCGACCGCATCGTCGGCATCGTCGGGCCGCTCGCGATCATCACCATCAGCACCGTCGTCGGAGGGCTGATCGTTTCGGTTATGACCGCGCTGCTGTCGGTCACCCAGTTGGTTGGATAAACATAAGGATCAGATCAAATGCGCAAAGGCGTTGGCATTTTCTTCAGCGACATCGAGAAGCGCGAGCGCAGGCCCGATGTCGGCCAGCAGGGCTTCACCCTGGTCGAAATGCTGGTCGTGATCACCATCATCGGCCTGATCATGGGGCTGATCGGCCCGCGCGTTCTCAATTATCTCAGCGAGTCCAAGGTCAAGGCCGCGAAGATTCAGCTGCAGAGTTTTGCGGGCGCGCTCGACCTGTTCTATCTCGATGCCGGCCGCTTTCCTTCGACGTCGGAGGGCCTTTCGGCCTTGATGCAGCGTACCCCGGGCGTGGCGGCGTGGAATGGGCCGTACCTGAAGGGCAACAGCCTGCCGAACGATCCCTGGAACCATCCTTACCTCTACCGCGCGCCGGGCGATCACTCGCCCTATGAAATCCTCTCTTACGGCTCGGATGGCCAGGAGGGCGGCAGTGGAATTGCAGCCGATATTTCAACCGAGCACCTGGTGAATGCCAAGAATGAATAGGGCCTCCGAACGCGGCTTCACGCTGCTTGAAATGGTGTGCGTGCTGGCGCTGATCGCCATGCTGGCGGCGGTGCTGCTGCCGTTCATGCCGCGCCACACCTCTCGTTCCCGTTTGCAGGCCTATGTGCTGCAAACGGCGGCCCTGCTCAAGGAGGATCGCAACGCGGCGATCCGCCGTGGAACAGGCGTGGCCACTCTCGTCGATGCCGGAAGCCGCGTGATCCGATCCGGCGCCACGCCAGCCATGGTCCGCATCCCCGACGACGTCCAGTTCGAGGCGCTGCTGCCGCGCACCTGCAACCAGCGCGAGGCGCTGTCGACGATCAGCTTCTTTGCCAGCGGAATGTCGTGCGGCGGAGCCGTTGCCCTGACGCGCGCGGATGTCGGCTATGAGGTTCGCGTCAACTGGCTGACCGGAAGGATCGAAATTGTTTCGCGCGACCTCGCCAATTGACGGCCCGAGGGCCGGCTTCACGATCATCGAGGTGCTGGTTGCACTCGCGATCGTCGCCGTTTCGATTGTGGCGATCGGATCGGTGATGTCGACGAATGTGCGCGGGGTTCGCTCGCTGGAGCAGCACGTGACACTGATGCAAACGGTGCGCGCCATCATGGCGACCGAACTGCCGTCGCACGCCAAGATCGGGATCGGGACGTGGTCGGGAAGGACCAACGATCACCAATGGCGGATCGACGTGGGTCCAATGGGCGGCGAATGGGACGCATCGGGTTCGGATGTTGCCTGGATTCCGGCGCTCGTCAGAATCCAGGTTCGTTCTCCTTCCGGTGCGGTGACCGATCTCAGGACGGTTCGCCTGATGCATGGGCCATCGCAACAATGACAACCCGGGCAGACAGGCGAGCAAAGGAGGGCGGCTTTACGCTGATCGAATCCCTTGTGGCGCTGGCGCTGATGGGGCTGGTGCTGTCGGCGCTCGCCAACCTCACCGCGCAGTGGCTTCCGAACTGGAATTGCGGCCTTGACCGTATTCAGCGCAGCGAAATGATCGGCATCACCTTGCAGCGAATAGCCGATGACCTGGCAGCCGCCCAATATGTGCCGGCGGCCGGCGGCAACGACAACCAGCCGCTGTTTGCAGGATCCGAGCAGTCCGTCACGTTCGTACGCACCGCGATCGGCCCGAACGCCGGCATTGGGCTCGACGTGGTGCACTTGTCCGAGACCACCGATAAAGGTGGGCTTGCGACGGTCCGCACGCGGATGCCGTTCCACCCCTTGCCGCCGGATTCAGCTTCGGGCCAGCTTCATTTCGGCGAACCGGTGCTGCTGCTGCGCGCGCCGTACCGGCTTTCCTTTGCCTATGCGGGCGAAGACCAGCCATGGCAAAGCAGTTGGCGGGATTCCGACAGGCTACCGGCCAAGATCAGGTTGACTGTGCGCGATGCAACGAATGCGCGCGCGATCTCGACGGTCGCGTCCATCCACGTCCAGTCTTTGGCGCAAGGCGACTGCAAGCAGGGCGATGGCAAGTGCGACGGCAACACGGGTGCTCCGTCCGCCTCGCAAGGCGGCGCCCAGCAGGGTAATTCTTCTGCTGCTTCACCGCAAAGCGCCGCCGTAGGGCAGGGTGGTTCGCCATGAGCCGCCGCTTCGTGATATCCCCCTTCAGGCGCACCGCATCCTCTTCAGAGCGCGGATTCATCATTATTGCCGTGCTCTGGATTCTGGTGGCGCTGTCGGCGCTTGCGACGATCTTTTCACTCTATCTGTCCAATTCCGCCCGCGCTCTGGGCGTCACCGATATCGGCGTTCAGGTCGATGCGCTGGTGTCGGCCAGTCTGGAATTGACGGCCTATCAACTGCTGTCGGCGGATGAAAAAGCGCTGCCCGCGCAACGGTCGTTCCATTTCCGGATGGATAACGCGGAGGCATTCGTCACCTTTACCTCGGAAGCCGCGCGGGTCGATCTCAACGCCGCATCGAAAGAAATGCTCGCCGGCCTGTTTGAGGTTCTGGGCGCGGACCAGAAGGCGGCGGCGGAACTGGCCGATCGCATCGTCGGCTGGCGGACGCCGTCCAAAGCCGGTGCGGCTGACGACGAAGGCGCACTCTATCTTGCGGCGGGTCTTAACTACTCTCCGAGGCAGGCGCATTTCGCCCACGTGAACGAACTGAGCCTGGTGTTGGGCGCTTCGCCTGTGCTGGTTGAGCGCGCGCTGCCTTATCTGACGGTGTTCAGCAAATCAGCCGACGTCGACGTTCTGATCGCGCCGCCGGAAGTGATTGCCGCGCTACCGGGCATGACGCCGGAGGTGCTCAACGATTTTCTGAAGCAGCGGCCGTCGTTGCCGCACGATCAAAAAGCGATCGCAGCCGCGCTCGGCGCGGTCAAGGTCCCCGCGACCTTGCCGGACACCAGGGCTTTCCGTGTCCTGACGACGTTGCGTTTTGACAATGGCCGCCGGACTTCATCCGAAGCCGTCATCCTGTTGGGCAACGCCAAAGGTAACGACAAGAATGTCGCCACCGCCAACGCCAGCAATAAGGGCAAGGATGAGGACGAGAGGCCCTACACCATACTGTCATGGCAGGATCAGGCGGAAACGGGGAGCCGGCCCCTCAAACAGGCAGGTTGGTGATGACGATTTTATCGCAAGCGAGTGCCTTGTTCGATGAGTGGATCGCGGCTGTGGCCGGCGCGATCGACGCCATGATCGGCCGGTATGCACCCCGGCCACAAATCGTGCTCGGCGGGGAAAGCACCGGCGTCCTGACGGCAAAGCTGAAATCGGCGCAAAAAGGCCCAGTGCTATCGGATATTTCGTTTCGTATTTCCAACGGCCGGCCGAGCCCCGCTTTGCCGGCGGATTGGCAGGCTGCGTTCCGCGGCAGCCGGGTCGAAACGGATCTGGCGTCGGCCCAGGTCCTGTTCCGGCCGCTCGACTTTCCAAAACAGGCTGCGGATTTTCTCGATGGCATGATCCGCACCCAGATCGACCGTCTGACGCCGTGGCCGGCGGAAGACGCCGTGTTCGGCTGGAGTTCTCCGTCGCTGAGCGGGCCAGAAAGAATTGAGCTGACGCTGGCTGCGACATCGAAACAGCAGATCGAGCCGCTTGTTCAACTCGCAGCCGGCTTGGGGGCGCAATCGCTCACGGCGTTTGCCAGACCTCCGGCCGCGAGCGAGGCCCAAGAAAAGATCCAGGAAAAGATCGAGAAAATCAAGGTGTTCGACCAACCGCTGCGCAGTGGTGCCCACCGTGTGCTCGATACGCCGCGCACCTTGCGCGTTGTCTTGCTGTCGGCCGGTGCCGCGGCGGCGGTGGCGCTGCTTGCAGCCGCCTATTTCGGCGACAGCTTCGATTCCGAACAGCAGCAACTGATGCAGCGGATTTCGCAGCGCCGGGCGGCGCTCCGTCTTGGCTCTGACGGGGGCTCGGCGATGGGTCTTCTCGCCAAGCGCAAACAGACGGGGCCGTCGACCGTCGTGGTGCTGGAAGCACTGTCGCAAGCCCTGCCGGACGGCACCTACGTCACCGAGCTTCGGATCGACGGCGATAAGGTTCAGGTGATCGGTATGACGCAGGACGCGCCGTCCCTGATCCGACTGATCGAGAAGTCGCCGCAGTTTGCGCGCGCGACTTTCTTCGCGCCGACCACGCGCGGGCAGAACGAATCGGGTGAGCAGTTCCACATCGAAGTCCGTATTACGCCGTCATTTGGATCAAGCACATGAACCTCGCCGTATCCTTGAAGAAGTCGCTTGTAGGTTCGCCGATGGTGGCCGCTGCCGCCTATGCCGGCGTTGTGATCGTCCTGCTGGCGGTGGTCGCAAGTTCCCTCATCGATCTCTTCAGTCAGCGCGCATCGGTGGCGGCGACCGCAGCCATGCTCGAGCAATTGGAGGGCCGCAAGCCGCTTGCGGCGGGCAAACGATCTGGCGATGTCGGCGCGCCCACGGGTTCGGCCTTTCTCGAAGGCGCAACGGTGACGGTGGCGGGCGCAGCCCTTCTACAGCGCGTCGCCGGTGCGGTGACAAAAGCGGGCGGCACCATCCTGTCGTCCCAGCTCGACCTGCAGGGCCCGAACGCCAAGGCCGGCTTTGTCAGCATGGTCGCCAACTGCGAACTTGAACAATCCGCGCTGCAATCGCTGCTGTACGATCTGGAAGCCGGAATGCCGTTCCTGTTCATCGACCAGCTCGATATTCAGCTGGCGACGGCCAGCGACGGCAAGTTGCGGTTTCTGCTCGGCGTCTCCGGACAGTGGCAGGGGGCAAAATGACCAACCGCAGCTATCTCATCCGGATTCTGGTTCTCGCTTTGCCGTTATGCACCGCCGCATCGGCGACGACGGCGATTTCCGATTCCTCTCTCGACGATCAGGCCGACGGCGCCAAAACAAAGGCTTCGGTTCCCTCGACCTGGAGCGAGCCCGCTGTCACCGTCGTGGAAGTGACGATTCCTCCAGCGATACCGAACGCCTCCGCCACTGGGCGCACGCTTAGCGCCAATCCGCTGTGGGAGATGCCTCTCAAACAATTTTCCGTCACGCGCGAGCGTCCGATTTTCCTGCCGTCGCGCCGGCCGCCGGCTCCGCCCGCGGCGGCCGTGACCGTGGCCAAGGTCGTCGTTCCCAAGCCGAAGGAGCCTGAACAGCCGCAACTTGCCCTGGTCGGCACCATCTCCGGCGACGACACCAGGTTCGGCATTTTTGTCGACCAGGCGACCAAGAATGTGCTTCGGCTCAAGGTCGGCGAGGATTTTCAGGGCTGGCAGCTACGATCAATTCAGCCCCGGGAGGCGTCGTTCCAGAAGAACCAGCTGACTTTCGTCGTCGCATTGCCGCAGCCGGGCCTGTCGCAACCCTCCATCGCCGTTCGCGAGGAAGCCCGGCCACCCGGCTCCGACGATGGAAGGCTGTTGCCGGTCAACGTGCGTCCGCGCACCCGTTAGGTTTTTACGATAACCAGTGCGATCAAAAACCGTATTGCTGAGCGCCTAACGTCATCAGCAGCCCGGCGGCGAGAAACGGTCCGAACGACATCGAGGTCTGGGCGGTCAGCGCGCGGCCCGATAGTTGCGCAACGCCGACACAGGCGAGCGCCGTGATCGTTGCGACCAGCAACACCAGCGGAATTCCGGCGACACCTACCCATATTCCCGCTGCGCCCAGGAATTTGACGTCGCCCAGTCCCAGGCCTTGAACGCCTCGGAACGAAAAATAGAGCCGCCGCAGCAGCCAAAACGCCGTGCCGACCGCGGCTCCTTCACCCAGGGCCTCGATTGCGGCGAGGGGATCGGCGATCAGGACGATTTTGAGCAGGCCAAGCCCGGCGATGGCGAGATTAAGCCAGTCGGGAATGATGCCGTGACGGATATCGATCCAGGCCAGCGTCGCGCTCAAGACGCACAGCAAAGCAAACGACAACAAGACGATCATCCGCGTTGCCTTCGTAGGCCACTAGCCGTCGTATTGATCCGGTCCCATCGCCCAGAGCCACTGATCGTAGCCTGCGGCGAAGGTGCGGTTGGTCTGGGCAGGATTGCGATTGATGAGCGGCCGCAGGAACATCGGGTGCGTGGCGCTGCGCACTTCATGTTCGATCGTGAAGAGGTGCTTGCCACTTGCGAGATCGACGATGTCGCGAAAGCGGTATTGATAGGGGTTGTCTTCGCTGAAGATGAGATTGCGCTCGGCAAGCGCGCGATGCGGTCCCGAAAAATTCGTGATGTAGATCTGGACGTGATGGCCGTCATATTCCGGTTGCGGCCGGTCGGTCTCCCGAAACAACAGGTGCTGGTTCTTGCCGACCTGCACCGAGGCCGTGGCGCCGTCGCCATTCTTCAACTGCGTCGGCATTCCCATGATCTTCGGATAGAAGTCGCAGATGCCCTTGGCACTGCCGGTAGGTACGTCAAACTCGACATAGGGAATGCCGAGTGTGATGCGTCCGAAGCGCTTCTCGTCCGGCTCAAAGCAGCGCACGCGATTGCCCCAGGGGCAGATCGCCTCGACATAATCGTTGTGCTCCTTGAATGAAAACCTGGTTCCTTCAAGTCGCTTCGCAACGGAAGCGAGCCGGTCGAGCAGCGCCTTGCGTCCGGAAATGACGAGTGCGGTATAGCCGCGCAGCACCTGCGCTTCGCCGCTCGGCAGATGGAACTGGCTGCGACCGACATTGATCCACATATTGTCGTCGGACGTCATCAAATAAGGGTCGCGCGTCAGCCCCAGGCCGGAAACATAGAACAGCGTCGCCAGGCGCTGGTCCGGAACCTGGACGTTGACGTGTTCAAGATGGATCGAATTGCCGAGGTCTTCGGCGGCGCGGTCGAATTTTCCATGCATGGCGGCGATCCTGATGACGTACTAATTCCATCATAGGCCAGAGCGTGGTCCTGCGCCAACGTTCTATCCACGCAGCAATTTTCACCCCTTCGAAAAACCGCTCGCCACCAGCCGGTTAAGGCGGCTGGCGAATGCCGCCGGATCCTCGGGAATTTCACCGTCCAGAATCTGCGCCTGCTCCAGCAGCAGGAAAGAGAGGTCGGCGGCGTCAGTTCCGGCGTTGGGGATCGCCGCCACCAGCGGATGTTGCAGATTGATTTCGAGAATGGGTTTGGTGCCGACGCCGCGGTTTTGCCGCGCCAGCAGCCGTTCAAGCTCGCGATCGGGACCATGGCTGCCGGCGACCAGACACGATGCGCTCGAGGTGAGGCGTTGCGAGGCGCGGACATCGGCGACGCGGTCGCCAAGGTTCAGCTTGATCGCGGCGATAATCGTCGCCCCGTCGGCGTCGGATTTGCTCTCGTCCTTCTTGCTGTCGTCGAGCAGGGGAACCAGAGAGAGATCAATGTCGCCCTGGCTGAGGGACTTCAGCGGCTTGCCTTCGAAATCGAGCGGCGCCGAGCTCCAGAACGCATCGACCGGATCGGTGAGAAGCAATACTTCGATGCCGCGGGCGGTTGCGGATTCCAGTTTCGGATTTCCCTTCAGCCGCTCGATGCTGTCGCCGGCCAGCAAATAGATCTCGGTCTGGTTCGGTTTGAAATCGGCGACATATTGTTTGAGCGTTCGCGCCTCGCCCGAGGTGGTCGTGAATCTCGACAGCGCCAACAGCTTCTCGCGCCGCTCGAAATCCTCGTAAATACCTTCCTTGATTACAGGGCCAAAGGCATCCCAGATCTTCGCGAAATTCTCCGGCTGCTTGTCGGCGAGCGTCTCCAGTTCGCCGATCACGCGGCCGGTCACGGCCTTTCGGATTTGCGCCAGCTGCGGGTTGTTCTGCAACATCTCGCGCGACAGGTTGAGCGGCAGGTCCTCGCTGTCGATGACCCCGCGGATGAAGCGCAGGTAAGAGGGCAGCAGGTCGGCATCGTCGGTGATGAACACGCGCCGCACGTAAAGCTTCACCTGCGATTTTCGCGATGGGTCGAACAGATCGAAGGGCTTGGTCGAAGGCGCGAACAACAGCACCGCGTAGGAGTATCGTCCCTCGGCGCGGTAGTGCAGCGTCATCGCCGGTTCGTCGAAGGCGCCGGCGATCGATTTGTAGGCTTCGTTATAGTCTTCCGGCTTGAGCTCTGATTTCGGCCGCTGCCACAGCGCGCTGGCCGAATTGATCTGTTTCGCTTCGCCCTTGTCGTCGACCAGTTCGATCGGAAACTGAATGTTGTCGGAATAGGCGCGGACGATGCGCTCGATCTCGTAAGTCTCCAAATATTTGGCGGCGTCCTGTTTCAAATGCAGAACGATGTCGGTGCCCCGCTTGGGAGCCGGCGCGTCGCCGAGGCCTGCGGGCGCGATCTCGAAACCCGATCCACCCTCGGAAGACCACGTCCATGCCTCGTCGCTGCCGGCGCGGCGGCTGGAGACGACGATGCGGTCGGCGACCATGAACGCCGAGTAGAAGCCGACGCCGAACTGCCCGATCAGGCCGAGGCCGTCCTTGGCTTCCTTCAGGCGCGACACAAATGATTTGGTGCCGGAGCGGGCGATGGTGCCAAGGTTGTCGATCAGCTCCTGCCGGTCCATGCCGATGCCGGTATCGGCGATGGTAAGCGTATTGGCCGTCTTGTCCGGAATGATGCGGATTTTAGGGGCCTCGCCGTCGCCGATCAGCCCCGGGTTGGCGATCGCCTCGTAACGCAGCTTGTCGCATGCGTCGGAAGCGTTCGAGATCAGTTCGCGCAGGAAAATATCGGTTTCGGAATAAACCGAATGCACCATCAGGTTCAAAAGCTCGGAAACCTCGGCCTGAAAGGCCTTGGTCTCGACGGCGGGGTCGGCAATCGTCATTGTATCCGCTCACGGAATTTTCGAGGAAAACCCCGATATAGCGAGCTGACATCGAAGATCAAGCGTTACGAGCTCTCTTCCGCCGGCTGCGATCCCATGGTGGGATAGGTCTTGCGTTCGCTCAAATAGCCGACCAGCGAAGTCTTGATGCTCGCGACGTGCTCGCGCATCAGCATTTCCGCGCGCCACGGTTCGCGCGCCACCACCGCCTCAAAAATGCGGTGGTGGTCGTCGTGCCGGCGGCGGACGTCGTGATATTCGAACACCACGATGTTGCGGCTCGACGATACCGGCACATGATGACAGATCCGGATCATTTCGCTGAGCATCCGGTTGCGCGCGGCCGCCAGCAGACCGTCGTGAAAATCGCCGTTAATATCGCGGTAGATGGTGAGGTCGCCGGCTTCGAACGAGCCGCGTTCTAGCAGCTTGTCGCCAGAGGCCAAGGCGCGCTCGATGATTTCCTTTTCCTCCGGCCCAAGTCCACGCTCGGCCGCAAAACGGACAGCGACGCCTTCCAGCGCGGCGCGGATGTCATAGGCATCGACGATGGCGGGGAGGGGAAATTCGCGCACCGTGAAGCCGCGGTTCGGCGCATAGTCCAACAGGCCTTCGCCGGCAAGCGCCTGCAAGGCCGCGCGCACGGGGGTGCGTGACACCGACAGCGTCTTCGAGAGCTGGACTTCGTTGAGCCGTTCGCCGGCGCCGACCACGCCGCCCAGAATGGCTTCGCGAACCCGGTCCATAACCGAGAGCGCGCGGTTACCGGCGCGCGTTCCGCCTCCCGATTCTGCCGTCGTTTGGTCCATCACATCCGCCATCGGGAACGATCATCCAAGCCAAATCTGTATACACTTTTACCGACGTTATCATGGCTTTTCGCCAAAAATCCATAATTTTTGGCATCCGTCGCCTCAACGTTGAGATTCACTTCCAAAAGTGTATGTAATCTGTCTTGACTTCATCCTCGCTTTCATCGAACGATGCGGGCGGGTGTTCAAGTGGCGGGAGTGCTGGGTCCATGGCGGTAAGCAGTGCAGAGATCAGCGAAAACGCCATCGAACTGATCACCGCAGACCGAAGCCCTCATTACGAGCCGTTCGGCTGGCATCATTGGCCCGAACATCCCTGGCTCGCCTACCAATTCCGACGCGGCCTCGGCGAAACCCAGGAGGGCGGCGGCAGCGTCAGCGAGATCATGCAGGCGGGATCGCGGATGATCCCGGGTGATCTCGAGAGCTGGCACGTTGAATGGATGCGGATCGCCGATCGCAACTGGAAGCGGGGCCTTGCCGAGGAAGCCGCGGGCCATATCCGCACTGCGATGAACTGTTTCCTGCGCGCGGCGGACTATTATCGCCAGGCCGAATTCCATCTCGAGCCTGATGATGCGCGGCGGCTGCCGACGTTTGAGAAGATGGAAGCCTGTTCGCACAAGTTCATCTCCTACCTCAACCCGCCCGGCGAAGTGGTCGAGATACCGTACGAGCCGGGCAAGCCGATCTGCGGCTATTTCATTCGCGCGCCATTTCCCGGCGATAAATTGCCGGTGCTGATCTGCATGGGCGGATTGGACTCGATCAAGGACGAGATGTGGTTCATGCAAGCCCATGGCTGCCTGCAACGCGGCATCTCCGTGCTGATGATCGACGGCCCCGGCCAGGGCGGCACGCTGCGGCGGCACAAGATCGCCACCCGGCACGACAGCGAAGTGCCGATCGGAAAATGCATCGACTGGCTGGAAAAGCGCGACGACGTCGACACCAGGCGGATCGCGGTGTGCGGCTCCAGCATGGGCGGCTATTACGCCGCGCGCGCCGCCTGCTACGAGCATCGGCTGGCGGCTGCCATTTCGCATGGCGCGATCTGGTCGGTGCATGACATGTGGGGCACCAAGGGCGACGATTTCGGCCTTGCCATGCATATCAGATGGGTATTCGGCGCCAAGTCGATGCGCGAGGCCCATGCGCTGATGAAGCCGTTCACCCTCGAAGGTCATCTGGAACATATGCGCTGCCCGTATCTGGTGCTGCATGGCGGTCACGACGTGCTGACCGTCACCGCGGCGCGGAGCACCTACGATTATGCCAAGGCCCACGGCGTCGATGCGACATTGCGCGTTCTTGAGCCGGAGGAGACCGGCGCCGAACATTGCCAGCACGACAATCCGACCATCGGTCAGGAAGTGCTGGCCGACTGGTTGGCCGATCGTTTCGGCATCGACCAGCGGGCGCTGCTGAAAACTTCCATCAATCCCCTAGTATGAGGCCTGCCATGAAATCAGCCGTGAATCTGGGTGTTGATCGTCCGAGGGCTGCCGTCGTCGCCATCGACCTGCATCGCGGTCATCTCGACATGGCGGTCGCGACCATGCCGACGTCGCCGGATGTCGCCGCGCGCGTCATCGCCGCCAACAAGCGGCTGTTCGACTGGTGTCGCGGCCATGGCATTCCCGTCATCCACCAGGTGACGTCCTATCGCGATGCCGATGAAATTCGCATCAATCCGTTCTGGCGCGCCGGCGCCGAGAACCCGAGCAGCACGCGCAAGAACGCGATGCGGCACAACATCATCGGCGGTCCCGGCTGCACGGTGATGCCGCAGCTTCTCGATCCGCGCGATTTCATCGTCAACACCAAGAAGCGCTATGATTGCTTTCTCGCGACCGATCTGGATTTCCTGCTGCGTTCTCACGGCATCAACACGCTGCTGATCACCGGCGTGAATACCAATTCCTGCGTGCTCGCCACCACGACGGCGGCGAACGTTCGCGACTACGCCGTGATCGTTGTCGAAGACTGTGTCGACAGCATGGATGGGCCGGAACTGCATGCGGCGGGGCTTGCATGTATCCGCACTGCGTTCGGCTCTGTGATGAACACCGATGCGGTGATGGCGCTTGAAGGGCTTGCCCCAAGCAAGCCTAACGCTGCGTGATAGATTTGCTTTCCTGAAGAAAGAGTACTCGCCATGACCGGTCCCATGCTCCCGCGCCAACGTTCCGATTACTCCGCCATTGTTGACCGTCCGCCGCTGAAATTGCCCGGCGGCGCGCGCATGATTGTCTGGACCATCGTCAATCTGGAAGTCTGGGATATTTCCAAGCCGATGGCGCGGCAGGTGCTGCCGGCGCCGACCGGCGTTCCGTTGCTGCCGGATGTGCCGAACTGGAGCTGGCATGAATATGGCATGCGGGTCGGCGTATGGCGGTTCTTCGATCTCTACAAAAAACTCGGCATCGTACCGACGCTCTCGATCAACGCGCGCGTCTGCGAAGACTATCCGCGCGTGGCGCAACAGGCCAAGGACGCCGGCTGGGAATTCATGGGCCACGCTTATGAACAGGGGCCGATCCATAAAGAGGCCGACCAGAAGGCGATGATTGCGCGCTCAATGGGGGTGATCGAGAAATTCACCGGCAAGCGGCCGGTCGGTTGGCTTGGGCCCGGCCTGACCCAGACGCTGGAAACGCCCGAACTTCTGGCCGAAGCCGGCGTCAAATATATCGGCGACTGGGTCTATGACGACGAGCCGACGGTGATCCGCACCGAAAAGGGCCCGCTGGTGACGCTGCCTTATACAGTCGAACTGAATGACATTCCGATGATGCTGGTGCAGCATCATGACAGCGATCATCTGCTCCGCCGCTCCATCGACAGTTTCGATCGGCTCTATGCGGAGAGCAAGGACCGGCCGAAGATCATGTCGATCGCGATCCATCCCTATATTTCCGGCCAGCCGTTCCGGATCAAGTATCTCGAGCAGATCTACGACTACGTGAACAAGCATGAAGGCGTGGTGCACTGGAACGGCGAACAGATCCTCGACTGGTACCAAGGCCAGAGGGCATGAGCGCCAACGCTCCGCACACGCTGCCGACGGTGGCGGCGACCGAAGCCGCGGTCGCAGGCGGCGGCTTCTTTCCGGTTCGCCGCATCTATTGCGTCGGCCGCAACTATCTCGATCATATCCGTGAGATGAAGGAAGCCGACGAGCGCGACCCGCCGTTCTTCTTCCAAAAGCCCCGCGATGCCCTCGTACTCGACGGCGCGCGCGTTCCCTATCCGCCGTTCACGTCCGATTTCCAGTTCGAGGTCGAACTGGTCGTCGCCCTCGGCAGAGGCGGACGCGACATCGCCGTCGAGGCGGCGAATAACCTGATCTGGGGCTATGCGGTCGGGATCGATTTCACCCGCCGTGACCGCCAGCGCGACGCCCGCGATCTGCGTCTGCCGTGGGAAGTCGGCAAGAGTTTCGATGCGTCCGCGCCGTGCGGGCCGATCGCGCAGATGCGCGATCCCGCTCATTTCGAGCATTGCGCGATCACGCTTGCGGTCAACGGTATCGAGCGTCAGCGCGGCGACATCGGTCAGATGATCTGGAACATTCCGGAAGTGATCGCCCAATTGTCGAAGCAAGTCACATTGGAGGCCGGTGACCTGATCTATACCGGGACGCCCGCGGGCGTCGGTCCCGTCGTGCCGGGCGATCTGATCACGGCCCATATCGACGGCCTGCCCTCGCTGACCGTCACGATTACACCACCCGAGAGATAGCCATGCTCCCCACCGAACGCATTTCCTATTCGCCAATCACCGAGCGCCCGGCGCTGAAACTGCCCGACGGCAAGCGCATGGCGGTGTGGGTGATCGTCAATGTCGAGGAATGGGATGCGAACCAGCCGATGCCGCGCACGGTGTTGACGCCGCCGGCCGGTGGTTCGCCGTCGCCGGACATTCCGAACTGGGCCTGGCACGAATATGGCAACCGCGTCGGCTTCTGGCGGCTGCTCAAGATCTTCGACGATTTCAAAATTCCGGCCGCGCTTGCCATCAACGGGTCGGCGCTCGCGGCCTATCCCGCGATCGTCAATGCCGCCAAGGAGCGCCATTGGGAATTCATGGGGCATGGCTTTACCCAGCGCAACATGCAGAAGGTCGAGAACGAACGCGAGGACATCCGCAAGACCGCCGATGTGATCGAGAAGGCAACAGGAAAACGTCCGCGCGGCTGGCTCGGCCCCGGTCTCACCGAGACATGGGAGACGCCGGACCTCCTGAAGCAGGAAGGCTATGACTATGTCGCCGACTGGGTGCTCGACGATCAACCTGTGTGGCTCAAGACCAAGACCACGCCCATCGTCAATATTCCCTATACCCAGGAGTGCAACGACGTTGCCATGATGCTGATCCAGCATCACAAGGCCTCCGAATATCAGGATCGCGCACTCGACCAGTTCGAGCAGATCTATCAGGATGCAGAGCATTCCGCGCGCGTGATGGCGCTGGTGATCCATCCCTACATCATGGGCGCTGCGCATCGGACGAAATACTTTCGCCGTATCTTCGAGACCATCCGGCAAAAGCCCGACGTGGCATTCATGACCGGCGAACAGATTCTCGACTGGTATCTCAAGACGGGACCGAAAGCGCCGTGAGGTCTAAAATAACAGGATGAGCACCTTCCAGCTTCTCAACGGATTGACCTTCGCTGCGCTGCTGTTTGTGGTCGCGAGTGGCTTTACGTTGATTTTCGGGCTGCTTCGGATCGTCAACCTCGCCCATGGCGCGCTTTATCTGCTCGGCGGCTATATCGGCTTTGCGGTCGCGACCAGAACCGGCAGCTTCGCGCTCGGCGGTCTCGGCGCGATGGTAGCGATCGCGGCGGTTGGTTTCGTGCTCGATCAGGGTCTGTTACGGTTTGTCCGCGGCAACGATCTGCGACAAGTCTTGTTGACGCTCGGCTTTGCTTTCGTGGTCGACGATATGTCGCTGGTGATCTGGGGCGGCGACAGCTTTACGGTGCCGATCCCGCAAATGCTCAAGGGCGGCATGCGGGTGTTCGGCACATTCTATCCGACCTACCGGCTGTTTGTGCTCGCAACCGGCATCGTCGTGTTCGCAGGCCTTTGGGGACTTCTCAATCACACCCGGCTCGGCGCACTGATCCGCGCTGGCGTCGACGATGCCGAAATGGTGGAAGCCTCAGGCGTCAACATTCGTCGCGTTTTTCTCGTCACCTTCCTGCTTGGATCGGCACTGGCCGGTCTCGGCGGATTGATGGGCGGGGCGTTTCTGTCGCTCTATCCGTCGGCCGATGCTGAAATCCTCGTCTTCAGCCTCGCCATCGTCATCATCGGCGGCCGCGGCAGCCTGGTCGGCGTCGGCGTCGGCAGCCTGCTGGTCGGACTTCTCAATACGCTCGGGCAGGTGATGTTTCCCGAACTCGCTTATTTCGTGATTTTCGGGCCGATGGCGCTATTGCTGGCGTTCCGTCCGCTTGGCCTGTTCGGACGGGCAGCCACGACATGACCGAAGCCGGATCAGCGCCGATGAAAATCGCCGGCATGACCGGCCGCGGGGTCATTGCCGCTGTCGTCGTGCTGGCGATCGCAGCCGCACTGCCGCTCGTGCTGTCGAACTATCAGGTTGGGCTCGCGACCGAGATGCTGATCTTCGGCATGCTTGCCATGTCGATCGACATCCTGGCAGGCTTTGCGGGGCGAACCTCGCTCGGCCATGGCGCAATTTTCGGGGTTTCCGGTTATGTCGTGGTCTACGCCTCGGCGCAGGCCGGCTTGCCGCCGGCGGTCGCCTTCGTGCTCGGCATGGCCGCGGCAACTGCGGTGGCGATCGTTTTTGCGCTGCTCGCGGTGCGCACCTCCGGCGTTTATTTCCTGCTGTTGACGCTGGCACTCGGCATGATCGTATGGGGCATCTGCCTGCGCTGGACCCAGGTGACCGGCGGCGAAAACGGCATGCGCGGCGACGTGCGGCCGGCTTTTCTGATGGCGCACCGGGCCTTCTATTGGGCTGTACTCTTCGCTACGACGCTTGTGAGTTACGCGATGTGGCGATTTGTCCGTTCGCCATTCGGCCTCACACTGCTCGGCATCCGCGACAGTGAAAGCCGCATGAAGAGCCTCGGCTATAATGTCCCGCTGCATCTGTTCGTGGGCTTTGTGGTGTCCGGCTTCTTCGCCGGCATTGCCGGTGCGCTTTATGCGATGTTCAATAATTTCGTCAGTCCCTCGACGGTCGCGCTCGCGCAATCGGTCGAGGGCGTGCTGATGATGATCGCCGGCGGCGTCGGCACGCTGTTCGGCGGCTTCGTCGGGGCTGCCGCGATCATCGCGCTGGAGAATGTCGTCAGCGCCTATACCGAACGCTGGCAGACGGTGCTCGGGCTTACCTTCATCGTGATCATGATTTGCGCGCCTGAGGGCATCATCGGCACGCTGCGCGGCGTTCTGGCGCGCCGCGCAAAGTGACAAGAAGCGTTACAAGGGTAATTGATCGTTTCGAAAGGACATTGAAAATGGACCGCAGGCAATTCCTCAAAAATTCCACCGCCGCTGTTGCCGCCGCCGGCACGATCGCCGCGCCATGGCGGCGCGCACGGGCGCAAAGCTCGCCCATCAAGATCGGCCTTCTGACGCCGCTCACCGGCGTGGTCGCCTCCGGCGGCAAGGAGATGGTCGAGGGCGTGCAGTTCTATCTGGAGTTGGTGGGCTACCAGATTGCCGGCCGCAAGGTCGAACTCGCAATCGAAGACGATGCGTCCAATCCCGACACGGCCTTGCAGAAGGCGCGGCGTCTGGTCGAGCAGGGCAATTGCCACATGTTGATCGGCGACCTGCTGGCCAATACGGGCCTTGCGGTCGCCAACTACGTCAAGGGCAACGGCACGCCGTACTTTATCCCGATCATCGCCGCCGACGATCTGACCCAGCGCCAGCGCATCAAGAATGTGATCCGTGTTGCCGGATACACCGGAAGCGCCTTTACCCATCCGTTCGGCGATTGGTGCCTGAAGCAGGGTTACAAGAAGATCGCGACCATCAGCCAGGATTACACCTTCGGCCACGAACAATGCGGCGGTCTCGCCCAGGTCTTTACCGAAGGCGGCGGCGAAATCGTCCAGCAGTTCTGGCACCCGCTCAACACGGCCGATTTCAGCCCGTATCTCGGCCAGCTGGCGGATCTGAAGGTCGATGCGATCTTCGCCATGGAAACCGGTGCGGACGCGACGCGGCTGATCCAGCAATATGCAAGCTTCGGCCTCAAGGGAAAGATCCCGTTGTTGGGCGCGATGAACGCCACCGATCAGTCCGTGATCCGCACGCTCGGCGAGGAGTGCGACGGCATCATCGCGTCGGCTCATTTCGCCGAAGGCTCGGAAAATCCGGTCACGCAGAAGTTCGTCAGGGATTACGAAGCCAAGTACGGCAAGATTCCCTCGCTCTACGGCTTCTCGATGTATTCCGGCATCATGTGGGTGGCGGAAGCGCTGGAGAAGATCGGCGGCAAGGCAGAGGACCGCGATGCCTTCCTCGATGCGGTGCTCAAGACCGACCTGACGGGATCGCCGCTCGGCACGACCGTCAAGCTCGATGCTTACGGCAATCCGATTTACGACGTTCAGATCCGCAAGGTGGTCAAGCGCGCCGACGGCAAATACTGGAATGTGCCGATCGCGAACTATCCCGGCGTCTCGCAATTCTGGAAGTATGATCCCGAGACCTACATGAAGCAGCCGCCTTACTCGCGGACCTTCCAGGGGATCAAGAAAGCATAAGCGTAACCGAAAGTAGCCGTGTCCGATCCGATTCTCACACTTTCCGATGTGGTCGTGGCGTTCGACGCGCTCCGCGCGGTCGATGGCGTCAGCCTTTCCGTGCCGCAGGGGCAGCGCCGCGCCATCATCGGACCGAACGGTGCCGGCAAGACCACGCTGTTCAACGCTATCGCCGGCGCCTTGCCGCCGACGGCAGGCCGCATTGCGTTCGACGGCCACGATATCACCCGCCTGCCGCCGCACCGACGTGCGCAGCTTGGCGTGTCGCGCACGTTCCAGATCACCAACCTGTTCCCGCGGCTTTCCGTGCGCGACAACATGGTGCTGGCGTTGCGCGGGAGGTCGCCGCGCAAGTTTTCGCTGTTCGGCACGCCCGACATCGATGCGGTCGAAGGACCGCAAATCGCAGCCGCGCTCGAGGCGGTGCGGATCGCCGGCCGTGCCGAGATCATGGTGAAGGATTTGTCTTACGGCGAGCAGCGCCAGCTCGAAATCGCGCTGTCGCTCGTTACCTCGCCGCGGTTGTTGTTGCTGGATGAGCCGGCCGCCGGGCTCTCGCCTTCGGAGCGTTCGATGGTCGCCGAGATCATCCGCTCTCTGGGGCGGGATATCACGGTGGTCCTGATCGAACACGATATGGATCTGGCGCTCGGTCTTGTCGATCGCGTCACCTGCATGTTCGAGGGCCGCGTGCTGGTGGAAGAGGCACCTGACGATATCCGCCGTAATAAACAGGTGCAGGAAGTCTATCTGGGGCGACCGCGCCATGCTTGAAATTCGTGACCTGCATAGCGGTTATGGCGAGGCGCTGGTGGTCCGCGGCGTCTCGCTCGACGTTGGCGCAAGCGAGATCGTGGCCGTGCTCGGCCGCAACGGCATGGGCAAGACGACGCTGATCCGCTCGATCATGGGGCTCACGCCGCCGCAAATTCGCTCCGGTTCGATCACCTGGCGCGGCGAAAGCCTGGTTGGTTTACGGCCGCATGACATCGCCGCGCGCAAGATCGCGATCGTGCCGCAAGGCCGCCGGCTGTTTCCGTCGCTGACGGTGACCGAACATCTGACGATGCTGAAAGGCGCACGCGCCAAGACTGGATGGACGCTCGAACGGGTGTTCGGGCTTTTTCCGCGCTTGGCCGAGCGGCGTCACCACCGCGGCGGGCAATTGTCGGGCGGCGAGCGCGGCATGCTCGCGGTCGGCCGGGCGCTCATGATCGATCCGCAGCTTATCCTGATGGATGAACCTTCCGAAGGGCTTGCGCCTGTCATGGTGCAACATCTGGAAGGGATCGTGCGCGATCTCAAAGCGGAGGGACTTTCGATCCTTCTGGTCGAACAAAATCTCTACAGCGCGCTCGACGTCGCCGATCGCGTGTATGTTCTGGAGACCGGCCAGGTCGTGCATCAGGCCGATGCAGCGGCTTTGGCGCAACAGACCGAGTTGTTGTTCGCGCGGCTTGGGGTGCAGTAGTGCATGATCAGCACTCTCACACAAAATCTGAATCGGTCAGTTGAAAGCGATCGAAGCGCGGCGGAGATTTGGTCGCGCAGTCGCGTAGCTGCACCAGTATCGGCGGTCGCAGCCGTTCCGGCAGGGCAAATCCAGGCAGGTATGGCAGGCTCTTGTTGAGCCCGGCGTAAACGAAGACGCGGTGCTTCCAGAGACGACAAGCGGCGCCGATCAATGTGCGGATGTCGCTTGAGACGACGTCGGCTTGCGGCCGCGCAAAGAAGCCGCACAGCAGCACGTGGCTGATGCCACGCGTTTTTCGCGAGGATGAGATCAACAGGAGATCAGGCGTCACATGGACTGCATAGTCGCAGGTCGGATCGCTGATGCGGTCGAACAGCATGGCGGCGTCCCAGTGTAGCCCGTTCTCGCCAAGCGGCGTTTCGAAGCCCGCTAAACGTTCGATCGTCTCTTCTCTCGATAGCGCCTTGATCGGGTCTGAAAATTTCAAGCGTTCGCGGCGCAACCAGCCCAGGCTGAAACCGACGCGTACCGGCAACGAGAGAAATGGGCGCAGCTTGACGAACCGTGCGTTGAGTGGAGCCGAGATCGGGTTCGGCAGCGTGAGGATGATGCGAATTTGTTTCGCCGCGCAGAGCCGCTCGACCTCCTGGTAGAGGCGGCGAACCAGCCCCGGCGAACGATGGTCCTTCAGAATGAAGAGATCGATGAGCTGGGTGGCGATCACAGGCTGGCCGTCGAGATAAACCTTCTGGTGCAATAGGACGATCTGGCCGATTTTCTTGCCGTCGTCGAAGGCGGCCACCACGGCGCTGCCCTGACCGAAGCCGCGCTCGTAGAGCCACTTCATCCGCGGAGCGGAAAAGCTGACTTCTTTTGATCCAAACGCTTCGGTGGCGATGCGCGCCGTGTTTTCGAAATCGACGGCGCTTTCTTCGGAAATCGTGATCATCCAAAAATCTGTCCGCCACGCGAGCCGAGTTGCGTCTCCAGCCGCCAGCATAGCCCAAAACGACACCCTTGCGAGGAGGGGCGTGAACCCCCATCTCAACGGGCCGAAGGAATTGAACATGCTGGATTTTACTCAACACGGCTCTGACAACCTCGGTTCGGATGCTACGCCTGTGGCGAAGCCCGACGGCGATCAGCTGCTACTGGATGCCTATTCAAATGCGGTCATCGACGTGACCGAGCGCGTGGGGCCGGCGGTGGTCCGGGTCGAGACCGGCGACAGGACGCCCGGCGCACGCCCGAGCGGCGGTCTTGGTTCCGGGATCGTGATTTCGCCGGACGGCCTGGTTCTGACCAACAGCCATGTGGTCGGCGCGTCGCGGCAGATCCGCTTGCAGGATATCGAAGGGGTCGTCACCGATGCCCGCGTGCTCGGCGTCGATCCCGACACGGACCTTGCGCTGCTGCGCGCCGACGGTGCGCGGGATCTGCGCTATGCTTCGCTCGGCAATTCCAGGCATTTGCGCCGCGGCCAGCTGGTCGTCGCCATCGGCAATCCGCTCGGCTTTGAATCAACCGTTACGGCGGGCGTCGTCTCGGCGCTCGGCCGCTCGATCCGCTCCGTGAGCGGGCGGACCATCGAGGACGTGATCCAGACCGATGCCGCGCTCAATCCCGGTAATTCCGGCGGCCCACTGGTGTCGTCGGCCGGCGAGGTCATCGGCATCAACACCGCGATCATCAGCGGCGCGCAGGGCATCTGCTTTGCGGTCGCGAGCAATACCGCGCAGTTCGTGCTTTCGGAGATCATCCGCCACGGCTATGTCCGCCGCGCCTATATCGGCGTGTCCGGTCAGACGGCGGTGGTGCCGCGGCGGCATGCGGTAATCGCCGGGATCGACAACAAGATGGGCGCCTTGCTCGCGCAAATCGAACTTGATGGGCCGGCTTCGCGCGCAGGCCTCCTGCCGGGCGATGTCGTGGTCACGCTCGACGGCGTCGCGATCCATGGCGTTGACGATCTGATCCGCGTGCTCGATCGCGACCGGATCGGCCGTGCGCTGAAAATGGATGTCTTGCGGCTCGGCCGCCTGCGCGAATTCGACATCCATCCTGTCGAACGCAAGCCGTCGGCGCGGCCCGCGTCGTAACTTGGTGTCTACGCTTTGCTCCGGGTATCGGCTGCGTTCGAATCTACGGATTGAGGAACGTCGGGCGCAATCGAACGGCTTTGATGATATGGCAGACCAGAATCGAGAGCTGCCTTGAGCTGATCGGGCGGCGAGGGCCTCGCCAGCAGGAAGCCCTGCAACAGGTCGCATCCCAGGCTTTGCAACAGGCGTTGATGTTCCGCGGTCTCGACGCCTTCCACGACGACCTTCAGGCCGCAGGCTTGGGCGAGACGGATCATCCCACCAAGCAGTTGTTCTCGCTTCTCGTATTCAGCGAGAAAACTCCGGTCTATCTTGATGGCATGGCACGGCAAGTATTGGAGATATTCGAAGTTCGCATACCCCGAACCGAAGTCGTCGAGCCAGATTTCGATGCCAATGGCGGTAAGTTCGCGCAGACGTTCCGCTGTATCGCCGGAGTGGTCGATCGCGGAGTCTTCCGTCAGTTCGAACACCAGTCGGCGTGCGGGCAAGCCACTCTCTTGCAAGATGCGTTCGATCGAGCCGAACAGGTCGGGAGAGCGCAGGTTAAGTGGCGAGAGATTGACGCTGACTTTGAGCCGGTCGTCCCAGCGCGCGGCTTCGTGGCATGCCGATGTCAGCACCCGTTCCAGCAGCCTGTCGATCAACCCGTACTGCTCGGCCGCTCTGATGAATTCGAGCGGTGAAACATGGCCTCGAACCGGATGGCTCCAGCGTGCCAGCGCCTCGACGGCGACCGGCCGGCCGTTTTTGGCGTCGTAAATTGGCTGGTAGTGCAGGCTAAGTTCACGGCCGTTTTGCAGCGCCTGCGCGAGGTCGTTTGCGACTTCTAGAAGTTCGTCGGCGTCGGATTTTTCGGCCGCTGATTTTTGCGCCTTGGGCGCTTCTTCGGCCACTAAAAAATCCAGCTCGTTGTCGAACACGACCGGCCGCCCCAGCCTTGCGTTCTTCGATTTGTAAAGCGCCCGGTCGGCCTTCAGCATCAATTCGTCGGCGGCAGTGGCGTGGTCCGGAGCGATGGCAATACCGACGCTCGCCGCCACATCGGCAGAACCGAACGCGCCGAGAAAGTATGGCTGCCGCAGCACGTAAGCCAATTTATTCGCGACGCGAACAGCCGATGTCGCGGATGAATCCGATAGCAGGATTGCGAATTCGTCGCCGCCCAGCCTGGCGGCGGTGTCGTCACTGCGAATAGAGTCTTTCAACCGCATGGCGACATTCTTCAGGAGCACGTCGCCGGCGGCGTGTCCAAGCCGGTCGTTGACTTCCTTGAATCCGTCGAGGTCGAGACAGAGCAACGCGCAGGGCTGGCCCGACACCGCGCGGGTAATCGCCTGATCGAGCCGATCGGTGAACAGGCGCCGGTTTGGAAGCTCGGTCAAGCTGTCATGGTGCGCCAGAAACTCGACCCGGGCTTCGGCCTTTCGCCGTTCGGTGATGTCTTCGTAGGTGCAAACCCAGCCACCGTCTTCCAACGGCTGATGATGGATGGCAATCAGCCGGCCATCGCCAAGTTCTTGCAGAAAAATCCCCTTCTCGCGACGATCGATGAAGGCTTTGCGAGCCGAGTAGATATCGTCCACGCTGCGACCGGGATAATTGCCAATTGCGCAACTATCCGCCAGCACGTCGTATAGTTTCATCCCGGTGCGTAGCCGGCTCATCGGTTGATTGTAGATACGGCAGAATTGCTCGTTGACCAGTTCAAGCCGGTCATCCGGGGCATAGAGGCAAATGCCTTGCGGCAGGTTGGCGATCGCCTGTTCGAACCGCTGCCTGAATGCACCAGGACGGGCGAAGCGCCAGGACAAGTCGTAACGCAGCGCCGCCAATACTTGTGCAATTCGTCGGCGCCCGACGCTGGGGCGGGGCGATTGATCTTCTGTCTGGCGCCGCACGGTAGTTGTCCTGCCGGTTTTTATAAATGCGAGGATTTTCCAAGGAGCTAATCACGAAAGACTAAGAGCGGCGTTAAAACCGTCGTGCCGCTTTTTCGAGCATATGCCTTATCGGCGCAGAGAAACCGCTCTTGACCGGCTTGCGCCGGTTGTGTGGGCCCGGATCGGCAAGGGTCGAAAGAAATCGCTAACTAAAATCGAACGTAGCTCGCTCTCGGGCGCAAAGCATCGATAACGATGCGTAAATGCGGAAGGCAGGTTGGTGAATCGCGCGCCGCGCGTCCGGTGGGCGCCGGCAGCCTCGTGGAGATGGCCGGCGTGGTTTCGCCTCTCGCACTGCGACATACCGTGGGACAGCGGCGCTCTCAGGCCAATTTGGACTTCAAGCCAGCCCGTAAACTGTCTACCATTCAGCTAACTGAGCGGCGTCCGCGGGCATTCGATTCGCGGCGCAAGACTCGGATTCGGAGAAAATCTCTGACCAAGGGGCTTCTCACATTCGCCTTGACCCGGCGACCGCTGGTGCTGTTGGGCTTGCTCCTGTTTATTGGCGCGGGCACGTTCGCCTTTTCGCGGCTTAACATCGAAGCCTATCCCAATCCGGCGCCGGTGATCCTGGAAATCACGGCGCAATCAGCGGGCCTCTCCGCCGAAGAGATGGAGCGCTACTTTACCATTCCGATCGAGGTTGGCCTTGCCGCCACGCCCGGCGTCGATGTGATTTGTTCGACCTCGTTCTACGGCCTGTCCTTTGTCCGCGTCGTGTTTCAGTACAACGTCGATTATTATTTCGCGCTCACCCAGACGGCCATCAACCTGCAACAGAACGTCACGCTTCCGGGCAATGTGACACCCCAGATCCAGGCGACCAGCCTGGTCGGCGAAATCTACCGCTATGAGCTCGTCGGACCGCCGCACTTCGGGCTGAGCAACCTGCGCACGGTACAGGACTGGATCTTGCAGCGGCGGCTGCTTGCCGTTCCCGGCGTCGTGCAGGTCAATACCTGGGGCGGCACGACCAAGGAATATGACGTCGAGGTCGATCCGCGGAAACTTGAAGCCTACGGTCTGACGCTGCCGCAGGTGATCAGCGCTATCGGCAATGCCAACGTCAACGTCGGCGGCCGCACCATCAATATGGGGCAGCAGTCGGTGAATGTTCGTGGCGTCGGGCTGATGGACAGCGGAGGCGCGACCGACCTGACCCAGGGCTACAAGGTCCAGGACATCGAGAACGTCATGCTTTCGGAGTCGCAAGGCTTGCCGCTGTTCGTGAAAGACGTGGCCAAGGTCTCGGTGGGCTATGTGCCCCGGCTCGGCAAGGCCGGCCGCGACCATTCCGATGACGTGGTGGCGGCGATCGTCATCATGAATCGGACGCTGCACACCAATGACGTTGTCGCCCGTGTCCGCTCGGAGATCGAGAAGATCAACACCGACGGCAGCCTTCCGCCGGGGGTGAAACTGGTTCCGTTCTACGACCGCACGGTCCTCGTCGGCGTCACCACCAGCACCGTGCTGCATAATCTCATTTTCGGCGTTCTGCTGATTTTCGCGGTTCAGTGGCTGTTTCTCGGCGATCTGCGCAGCGCCGTCATCGTGAGCGCGAACGTCCCGTTCGCCTTGTTCTTCAGCATCATCATTCTGGTCCTGCGCGGCGAGGACGCAAACCTGTTGTCGGTCGGGGCCGTCGATTTCGGGATCATCGTCGATTCCGCCGTCATTGTGGTCGAGAATGTGTATCGCAATCTCGCGTCCCGGCGCGACGAAAGACGAGAGTTGTTGCATCAGCTCGCCGAGAAACGCTGGGGCGACGACCCGACAGACGCTGGCTCAACGAGTAATCCGACATGGACCGACCGGCTGCGGCTGATCCTGATCAGCGGTTTGCAGGTCGACCGGGCCGTGTTGTTCTCCACCGTGATCATTGTCGCGGCGTTCATCCCGCTGTTCACCATGCAGGGCGTCGAGGGCCAGATATTCGGCCCGATGGCGCGAACCTATGCCTATGCGCTGGTCGGGGCGCTCGCCGCGACATTCACGGTGACACCGTGCCTGGCTTCGCTTCTGCTGTCGGAGCACCTTAGCGAAACCGAGACGATCGTGGTGCGTACGGTGCGTCGGGCCTACACGCCTCTGCTGCGTTGGTCGTTGGCTAACCGGCCGATCACGATTGCAATCGGGCTCGTGTTCCTTGGCGTCTGCGGATTCCTCGGTTCGCGTCTCGGCAGCGAGTTCCTGCCGACGCTTGAAGAAGGCAATTTGTGGATTCGCGCGTCGATGCCGCCGACGCTCTCGCTCGAGGCGGGAATACCGCTGGTGGAACGGATGCGCGAAATTCTGCTGCGCCATCCCGAAGTCATCACGGTGGTCTCGCAACATGGCCGTCCCGATAATGGCAGCGACGCGGCGGGGTTCTTCAATGCGGAGTTCTTTGTGCCGCTGAAGCCGTTCGAGGAGTGGCCGGCAGGTCTGACCAAGGAAAAACTCGTCGACGAATTGCAAGCTGAATTTTCCAGCGACTTCGTCGGCATCAACTTCAATTTCTCGCAATATATCCAGGACAACGTCGAGGAAGGACTGTCGGGCGTCAAAGGCGCCAACTCCATCAAGATTGTCGGCCCCGACCTTGCTACCCTCGAGCAGATTGCGAAAGCGGCGTTGCCCGAGATGGCTCAGGTGCAGGGAATTACCGATCTCGGCGCGTTCTGGGTGCTCGGCCAGCCCAACCTGAACATCCGGATCGATCGGGAGAAGGCGGCGCGCTATGGGCTCAACGTCAGCGATGCCAATAACGTCGTGCAGGCGGCCTTGGGCGGGACCGTGGCGACCACGCTGCTGGAGGCGGAACGCCAGTTCGGCGTCGTGGTGCGGCTCGCGCCCGAATATCGCAACAACGTCGATGAGGTGAAGAATATCAAGGTCGGTGTTCAGACGCCGGCCGGAAACGCGCATATTCCTTTCAGCGACTTCGCCAACATCACGCTCGATACCGGTGCCTCCTACATCTTTCGCGAGAAAAACCAGCGCTTCGTGCCGATCAAGTTCAGCGTGAGAGGCCGCGATCTTGCCAGTGCGATCGAGGAAGCGCAGCAGCGCATCACCCGCAATGTGAAGCTGCCGGCCGGCTATCGCATCGATTGGGCGGGAGAGTTCGATTCGTTGCAGCAGGCCAAGAAGCGGCTTGCGGTCATTCTTCCGATTACGTTCGTCCTGATCATGGTGCTGCTCTACGGGTTGTTCAATTCGTTCCGTGACAGCCTGTTGGCGCTGCTCGGACTTCCGTTCGCAGTCAGCGGCGGCATTCTCGGGCTATATGTTTTCGGCTTGAATTTCAGCATCTCGGCCGCGATCGGATTCGTCTCGCTGTTCGGCGTCTCCGTGATGAGCGGCATTCTCATTATCCATGGCTATTATCGCGTGGCCAGCAGTGGTCTGGACCCGGCCGAGGCGATGTTCCGTGCGGTCGACCAGCAGATGCGGCCAATTCTGATGATGACGCTGTCGGCCTGTATTGGCTTGCTTCCGGCAGCACTCTCCACCGGCATCGGCAGCCAGGTGCAGCGACCACTCGCAACCGTGATCGTGGGCGGAATGCTGATCGGGCCCGTCTTGTTGCTGGTAATCGTGCCCGCGATCCAGAGCTACTTCCTCGGACGCGAGACACCCGGTGAACCGCGACGGCCCCGGGAAGAAGCCGAACAGACCTAATTTTCCTTCAACGCCGCGAGCAATTCATCGGGCTGCTCGATCATCATCATGTGGCCGGCACCCGGCAACACGACGGTGCGGGCGTGTGGCATCGCGGCGGCGAGCGCCTTGCCGGCCTTGGCAGGGGTCATCATGTCGCGCTCGCCGAGGATGAAGGTGGTGGGCACCTTGATTTGCGCCGCCGCAGTCAGCGCGTTCTGGTAAGCGTTGCAGGCGGCAAGGTCGCTATAGAGCACGCCGGAGGCGCACCGTTGCAGCACACGCTGGGCGCCCTGATGCATCCAAAGTCCGGGCGCGAGGCTGCCGCCGAGTTCTGCCGAAAACCCCAGTCCCCAGATCGAGACCATATCGATGGCCGCATGTTCGTTGGCCTCGGCCGCTTTCAGAAGATCGGGCCCGACGGTCATCGTCGCGGCGGTTCCGATCAAGCTCAAGCCCGACACCCGGTCGGGATGTCGCGCCGCGGTCTCCAGCGCGATCAGCGAGCCCATGGAATGGCCGACGAGTCTCGCTTTCGACGCGCCGGCGGCATCCAGCAAGGCGGCGGTCCACTCCGCCATGTCGGCGATGGTCGGCAGCGGCTTTCCCGGCGAGCGGCCATGGCCGGGCAGGTCGGGCGCCAGCACGGAATATCCGTGATGGGCGAACCAGCGGCTGTGCAGGGCCCACGTCGAATGGTCGAAACCCGCGCCGTGTAGCAAGACCACCGTCGGCAGCGACGGCTCGAACGGCCTGCCGCCGGTCGCGACGAAGATATCTGTCCCGTTCACGGATAGCTGCATGGCTTAAACCTTCTGCGAGGCGCGTAGCGCCTGGCCGAGGTCGTCGAGAATATCGGCAACCGCCTCGATGCCGACGGATAGCCGCACCAGTTCCTCGCCGATGCCCGCCGCCTGAAGCTGGGCGGCATCCATCTGCTGATGCGTGGTAGAGGCAGGGTGGATCACCAGTGTCTTGGCGTCGCCGACATTGGCAAGATGGCTGATCAGCCGCAACGATTCGATAAATTTCTTGCCAGCGGCTCGCCCGCCCTTGATGCCGAAAGAGACGATCGAGCCGGCGCCGCGCGGCAGCAGCTTTTTCGCCAGTGCATGATCGGGGTGGTTTTCCAGTGCCGGATGCAACACCCAGTCGACAGCCTTGTTGGTGGCCAGAAACTCCAGCACCGTAAGCGTGTTGCTCATGTGGCGTTCCATGCGAACGGGAAGGGTCTCGATGCCCTGCAAAAGCTGGAATGCGTTCATCGGCGACAGGCACGCGCCGAAATCGCGCAATCCTTCCGTGCGCGCCCGCATGATGAAGGCGGCCTGGCCAAACTGCTCGTCGAAGACGATGCCGTGATAGCCGGCATAGGGTGCCGTCAGCACCGGGAATTTACCGGAAGCGTGCCAGTCGAACCGGCCGCCATCGACAATGACGCCGCCGATCGCGATGCCATGGCCGCCAAGCCATTTGGTCGCCGAGTTCATCACGATATCGGCGCCGAGTTCGATGGGGCGAGAGAGAAACGGCGTCGCAAAGGTGTTGTCGATCAGAAGCGGAATTTTCGCGTCATGCGCGATTTGCGCGACTGCTGGAATATCCAGCACTTCCAGCCCGGGATTGCCGATGGTCTCGCCGATGACGAGCCGGGTGGTGGGGCGGATCGCCGCCCGGAACTCCTCGAGCGCGCGTGGCTTCACAAATGTGGTCGTGATGCCGAAGCGCGGCAGCGTGTGCGCGAGCAGGTTGATGGTGCCGCCATAGAGCGAGGCGGAGGCGACGATGTGATCGCCGGCGTTGAGCAGTGTTGCGATCGCCAGATGAAGCGCGGCCATGCCGCTCGCGGTTGCGATCGCGCCGACGCCCGCTTCCAGCGCCGCAATCCGCTCAGCGAGATACAGGCCGGCCTGCATGTCCCTGGCGGCCGTCCCGTCGCCCATCAAGGTGGTCTTCACCTTGTAGTCGGTGATCCCGTACACCTCGCGGTCCGCGGCGCCGGCGGTGATTGTCCGCACGGGAACCGGGACCGCTGGAAGCGGCTTGGGCTCCTTCGGCTCGCCGCCCGACGTGTCCTCTTCGGCGCGCGATTGCGCCAACTGCTCCTGGTATGCCTCCCATTCGCGGTTGTAGGCGTCGATCGCCTCGGCAGGAGCAAGCGTTTCGCGGCCCCGCTTGACCGAGGGGCGAAGCTCCGCGGGCGCTTCCAAGTAGGGCAAATCGACGGTCGGTTCTGCCTCGCCTTCGTCGTGGATCTGTGGATGCGGCTCGCCGGTCTCTGAGACAAAGACCGTCAGCTGCCTGACGGTGTCCAAGTCCACGGTCCCGACGATCGTCCACTCCAGGTCGGGGTGCAGCTTGAATTCGAACTTGCGCTGCACCGCGAGCGGCTGCCCGAGTCGCGGCACCAGCTCCTCGAGGGTCAGCTCGAGCGCCTGCAGCCCGAGCTGGCGCGCGTTGGCCGCCGGTAGGTCAGAGGGCCAGCGAACCCCGCCGTGGCGCTCGCGTTCGCGCGCGACCTCTGCTTTCCAGATGTCAGCGAACACCGCGTTCAGCTGGCGGAGATTGAGCGTCTCGCCGTGCAGCAGGTGGTGGTAGTAGCGCGTGGATGGCGTCATCGACGCGGTTGCCGACGAACTGTTCGCCCGACGGCGGCCCCCACTCCCCACAGATGTAGGAGCGGCGAAAGCTCTCCGGACAGTGCCGAAAGGCGCTCACGGAGCTGTGGCTCAGGTGACGCAGTGGCTGGTCGCGATAGTTGCGCGGCAGCCGCTTTGGGATCTCGATGCGGGATGCGAGACTCGCGGCCGGGCCGGTCGCGAAGTCAAGCGTTGTGGTGGACATGTCGCTCCTTTCAGGCGGCCTGCTTAGCCGCGGTAGGGATTGGATTGCGCAGCACCCCAAGTTCCTCGGCGGGGGCGCTTGCGCCGGTGCCGACCTCGGCCGGCGGCTGTGGTGGGATCGGGCCGACCGGCGGCGACTGCGTCGCGGTCGCGGCGGGCGGTTGCGCCCTCTGCCGGATTCTGGAGCTTCAAGCCTGCCGGAAGGCTGACCGAGCTGCTTGCTCCTTGATGGGCAGTAGTGCCGGCCAGTCCTCGACTTCTTCACAAATGTCAAGGCCCGGGCCAATGAAGGTATCGCCCGCATCGCCATCGCCCCCGGGAGCCCGCGCCGCTGGCGATACCCAGCGTCTTTGGCCCACAATCGCCTCCCCATGAATGCGCATCCACAGCCGCGATCGCCCACGGATCCAGGCACCGCGGTGCTTCTCGACCGATTGCAATGACCCCGGATAGAAAGTTGCACCCGCCCCACCTCTTCGGGGCCAGTTGTTTTTCTGTTGTCGGCCGGCTGCGCGGTCGGGCCCAACTTCAAGAAACCCGCCGCGCCGGATGTCAGCCGGCTACACCGCCATGCCGCTCGCCGCCACCGCCAGCGGCCCGGCGGCCCCGGCGTGGCGAAGCCCAACACTTCGCCAAGGGCAGCGACATCTCCGCGGACTGGTGGACGCTTGTTTCATTCCCCGCCGCTCAACGAGCTGATCGAACAGTCGCTCGCGAACAACCCCGATCTCAAGGCGGCGCAGGCGGCGCTGTCGGTGGCGCAGGGAAAATGTCCTGGCGCAACGGGGCGTTTACTATCCCAGCGTCGCGGCGAGCTTCTCCGCCAGCCGCCAGCGGCAATCGGGACAGATCGCGCCGACGCTCAATTCAAACGCCTTTCTATACAATCTGTTCACCCCGCAGGTCAGCGTCTCCTATGTGCCCGATGTTTTCGGCCTGAACCGCCGCACCGTCGAGTCCCTGCAGGCGCAGGAACAGGAAGCGCGCTTTCAGATGATCGCGACCTACACCACGCTGACCGCCAACGTCGTGGTCACGGCGATCCAGGAAGCTCGCGTGCAGACGCAGATCGACGCGACCCGCCAGCTCATCGACATCAACTCCAACATGCTGTCGAAATCCTGCAATACCAATTCGCCAAAGGCTATGCCAGCCGGCTCGACCTGGCCGCGCAGGAATCGCAGCTCGCGCAAGTCGCCGCCACGCTGCCGCCGCTGCTCAAGCAATCGGCCCAGCTGCACGACCTGCTGGCGGTTCTGGCCGGCCGGTTTCCGAGCCAGGCGCCGGACGAGAAATTCGAGCTGTCGAGCCTGCAATTGCCGCAGGAACTGCCGGTGAGCCTGCCGTCCGCACTCGTGGCGCAGCGTCCGGATGTGCTGCAGGCCGAGGCCAACCTGCACGACGCCAGCGCCAAGATCGGCATCGCGATCGCCAACCGGCTGCCGAATATCGTGCTGACCGCCAATGCCGGCAGCACGGCGCCGGCCATCGATCAGTTGTTCACGTCGGGCACGGGCTTCTGGGGCATGGGCGCGGACGGCGACGGCGCCGATTTTCCAGGGCGGGACGCTGCTGCACCAGGAGCGCGCCGCGAAGGCGGCCTACGTGCAGGCGGCCGAACAATATCGCAGCACGGTGCTGACCGCGTTTCAGAATGTCGCCGACACCCTGACGGCGCTCGAACAGGATGCCGAGGCGCCTGAAGGCGGCGGCCGCCGCCGCGGATGCCGCCAAAGTGACGCTGGATCTGGCGCAACGACAATGGCAGGACGGCTACGCCAGCTATCTTGCGCTGCTGAGCGCCGAGCAGGCCTATCAGCAGGCCCGCATCAACCTGGTGCAGGCCCAGGCCAATCGCTACGCCGACACGGCGGCGCTGTTTCAGGCGCTTGGGCGGCGGCTGGTGGCATCGCGCGGATTTGACCAAGGACAAACATGAAAATAACGCGCTACGATGCGCCTGCCGAGCCGGTACGCATCGCGTCGCTCGCGGTGCGGTCACGGCCGCTGCCTTGTGCGCGGCTGCTGTTCACGCAAGAGCTGCCGACAATCGCGCAGACCCCGTCGCGCACGGCCAGCAATGTGACGCTGACGGCGGCGCAGCGGCAGAACATCCGCCTCTACACCGTCGCGCCGTCCAAATTTCACAAGACCATCGAGACCACCGGCGCGGTCGATTTCGACAACGATCAGGCCACCAGCGTGCTGGCGCCCTTCTCCGGGTCCGGTGTCGCGGCTGCTGGTCTCCCCCGGCGACCAGGTCAAGAAAGGCGACCCGCTGGCGGAGGTGGATTCGCCCGACTTCGCGGCGGCCATCAGCGCCTATCGCAAGGCGCTCGCCACCGCCAAGACCAACCGCCGGCTTGCCGACCTGGACAAGGATCTGCTCCAGCACAACGGCGTGGCCCAGCGCGAAGCGGAGCAGGCGGAAACCGACGCCGTCAACGCCGAGGCGGACCGCGACGCCGCCCTGCAGGCACTCGTCTCGCTGAACGTACCCGCGCAGACCATCAAGGACATTCAGGAGGGCCGGCCGGTCGCGCGCGCCGAGGGAATGATCCGCTCGCCGATCGCGGGAACCGTGGTGGAGAAACTGATCACGCCCGGGCGAACTGCTGCAGGCGGGCACCACGCCGTGCTTCACGGTCGCCGACCTGTCGCGCGTCTGGGTCATGGCGCAGGTTTTCGGCTCGGACCTGGCCTCGGTCAGCGTCGGCGATTCGGCCGAAGTGATGACCGGCGATCGGCTCGAAGAGCTTTCCCGGCAAGGTGGACAACATCTCGGCGCTGGTGGATCCCGACACCCGCTCGGTGGCCGTGCGCGTGGTCGTCGAAAATCCCGGCGACGTGCTCAAGAAGCAGATGTATGTGCGCGTGCTCAGATCCGCCCGCGCAGGAGAGCACCGGCCTGCTGGTGCCGGTTTCGGCGATCCTGCGCGACGATGAGAATCTGCCGTTTGTCTATCGTCGCCCAGCCCGACGGCAGCTTCGCGCGGCGGCACGTGACGCTTGGGTCATCGCACCGGCGACCAGTACGACATCGCCGACGGGCTCAAGGCCGGCGACCAGATCGTGGTCGACGGCGGGCATCTTCGTTCAGTTCATGCAGAATCAATGAGCGACGATCCGCCGCCGCCCGGAGCCGCGCCGCGAACGCGCGTTCGATCATGAACCGGATCGTGGCCTCCTCGCTGCGGCAGCGCTTTCTGATCGCGCTGATGACGCTGCTGCTGATCGGCGCGGGCCGCGCTCGCTGGACCGCCTGCCGGTGGATGCCTATCCCGATCTGTCGCCGCCGATGGTCGAGATCATCACCCAATGGCCCGGGCGCGCCGCCGAGGAAGTGGAGCGGCTGATCACCGTGCCGGTCGAACGCGAATGAACGGCATCCCGCAGACTGACCACGATCCGCTCGATCTCGCTCTACGGATTGTCCGACGTCATCCTCACGTTCCAGAACGGCACCGACAATTACTTCGCCCGCCAGCAGGTCTTCAACCGCATGGCCGACCTCAGCCTGCCGAGCGGGGTGACGCCCGTCGGTGTCGCCGCTGTCCGCGCCCTCGGGCCTCATCTATCGCTACGTGCTGCAAAGCCCCGACCGCTCGCCGATGGAGCTCAAGACCTTCGAGGACTGGACCGTCGAGCCGCAATACAAATCCGTGCCCGGCGTGGCGGACGATTCCGGGTTCGGCGGCGGCACCATGCAGTACCAGGTGCTGCTCGATCCGGCCAAGATCGCCGCGGTCGGCCTGTCGGTGCCGCAGGTGGAGAGCGCGCTGACGGCCAACAACGGCAACGCCGGCGGCGGCTTCTATTCGCAGGGCGGCCAGTTCTACTACGTGCGCGGCATGGGGCGCCTCGAACACGCTGGAGGACATCGGCAACGTGGTGCTGGCGGTGCATGACGGCACGCCGGTGCTGGTCAAGGACGTCGGCCGCGTGGTCATCGGCATCGCGCCGCGGCTGGGCGAGTTCGGCTACGAGAAACAGGACGACGCCGTCGAAGGCGTCATCCTGCTGCGCACCGGCGAGAAGACCCAGGACGTGCTGAAGCGGGTCGAGGCGAAGACCAAGGAGCTCAACGAGCAGATCCTGCCCAAGGACGTCAAGGTCGTGCCGTTCTACGACCGCAGCGACCTGATCGAGCTGACGACCGCAGGTCGTGGAGCGCAACCTGCTGCGCGGCATGCTGCTGGTCGTCGTGGTCCTGATCTTCTTCCTCTACGACTTTCGCGCGGGCTTGATCGTCGCCGCCAGCATCCCGCTGGCGCTGCTGTTCGCGTTCATCTGCCTCGATCTGCAGAACGCCTCGGCCAATCTGCTCTCCATCGGCGCGGTGGATTTCGGCATCCTGGTGGATGGCGCGGTGGTGATGGTGGAGAACATCTTCCGCCAGATCGCCGCGCGCAAGGGAACGCCGCTCAACGTCATGGAAATCATCCTGGACGCGGCGGCGGAGGTGGATCGGCCGCTGTTCTACTGCGGTCGCGGTGATCGTGGCGAGCTTCCTGCCGATCTATGTGCTGTCGGGGCCCTCCGGCACGCTGTTCAAGCCGATGGCGGACACCATGGTGTTCGCGCTGGTCGGCTCCCTGATCGTCACGCTGACGCTGCTGCCGGTGCTGTGCGCGTGGTTCATGCGCAACGGCGTGCGCGAGCGGCGCAACGCCGCGTTCGAAGCGATCAAGTCCGCCTACACCCGGGGGCTCGATGTCTGTCTCGCCCATCCCTGGGCGACGACCGCCGGCTCGGCCGTTCTGCTCGTCCTGTCGCTGCTGCTCATCCCGCGCATTGGCGCC
>CAVVLH010000044.1:0-20537 GCA_963748805.1 uncultured Alphaproteobacteria bacterium | reverse complement strand
GCTTAATAGCCTATACCGTAGCCTACACTGCCTACTATTGATTCTAAGTTTTAAATCCAGATCTAGCATACGCTGTGGGACAATTAAAGAATTTGGAGGCATCACTGAGGCACTTTTAATGTATGCATCTACATTCCAATCCTAAAGATCCTAAGGTCCAAGGTTTCAATATCCTACGGAATCCTACGGTTTCAAGGGAATCGTCAACAGGGCACATTCTATAATATTTCCAATCCTAATTATAAGGTTAATCGGGGTGCCACTAAACATTCCACCTGACCCCATCAGAGTGACCAGACCATACCAGACTTACTTAACCCTTTAACTCCCAATTGTCACTTTTGAGATGATGCATAAAATTATAATATGCTTGTTTACTTTTCTGCACGCTTTTCTGTTTGTCTGCAGCATCAAATGCACTACCGGCGGGTCTTTCGCCCGCCGGTAGTGCATTTGATGCTGCAGACAAACAGAAAAAGCGTGTAGAAAAAGAAAACAAGCACTCTTCGCGGTTACAGTGCAAAATTTAAAAAAATAACAGTACGAGAAGTAAAGGGTTAAGGATCCTTCATTACTTTTTTGTCAACCTGAATATTTTTCAATTTCTATTTATGTACTGTACCGAGTACAAATATCCTATATGATGCTCCGGGATGAGTTGTACGAGTATAATCGAGGAAAAAGCTGGAAAAAATTTGTATTGCTCAGACTACAAAGTGAAACTAAAATTATTATTATTAATTTATTGTCATGTCATGTATTGGATTAGATATTATATTACTGTATATTATGCATCTAAATATTTTTGTTTGTGATTTAATGGAAACAATAATAATAATGGGTTAAAGACTGTTTCGGGTGTACCAAAGATGTCAAGAACATCGGTACTCCTCGCAGAAGGAAAAAGTGCATCAGGTGCGGTTGGGTCTATTTCCGGAAAAGGATAAGACGTTAAGAGAAAGAGACCGCTTCTTTTTTATGATTTATTTACGTATTAACATTATAACCACATTGTATATAGCCAGGGCCATTGACCGAGGGGGAAGGGTTTGGAAGTTGAAAGTTGAAACCCCCCACAATGTTTTTTTAGTGATATTCCTTTGCAAATTATATTGGAGGTGGACTTGAAACCCCCCGAAATGAAATAGTTGACAGGGTTTGGAGTTAAACCCCCCGAAAAAAGGACCTGTGTATGCTATGGATGCTATGGGGCGAGTATTTACCCCCGCTCTCAGTCGTGAGTTCGTTTGAGACGGAAAATAGACCTCGAGACCGGGTAAAAAACTTCATTTGCATCCCAATCCTCCGGTCGTGAGTTTTACAAGCAGGATATTTTTTTGGAACCCCCCCCTTTCGAAACAGAATCCTGGCTAAGGCCCTGTATATAGGCTAGCAGTCATGATAATTCAGGTTTTTATTATATGAACTGTACATTTCTGTTTTATAGATGGTCCTCATAGCCGTGGCAGAAAAGGCAATGGCAGCACAAGAGCTGCCAAACTGCTGTACATGTATGATCTTGAAATCCCCAACCCCCCTCAGACTGGCAGGCTGGTGGATTAGTGGCGTAACTTGCGAACGGCCGACACAGCGGCCGTTAGGGGCCCGGAGGGGGGGCGGAGAGGGGAGGGGGGCCCGAAGGAAGGGAGGGGGAAGTAAAGGAAGGGAAGGAGGGCCCGACAGTCAATTGTCGCTGGGGGGACTAGAATTTATTATTACGCCACCGTGGCACGGTGGCGGAGACCAAGGCACACCCACTTCAGACGTGCAGGCCGATCAAGACAAGCCCAACCCAGTACAGGGCGCATAGAACTGGATGGGGGACTAAAGAACTGGATGGGTGATGAACTAATTGTCACTGTCAAAAACTGCTCGCTTCTGCCTATAACGTTGCTTCCATCAGTATTTTAATTTTTATTTCTCCATTTGTATTCTTGAGTTCTATACTCGCAAGCAATGTATTGTTTTTTTTATTGATTTATATGTAGATTGCTTTAATTGCGTACCTTTGTATCCTTCCTAAAGTTTTTATCCGTTTATATAAAAATCACAAAGTTTGTTATTTCTTGCTATGGCTTCAGGTATATATATGTAGCGCAGATGAAGAGAAACAGGGTCATAGTACCGTACATGTTTTTGTGGGTGCGTTTCAGAAAATTTTTGATATCCTAGGAATTTGTTTATAGTTGGAAAAGTACGATTTTTCCGGATGCAGGCATCCTTTAACGCTAGCACAACCTAAAAATATTCACCAACACAAGTGGACAGGTTGATAATTATTCTAATTATCAGGTGTAATTATCAGGTTGTGTTTTAATTATTTACGTCTTTGTTTGCCATATTTTAAGTATTATTTCGAGGTAACCTCTGAGTTTTACATGTATATCATTTTTTCAAGTGTCATATGGGCCTGAGCTATCTTAAAATTGCTAAGATAACCATGTTTATGCTAAGTTGCGGTGCTCGAGACATGGCTCGCGATTTCCACATTTCATTCCTGAATGAGTCATTTATTTTTATTAATTTTGTTGCTCTAGCAGCAGAGGTGCACCAACTATTTTAAACGTGCTCAAATTCGTTACCCTGGTTGTGCTATATTCGATTAGCGTTCCCATAAGGTCTGTTTCATTGTCTACTGATCATTTTCTCGCTATTCTGTTTTGTGCGTCACATCATTTTAAACTGCTGATTAGAATTAACCGTGGTGGTGTTAATTTGCAATTTTTTATTATTATATTATAATGTACTATTTTTAAATTTTTTATTATTCTAGTCTGCCATTTATTACTTTGCTTCATCGTTGCTTTTGTTATGAACAGTAAGCTAATTCACACGATGACAAGCTGTGCTTTCACTTTCGAATTAAAGTCTGATTACGCAGTTACAGGTTGAATATGCAGAGATACATGTGTTCTGTAATATCTATAATATTGTTTTCATTTAATTATAATTTGTTTGTGTTGTACGCACTGCAGTATACCCTATACTGTACTAGATATTGCAGTAAGTTGCAGATAGTACTGTAGTTTACTGCGACATATACTGTAGTATAGCATAGTAGGAACTCTAGTACAAGGTTAAAAATATCCGTTCCACTTGGAACCAAACGCTGGACGCTGCTCATACGCTTTGTCTAAAAAACGGCATTTGGAACGGATATTTTTAACAGTGTATAGGCCTGCAGTATCCGGTGCAGTAAACTACAGCATGTGTACGTGCAGTATATACTACAGTTTCTGATACACAAAGTACTACAGTATTCGGGAGCATTGTTCTAAAGTAAATCATGTAGTAAAACTAGTGTTTTGGGCCCTCGAAAACACTAGTTTTCACTACATTTTTACTGCAGTATTTTTTTGTAAGGCTGGCTTGCAATTTCAACATTTAATTCTTTGAAGAATTTTTGCTATTCATTTTTGTGCCAATTTGAGGTGCTTCACATCATTTTAAACTGCTAATTAATTATAATTAACCCTGGTAGTGTTAATTTGCGATGCTAGCTTGCCATTTCTACATTTAATTCTTTGAAGATTTTTTGCTATTATTTTTGTTACGTTTTGAGGTGCTATATACTTAGGATTTTATAGAATACTAAACTTAAAAGTTGTGCTGATTAGAGGTATGGATAGCCTATATCTCGTGATAATTAATGCTTATTGGTTAATTGAGTTTAATTTCAATTGCGACATATATCCGGTACAGTGGTGCTGGAAACGTAGTTTAAACTCTATTGTATAATGTCCTAGGTATTATATTATGCTTGTACGCAGGGTTAATTTTAGGGACGTAATAACCAGGGTTAATTTTAGGGGTCCGCCAACACGCGTAGCGTTACGCCCATGCCTCCGAAAACATGCGTACGCCCGGCTGGAAAAACTCACGAGCGGGGGGGGGGGGTGGCGCTGGTGATTACGCGTGGGTCGTTATAAAAGCGCGTAACGCAGCGTTTTCTCGCGATTTCCACGCGTAATGACACGTTTTACAGCCTTTTATGCGCGTAATGCGCGATTTTTCGCCCGTTACGTCGCCATTTCCGAATTTTAAAATCAAAACACAAATTTCTGCTACGCGTTACGACATCCGTTTTTACGCGTAGCGTTACGCACGACCCTCTTAAAACAGGCGTAAAAATCGGTCGTCGGCCGAAAAAACGCGTTATTACGCCCCTAAAATTAACCCTGCGTATAACGCGTTTTTTCGGCCCACGACCGATTTTGACGCCTGTTTTAAGAGGGTCGTGCGTAACGCTACGCGTAAAAACGGATTTCTAATGCGTAGCAGAAATTTGTGTTTTGATTTTGAGATTGGGAAATGGCAACGTAACGGGCAAAAAATGACGCATTACGCGCATAAAAGGCTGCAAAACGTCCCATTATCGAGACGGCGCGGTTATTATGTGCACCGTTCGCAACAGCCTCGCTAAGCTCGGCCTGCTCGGGTGCTTGCGCCTCCTCATCATGAGGGTCGCGCTTACGCCTTGTCGAGTTCGGCGAAGACTTCGCGTGCGATACGGAAACTGTCGACGCCTGCGGGAACGCCGGCATAGATCGCGACCTGCATGAGCACTTCGCGGATTTCGGGCCGGGTGACGCCATTGGTCAGCGCGCCCTTGATATGGGCCCGCAATTCGTTCGGCCGGTTCAGGATCGAGAGCATCGCGAGATTGAGCATGCTGCAGAGTCTTGCGCGGCAGTTCCTCGCGGCCCCAGATCGCGCCCCAGCAATATTCGGTGACGAGTTCCTGAAACGGCTTGTTGAAGTCGTCGACGTTTTTCAGCGCGTTGGTGACGAAAGCCTCGCCCATCACCGCTTTTCTGATTTCCAGTCCCTTGTCGTGTGTTGCTTTGTCCATGTTGTTTCCTGGGAGTTTTTTTGGGATTTCGGTAGCTCCAAAACGACGTTAGGCGGTCGTGGCCGTATAGTCACGCCTTCGTGTTATGCGCTAAACCGGGTGTGGGATACCCCACTTGCGTGGGTGCCTCACGGTCGCCGTTGTGTTAGGCTTTTCTCCCAGGGAACCTGGAGAGATTGTTGAACGGACCCACCCCTGATTCGCCGGAGCCGGAACGCAGTCCTGAGGCGGCCTCGCGGCTGCGGATCGCGCAAGCCTTGCGGCGGGCCGAATTTGCGATCGCCTGGGAACGAAGCTGGCCGCATCTGGCGCGATTCCTGACCGTTGTCGGCCTGTTTCTGGTGTTGTCCTGGGCTGGACTCTGGCTGGTCGTCCCCTTTGTCGCCCGCGCCGTCGGGCTTGGCCTTTTTCTGGCTGTGGCGCTCGCAGCCCTATTCCCCTTGCTCCAGTTTCGCTGGCCAAGCCGGCAGGACGCGCTGACGCGGCTCGATCGCGGCACCGGCATCCGCCATCGTCCGGCGACTACCCTGACCGATACGCTGAAGACGCAGGACCCGGTCGCGCTGGCACTGTGGCAGGCGCAACGCGAGCGCACTTTGGCATCGCTCAAGCGCATCCGCGCCGGTCTGCCTTCGCCGCGGCTGGCGATCCACGATCCCTGGGCGCTCCGCGGGCTGATCGTTGTGCTGATGGTCGCGACCTACATCGCGGCCGGCGACGAAAGAAGGATTCGCATCGCCGCCGCCTTCGACTGGAACGGGGTGTTTGCGGCCGACAATGTCAGGGTCGACGCCTGGGTGACGCCACCGCTTTATACCGGAAAACCGCCGGTCATCCTGTCGGCGGCGAACAAGGAGGCTGCACTTCCGCCTTCGGGTCCGTTGGCGGTGCCGGCCGGCAGCAAGCTGATCGTGCGCTCGAGCGGCGGTGCGCTCGACGTTGTCGTCGGTGGCGGGGTCGTTGAGGCCGCGCCGACCGAGCAGGCGCCCAAGGGCACGAGCGAAAAGCATTTCACCATCACCGGGGACGGCACCGCGCATGTCCGTGCGCCGTCCGGACAGCCGCAATGGCGCTTCAGCGCGTTGGCTGACCATCCCCCGACCATTGCGCTCGCCAAGGACCCGGAACGTCAGGCGCGCGGTTCGTTGCAACTGTCCTACAAGATCGAGGACGATTACGGCGTCACCGAAGCGCATGCGCAGTTTGCGCCCCGCAAGGCGGCCGACGGAGCCGAGGCGCGACCGCTGTTCGATCCGCCGCAATTCCCGCTGGTGCTGCCGAATGTGCGGACCCGCAACGGCGTCGGTCAGACCGTCAAGGATCTCAGCGAGGATCCCTATGCCGGCGCCGAAGTCACGCTCACGCTGACGGCCAAGGACCAGGCCGGCAATGAGGGGCGCAGCGAGCCGTTCGACATGCGCCTGCCCGAACGTCTCTTCACCAAGCCCCTGGCGCGCGCGCTGATCGAGCAGCGCCGTGCGCTCGCGCTCGATGCCAACCAGCGTCCGCAGGTCAGCGACGCGCTGGAAGCGCTGTTGATCGCGCCAGAGCTGTTCATGCCGGACACCGGTCACTATCTCGGCCTGCGCAGCGTGGCGCGGGAACTTGAACTGGCGCGAACCGACGATGCGATGCGCGAGACGGTGGCGAGCTTGTGGGCGCTCGCGGTCACGATCGAGGACGGCAACATCACCGATGTCGACAAGGCGCTTCGTGCGGCCCAGGACGCGCTCAAGGAGGCGCTTGAGCGCGGCGCCAGCGATGAGGAAATCCGGAAGCTCACCCAGGATCTGCGCGCGGCGCTCGATAACTTCATGCGCCAGCTGGCCGAGCAGTTTCGCAACAATCCGCAAGCTTTGGCCCGGCCGCTCGATCCCAACGCCAAGGTCATGCGTCAGCAGGACCTCAACAACATGCTCGACCGCCTGGAGCGGCTGTCGCGCTCCGGCGACAAGGACGCGGCGAAGCAATTGCTCGATCAGTTGCAGCAGATGCTCGAGGGCCTGCAACTCGCCCAGCCGGGCCAGTCCGGCGATGACGACATGGAACAGGCGCTGAACGAACTCGGCGACATGATCCGCAAGCAGCAGCAATTGCGCGACAAGACGTTCAAGCAGGGCCAGGATTCGCGGCGCGACCGCCAGCGCGGCAAGCAGGGCGATCAGGCCATGGGCGATCTCCAGCAGGACCAGCAGGGCCTCCGCGACCGGCTGAAGAAATTGCAGGAAGATCTGGCCAAGCGCGGTATGGGACCAAACCAGCGTGGTCAGCACGGTCAAAAGGGCCAGCAACCCGGTCAGGATGGCGACCCGCAAGCCGGCGACGACGAGGATGGGCTTGGCGCGGCCGACAACGCGATGGGCGATGCCGGCGGCAAGCTCGGCGAAGGCAATGCCGACGGCGCCGTCGATTCCCAGGGCAAGGCGCTGGATGCCTTGCGCAAGGGGGCGCAGAGCCTTGCCCAGGCCATGCAGCAGCAGGACGGCGACGGCCAGGGCGACGGCCCCGGCGGCACCCGCGCCGGCCGTCAGGCGGGCGACGGCACCCAGAGCGATCCCTTGGGAAGGCCGTTGCATGGAAAGGATTTCGGCGACGATCTGACGGTGAAGATTCCCGGCGAGATCGACGTACAGCGGGTGCGCCGGATTCTGGAAGAGCTGCGCCGGCGCCTGGCCGATCCGCAGCGTCCCCAGATCGAGCTCGATTACATCGAGCGGCTGCTGAAGGATTATTGAAGCTAGTTTACTTTACGTGAAGCGAGCGCGTCCGCGACCGCGGTGCGGATGTCGGCCACCGAAAACGGTTTGCTGATGACATCGTAGGCGATGGCGTTAAGGCCGGAGGCACGTTCGCGCTGATCGGCAAATCCGGTCATCAGCAAAATCGTCAGTTCGGGAAAATCGCGCGCCGCCGTCAGCGCCAGTGCAATCCCGTCCATCACCGGCATCTGGATGTCGGTCAGCAGCAGGTCGAACGAGCCGTCTTTGCCGCTCAAGATGTCGAGCGCCTCGACGCCGTCCGCGGCGGTAATGATGTCGTGGCCGTCCATCGCGATCGCGCGCGCGACCAGAAGGCGCATCGGCTCCTCATCGTCGACGATCAGTACGCGTGGCATGGCAGCCTCTTGGAATCTGCGAAAGCGATTTGCGCGGCTTAAGGCATGATCCGGAAAAGTGTGAAGCGGCTTTCCGAAAAGATCATGCTTCATCAAAAAACTAAAGCGCGATGACGATTTAACCAGATCTCATCGCGCTTTAGGCGTGGCCGCCGGTAACATCCCGCCTGTTGAAGAAGCGCACGTCGATGTTGCGGCCCTCCGGCGGCGGAGAGGCAAGACGTGACTTGAACTGGGCTCTCTCGCCCGGCCTCAACACGGATTGCTCCAGCACGGTATTCCAGGCGTAGATTTCGGCGCCTTGTGCATCGCGCACGCTAAAGCGCAGCCGGGGAATCTCCATCGGCTTGTTGGATTTGCCGGTGATCGAGCCTTCGATCAACAGCACCGGCTTGCCTTCGACCATTTCGGAAGAGACCCTGACGTCCTTGAAGCGGAGCCCGCGCAAATTGACGTCGAGACCCACCAATTTGTAGAACGCGGCGGTTTGCGGCAGCAGGCGCACCAGGTCGGCGCGCCAGATCACCAGTGCCAACACCAAAGCCCCCATCGCGGCACATGCGGTGGGAAGGCCGAATGGCGCCCTGAACCGGGGCAGGCGAGGCAAGGCATTGGCGAGTTTGCCGAGTTGGGGGATGCGTCCGGTGCGTGAGCCTTCCTGGCCGCGCTCATCGTCTTGATCCGCCGGCCGGTCGGCTGAATTGTCCCAGTCGCCGGCAATCGAGGGACTGTCGACATGCGGGGCTGTGCCATCGGCTTCGCCCTCGCGGGCGAGCGCTTCCCATTCGGCGGCAGCGTCCTGACCTTCGCTTTCCGTGGCTGCCCCCGCCATCATTGGCGTCTGAGGTGCGAATTCGACGGCATCTTCGGGCCGCGCCAGCCAGACTTCCTTGCAGCGCGAGCAGCGCACGCTGCGGCCGGTCTCGCCTAGCTTTGCCGGATCGATGCCATAGGACGTTGAGCAATGAGGACAAATGATCTGCATGGAGCCGTCTCCGCAAGAACGCTGGCCGGTGCCGGAAGTGGCGGGGGCGCCGGTGCCCTCGTTTTCCGCCGTCAGTGCCTGAGGGGGATGACCCGGCGGCAATTGATTTCGGAAGCGGGGCCCCAGAATGCTACAAGGCGACCGTTAACGAATCGGAAACCATAAACGAAGCAAAACGTCTTTCGTTTGGTTCCCGGCAACAACCGGGCCCGTGGGCTGAGGCCGCCGGTTTTCGGGGGTTTCCGGTCGCCCCCTTCACCGAACGGAGCTGAACTTGGTTCGGTTCGAAAATGTTGGATTGCGCTACGGGCTCGGCCCGGAGATTTTGCGCGACCTCAGTTTCGCCATTCCTGCCCATTCCTTTCAGTTTCTCACCGGCCCTTCGGGGGCCGGCAAGACCTCGCTGTTAAGGCTGCTGTTCCTTTCGCTGCGGCCGACCCGGGGCCTGGTCAACCTGTTCGGCAACGACGTTTCGCTGCTCAGCAAGGATCAGGTCGCGGACCTGCGCAAACGGATCGGAATCGTGTTGCAGGATTTCCGCCTGCTGGATCACATGACGACCTATGAGAACGTCGCGTTGCCGTTCCGGGTGATGGGCCGGGATGAATCGAGCTATCGCAAGGAAGTCATCGATCTCCTGAGATGGGTGGGCTTGGGCGAGCGCATGGACGCTCTGCCGCCGGTTTTGTCCGGCGGAGAAAAGCAGCGGGCGGCGATCGCCCGCGCGGTCATCTCGCGGCCACTTTTGTTGTTGGCCGACGAACCGACCGGCAACGTCGATCCGACGCTCGGGCGGCGCTTGCTGCGGCTGTTCATCGAATTGAACAAGTCGGGGACGGCGGTCGTGATCGCTACCCATGATATGACCTTGATGGACCAGTATGATGCCCGGCGGCTGGTGCTGCACGAGGGACGGCTGCACATCTATGAGTAGGACCGATCACCCGCTCGGACCGTTGGTTGATCTCGGGCGCGAGCGCCCGCAGGTATCGGCGCGGGCGCGCAACATGTCGCCGATCGTGCCGCGCGGGTCGATCGCCGGCAGCGCGCTGGTCGCGGTCGTCGCTATTATGACCTTTCTGGCCTCGATCACGACCGGCACCGTGTTGCTGGTGAGCGCATCGGCGGCCGAATGGCAATCGGAAGTGGCAAGCGAGATCACGATCCAGGTTCGCCCGACGCCCGGGCGTGACCTTGATCGCGAAGCAGCGGTCGCAGCCGATGCGGTGCGGGCGCAGTCCGGCATTTTGGAGGTCAGAGCTTTTTCGCGGGAAGAATCCGCCAAACTGCTGGAGCCGTGGCTCGGCAGCGGGCTTTCGCTCGACGACTTGCCCGTACCGCGCGTCCTGGTCGCTCGCATCCAGCCGGGATCGGCGATCGATCTCGACATGCTGCGCCGGCGCGTCACGCAGGCCGCGCCGACCGCGAGCGTCGACGACCACCGGGCCTGGATCGAGCGGATGCGTTCGATGACCGGCGCCACCGTGGTCGCGGGCATCGGCATTCTGATGCTGGTGATCGTCGCCACCATCATCTCGGTTTCATTCGCCACGCGCGGCGCGATGGCCGCGAACCGACCGATCGTGGAAGTGCTGCATTTTGTCGGCGCCGGCGACCGCTACATCGCCAACCGCTTCCTTCGGCACTTCCTCAGACTTGGCCTTGAGGGCGGGATTATCGGCGGCGGCATGGCGATGCTCGTTTTCGGCTTTTCGGAATCGATTGCGAACTGGTTTTCGGGCACTCCGGTCGGAGATCAGTTCGCCGCTTTGTTAGGGACGTTTTCGCTGCGTCCCTCGGGTTACCTGATACTGGCGGTGCAGGCGGTGGTGATCGCCGCCATCACGGCCTGGGCGTCGCGACGGACGTTATTTGCAACCCTCAACGATATCGAATGAAGCGGCGAGGGTTCGCCAAGACGTTCGCCAAGACGTTCGCCAGGACACGAAAACCGGTTCCCGTTTTTCCGGATCATGCCTTACAATCGAGTTTAGGAGAGGCAAACCGATCGTCATGAACCCGAGGCCTGCCAATCAACTGCCCGCCGCCGCTTCTGCCCCACCGCGGAAGAAGTGGCGTGCTGTGATGGTGAGCGTGCTCGCGGTCGTTGTCGCGGGGGCGGTCGGCTTCGTCGGATTTCTTTCGCAGTTGCGCGGAACCGAGGCCAAACCGTCGCGTACCGCCGACGGCATCGTCGTGCTCACCGGCGGATCGTCGCGGGTGTCCGATGCGATGGAGCTGTTGGCGGACGGCTATGGCCAGAGGCTTCTGATTTCCGGCGTGCACCCGGCGAGTGGCGCCAGCGACATCTCGCGCTCGCTGACCGACAATCAATCGCTGCTGAGCTGCTGCGTGGATCTGGATCGTTCGGCGATCAATACCCGCAGCAACGCCGCCGAGACCCGGCGCTGGGCGCATGAGCGGGGTTTCAAATCGCTGATCGTCGTGACGTCGAACTACCACATGCCGCGGGCGATCGTCGAATTGTCCCATGCGATGCCCGACATCATCCTCATTCCATTCGCGGTGGTTGGCGACAAATGGCGCGAGGAACCCTGGTGGAGCAATGGCGCAACGGTGCGGCTCCTGCTATCGGAGTATGTCAAATATGTCGCCGCCGAGGTGCGGGTGCGTCTGGCGGATGCTGGTCTGGATATCATGCGCGAAACCACCGATTCCGATTCTCTCGCGCCGCGCCGGCCAGCAACGGCGCAAGCGAACTAACCGGTTCCATGATGTTTGCCATTTTTCTGCGCTCGCTGGTCTACAACGTGCTGTTCTATCTGTTGTTGGTCTGCTGGCTGCTCGCGATTGTCCCCACCTTCCTGATGCCGCGCACGGCGATCATGAGGGTCGCTCAGCTTTGGTCGCGCCAAAACACCTGGCTGTTGCGCGTGGTGTGCAACGTGAAGGTGGAATATCGCGGGCTTGAGAAAATCCCGAAAGGGCCGTTGCTCGTTGCCTCCAAGCATCAGTCGATGTGGGAAACCTTCGCGCTGCTGCAACGTTTTGATCATCCGCTTTACATTCTCAAGCGCGAACTGACGCGGATCCCGTTTTTCGGCTGGTATCTGATCAAGGCCGGCATGATCTCGGTCGATCGGAGCGCCGGTGGGCGTGCGCTTCTGAAGATGGTGCGGCAGGCCAGCGAGGAAGTACGGCATGGTGGCCGCCAGTTGATCATCTTTCCGGAAGGAACCCGCAGGCCGGTCGGCGCCCCGCCGCAATACAAGCCCGGCGTGGCGCAGCTCTATGCGAGTTGCCGCGTCGACTGTCTGCCGGTGGCGCTCAATTCTGGCCTGTTCTGGCCGCGCCGGACCTTCATGCGTTATCCTGGCACGCTCGTCGTGGAGTTCCTCGATCCGGTGCCGCCGGGTCTGGCGCGTGATGAATTCCTGACGCGTATTTCCACCGCGATCGAGGATGCGACGGCGGGGCTCGTCGAGGTGGCGCGACGCGAACAGGAGCAGTTGTTCGGACGCGCGCGCAATTCTGCTTCAGCGGTGTAGTGGCGCCTCGTCGCGCAGCATCAACGCGAGTTGATGCAGCTGGGAATCGCGAAACCCCTGCGCCTCGATTGACCGCACGGTCTCGAGCACATAGTCGCGATTGTTGCCGGAGCGGCCGTGGCCTTGCCGCACGTAACGCAATTGTTCTTGCAGCGAAAGCCGTCCGGCATATTGGACATGGCCGCGGTCGACGACATAGGCCAGCGCCGAGACCCGCTCGCGCGCGTCGTTTTCCAGCCAGACCGAGCGCATGACTTCGCGATAGACGTGGGTGGTTTGCTCGCGGCCGCGCAGATAATTGATGACCTCGCCGCGTTGTGTTGCCGCGACACGGAACGCGATGCCGCGGCAGGCGCCGCCGCGGTCGAGGCCGAGCACGAGGCCAGGCTTTTCCGGCGTTCCGCGATGGTCGAATGAGTAGACGCACAACGCGCGGTGCTCGCCGATCAGTCGCGCCGGGACCTGTTCGAGGAATTCAAATCCCGGTCGCCACATCAGCGAGCCATAACCAAAGACCCAGAGATCTTCATGAGAGGGCGCAGGTGTGGGAGGTTTTGTGTCAGACATCGACCAGATCGCTACCAGAACATAATTGCGAAACGAAGCGTAAATTCTTCAAATATAGTTCCGGCAAGTGGCTGCTTATATTTGACAAAATTGCCAGCCAATGGTCCGTCTATGACCACCATGACCTTGCCCTCAGATACTCCGCGCCACCGCTCGCGCTGGCCGCTCTTCGCGATGCCGATCCTGCTTCTGATTGCCGCGGTGGCATGGAGCGCGTTCTGGTTTTATGCCGTCTCTCAGGCCGAAGTGAAGGCCGATGCCTGGCGTGCGCAGGAGGCCAGATCGGGCCGAAGCTATGATTGCGCCAAGCAGTCGATGTCAGGCTATCCGTTCCGCTTCGAAGTCCGCTGCGACGGCGCGCGCGTCACGCTGACCTCGCAAACGGCAGGCGCTGCGCCGGCGCCGGTCACGATCAATCTCGGCGAGATCCTGGCGGTCGCGCAGATCTACGATCCGAAATTGCTGATCGCCGAATTCAAGGCGCCCGCGACCATTTCCGACACGCCGAGCGCGCCCGCGATGCAGGTGAACTGGAGTACGGCGCGCGCCAGCGTTGTCGGCTTGCCCGCCGTTCCGCAGCGCGCCTCGATCGTGTTCGACGACGTTGAGATCGATCGCAGCAACAACGCTGTGCAGATACCGGTGGCGCGCGCCAAGCATATCGAGTTGCATGGCCGCCTGGCCGAAGGCTCGACGGCCACCGACCCGGCGATCGAAAGCGTGTTGCGGATCGAAGCCGGCAGCGTGCAGGACGTTCATCCAGTGCTGGCGCGGCCGTTCGGCGCGGAGATTCACGCCAAGCTGACCGGCCTCAAGGATCTCTCGCCAAAGCCCTGGCCCGAGCGGTTCCGTGAATTGCAGGCGATCGGCGGTCATGTCGAAATCATTCAGTCGCGTATTCAACAGGACGAACTGATCGCGGTTGCGGCGGGTACTCTCGCGCTGAATGCGCAAGGCCGTATCGATGGCGAGCTTGCGATGACAGTGACGGGAATCGAGAAAATCATTCCGGCGCTCGGCATCGAGAAGATGCTGGAAGACGGCGTGCCGCAGTCTGCGCTCGACCGCGTCGCGCCGGGCGTCAAGACGCAGGATGTCAACAATCTGCTCGGGGCACTCGACCGGGCGATTCCCGGTCTCGGCAAAGTGGTGAAGCAGAACGCCAATATCGGCGTCGCCGCCGGCATCAATGCGCTCGGCAAGGAGGCGACGCTGGAAGGCAAACCGGCGCGGACCTTCCCGCTGCGCTTTGCCGATGGCGCGGTCTATCTCGGGCCGATAAAGGTCGGGCAGGTCCCGCCGTTATTCTGAAGTAATCAAGGCTTCTTCGTCAGCTGCTCATGCGGGCGGCCGAAATCGGGCGCCGCGGAATCCTGACCGGTTTCGACAATGCCGCGCCGGATCGCGCGGGTGCGGGTGAAATGCTCGAACAGCGCCTCGCCGTCGTTGCGCCGGATCGCCCGGGTGAGTTTCGAGAGGTCCTCGTTGAAGGTGCCGAGCATTTCCAACACCGCATCCTTGTTGGCGAGAAACACGTCGCGCCACATGGTCGGATCGGAGGCGGCGATGCGGGTGAAATCGCGAAAGCCGCCGGCGGAGAACTTGATCACCTCCGAGGAGGTGACCTGCGCGAGTTCGTCGGCGGTGCCGACAATCGTATAGGCGATCAGATGCGGCAAATGGCTGGTGATAGCGAGCACCAGGTCATGATGCTCGGGCGTCATGATCTCGACCTTGGCGCCAAGCGCGGCCCAGAACGCGCGCAGCTTCTCGGTGGCATTCGCGTCGGTGCCCTCGGGCGGGGTGAGGATGCACCAGCGGTTGATGAAGAGTTCGGCAAAGCCCGAAATCAGGTCCAGAATGTTCGGTGCCCGCCACCGGATGCGCCGGCACGAAATGAACGGTTGCAGGCAGATGCGGCGCCATATCCTTGACCACCGCGGCCTTGACCGATCCAACGTCGGAAATGATCGCGCCCGGCTTGAGATAGGCTGATATTTCGGCTGCGACCGTACCGCAGGCGCCGACAGGAATGCACAGGATCACGAGCTCGGCGCCTTCAGCGGCGTCCGCGTTGGATTCGACGACGCGATCGACGATGCCGAGTTCCATCACGCGGGCGCGGGTCTTTGCCGAGCGTGCTGTGGTGACGATTTCCCTCGCCAGCCCCTGCTCACGCGCGGCGCGCGCGATCGAACCGCCGATCAGCCCGAAGCCGATCAGCGCGATCCGGTCGAAATGCGGTGAGGCGTTCACTTCAACCCCATGAAATCGCGCAAGCCGTCGACCACGAGCCGGTTGGCTTCCTCGGTGCCGATCGTCAGCCGCAGGGCGTGCGGCAGTTTGTAGTTTTTCAGCCCCCGCAGCACGAGACCGCGTTCGGTGAGGAAAGCATCCGCATCCGCCGCCGTCTTGCCCGCATCAAGCGGGAAATGGATCAGCACGAAATTGGCAACGCTCGGCGTCACCTTCAGGCCAAGTTTGCTCAGCTCTTCGGTGAGCCAGTTGCGCCACGTCACGGTGTGGGTCCTCGACATCTCCTGATGCGCGGTGTCCTCGATCGCCGCGATCGCAGCCAGCATCGCCGGCGTCGAGACGTTGAACGGCCCGCGGATGCGATTGACCGCATCGATGATGTGAGCGGGGGCGAACATCCAGCCGACACGCAGGGCCGCCAGGCCGTGGATCTTCGAAAACGTGTGCGTCATCACGGTGTTTTCGGTGGTCGCCACCAATTCGATGCCCATCTCGTAGTCGTTGCGCGACACATAGTCCGCATAGGCCGCGTCCAGCACCAGCAGCACATGATCCGGCAATCCGGCGCGCAGCCGCTTCACCTCGTCGAATGGCACGTAGGTGCCGGTCGGGTTGTTCGGATTGGCGAGCCAGACCAGTTTGGTGCGCGGCGTGACGAGCTTGAGGATCGCATCGACATCGGCCGTGAAATCGGTCTCGGGCGCGACCACGAGGGTGGCGCCGTTCGCCATCGTCGCGATCGGATAAACCAGAAAGCCGTGGGTGGTGGAAATCGCCTCGTCGCCGCGGCCGAGATAGACATGCGCCAGCAGGTTGAGAAGTTCGTCGGAGCCCGCGCCGCAGATGATGCGGTCGGGGTCGAGCCCGAAGGCGCGCCCGATCGCCTCGCGCAAAATCCGCGACGAGCCTTCCGGATAGTCCTCCAGATGCGCGGCGACGTTCTTGTAGGCCTCGATCGCCTTCGGCGAGGGGCCGAACGGCGTCTCGTTGGCCGACAGTTTGAATACCTTGCGGCCGGCCTCCGCCTTCGGGCTCTTGCCGGGCGTGTAGGGCGCAATATCGAGAATGCCGGGATTCGGCACGGGTCGGGACATCTTCAACTCCGGAATAACGGGCCGCTATTTAGCGCTTCCGTTCGGCACCGTATAGCGCGTTGCGTGGCTGCCGACGAGGGCCGACGAGCGCACCGAGGCGCCGGCCTCGATCAGCGCCGCCTTGATTTTTTCAAGGTGACCTGCGGCCACCGACACCAAAAGCGCCGCGCCTTCCAGGGCGGTGTCGGGGACCGCGACGATCTCGGCCAGTGGCGACAGCGCCAGCGCGATGTCGGCGTTCCAGCCGGAGACGCGCACGCTCCACATTTCGACCTCGGTCACCATGGCGCTGTCGGCAACCCGCGACACCACAAAAACCGGCAGCGCCGCCGGATGGTCGGCGCGTTCGACAAACGGCAGCCGCGCGATGATCTTCGGCGCGCCTTCCTTCTCCAGCGCGATCCACCATGGCGTGGTGCTGGAGGTCGCCGATACCAGCGCCAGATCGCCCTTGGATCTGGCGACCGCCTCGACGGCCGCCGGCGCGCTGAAATGCGAGACGTAAGGCACCGTGAAGCCGAAATGAAATCGCGCCGAATCCCGCATCAGGGATTCGCCGATCGAGATATCGGCGTGGACGGAGAACGGCGCCTGGACGTAGGTGAAGGTCGAGATGATGACCCGCCAGATACTCTCGACGGTGTCGAGCGGCAGGATGCCGCGATGGCGCTGCACCAGGCGGCGCATCATGTCGGCCTCGCGCGCCGGACGGAAGGCCGAGCCGACCTCCTGGGTCTGCTTCACCTGGATCAGCCGGTCGATGATATCGCCGCGCTGCATCAAAAGGCTGTGCATCTGGGCATCGATCGTATCGATCTCCTGGCGCAGGTCGGCGAGCGATGGCGGGGAGGGGGGCGGCTTGGTCATTTTGGGAAATCCGGCGAAATCTCGCCCCGTTCTCTCTCATGGCTTGCGGCAGCGCAAGAGCGCCTCCTCACCATGAGGGCTTCCTGCCGGTTAACCATGGCCTTGCCTTGACGATGCGGGGGCAAGCGACTAATTTTATGTCGTTCCGTGGTCAATTTGAGCCGGCCGGCTTGCAGCCACGTTAAACAACTCGCTAAACAGGCCGGGGACAAATTGGATCCCGGCCGAACGTATCGTTCAGGCCGGATTTTTTATGGCCTGATTTCCGGGACGGCTTCTCCAAAGAGCTGCCCCGAGGGATCGGTAACACGATGGTCAAAGTACAGTCAGTATCCAGCGCGGCGATCCACACGGAGGAACGCTCGCAGGAAGCGGACCACCCGAGTTCGAAGCTCGCAAAGTTCGGCGCAGACCAGCCGCTGCGGCTCGATTGCGGCGTCGATCTCGCGCCGTTTCAGATCGCCTATCAGACCTACGGCGAACTCAATGCCGAGCGCTCCAATGCCATTCTGGTGTGCCATGCGCTGACCGGCGATCAGCATGTCGCCAACGTCCATCCGGTGACCGGCAAGCCCGGCTGGTGGGAGACGCTCGTCGGTCCCGGCCGCCCCTTGGATACCGAACGTTACTTCATCATCTGCTCGAATGTGATCGGCGGCTGCATGGGCTCGACCGGGCCGGCTTCGACCAATCCCGCGACCGGCCAATTGTGGGGACTGGATTTTCCGATCATCACGATCCCGGACATGGTGCGGGCGCAGGCGATGCTGCTCGATCGTCTCGGCATCGAGACGCTGTTTTCGGTGGTCGGCGGCTCGATGGGCGGCATGCAGGCGTTGCAATGGACGGCGGCCTTTCCCAAGCGCGTGTTCTCGACGCTCGCGATCGCCTGCTCGACGCGGCATTCGGCGCAAAACATCGCCTTCCACGAACTCGGCCGTCAGGCTGTCATGGCCGACCCCGAATGGCACAACGGCCGCTACTTCGAGAAGGGCACCCAGCCGCATCGCGGCCTTGGCGTCGCCCGCATGGCCGCGCACATCACCTATCTCTCGGACGCCGCACTTCACCGCAAGTTCGGCCGGCGGATGCAGGATCGCGAGTTGCCGACTTTCTCGTTTGACGCCGATTTCCAGGTCGAGAGCTATCTGCGTTATCAAGGCTCGTCCTTTGTCGAGCGGTTCGACGCCAACAGCTATCTCTATCTGACGCGGGCGATGGACTATTTCGACATCGCCGCCGATCACAATGGCGTGCTGGCGCAGGCCTTCCGCGGCATCCAGACCCGTTTCTGCGTGGTCTCCTTCACCAGCGACTGGCTGTTTCCGACCTCGGAGTCCCGCGCGCTCGTTCATGCGCTCAACGCCTCCAGCGCGCGGGTGAGTTTCGCGGAAATCGAAACCGACCGCGGCCATGACGCCTTCCTGCTCGACGTGCCGGAGTTCTTCGACATCTCCCGCGCCTTCCTGCAATCGGCGGCGAAGGCACGCGGGCTTTCGGGAGTGGGCGACGTATGACCCTTCAGCAGCAGGTCCTGCCGCTGACCCCGGCAATCGGACGCGAGGCCCCAACTCCGCGCGGTGACCATCTTCTGGTCGCGGAAATGGTCGAGCGCGGTTCGAAGGTGCTCGACGTCGGCTGCGGCGATGGCGACCTGTTGCAGCTGTTGGAGAACAGGGGCATCGACGGCCGCGGCATCGAATTGTCGCGCGAAGGCGTCAACCGCTGCGTCGCCAAGGGGCTCGCCGTGGTGCAGGGCGACGCCGACACCGACCTTGTCAATTATCCGGATGATGCCTTCGACTATGTGATCCTGTCGCAGACCTTGCAGGCGACGCGGCAGCCGCGAGTGGTGCTGGAAAACTTGCTGCGGATCGGCCGCCGCGCCATCGTGTCGTTTCCGAATTTCGGCTTCTGGCGGATGCGGCTCCAGCTTTTGATCGGCGGTCACATGCCGCGCACGGAGAACTTGCCGGCCACCTGGTACGACACGCCGAACATCCATTTCTGCACCATCAAGGATTTCGTGCAGCTCTGCGACGAGATCAACGTCAAGATGGAGCGCGCGGTTGCGCTCGATCTTTACGGCCGGCCGTTGCGGCTTTCCGCGCCCTGGTGGTTCTGGAACATGTTCGGCGAGCAGGGCGTGTTCCTGCTGAGCCGGGCGGAGAAGGCGAAATAGCTCTCGTGCCCCGGACGCGGCGCGGCATGAAATGCTGCGCTGCTGAGCCGGGGCCAAGGAAATTTCAAGGAATAACAGGCTCATATGGGTCCCGGATCAGCACCGCAACACTTTCGTGTTGCGCAGCATCCGGGACGAGAGACTAGATAGCGGTTGAGCCTCACGACTGCGCCGGACGCGCAGTCCCCGATGTGACGATGTTTGGCTCACTAAGTCGTCCCGGCGAACCGCTGCCGGCTGCTGCTTCTGATTCAATTGTCAAACAGCCACTTCATTGTCGTCCCTGCGTTCGCAGGGACGACGCTAGAAAATTTGCCGGACATAAATACGCATCCCCGCGACGCGTTGCGCCCGGGTTGTTGATCGATCCTTCGCCCGGAGAGGGCGTGGGGAATGCCGGGTGCCAAGCGCACCCGCAGCCTTGCGTGCAAATGAAAAGAGCACGCAAGCAAGTCACCACGAGTTCCGCCGAGCATTCCCGGCATTCCCGCACGCGAATGGTTTTAACGGTTTCCTTCGCGCTCGCCCCGGAGACCGGGCTTTGTTGTCTCCGTCGCAGGCCACGATGCGGAAGCATCATCGCCAACTTGACATCAGCGTCGGGATGTCAGGCCCACACGACTTCGCCGTCCGCTTTGAAAATGCGTTCGTCTGTCGCACCGAAAGCGTCCATCGCATCCCGCGCCCAACGTTCGTGACGATCGCGAAACGCCCCTCGTTCAAGGGTACGGGACGCGCGGTTTATGGATGTGATTTGGGCAAATCGCGAAGCGATTTATTTTTGTCGCGAGGGGTGGACAGGTAGCATCAGCTTGATCGGATTCAGGAAATCAGGCGATTGGCGCAAAGGCCGAGATGCCAATCGAAGGCATAGGGGCGTAAATCTTCGGGAGCATGTTGCGAAATTACGACCATTGATAGAGGATAGCCCGTTGAGGCCGGAGGGGCGGTAAATGGAAGCTTCCGGAGACGAGAAGAATGCAAGGCAAGCGCTTTGGATTCTATTGAACTCAGCGTTTGGAATTTGGTTGCTCACAACGATCGTGGGCGGGTTGGGTGTTTGGGGATATCATAGTATATGTACGAACGAAGTAGACTACAAAAACATAG
>CAVVLH010000043.1:0-17072 GCA_963748805.1 uncultured Alphaproteobacteria bacterium | reverse complement strand
CGATCGGCAAGCCCGGCTATGTCGCGCTGCTCACGGCCATCACTATGTGCATCGTCGCCGGTCACGGCGACAACCTGATCGATACCGGCCTGTGGCGCACGCTCAATGTGATGATCGGCATCGTGATCGCACTGGCGTTCTCGTTCGCGCTGCCGCTGCACGCGACCTATTCGTGGCGCTATGCGCTCGCCGACAATCTGCGCGAATGTGCACGCGTCTACACGGCGCTCGTGAACGGCGAACACATCGATGCCGACGTACAGATCGAGACCTTCATGCGCCTCAATACGCGCCTCGTGCAGTTGCGTGCGCTGATGCCGTCGGTGGCCAAGGAGATCGACGTGCCGCTGGCGCAGCTCGAACAGATTCAGCGGCTGCACCGTTCACTGTCTAGCGCGTCCGAGGTCCTTTTGTTGCTGACCTGCGCCACCATCGCCTCTTGCGACGACTTCGACGAAATCGCTGCCTGGGGCCATCACCATCTCGATCTTTTGAGAAAATTCGCGCCGTATTACAACGGCATCCCCTGTCAACGGTGGCTGCGGGCGCTGGTGAACCGGGTCGATCCGCAGACATTCGCACGCTGTTTCGAGGATTGGATACACGCGATGTGGCCGGGCCGTCACACCCTCATCGCCATCGACGGCAAGACCTCGCGCCGGACCCACGACCGACGCAAGGGCCTCAAAGCGTTGCATACGCTCAGCGCCTATGCGACCAACGCCCATCTGACGCTGGCGCAACTGAGCGTGCCCGAGAAGACCAACGAGATCACCGCCATCCCCGTCCTGCTCGATCATCTGGCCGAGAGGAAACAACTCGAAGGCGCCCTCGTCACCATCGACGCCATGGGGTGTCAGGTCGAGATCGCCGCCAAGATCGTCGAGCACAAGGCCGATTTTCTGTTGCCGTTGAAGGGCAATCAGCCGACCCTGGAAGCCGAAGTCGAAGCCTATTTCGAAACCGCGCCGGCGGAGGAACTCGTCCGCAAAACCACGGTCGAGAAAGGCCACGGCCGCATCGAGACCCGCGTCTTTACCGCCTCGAAAGTCGTCGACTGGATCGGGAGCGACAAATCCTATCCGGGTCAACCCCGCTTCAAAGACATCCATACGATTCTTCACGTACTCAATCGGACCGAACACGCCGACCGATGCACGTTCGACACCCGAATCTACATTTCGTCTGCTCCGCTCGACATCGAACGGCTCGCCGCCGGATCGCGCGGCCATTGGGGCGTCGAGAGCATGCACTGGGTGCTCGACGTGGAGTTCGACGACGCGCCTGCAAGCCTCACGCCGGTCGGGGTCGCTTCCGTTGTCGGCTATTTTGTCGCCCACGCTTATGCTCCCTTGTCGCTCGGCGTCGGGGTCGGACCGATGGGCGATGTGCTGGGACGCGATGTTGCGGTTGCAGCGCTACTCGGCGTTTTCGCCGCACTGTTTGGGATCGCGATCATGCGCGGCGCCGGGCTGTGCGAATCGCTGTTGTCGAAGATCGTGCCCTGGCCGCCGCTGCGCCCCGCTTTGGGCGGTCTTGCCGTGGGACTGTTGGCGTTGCAGACGCCGCAGGTCCTTTCGTCAGGGCACGGCGCCTTGCACTTCAACGGCATCGTCACGATGCCATTGGCGTTTATCGGCATGGTGTTCGTGCTGAAGACGACGGCGTCGGTGATCTCGCTCGGGGCTGGCTTCCGCGGCGGTCTGTTTTTCGCCACGCTGTTTCTGGGCGCGATCGGTGGCCGGCTTTTTGCCGCCGGCGTCGACGGCCTGTGGCCGGCGCTTCACCTCGATCCCAACGTCTATGCCATCATCGGCATGAGTGCGCTGTCGGCCTCCGTCATCGGCGGGCCGCTGACGATGTCGTTCATTGCGCTGGAATCGACCGGCGACCTCTGGCTGAGCACGGTCGTGCTGGTTGCGGTGATCATCTCGACCCAGATCACCCGCGAACTGTTCGGCTATTCCTTCGCCACCTGGCGGCTGCATCTTCGCGGCGAAACGATTCGCAGCGCTGCCGATATCGGCTGGATTCGCGACCTCACCGTGCGGCGGCTGATGCGGCCGGATGTGCTGACTGTGAATGCCGCGATGCCGATTGCCGAATTCCGCGCGAAATTTCCTCCGGGGTCGAAGACGCAGGTGGTCGCGGTGGACGATGCCGGACACTATGCGGGAATGGTGTTTGTATCGGATGCGCATGTCGTGGACTCGATACCAAAAAGCCCTTGAACAGCATCCTTCATTATCCCCGCGTCGTTCTGCATCCTGGCATGAATATCCGGGAAGCGATCGCGGCCTTTGATGTGACGGAGGCTGAATCGCTTACCGTGGTCGAAACCGGCGATCAGCGGCCGATCGGAATATCTGACCGAGGCCCATGCGATGCGGCGTTATGCGGAAGAATCCGAACGGCGGCGGCGCGAGGTGGTCGGCGATGGCTGATTTTTTTGCCGGCCGATGTTACGCCCGCTCGCTTTTTCTGTCCCCGCGATCACGCCTTCGCGTTTCTTGAGAGCGCGGTAATAGGTCCACCACAGATGCGCCGCCGCGCCCCGCATCGGACGCCAGGGTTCGGCGAGCGGCGCCATCTCCTTCTGTGTCGGACGCGTCTTCAATCCCAGACCGATTCTTGACCGCTTCCTGCAACGGCGAGGTCGCCGGCGGGCCAGGCATCGCCATGGCCGAGGCAAAACAACAGGTAAAGGTCGGCGGTCCAGGGGCCGATGCCGTGCAATGAAACCAGCGCGTGATGCGCCGCATCGGCGTCCTCATTGGCGAGCATATCGAGATTGAGCCGCCCAGCGGCAATCTCGCGCGCTACATTCTTCAAGGTCTTGATCTTTGCGGCCGAGAGGCCGAGCCTGCCAAAGCGATCGGCGCGGGCGCGGCGGATCGCGCCGGCGTCGAACGGATCGAACGCCGCGCTCAGGCGGGCCCAGATTGCCGCCGCACTCGCGATGGAAAGTTGCTGGCCGCAAACGATATGCGCAAGGCCCACAAATCCGGGCTCGCGCCGCCGCAGCGCCGGCATACCGGCGGCCGCGAATACCGGCTTAAGCCGCGGGTCCTGCTTCAGAAGCGCGTGGATCGCGGCTTCGAGATCGGCCTGGCTGTTGAGGTGAAGGGTCATTGTGCCAATTCTTGGTCGGTCGCGCCGACAACTTTACGCAGTCTGCGCCCAGCAGACTACTATGTCCGGCCATGACAAGATTTAGACAATGCCGCCACCCGTTTTCCGTTTTGCGCCGTCTCCGAACGGCTATCTGCATCTGGGTCACGCCTATTCGGCGATGCTCAACTCCGATCTGGCGCGCCAATCCGGCGGCCGTTTCCTGCTGCGCATCGAGGACATCGATCCGACCCGCTGCCGGAGCGAATTCGAAGACGCTATCGACGAAGACTTGGCCTGGCTCGGCCTTTCCTGGGAGAATCCGGTACGCCGTCAGTCCGAGCATTTTGCGGAATATCGCGCCGCGCTCGAAAAGCTCGTGGCGCTCGGGCTTATCTATCCCGCGTTCGAAAGCCGCGCCGAGATTGTCCGGCTCATCGCCGAGCAGGAAAAACGGGCGCCATGGCCACGCGATCCCGACGGCGCGCCGCTTTATCCGGGCACAGCGCGCCCACTTCATCTGGAGCAGCGGGCGCGGCTGATGCAATCGGGCGTGCCTTACGCGCTACGGCTCGACATGGCCGCGGCCTGCGCGCGCGCTGGCCCATTGAACTGGATCGAGCACGGAGGGGGCCCGCAAGGCGAAAGGGGAACGGTCGCCGCCGATCCCGCCGCCTGGGGCGACGTCATCCTTGCGCGCAAGGAGACGCCGACCAGTTATCACCTCGCGGTGGTGGTCGACGACGCGTTGCAAGGTGTCACCGAGGTGGTGCGGGGCCAGGACCTGTTCTGGTCGACCAGCGTTCATCGGCTGTTGCAGCAGCTTCTCGGGCTTCCGCAAGCCACCTACCGGCATCACCCTCTCATTCGCGACGCCGCCGGACGAAAACTGTCGAAATCGACGGACGCCACGGGCTTGCGCGAATTAAGGGCGGCGGGTGTGACCCCGGCTGAAATTCGCCGCCGCGTCGGCCTCGCCTGAAGACTATTCACCTTGCCAACATTCTGTTCGTGATCCAGTTGCGCTTCGGCGTGACTCCCCATGCCTCACCGTGCCATGCTGCGGCCAGCCAGGATTGGGGGAATCATGGCATCGAATTCGCGCCCACGGCGCAGTGAGCGGCGGTTGAAAAAGACTCTGCCGAAGAAGCGTAAAACAGGTGCGGCCGCCGGCAAGCCGCGCAAGGTTGCCGTTAACAACGCTGCCGCCAAGAAGGCCGCCGGCAAGACGGTTGCTCCCGGCATTGTCGAGACGGTGCTCGCCACCTTTGCGCACGAGGTGCGCACGCCGCTGACCGGCATTCTGGCGATCAGCGACCTTCTGGCGACGTCCGACCTCGACGAGCGAGAGCGGCGCTGGGTCGATACCATCAAGGCCGGCGCCGAACATCTGGCGAGCCTTGCGACCTTGTTCGTCGATGCCGCCAGAAGCGGTCGCTCCGGCTTTGGCGTCCGGCACGACTTCTTCGATCTGCGAACGCTTGCCCACAGCGTCGGCAACTCCCTGGCGGGCAGGGCCACCGCGAAAGGTTTGCAATCGCGGGTCGAGATTTCGCAGAAACTGCCCGCTTTCGTCACCGGCGACCCCGTTCGTCTGCGGGCGGCGCTCGAAAACCTGATCGATAACGCCACCAAGTTCACCGAACGGGGCGGCGTCGCGCTGAGCGTGCGGCCGACCGGTGAGGCGAAAGGCAAGAGTAAAGTCACGGGTAGAGGCAAGGTCGGCGTGGCCTTTGCGGTTTCCGACAGCGGCATCGGCCTCACGTTGCAGGAGATCAAGCGGCTGTTCCGCCCGTTTTCGCAGGCCAACGTGAAAATTGCCGCCCGCTTCGGTGGCGCCGGGCTCGGACTGTCGTCGGTGAAACAACTCGCCCGCGCGATGGGCGGCGATATCGCGGTGACGCCGCGGCGCGGCGGCGGGACGACGTTTACGCTGACGGTGGTGCTGGACCGCGCCGAGGCCTCGTTGGCGGGTTCAACTCAGGACGATCACCCGCAGGAGCGCGCGCGAGGCCTGCACGTTCTCAGCGTCGAGGATAATCCATTCGGCCGTGTCGTGCTCAACGCGGTTTTGACCGAACTCGGCCATCAGGCGGAATTCGTCGGCCGCGGCGAAGACGCCGCCGACCGCATCCTGCAAGGCGGCTTCGATGCGGTGTTGATGGACATGGTGCTCCCGGGCATCGACGGAATTGAGGCGATCCGGCGGATTCGCGCATTGGGTCCGCCGATCGGCGCCATCGCGATCATCGGCGTATCCGGCCGCAGCGATGACGAGGCGGCCGCGCGCGAGGCCGGGGCCGACGCCTTCCTGGTCAAGCCTGTGTCTCCGAGGGCTTTAGCGATTGCGCTGCTTGAAGCGACACGCCGTGCGGCAGCCGGGACTTGATGATCGACGCGTTCAGTTCCCCGCCGTAGACGAAGATCGCCGCCAGGAAATAAAGAAACACCAGTGCGATGATCACCGACGCCAGACCAGCATACATCGTCACGTAATTATTGGCGAAACGCGCCAGATATTGTCCGAACACGGTGCCCGATATCAGCGAAGCCAGCAGCGTGAAGACGATGCCGGGCAGGATCTGCGAGAAACCCCTGCGGCCGGCGGGAAGCCACGCATGCAGGACAAACAGAGCAACGACCATCGCCAGGACCGTGATACTGTAGCGCGCGATGTTGAGCAAATTCTCGTTGCTGTCGACGATCAGCGGAATGTGGCGCCGCGCTGCTTCCAGGATCAGCGGCCCGAGCACGATCAGGAAGGCCATCGCCAGCGCGGTGAAGGCGGCGAGCAGGGTATATCCGATCGAACTCCAGCCGCAGCCAATACCATCGGCGGGGTTCGATCACCGCATAGGCTCGGTTGAGCGCGACGCGAAGCGCCTCGACGCCGTTCGAGGCGAAATAGACCGCAAGTACCGCACCGATGGTCAGGATATCGCCGCGGGTCGTGGTCAGGACGTCGTGGATGTCGACCGACAGCGAATCGGAGACCTGCCTCGGCCAGACCTGAAGCAGAAGGCTTGCGGCCTGATCGGCGAGTTCCTTCGAGCCGAAGAATCCGGCGAGCGAGGTCAGCACGATCAAAAACGGAAACAGCGCCATCAGGGTCGACAGCGCGATGTGGCTGGCGATCGCCCAGCCGTCGTCCGCGAGAAACGTGTAGAAGGCGTCGAGGCCGACATGAAAGATGTAGCGAATTTGCCGCACAGCCGACCCTGATGTGGAGCGCAGGCGAGCCTGCCTTCTTATCGAGGTTACCTTCGGATATTATCCCGCCAAAAGCCAGTGCGGCGGTTCAGAAGTCCGTATCATTGCTGCCGCGGGTTCGTGATGCGGACTTTTTGCAGGGCGGTGGTGTTGATGCCCGGCGATGGCGGATCGGCAAACGTGGTGTTATGTAGGAAAGATGGCCTCATTTCTTGGTACTTTCATCGTTCCCATCGCAGTGGCTGCGGTTGCGTTGGTGCTGCTGTTCGGTCTCATCAACATGATGCGGGGCGGATCGCCGAGCACCTCGCAGAAGTTGATGCGGTGGCGGGTGCTGCTTCAGTTCGTCGCCATCGTCATCATCATGATCACGGTCTGGGCGATGGACCATCACTAGTGCGGTGAATTTGAAGTTCCTATCAGTTTCGCGGCAATCTCTTCGTAGGAACTTCAAATTAGAAACCGCACTAGATTATATAGTTAGCTGGTGCTCCTTTGATTCCGAAGTTCGTAAACGTGGAGCCGCGATATGATACGAACTTCAGAATCGGAGCACTAGAAAGAGGAGATTGGGCATGGTCGTCCTCAACCGCATCTATACGCGAACCGGCGATGACGGCACCACGGCGCTTGGCAGCGGAGAGCGCCGTCCAAAATACGACCTGCGTGTCGCAGCCTACGGCACGATCGACGAGACCAATGCCGTCCTCGGCGTGGCGCGGCTGCATCTGGCCGCAACACCGGAACTCGACGCGATGCTGGGGCTCATTCAAAACGACCTGTTCGATCTCGGCGCCGACCTTGCGGTGCCCCAGCGCGAGGGCAAGGCGGAGCGCCTGCGCGTGCTGTCCAGCCAGGTCGAGCGTCTCGAACGCGACATCGACCGCTTGAATGCGGATCTTGCCCCCTTGAACTCGTTCGTGCTGCCCGGTGGCACGCCCGCGGCCGCCCATCTGCACCTGGCGCGCACCGTGTGCCGCAGAGCGGAACGGATCATCGTGGAACTCGCCGCCAATCCGGACGAACCCGTCGGTGACGCGGCGATCCAATATGTGAACCGGCTGTCGGATTTCCTGTTTATTGCCAGCCGCACGGCCAACCACAACGGCGGCGGGGACGTGTTGTGGGTGCCCGGCCAGAACCGTTGACCCGAAGGGGCAATTTTTGGTCCCTGGTGATCCGCCAAATCCACTCCACTAGTGTGGCGACTTTGACGTTCCTTTCAGGGCCGCCGCGAGTTCTTCGAAGGAATGTCAGAGTCAAAGCCACACTAGAATCATATAGTTGCTAGTGTCCCCGTGGTTCTGACATTCGTAAAAGTGGCCCCGCGATAGGATACGAATGTCAGAACCGGGACACTAGCGTTGACCGGGGTGGGCGGGCGCTTTAGGTTCCGCAGCCCTAAGCTTCAAAACCAAGATATTCCAGCGAAAGAGGGTCGATGAAGGTCCTGGTGCCGGTCAAGCGAGTGGTCGATTACAACGTCAAGGTCCGCGTTAAAAGCGATGGAACCGGCGTCGAACTGGCCAACGTGAAAATGTCGATGAATCCGTTCGACGAAATCGCCGTCGAGGAGGCTCTGCGCCTGAAAGAGGCCGGCAAGGCAACCGAAGTCGTGGTGGTTTCGATCGGGCCGGCCCAGGCCGCCGAAACCATCCGCACCGGTCTTGCCATGGGCGCCGACCGCGGCATCCTGGTCAAGGCCGAGGGCAATGTCGAACCGTTGGCGGTGGCGAAGATTCTGAAAGCCGTGACGGATGAGGAAAAACCGGGGCTTGTGATCCTCGGCAAGCAGGCGATCGACGACGACTCGAACCAGACCGGACAGATGCTGGCGGCCCTGCTCGGCTGGTCGCAGGCGACGTTTGCCTCCAAGCTCGAGGTCGACGGTTCCGACTTCAAGGTCACGCGCGAAGTCGATGGCGGGTTGCAGACCGTGAAACTGAAGGGCCCGGCCATCGTCACCACCGACCTGCGGTTGAACGAGCCGCGTTATGCGAGCCTGCCGAACATCATGAAGGCCAAGAAAAAGCCGATCGCCGACAAGGTCGCATCGGACTATGGTGTCGATCTGACGCCGCGCCTTGAGATTCTCAAGACCTCCGAACCGCCGGGCCGCAAGGGCGGCGTCAAGGTCAAGGACGTCACTGAATTGGTGTCGAAGCTGAAGACCGAAGCGGGGGTTCTCTAGTGCGGTGGATTTGTTATTCGCATCGGCGTTTGCCGCAAGTCGACATCGCGAATGACAAATCCAAAACCGCATTGGCAATACGATATTTGCTAGTGTCCTTTAGTTCTAACGTTCGCAAGGGAACTGGCTGCGATGGGATGCGAATGTTAGAACTAGGACACTAGAGATGACCACGCTGTTGATGGCCGAACACGACAACGCATCGATCAAGGATGCCACCAACAAGGCGCTGACCGCGGCCGCAGCTCTCGGCGGCGACGTGCATGTGCTGGTCGCCGGTGAGAACGCCAAGGCGGCAGCCGACGCGGCGGCCAAGCTGTCGGGCGTCAAGAAAGTCCTGCTCGCCGACGGTGCTTCCTATGCGCATGATCTGGCCGAGCCTCTCGCGGCTCTGATCGTCAGCCTTGCCGGAAACTATGACGCCTTCGTTGCGCCGGCGACTTCGCGCTTCAAGAATGTCATGCCACGCGTCGCCGCTTTGCTCGACGTGATGCAGGTGTCGGAAATCATCAAGGTGATCTCGCCCGACACCTTCGAGCGGCCGATCTATGCCGGCAACGCCATTCAGACCGTCCAATCGAAGGACGCCAAGAAGGTTATCACCGTGCGGACCTCGACCTTTGCCGCCGCCGGCGATGGCGGTAGTGCCGCGGTGGAAAATGCGGCGGCAGCAAGCGATCCTGCTCTTTCCAGCTTTGTCGGCGAGGAAGTCGCCAAGAGCGATCGCCCCGAACTGACCTCGGCCAAGATCATCGTGTCCGGCGGCCGGGCGATGCAAAGCCGCGAGAATTTCGCCAAATATATCGAGCCGCTCGCCGACAAGCTGGGCGCCGCCGTCGGCGCCTCGCGCGCCGCGGTCGATGCCGGCTACGCGCCGAACGACTGGCAGGTCGGCCAGACCGGCAAAGTGGTGGCGCCTGAGCTTTATATCGCCATCGGTATTTCGGGCGCGATCCAGCACCTCGCCGGCATGAAGGATTCCAAGGTCATTGTGGCGATCAACAAGGACGAGGACGCGCCGATCTTCCAGGTTGCCGATTACGGCCTGGTCGCGGATTTGTATCAGGCGGTTCCGGAATTGACCGAGGCGCTCGGCAAGCTCGGAAAATAGGGTGTCAGTCTGTAAGACAACGAGATGGCGGTCATGATAAAAAAAGTCGGCGTGATCGGTTCGGGCCAGATGGGCAATGGCATCGCTCACGTCGCGGCATTGGCCGGCTTCGACGTGGTGCTTAACGATGTCACCGCCGACCGGTTGAAGTCGGGCATGGCGACCATCAACGGCAACCTGTCGCGGCAGGTCGCCAAGAATTTCATTACCGAGGATGCCCGCAAGCAGGCGGTGGCGCGGATCGCGCTCGCCGATTCCATGGAGGGTCTCGCCGATTGCGATCTCGTGATCGAGAGCGCGGTCGAGAAGGAAGACGTCAAGCGCAAGATCTTTCATGAGGTCTGCGCGCTGTTGAAACCCAGCGCTATCGTCGCCTCCAATACGTCATCGATTTCGATTACGCGGCTGGCGGCCTCGACCGACCGGCCCGAGCGCTTCATCGGCATTCATTTCATGAATCCGGTGCCGCTGATGGAATTGGTCGAGCTGATCCGCGGCATCGCCACTGATGACACGACCTTCGATACCGCCAAGGAATTCGTCACCAAGCTCGGCAAGCACATCGCGGTGTCGGAAGATTTTCCGGCCTTCATCGTCAACCGCATCCTGCTGCCGATGATCAACGAGGCGATCTATACCCTCTATGAAGGTGTCGGGAACGTCGAAGCGATCGATGCGGCGATGAAGCTCGGCGCCCATCACCCGATGGGGCCGCTGGAACTCGCCGATTTCATCGGCCTCGATACCTGTCTGTCGATCATGCAGGTTCTGCATGAAGGCTTGGCCGACTCCAAGTACCGTCCGTGCCCGCTGCTCGTGAAGTATGTCGAGGCCGGCTGGCTGGGACGCAAAACCCAGCGCGGTTTCTACGACTATCGCGGCGAGAAGCCGGTTCCGACGCGCTAACCATCCCGTGTCCCGGTTCTGACATTCGTATCCTATCGCGGCGGCCCTGAAAGGAACGTCAGTGTCGCCACGCTAGTATTTGTTAAGGCTTGCTGGGTAATTTGATCCCGCGACACGGGGATCACGCGTATGGACATAGCGAGTTTGGCGAGCAGTATCTTGACGGCACAGGCCGGCAATACCCAGCAGCAGATCGCGACTTCGGTCCTGAAATCGAACATCGATGCCGAGAGATCCTCGGTCCTGACCATCCTGGGGGCGGGATCGCAGCCGTCACTTGCCAATGTCGGCGCCGGGGTCGGCGGTAATCTCAACGTAGCGGCCTGATACCCTTTATCTCCGACCATTTTGGATTGGCTCCGGGCCGGCCTGATGTGTCCATTTTGCGGCCGCAGCGGCATTGCCCGCCGTCGTCGCATGGGATAGCGAGGAGCGGGCCTCACGCTATTCCCAAGGACATTCCATGAAGTTCGCAAGTTTTGAGATCAAGGGCGTCAAGACCTGGGGCCTCATCGACGGCAACGAGGCAGTCGATCTCGGCGCGGTCCTGCGGGACCGTTTTCCTGATTTGAAATCCGCGATTGCCGCGGGCGCCCTGCTTGAGGCCGCAAGCGCTGCGGCCAAGGCCGCGCGGCATCCGCTTGCCAGCCTCGCTTGGCTGCCGGTGATCCCGAACCCCGACAAGATCCTCTGCATCGGGCTGAACTACGAGAACCACCGCAAGGAGACTGGCCGCACCGAGGTCGAGAACCCGACCGTGTTCGGACGTTTCGCCAACAGCCAGACCGGGCACCTTACCAACATCATCCGGCCGAAAGTCTCGACCGACCTCGATTACGAGGGCGAACTGGCCCTCATTATCGGCAAGCCCGGCCGCTACATCTCAAAGCAGGACAGCTGGAGCCATATCGCCGGATATGCCTGCTACAATGAAGGCAGCGTTCGCGATTATCAGCGCCACACCCACCAATACACACCCGGCAAGAATTTTCCGAACACCGGCGCGTTCGGTCCCTGGATGGTCACGCCCGATGAAGCCGGCGATCTCGGTCCATTGAGGCTGCAAACCCGCCTCAATGGCGAGGTGGTCCAGGATGCGACCATCGACCAGATGATTTTCGATATCCCGCGCCAGATCGAATATTGCTCGGAGTTCACGCGGCTCGAGCCCGGCGACGTGATCGTCACGGGAACGCCGGGTGGCGTCGGCTCCCGCCGCACCCCGCCGTTGTGGCTGAAGGCGGGCGATGTGGTCGAGGTCGAGATCGACCGGATCGGCCTATTGCGCAACAAGGTCGCCGACGAAGCGTAGGCTTTGAGAACGGTCCTCATCCTGAGGAGGCCGCAAAGCGGCCGTCTCGAAGGATGACTTCATTGATCTATTGTCCGCGGCCTCATGGTTCTCCCGGCGATGCAAGGCATCGTCCGGAGACGGCGAGTTGCTATTTTGTGCCATTCGCTGACGGCCTCGCGTACACTCGGCCTGCTCGGGCAAGCGCGCCTCCTCACCATGAGGGTTGAGTGCCTATGATCCCGACGGTGCCGTCGCGGCTGTGATCAGCTTCACCGCGTCCTCGCTGTCCCATTCGGCAGGCCCGGCAATGGTCGCGATCTCGCAGCCCTGGCCATCGACAAGCACCGAGGTCGGCATGCCCAATGCCCGGCCTATGGCTTTAAGATCCTGAAAAACCTTGGCTTTTTCGTCGTTAAAGTAGCCGAGCCGGGAAAGCTTGGCCTCTTTCAGGAAGTTCTTCGGCTTTTCGGGGTCGCGGGTATCGATATTGATCGCCACCACCTCGAAATCCTTGCCGCCGAGCTTGGTCTGCAACCGGTCCAGCGCGGGCATCTCCTTGCGGCAGGGCACGCACCAGGTCGCCCACAGGTTCACCAGAACGGTGCGTCCGCGCCAGTCTGAGAGCTTCTTCGGCTTGCCGTCGGCATCCTCAAAAGTGAGGTCGGGCAGCCGCAGCGGGGTGGTCGCCATGGTCAGCGCGGCCACCTCGCCATGGGCGAGCGGCGCGATCTTCTTCGAAAGGTTAATCGCGGGTGCGCAGGCGGAATCGCCGGATGCGTTGCGCTTGAGCCCGCCAAGCCCGTATACCCCGCCAAATCCGATCGCAGCGCCAATCAGCACCGCCCCGATCACATAGGGGATACGACGGGTCGGAGCTGGCGCGGGCTGTGGGCTTTCGGGCATATCGTTTGTTATCCTGGTTCAGATACGGCTATTTGAGGCCTTCGGTTGCACCCGCCACGGGTTTTGCGCAACAAGCCTTTGCGCAACGAGCTGTGGGGGCGGCGAATATGAGTAGATGGTCATGAGCAACAAGATGTGGGGCGGCCGGTTCACCGAACGTCCTGATGCGATCATGGAGGAAATCAACGTCTCCATCGACGTCGATCGTCACCTTTTTGCCCAGGACATCGCCGCGTCCAAGGCCCATGCCGCGATGCTGTCCGCACAAGGCATTATCACCGCAAACGATGCGAAAAATATCGCCAAGGGTCTAGACACGATTTTGTCAGAAATCGGCAAGGGATCGTTCGATTTCAAGCGCGCGCTCGAAGATATCCATATGAATGTCGAGAGCAGGCTAAGCGAGTTGATTGGCCCCGCCGCCGGGCGCTTGCACACCGCGCGGTCGCGCAACGATCAGGTAGCGACCGATTTTCGGCTGTTCATCCGTGACACCGTCGACGAGACGGATCGCGCGCTCGCTCTGTTTCAGCAGGCGCTGGCGATGCGCGCGCTGGAGCACGCCGCAACCGTGATGCCGGGCTTTACCCATCTGCAAACCGCCCAGCCCGTTACCTTCGGGCACCATCTGCTCGCTTATGTCGAGATGGCCGCGCGTGACCGGGGCCGGTTCGCGGATGCGCGCAAGCGTCTCAACGAATCGCCGCTGGGTGCGGCGGCGTTGGCCGGCACCTCGTTTCCGATCGACCGGGCGGCAACCGCCAAGGCGCTCGGTTTCGACCGGCCGATGGCCAATTCGCTAGATGCGGTATCCGATCGTGATTTCGTCATCGAGACGCTGTCGGCGGCGTCGATCGCCGCGGTGCATCTGTCGCGCTTTGCCGAGGAGATCGTGATCTGGACCTCGCCGCTGGTAGGGCTGGTGCGGCTTTCCGATAAGTTCACCACCGGCTCCTCGATCATGCCGCAGAAGCGCAATCCGGACGCGGCCGAACTGGTGCGCGCCAAAACCGGCCGCGTGATCGGTGCGCTTACCGCGATGTTGATCGTCATGAAGGGGTTGCCGCTCGCCTATCAGAAGGACATGCAGGAAGACAAGCAGGGCGCGATGGAGGCGTTCACTGCCCTTTCACTCGCGATCCGGGCGATGACGGGCATGGTGCTTGACATGGTGCCGGACGAGGCGCGCATGAAGATTGCGGCCGGCGACGGTTATGCCACGGCGACCGATCTGGCCGACTGGCTGGTGCGGACGTTGAAAATGCCGTTCCGCGACGCCCACCATGTCACCGGGCGAATCGTGGCCAGGGCTGCAAGCGATGGTGTCGCCTTGCATGAAATGCCGTTGAAGACGATGCAGGCGATCGAGCCGAAAATTACCGAGGATGCGCTTTCGGTATTGTCGGTCGAGGCCTCCGTCAAAAGCCGCACAAGTTTTGGCGGAACTGCGCCGAAGAATGTGGCGGCACAGGCCAAGGCCTGGCTCAAACGGCTGGAAAAAGAGCGAAAGTTGGGCTGAGCGCGGATTCATTTGCGGAAATTCGCCACTCGCCAGAACAGATCAATCTTTGTATGGTGCCGCCCGCATTGGGGATTTTGACGTGACTCGCGACATCAGCCGAAACCATCAACGATGGGCCCTCATCCTGTTGGGGACCGCTGCGCTGGCGCTTTCCGGTTGCGGTCGCAAGGGACCGCTCGATCTGCCGCCGACCGCCTCGGGACAGCCGCCGGCCGCCGCCGTGCAGCCCGACCCCACGGCAACCGCCGATGCGAGCAAGCCGAGCCTGTTCAATCCGAACTACGGCAGCGATCAATTGCCGGTCGCCGGCAAAGGTCCGAAACGGCCGTTCACCCTCGATCCGCTTCTCAACAGCAACTAGAGCGTCCCATGAATCACTTCGATTATCGCAACGGCGTGCTTCACGCCGAGGCGGTTAGTCTGGTGGAACTCGCCAACGCGGTCGGTACGCCGTTTTATTGCTATTCGACCGCGACATTGGAGCGCCACTATCGGGTGTTCACTGACGCCTTTGCCGGCGAGAAGGCGCTCGTCTGCTACGCCATGAAGGCGAACTCCAACCAGTCCGTGCTGCGCACGCTTGCAAAACTTGGCGCCGGCGCCGACGTGGTCTCGGGCGGCGAGTTGAGGCGCGCGCTGGCCGCCGGGATTCCGCCGGAGCGGATCGTATTTTCCGGCGTCGGCAAGACCGAGGCCGAATTGCGCGCAGCACTTGCCACCGACATCCTCTGCATCAATGTCGAGTCCGAGCCCGAACTGGAGTTGCTGTCGGCTCTCGCAAGTGGGCAAGGCAAGACGGCGCAGATTTCGGTCCGCGTCAATCCGGATGTCGATTCCGGCTCGCATGCGAAGATTTCGACCGGCAAGTCCGAGAACAAGTTCGGGATTCCGCTGGCGCAGGCGCGCGCCGTCTATGCGCGGGCGGCCAAGCTGCCGGGCATTCGTGTGGCCGGCGTCGACATGCATATCGGCAGCCAGATCACGGATCTGGTGCCGTTAGAGGCCGCCTTCCGCCTGCTCGCCGAGTTCGTGCAGACGCTGCGCGCCGACGGCCACACCATTTCGCATGTCGATTTCGGCGGCGGCCTTGGCATTCCCTATCACATGGACGGCGAAGCGCCGCCGTTGCCGTCCGCCTATGCCGCCATGGTCAAGCGCGTGACGCACAATCTCGGGTGTACGCTGTTGTTCGAGCCCGGCCGGTTGATCGTCGGCAACGCCGGAATCCTGGTCGCGCGCGTGATCTATGTGAAGCAGGGCGAGGCCAAGAAGTTCGTCATCATCGATGCGGCGATGAACGATCTGATCCGACCCACTCTGTATGAAGCCCATCACGACATCCTGCCGGTGCGGGCGTCTCCTCAAGGCGCGCCGGAGATCACCGCGGATGTGGTCGGGCCGGTCTGCGAAAGCGGCGACTATCTCGCGCTCGGCCGCAACATGCCGGAGCCGAAGGCGGGCGACTTGTTGGCCATCATGACCGCCGGCGCCTATGGCGCGGTGCAGTCCGGATTTTACAATACGCGTGCGCTAGTGCCGGAAGTCCTCGTCAAGGGCGATCAATACGCGGTAGTGCGCCCGCGCCTTGAAGTCGATGACCTGATCGCGATGGACCGACCCGCGCCGTGGTTGTGATTGTCCGTGTCCCGGACGCATTGCGACGCTAGCGTTGCAATGCTGATCCGGGATCCATCTGCACAGATGACAGCGTCTGGGCCCCGGATCTGCAACGCATCGCCATAGCGCGTCTAATACGCGCGTAAACGCGCTTATGGCGCTGCGCCGCGTCCGGGGCACGCAACTTTACTTCCCCGCAAGTCCGCCTTTGGCTCCTCCGACCACCACTCCAGCCTTTTTCTCGATCGGTTTGATCGCGGAGGTGAAGTCGGAGTCCGCGCCGTTTTCGCGGATCACCACTTCCCACAAGCGTCCGACTGCGTCGGCGACTTCCATCGACAATCCGAGCGACTTCATCTCATCCAGCGCCAGGCGGACGTCCTTGACCATCAACCCGGTGGCAAAACCGAAATCGAAAGTGCGCGGCAGGATCGCGCGGGGAAACTTGTCGCGGCTTGCCGTGTTCATGCCCGAGCCCGAATTGAGCACGTCGACCATGACGGCCGGATCGAGCCCGGCTTTAACGCCCATGACCACGGCTTCCGAGGTCGCCACCATGGCGGTCGCCGACAACAGGTTGTTGGCGAGTTTCATGGTCTGCCCGGAGCCGGGCTTTTCGCCGATGAAGAACACCTTGCCGATCACGTCGAGTGCCGGCTTGATCGTTTCGAAATCGGCGCGCGGACCCGATACCATCACCGCCAGCGTGCCCTTCTCGGCGCCGCCGACACCGCCGGAGACGGGACTGTCGATCTGGACGATATTGTGCTTGGCCAGAATGTCGTTGATCCGCACCGCCATTTGCGAGCCGACGGTGGAAAGATCGACAAAGCGTTTCACGCGCTTGCCTTCGATCACGCCGTCCTTGCCGGTTGCGACGTCAAGCGAGGCCTGAAGCGAGGGCAGGCTTGCCATCACGGTCTCAGCGTGGTCGGCGACATCTTTCGGCGAGGAGGTGGCCTTCGCGCCCAGCGCAACCAGCCTGTCCATGACCTCCTTGCGCTGGTCGAAGATGAAAAGCTGGTGCTTGGCCTCAACCAGGCGTCGCGCCATCGGAAAGCCCATGTTGCCGAGGCCGATAAATCCAATGTCCATGATGTGATCCTAAGAATGCTTGGGGATGTCCTCATCCTGAGGAGGCCGCGACGCGGCCGTCTCGAAGGATGAGCCGTCGTGTTCGAGGTTGTTTCATGACCTCATGGTTCGA
>CAVVLH010000042.1:0-7337 GCA_963748805.1 uncultured Alphaproteobacteria bacterium | reverse complement strand
TTTTTTGCACTGGCTCCCTTTCGACTTTCAGTTACGTATTGCTCTCCGCGCCGATTGATCTCTCGGACATTCTCCCAAATTCGCGCGCTCAGTTCCTCGTCGCGCATCTGGGAAAACAGTTGAATTTCCCGTTCTTCGAGTTCCGCTTCAGACAGACAGCGGACTTGTTCGGAGCTGGCCAAGTCGAGGTCGTGGATAATCATCCCCCGGGCTCCGACGCGATGTCGGAGGGTATCGCCGTCAATGTAATCTCTGTAAATGGTCATGGACGGGATGTCGATACCCCTAATTTTCGGCACAATGGGAGTTGGCGAGGCGAAGCAGCGCCGCAGCTTCTCTATAAAACGACAGTCGTAACAATAATTTTCTGCGCCAGTTGCCGTCGCTCGGACCCTGGCAAAAATCGTTTTCGTATGCATACGCGCCCGTCGTAAACGACGATATCGAGTTGGTGTCTGTTGCGCGGGAGTTTTCGATCCCGGCGATTGAAAAGTGGCGCATCCGCGGGATCGACGGCAAATGCGAAACCGTCTTGGTCCACCTCCGCCAACTCAGCATCGCGGTCTGCGAAGAGCCACCGAAGGGACTTGGTCTGCACTCAATGAATCGGCCACGAGTCATGGACGGGAACACCGTTATTTGTTTGTCGCAACGCGGCGCGAACTTCTCGTCGCAACTTCCAGAACTCAGCGCAGACGGATGGCAACATAAAATGTCGTAACCGGAAGTTGCGATTTGGTTCCAGTTAAACCGGGCGACCGAAATGCGGTAGACACGCACACGTTAAAAATTTACATCGTGATCGATCGCATCCGATTTAAGCGTCGATCGTGGCGCTATTTAGCTTTGACGGTTGTCGTCTTATTGACCTCGATCTTTATTTTTTCCTCGTACCCCGCGCCACCGGTAGTTGGGACGATCTTCACAGTGTAGTCGCCTGGATTAGCAGAACCTATGCGCGAAGTTAGAGAACTCATCGACATGGCCCATGAACTTGCCGTGAACATAGACTGCCGCGAAAATTGTCGGGCGCGCTCCTCCGGCACGCCGGAAATTCCGGGCCTGAAGATGGTCTGGCTCGCGCCATGGGGCGATGTCGCTCGCTCCCATCCCTGGCGCAACATCATCGTGCATCAGACCGAGGGGCCGGCCGGCTCGGCGCGCGGCGGAGCGCAGGAGCAGGCAAGACACCCGACCCGCCGCGGCGTCATGGTGTGGGTCGAGACCGACGGCACGGTTTACTGGGCGGTGGCGGACAATCTCGTGCCCACCCACACCGACGGCGCCGATCGCAACGACAACAAGTACATCGACAATGCCAAGACCTATCACCAGGTCAACAAGGACACCTCCATCGGGGTGGAGTTCGCCGGCAATTATCCCGACGTCACGCGCGGCGCGACGGAGGCGCAAATCGCGGCGTGGCGGATTCTGGTGAAGGTGTTGCGCGCGCGTTATCGGATTCCGCTCGATCACGTCTATGCGCACAACTGGATCGACTTCAAGGATGCGCGCTACTGCGAAGGCTGTGCGCTCGCGACGCTGGCGCGCGAGTGGGGAGAATGATTCCCTGTCGTCCCGGGGGGAGGAGCCGGAACCATATCCCGTTGCGTCTGCATATTGAACGATGCCGGTCGTTGCGTATTTTTTGCAGAGCGAGCGACGGATGGAGGTTCAACACAATGTTGGCCCACTATTCGTGGCGTAATGGATGAAACAACGGCAAAACCTAAGGCGGAGGGGCCCGCAATGTCAGTATCGAATATCTGGCTGGCCGCGTCGGACCATCAACATTCATTTCGGCTCCGCGGCATTGGGGCCTTGCGGCTGTTGCCAGTCATGGCGCTGTTGTTCTCCGCCGCGGTGTCGTCTGCCGCGGAGGAGCCGAGCAAGCCGTTCCTGGAAAAGAACAGCTTCTATCTGTCGTCCGCCGGTTTTCGTATTCAGTTCGCCAACGATCCCGCTGGACAAAAAGCGCTCCGCGGGCTGCCGCCGCACCGCTTTGTCACGAATGGGGTGGGCGACGCCTTGCGTTATCTTTATGCCGAGCCGCAGCATTGCGCCTGCATCTTCGTCGGCACCCAACAAGCCTATGACCGCTACCGCGATCTCCTGAGCCAGCCGCTGAGACCGACCGACAATGTGCCTGCCGATTTCAGGACCCAGTCCGGCATATTGTTGAGTAACCAGCCCCTGCGGCAGAGCACGCGTGGCGATCCCACCACGCTGTCGGATTATCTCAGCACCCTTCGTTGAGGGAACGGCGATTTTTTGAGCGGGACCGCGTCAACAAAAAAGCCGGCGTTGCCGCCGGCTTTTCGTTGGTTTTCGATCCGCCTTGATCGGTTAGGCGTGCGCGGCCTCGAGGGCTGCGGCTTCCGCCTTCGCAATCGTGCCTTTCACGGCCGACTGCACCTTCTCGAAAGCGCGGACCTCGATCTGCCGCACGCGTTCGCGCGACACGCCGAATTCGGCGGCGAGATCTTCCAGCGTCATCGGCTCTTCCGCCAGACGCCGCGCCTCGAAGATGCGGCGTTCGCGGGCGTTGAGCACGCCGATCGCACCGGTCAGCGCCTGGTGGCGATGATCGAACTCTTCATGTTCGGCCATCAGGACTTCCTGGTTGGGCGAATTATCGACCAGCCAGTCCTGCCATTCGCCGGCTTCGCCGTCGTCGCGGATCGGGGCGTTGAGCGAGGCATCGCCGCCGAGCCGGCGGTTCATGTCGATCACGTCCTGATCGGTCACGCCGAGGCGCTTGGCGATCACCTTCACCTGGTCGGGACGCAGATCACCCTCGTCGAGCGCGGAGATCTTGCTCTTGGCCTTGCGCAGGTTGAAGAAGAGCTTCTTCTGGTTCGCGGTGGTGCCCATTTTCACAAGCGACCAGGAACGCAGGATGTACTCTTGTATGGAGGCTTTGATCCACCACATAGCGTAGGTAGCGAGCCGGAACCCCTTTTCGGGTTCGAACCGCTTCACCGCCTGCATCAGGCCGACATTGCCTTCCGAGACGACCTCGGAGATCGGCAATCCGTAGCCGCGATAGCCCATGGCTATCTTGGCCACGAGCCTGAGATGGCTGGTGACAAGTTGGGATGCCGCGTCACGATCGTCATGTTCGCGCAAACGCTTGGCGAGCATGTATTCCTGCTGGGGTTCCAGCATCGGAAACTTGCGGATCTCGGCGAGGTACCGGGAAAGACCAGATTCTCCGTTGAGAATCGGTAGGGTAGCTGTGCGGGCCATTCTTGCGCCCTCCACTTGGTTCAGGCCCCCGATAGCGGCGGGCCAGGCAGGCTCTGCTTTGTTAAAGCCAGTCGCTCTGCGATGTTCCGCGTTGGGTATTCAACGCAGACGCAACATACACTAATCGGGGCCCCTTTTGGAAGTTAAACCACCGTCACGTTCCGGTGTGGCTGCTATAACCAACTGGCATATCAAGACTTTTCTAACCAGCCTGCGTCATAGCGCCGCCGTTAGGGTCTCGCGCAATGCCCTGAGATCGTCTGGCAAATCCGAGTTCCACTCGAGAATCGCCCCGGTTTTGGGGTGCTCCAGGGCCAGAAGGTATGCGTGTAACGCTTGGCGATCGAGGGCGGCCAAAGCCGCCTGGCTTTGCGGTCCGAGGCGGACGGCCTTGGTCTTGAAGTGGGGGCCATAGACCGCGTCCCCCATCAGGGGGTGGCCGATATGGGCCAGATGCACCCGGATCTGATGGGTGCGGCCGGTCTCGAGTTCGCAGGAAAGCAGCGAGGCCACCGGCTTGCCGTCGGGGCCGTTAAAGCTTTCGACGATCTCCCAATGGGTGACGGCATGCCTGCCACTTTCACGCACCGCCATCTTTTCCCGCGCATGCGGATGCCGGTCGATCGGGGCGTCGATCGTGCCGCGCTGCCGGTTCGGTACCCCCCAGACGAAAGCGAGGTAGCCGCGCCGCATCTCGCCGGTCTTGCCGTGGTCGGCGAATTGCGCCGATAGCGACTGATGCGCCGCGTCATTCTTGGCGACCACCAGCAAGCCGGAAGTATCCTTGTCGAGCCGGTGCACGATGCCGGGCCGCTTCACCCCGCCGATCCCGGAAAGGCTTTCGCCGCAATGGGCGATCAGCGCATTGACCAGCGTGCCGGTTTCATGTCCCGCGCCGGGATGCACCACCAGCCCATCCGGCTTGTCGATCACGATCAGGTCGTCGTCCTCATGGACAATAGCAAGCGCGATGTCCTCGCCTTGGGGGTCGGCGGCCACCGGCGCCGGCACGTCGATTGTGATCGTATCCCCGGATGCGACATGATAAGCGGGGTCGCGGACGGGAGCGCCCTTTACGGTCACCTGGCCGTCGAGGATCAGCGCTTTCAGCCGCGAGCGCGACAGGTCGGCAAGGCGCGCCGCGAGCACGCGGTCGAGCCGGGGCGACCCCTCGCTGCCTTCGACGTTAACTTCCAGCTTTTGACCTTTGTCCAAGTTGTATTCCAAAGATGAGCTTGATGACCGAGACCGTTGCCCCCGATCCGACCCCCGAACAGGCCGCGCTGTTTGCGCGGGTGCGGCGCATGATGCTGATAGCGGGCCTTACCACGGGCCTCGCGGTCGCGGCCGTTTTGATTGCCATCGGCTACCGTCTTTTTCGCGCCGAGGGAAGCGTCGCTACGGTCGAGATCACGGCCGTACTGCCCAAGGGCGCCAGGATCGTCTCCACCGGCGTCGCTGGGGACCGGGTGGTGGTGACGCTGGACGTGGGCGGGACCACCGAAATCCGCACTTTTGATGCGCATACGCTCAAAGCCGCCGGGCGCCTGCGCTTTGTCAGCGAGCCTTAAAGCATGATCCGGAAAAGCGTGAAGCGGTTTTCCCTCGCGACAAACGCGGAACGCGTTTGCGCGGAGATCATGCTTCATCAAAGAACGAAAGCGCGATGACGATTCAACCAAATTTCATCGCGCTTTAGCCTTTTTTCCCTCCCCCTTGCGGGGAGGGTGGCTCGCGAAGGCGGGCCGGGTGGAGGTTCCGAAAACCAAATCATTATCGGGCTCTTTCGATGACGACAGGCCCCCACCCTGGCCATCACTTTCGTGCCGGCCTGCGCTCCCCGCGTTCCGCGGGGGAGGGATAAGAGAGAGCAAACTCGCTTGCAGGGCGGCGAATTCAACGCTATTGCCTTGACCCATGCTCCCATCGTCTAGCGGTTAGGACGTGGCCCTCTCAAGGCCGAAACAGGGGTTCGATTCCCCTTGGGAGCGCCAGCAACCTCAGGCACTTAGATAGCCATCAGCCGCGTTCGTTGAATAATGGTTGAATAAGACGCAGGCCGAACTTCGGCGAACGCTTGCGGAATTGGCTTCCGACATTAGCAGACAAGCCTCGGCGCGATGCCTCACTGTGGCTGGCGCTTTCGCGAAAATTTCCTTCTCGCCTCGGTGTCCGAAAATATTCAAACCGCCGCTGACGTGCGCTAGCTAGCGCCCTCGGATGTTCGCATGGACGTTGCTCGCCGCACAACTCCTGTCCTGTCGAGCTTTGTGCGAATAGGAGAGCCATGTCGAGATGCAATCGACGAGAGAAAACCGGAGGCCTGCGGGCTGGCGCCATCGTAGGCCAAAAAACACTTTATTTTAGATCGATCGATCAATTAATACAGAAATCGTTAATCCGCGTGAAGGACATTCCTGTCTGAGCGATTCCTTGCTGATGGGATCGGACGGGGGCATGGGATGGCTTGGCTGAACGATCTAAAGATGGTCTGGAAGGTTGCTATTATCGTAGCAGTTCTGGGCTCGGCGAGTTTCCTCTCCATAGGGTTTGCGGCGATGAGGATGAGCCAGGCCGACGACGCATATTCCAATTTAGTAAATCGCGTCGACGCCGCCACAGTTTCGGTGGCTCGGGGAAGCCGCGACGTGGAAAGCTTCGTGTCTGTGGTTTACCAGCTCGTAACAGAGAGCTCGGCCGAGGGTAGTTCGAGACTGTTGACTCGCAATACCGAAGAAAAAAAGATGTATGAAGAGCGATACTCCGAGGCGCTTCAGTTAATTCCCGAGAAGGCCGATGAACTTACCCAGCTGCATGTCAAGGCGCAGGAGATGTTTGGCGTTTGCGCGCAAGTCGTGCAAGCTGTTGCCAGTGCAGACACCCCCGATGATACGGCAAAAGCCGTCGAGCTGTTGAAATCGAAATGCGCGCCTTTGGCTGCCGCAGTGCTGGATGAGCAGACAAAAGTGCTGGACGACCTGGTCGCATACTCAAGAAAAGCCGCGATGAGCGTGTCGGCGGAAACACGATCCGGTATTCGATTGGCAGTCGCGCTGGTAATAATCGGGCTGGCATTCTCTTTGGTTGCAGCGATGTGGATAGGCATCAAAGGCCTATCCCGGCCGATTGCCAGCCTAAAGGGAGCCATGGAACGATTAGCCGCGGCTGATCTTCGCGTAACCGTGCCGGAAACAGGTCGGCGCGACGAAATAGGACAGATGGCAAGGGCGGTTGAGATCTTCAAAAACAACGGAATCGAAGTCGAAAAACTCAAGGCTCAACAAGCAGAGGCGGAGGGGCGGACCACGAGGCAGAGAAAACAGGATATGGAGCGTTTGGCCAGCGCCTTTGAAGGTTCAGTCGGAGAAATCATTCAGCACGTCTCGACCGCGGCAACCAAGATGGAATCCTCGGCCAATTCACTGACGGTAACTGCCGAAAAGACGGCGGAATTGTCCTCTGTCGTGGCGTCTGCCGCCGATGCGGCCAGCCGACCAGGATGCCGCCGAGCGCTGGACCGGCGTAGGCGCCTGCGTTGAGAATCGCCGCAGCAAGACCGCGCTCGGCACGAGGCGCCCAGTCCTGGATGATTCGGCCGCCGGCTGGATAGCTCGCGGCTTCCCCGATGCCGAGGATCAGGCGTGAACCGATCAACTGCGCGAATGTCCAGCTCCTCCGCTGAGCAGACTGCCGACCGACCAGATCGTCAGCGCCGCCGCGGTGATATTGCGGGCACCGAAGCGGTCGGCCACCATACCCGCAGGCAGCACACAAAGGAGATAGGTCCAGAGAAACGACGAGAACATATATCCCATCTCGACAGGTGTCAGCTTGAACGTATCCGCAATGGACGCCGCACCCATCGACAGGTTGATCCGGTCGGCATAGTTCACCATGTTCATGATGAACATGGCGAGATAGACGAAGTGGCGTTTGCCCAGGTCGTGGCTGGTTCGTAGGCTCGCTTGGTATGTTTGGTTCGCGCTCATGGAAAGTAGTTTGACACAGGCGCGACGCCATAGACATTTGAAGTTTTCAACATCGAGATGAATGAAATTCACAAGCCAGGATTGCCTGCCTTCAGGATT
>CAVVLH010000041.1:0-10466 GCA_963748805.1 uncultured Alphaproteobacteria bacterium | reverse complement strand
TGTCGACGGTGCCGCGGCCGTAGAGAAAGCCGTCTTTCACCTCGCCGGAAAAGGCGCCAACCGTCCATGCCGATTCATCGCCGGGCGGTACCACGTCGGTATGGCCGGCGAAGGCGATGTGCGGCGCTTCGCTGCCGATGCGCGCGTAGAGGTTATCGATATCGGCGGTGCCGGGTTCGCTGAAGGTGATCCGGTGGGTGTCGAAACCGGCTGCTTTAAGCAGATTTTCCAGAACGCCGAGCGCTCCGGCATCGGCCGGAGTTATCGACGGGCAGCGGACGAGATCGCGGGCGATCGAGAGGGCATCAGTCATGCCCTCGATTAACATGCACGCCAGTGGAAGAGCTAGCGCTGCGCGGGACAAATTCATACGCGCTGGTCTGGTCCCAGCGCGATGCCGAGCTGGTGCGAGGCCGGGACTGCACCTTGGGCAAAGGGTTAGGCCCGAACTGGTTGGTCCATCGCGTGCCGCGCAGGCAATACATGTCGATAAAACCCCAGATCATCATGAAGCAGACGGCCAGTGCGACGGGGAATATCAGGTAGAAATCGGGCAGCCGGTCCTGGAACTGGGCATAGAGGCCGGGGATCACGAAATAGGGGATCATCCACCAGCCGGCCTTGTCGCGGTCGTGCAGCCGCTTGATGGAGGTCGCAAGATAAACCCAGACGAATACCAGCGAGCCGGCGGCCTCAAAAAACATCAGAATGAGGTGAGCTGGCGATGTTTCCTTGCCGCTGCGAAGGTGCGCGAACGCGGCGCGCAGCACCGCGGGATCGACGATGCCGAAGATATCGTTGATGCTGAAATGAATGGATTTGACGGCAGAGCCGAACATCCGGTCGATGCTGAGCATCAGCATGCCGATGAAGAGCATCCAACAAACGATAACGAGGATCGCGAGCCACATCTTGGCGCGGTTGATGCGGCCGTCAAATCCGAACAGAAACCAGCCCCAATCCATGGCAAACCTCCGTACCGCGGGGTGCACGCCGCGGGACAGAGATTAGTCGCGCTGGAGTAGTCCCAGGTTCGGGTTAATCGCGCAGCAATTCGTTGATGCTGGTCTTGGCGCGGGTGCGCTCGTCGACCCGCTTGACGATGACCGCGCAGGCGGTCGCCGGGCCCGGCTGGCCGTTTTTCAGCGGTTTTGCCGGCAAGGTGCCGGGCACCACCACGGCGTATTCCGGCACCTCGCCGATGAAGATCTCGCCGGTTTCGCGGTCGACGATCTTGGTGGAGGCGCCGAGAAACACGCCCATCGAGAGCACCGCGCCCTTGCGCACGATCACGCCTTCGGCGACTTCCGAGCGCGCGCCGATGAAGCAATCGTCCTCGACGATCACGGGCTCGGCCTGTAACGGCTCCAGCACGCCGCCGATCCCGACACCGCCGGAAATGTGGACCCGCTTGCCGATCTGGGCGCAGGAGCCGACGGTGGACCAGGTGTCGATCATGGTCGATTCATCGACATAGGCGCCGAGATTGACGAATGACGGCATCAGCACCACGTTCCGCGCGATGAAGGCCGAGCGGCGGACGATGGCGCCAGGCACGGCGCGAAAGCCGGCCTCGCGAAAGCGGTTTTCGCCCCAGCCATCGAATTTCGACGGCACCTTGTCCCACCAGGACGCTTTGCCCGGGCCGCCGGCAATCGCGGCCATGTCGTTGAGCCGGAACGACAGCAGCACCGCCTTCTTCAGCCACTGATGCACTTTCCATTTGCCGCTCGCTTCACGCTCAGCCACGCGCGCCTCGCCCCTGTCGAGCAGGTCGAGCGCATGATCGACGGCGTCGCGGACCTCGCCTTTGGTCGCGCCGGAGATGCCGTCACGGGCGTCGAACGCGGTGTTGATGGTGGATTCGAGAGCGGCAGCGGACATCGGGATTCCCTGGGCGAAGGTATTTTGAACGGCAATTCAGGGAGGCTTTTTCGGGATTTGCAGACGCAGAGTCAAGGCGGGCTTGTCGCTCTTGCCGAAGCCTCGCTCCCAACTTTGTGTCGTCCCTGCGAACGCAGGGACCCATACTGCGGAATCTATCGAGAGATGGCCAAGATCGCCGTCAAAACCCAGGCCTGTGGTTACGGGCCCCTGCTTCCGCAGAGGCGACGAGGGCTTATGGCCTGACCACCCCCTGCAAAAAGCCTGTCAGATTGTCCGTGACGTGGTCGACAGCGGGATCGTCGCGGCCTTCGAGTTCCCAGTCTTCGCGCACGACTTCCCGTGAGCCGTCGGGCACAACGAGCACCGTGGTCATGCCGAGCTGGTGCGGGACCACCAGATTGCGCGCCAGATCCTCGAACATCGCCGCTTTGCTCGCGTCGACGTCGTGACGCGTCAGAAACCTGTGATAGGTCCGGGCTGCCGGCTTCGGCTCGAGCTCGGCGGCGATGATGTCGAATACCGCTTCGAAATGTTCCGCCAGGCCAAGCCGCGTCAGAACCGCTTCGGCATGATCGGTCGAGCCGTTGGTCAGTATCAGCTTGCGGCCCGGTAGCCTTGCGATCGCAGCGCCCATCGCCGGATTCGGCTCCAGCGGCGAGTGATCGATCTGGTGGACGTAAGCGAGGTAGTCGTCGGCGTGCACGCCGTGCTCGGTCATCATGCCGCGCATGCTGGTGCCGTAGCGGCGGTAATAGTCTTTCTGGATAATCCGCGCCTGTTCGGCCGACACTTTCAAATAGGCGCCGATAAACTCGCCGATCCGCTGATCCACCTGCTGCCACAGATTGACGTGGTGCGGGTAGAGCGTGTTGTCGAGATCGAACACCCAGGTGTCGATATGGGTGAAGGTGCGTTTTTCGGTCATCACGGCATCGCGAATCGTAGCGTCTTGCCGCCGCTCGACAGGTCGATGACGGCAAATCCGGTCGTGGCGAGGCCGCGGGTGCCGCACTCACCCTGTTCGTTGATTTCGAATTTGCTCTCGCGCGTGCAAAGCGGAGTTTCGCCGCCCCAGTTCAACGGCTTGTCCTTGAAGCGAATGGCGCGGTTTTCGGCATCGATGGCTTCGGCAAAGCTGAAGATGCGCTTGGGCTGGCCGGTCACATCAGGATGCAGGCATTTGCCGGGCTCGATGCGATACCAGCCGCGGCTGATCACGGTCTTGCCATCGTCTGTCGCCACCGCCGCCATCACCTTGTGCGGCGTGTCGTTGCACCAGGTCAGCCCGGTGGAAGAGGGGGCCTGCACGGCCTCGACCATGGTGGTGAAAAAATTCGGCGACTGGACGAAGTCCGCCGCCAGTCCACGGCTCTTCAGGAACGCCGCCAGCGCTGCTTGTGTTTTCGGGCCGTCGACGCCGTCGATCGGCGAAGCGTCGAAGCCGCCGATCACCAATAAGCGTTGAATGGCGGCCAGACGCGCCTGGTCATCGTCGTACTCGCTGTCTTCGGCGAGATAGGCGACGAGGTTGCCGTCGTCGGCGCGGGTCGGGTTAATCTGGGTGAACGGCGCTGGCGTCTGGCCGGGCCGGCACTGGCGGGCGGCGGCGATGACGAAATTGTCGGGGGCAACACAGAGGCTGTCGCTGCCGTTCTGGGGCAGCGGTGAGGCGCCGTAAACGCCGAGCGCGCGGGCATTGAGCAGGATGCGGTCGGCGGTCAGCGTGCCCTGGAGGACCACGCGACACCCTGCCGGATCGATGCGGAACCATCCGCGGGTGGCGGTCGCCGATTTGTCGTCGATGCCGATCGCCGCCTCGATCACATAGCTCATGCGGTTGCAGAGTTTCAGATCGGCTGAGGCGGGTGCGATCCCGGCGAACAGCGCCAGGGTCGGAAAAAATCCGGCGATGATGTGCCTTCGTTGCGTGACCGCGCCTATCATCACTTGTGGATCAGCGTGCCCGTGCCCTGGTTGGTGAACAGTTCCAGCAAGACCGCGTGCGGCTGTTTGCCGTCGATAATGACGACACCCTGGACGCCCTGTTCAAGCGCATAGATGCAGGTTTCGACCTTCGGAATCATGCCGCCCGAAATTGTGCCGTCGGCAATCAGCTTGCGCGCATCCTTGATCGACAAATCAGGGATCAGCTTCTTCGATTTGTCGAGCACGCCGGGCACGTCGGTCAACAGCAATAGCCGCTTGGCCTTGAGTGCGCCCGCCACCGCGCCTGCGAAAGTATCGGCATTGACGTTGAAGGTCTGGCCGGTCTTTGAGGTGGCGAGCGGCGCCAGCACCGGGATCAGTTCGTAACCGATGATCTGGTTCAACAGCGTCAGGTCGACCTTCTCTGGCTCACCGACGAAGCCGAGATCGACGACTTTTTCAATATGCGAATCCGGGTCGACCATGGTGCGCGTCACCTTGGACGCCGTCACCATATTGCCGTCCTTGCCGCAGAGGCCGACGGCCTTGCCGCCGGCTTCGTTGATATAGCCGACCAGTTGCTTGTTGATCGAACCCGCCAGCACCATCTCGACGATCTCGATGGTGGCGGCATCGGTGATGCGAAGGCCGGCGGCGAATTCCGATTGAATGCCGAGCCGTTTGAGCATGGTCGCGATCTGTGGCCCGCCGCCATGCACCACCACCGGATTGATGGCGGTCTGCTCCAGCAGCACGATATCGCGGGCGAACGCTTTCGCAACATCCTCCGCGCCCATGGCATGGCCGCCATATTTGATGACGATGGTTTCATCGTCATATTCCTGCATGTGCGGCAGCGCTTCCGACAGGATGCGGGCTTGATCGAGCGGAGTGATATGGGACGCGTCGGTCATGAAACGGGTCTCGCGGATGCGGATTTCGAGCCGGGTTCTATCCGATTGTCGGGCAGGGCGTAAAGCAGATGTGGTAGCCGCCGTTCAGTTCCGCCGCGGCCATGCACCGGCAACGGCCAGCACCAGCCAGCTGATAATCAGGAGCGTGCCGCCGATTGGCGCTGCAAACGGAAACAGGGCGTGATCGGCGAAGTGCCGCAAACTGAGATCGCCGGCGAACAGCGCGGAGGCGATCACAAAGCCGAACGCCGCGGCTAGCCCGCCCTTGGGGGCGACGATGCCGCGCTCGGCCAATGCCGCCACGGCAAGCACGGCGGTCGCATGAAACAGCAGCATCGACGAGGCGGGCATCAGCCGCGCCGCGTCGCCCTGATGGGTGGCGACCGCGGCCAGGATCACCCCGTCGGCGCCCATGATGCCCGCCAGGATGACAAGGATGCGAAAGGTGCGCATTAGCGTTCTCCAAGCAGCCGCACCATCGCGGCGCGCAGTTCCGGGATTCCTGTACTCGTCTCTGAGGACGTCGCGAGCACGTCCGGAAAAGCCGCGGGATGCGTTGAAAGCGAGGTCTTGATATCGCCGATGCGGCTTTCCAGTTCGGCCGGCTTGATCTGATCGGCCTTGGTCAGCACCACCTGATAACTCACGGCCGATCGGTCGAGCGTCTTGAGCACATCGAGGTCGACTTCCTTAAGGCCATGCCGGGCATCGATCAGCACATAGACGCGTGCGAGATTGCTGCGGCCCTGGAGATATTTGTGGATCAGTGCGGTCCACGACGCGACCTTGGCCTTGGGCGCCGAGGCGTAGCCATAGCCGGGCATATCGACGAGCCGCAGGCCGGCATGTGTGGGGCCGTCGAAGAAGATCAGTTCCTGGGTGCGGCCCGGCGTGCTGGAGGTCCGCGCCAGCGCGTTGCGGCCGGTGAGCGCGTTGATCAGACTCGACTTGCCGACATTGGAGCGGCCGGCGAAGGCGACTTCCACGCCCGCCATCGGCGGCAGCGTTTCGATCGAGGGCGATGCCCAGATGAACTTGAAGTCGCCGGCGAATAATTTGCGGCCCTGTTCGATCAGCTTCGCATCAGCTTCGGCGGTCATGCGAGGCTCCCGGCGGCTTCATCACGCCGTCATTGCGAGGAGCGTCAGTGACGAAGCAATCCATTCTCGCCGAAAAGCTGGATTGCTTCGCTTCGCTCGCAATGACGATCGAACGTCAGGTCTTCGATTTCGGCCTTCTTGCCGAAAGTTGCCCTGACGTTGTCGAACAGTTCCACCTTCACGCCATTGCGGCGCATGATCAGGCTTTGCTGCAGGACCGAGAGTGTGTTGTTCCAGGCCCAGTAGATCACGAGGCCCGCCGGGAATCCTGAAAGCATGAAGGTGAAGATCAGCGGCATCCAGCCGAAGATCATCTGCTGGGTCGGATCGGGCGGCGTCGGGTTCAGCTTGAACTGGAACCACATCGTGATGCCCATAATGATTGGCCATATCCCGAGCGCGAGGTAGTGACCGAACAGGGGCAACTGCGTCGGGTCGTAGTGCAAAAGGCCGAACAGGGTGAAAAGGTTGGTCGGATCGGGCGCCGACAGGTCCTTGATCCAGCCATAGAACGGCGCGTGCCGCATTTCGATGGTGACGAACAGCACCTTGTAAAGCGAGAAGAACACCGGAATCTGCAAGGCGACGGGAAGACAACCGGCGATCGGGTTGATCTTCTCCTTCTTGTAGATTTCCATCATCTCCTGCTGCTGCTTCACCTTATCGTCGGGATAGCGCTCTTTCAGCGCGGCCAGTTGCGGCTGCACCGACTTCATCTTCGCCATCGAGGCGTAGGACTTGTTGGCGAGCGGGAAGAAGATCAGCTTGACGAGCACCGTCACCAGAAGGATCGCGATGCCGAAATTGCCGATGAACTTATAGAAGAAGTCGAGGGCCAGGAACATCGGCTTGGTGATGAAGTAAAAATAGCCCCAGTCGATCAGAAGATCGAAGTGGTTCAGTTCAAGCTGCTTGTTGTACCCGGCAGGTCCGAGCAGCGGAAAATTGATGCCGACGACGCCGGCTTCCTTGGCGCCCGCGAACAGCCGCGTACTGGCGCTGCCGGTACCGCCGATGGCAATTGTCTGCGGGTCCTCAAGATAGTCGGTCTGATAGGTGTGGACGTTTCCGACGAGATTGGACGAGTAGCGCGCCTGCAATTGCGCACTGGTGTCCGGCAGCAGCGCGGAAGCCCAATATTTGTCGGTGATGCCGAGCCAACCGTTGGTGACCTTGAAGTCGATCTTCTTGGCGTCGTCGATCTTCTTGTAGGTATATTCCTGCAGACCCTGATCGCCGAGATAGCCGATCAGACCTTCGTGCAGGATGTAGTAGCCCGAGGTCTTGGGCGTGCCGTGCCGCGAGATCAGCGCAAAAGGATAGAGCGTGACCGGCGCATTGCCGACATTGGTCACCTCGTCCTTGATGGTGAAGAGATAGCGGTCGTCGATCGCAATGGTGCGGCGGAAAGTAAGTCCGTCGCCATTTTCGTATTTCAGCGTCACCGGATGGTTCGGCGACAGGCTGCCGCTCGTCTCCTGCTGCCAGACCGTGTTCTGGTCCGGCATTTTAACCGTAGTGCCGCTGGCGGCGACCCAGCCGAACTCGGCGTAATAAGGCTCTTCCGTGCCTGACGGCGAGTACAGCACGATCGGCGGCGAAGCCGGATCGACGGTTTCACGGAATTGCACCAGCGACAGGTCGTCGATCCGCGCCCCCTTCAGCGAAATGCTGCCGGCAAGACGCGGGCTGTCGATCTTGACGCGGGGGCTGGCGGCAATCGCGGCTTCACGGCTGACCGGGGCAGCGGAGCCCGCCGGTGCGTTCGAGGGCGCGTTGGCCGATGACGGCGCGGGCGACGTGGACTGCGGTGTAGCGGCGCTGCCGGCATTTGGCGCCGGCGTCGTCTGGGCCTGCTGGGCGAGCTGCGCGGCGCGCTGCTTTTCCATTTGCGGAATGTTGAAGAAATATTGCCAGCCGAGGAGCACGAGCCCGGAAAGGATGACGGCGAGGATGGTGTTGCGGCTGTCGGTCATCGGTTAAGGTCTCGTCGTTCTTTTCGGTTGCGGCGCGCGATTTGCGCTTTGCCGGTCGAGGCGATGCAGCGCCTGGCTGAGATCGCCGAGCATGTTGCAGAAATCGGACGTCAGGGCGGCCCGACGGCCGATTAGCACATAATCACAGTGTGGCTGCAGCGATACCGTCGGCAGCCGTTTCACCAATTCCCGAAGCCTGCGCCGGATACGGTTGCGTTCCGTCGCGGTTCCATTCTTCTTGGTAACGGTGAAGCCTATCCGGATCGGACCTTCGTCGTCGCGCCGGCGGCGCTGCACGACAAAAGCGGCAGCGCTGGTCCGCGCGCCATTGGCAACGGCGAGGAAGTCCGCCCGCTGCCTTAGCCGATCCATGATGAATCTCTTTGGAGAAAATCCGGCTTAGGCGCTCAAGCGCTTGCGGCCACGCGCGCGGCGTGCGGCGAGGACCTTGCGGCCTCCTGTCGTGGCAAGGCGGGCACGGAAGCCATGGCGGCGCTTGCGCACCAGTTTGCTCGGTTGATAAGTCCGCTTCACGGGTCGTTCTCCGCTGACAACTTGCCTGCTAGGGCGACAATTTGCCTGATAAATGAGGTATGTCCGCCGATGTGGGGCAGGCCCAAGAGGGCCATTTCCGACCCCAAAAGAGGCCTACCGGCTTGAGCCGGATTTATCGCGCACAATTGGCGCGGCTTATAAGCGAGGGACCCCTTTTCGTCAATGTCGCGGGAGGGGCGATATAAGGTTCCTCGGAACGGCGGATTTATTGCGAATAATTCAACAGTCGCGGTGTATTACCTCGATAGCTAGGGCTTTATCATTCGGCGGATGGCCAGCGGCAACGGCCATGCCGGTCATCTTGAGGCTTTCTAAGGGAACCGGTATCTGCCCCATCGATTCCCGCGGTCACTGTTATTAAACCTTGATTTGACGGCCCGGTGCGTTGGGCCCAAATAGGAAAAACGCAAGGCTTAGAAGGTAGTTATGGCGTCAGCGAACGACGAGCGGCCGAACAGGGTCCCCCCGCGGGCCAGGCTCTCGCGCAGGCTTGGCCTCTCCGGCAAGCTGCTGCTGCTGACCATTCCGCTGGTGATGATCGCGGAAGTGCTGATCTACGTGCCCTCGATCGCCAACTTCTGGATGAACCGGCTTAACGGCCGCCTGGCCTCGGCCAATACCGCGGCGCTGGTTCTCGACGCCGCGCCCTCCGGCATGGTTCCGGAATCGCTGGCGCACCAGATCCTGGACAGCATCGGGGCGAGGGCGGTTGCGATCAAGTTCGGCCAGCAGCGGCGGCTGCTCGCCAGCGCCAATCTGCCGCCCGCGATCGACCACGACGTCGATATGCGGACGCTGACGGTGTGGTCCTCGATCGTCACGTCTTTCGAGATGATGCTGGAGACCGGCAATCAGGCGATCCGCATCATCGGACCGGCGCCTGGCGGTGGGCAGTTCATCGAGGTGGTGGTCGATGAGATACCGTTGCGCAAGGCGATGTACCTGTTTTCGCGCAATCTGTTGCTGGTCTCGCTGGCGATTGCGATCCTGACCGCGGCGCTGGTCTATTTCGCGCTGCATTTCCTGTTCGTGCGGCCGATGCGCCGGCTGACCGAAAGCCTCGTCAGCTTTCACGAAAATCCGGAAAGCTCGGCCCGCATCATTGTGCCGTCGAATCGCAGCGACGAGATCGGCGTGGCGGAACGCGAGCTATCCGACATGCAGCGCGACCTGGTCTCGATGCTGCATCAAAAGAGCCGCCTTGCCGCGCTTGGCCTTGCGGTCTCGAAGATCAACCACGACTTGCGCAACCTGCTCGCCTCCTCGCAATTGCTGTCGGACCAGCTGGCGAGCGTGCCCGACCCGCGGGTCCAGCGTTTCGCGCCAAAGCTGATGCGTTCGCTCGAGCGCGCGATCGCGTTTTGCCAGTCGACGCTGTCCTACGGCCGCGCGCAGGAAGCCGCACCCGACCGCCGCATGATGCTGATCGAGCCGGTTGTGGCTGAAGTGCGCGAATCCGCTGGCCTTGCCTCCAATACTTCGATCACCTGGATCAGTGCGATCGAGCGCGGCCTGACGATCGACGCCGATCCCGACCAGCTGTTCCGTGTGCTGCTCAATCTGGTGCGCAATGCCGAGCAGGCCCTGGAGGGCCAGCCCGCCACGCAAATCCGTATCACCGGCCGGCGCGAAGGCGCCGTTGCCATCATTGAAGTGTCCGATACCGGCCCCGGCATTCCGCCTGCGACCCGCGAGAACCTGTTCAAGGCGTTCCAGACATCGGGGCGGCCCGGCGGCAGCGGGCTTGGCCTTGCGATTGCGGCCGAGCTCGTGGGCGCCCACGATGGCCAAATTCACCTGGTCGAAGGCACTATCGGCGCCACTTTCCGCATCACGATACCGGATCGGCCGGTCGAACTCTTGAGCATTCGTAACGAACGGGCGCGGGCGTAAAGACCGATTCTCGCTTATTTCGGTCTGCGCGGGACCTTGCCAAGCCGGTTCGGAGCCGGTAGCAATGGCCCGCTTTCGCGACCTGCAAACAGGCTTTGCAGCGGCCATGACGAACCTTTGGGTTCGAGCTGTTTTGCGAAACACGCGCCCGTAGCTCAGCTGGATAGAGCATCAGACTACGAATTTGAGGGTCGGACGTTCGAATTGTTCCGGGC
>CAVVLH010000040.1:0-68501 GCA_963748805.1 uncultured Alphaproteobacteria bacterium | reverse complement strand
GAACATCATTCATCTGGTGCTGGCGCGCATTGAAGGCGCGCCCGCCGGAATCAAGGGTGTATCGCTGTTCGTGGTGCCGAAATTCCTGATCAATGCCGATGGCTCGCTGGGCGCGCGCAACGGCGTTACCTGCGGCTCGATCGAGCACAAGATGGGCATTCACGGCAATTCGACCTGCGTGATGAATTACGACGGCGCCACCGGCTGGCTGATCGGCGAGGAAAACAAGGGCATGCAGGGCATGTTCGTGATGATGAACGAGGCGCGGCTCGGCGTCGCCGTGCAGGGCCTCGCGCAGTCGGAAGTCGCCTATCAGAACGCGGCGGCCTACGCCCGCGACCGCTTGCAGGGCCGCGCGCTGTCGGGCGTGAAGGCGCCGGACAAGCCGGCCGATCCGATTATCGTGCATCCTGACGTGCGTCGCACGCTGCTCACCATTCGCGCCTTCAACGAGGCGGCGCGTGCGATGGTGGTCTGGACCTCGCTCAAGAGTGACGTCGCCCACCGGTCCAGCGACCCGAAGGACCGCCAGGCCGCCGACGACCACATGGGGCTGATGACGCCCGTCATGAAGGGCTATATGACCGAAATCGGCTTTGCCAATGCCGTCCAGGCCCAGCAGATGTATGGCGGTCACGGCTACATCGCCGAGCAGGGCATGGAGCAGTTCGTGCGCGATGCGCGCATCGCCATGATCTATGAGGGCGCCAACGGCATTCAGGCGCTCGATCTGGTCGGACGCAAATTGCCGCGTGACGGCGGCCGGGCCGTGATGGCTTTCTTCGGCGAAGTCGGCGCCTTCGCCAAGGAGCATGGCGGCGACGAGGCGATGAGGCCCTTTGTCGCGCCGTTGTCCGATGCGCTTGGCCATCTTCAGCAGGCCACGACCTGGCTGATGCAGAACGCGATGATGAAACCGGACAACGCCGGAGCGGCCGCCACCGATTACATGCATTTGTTCGGCCTGGTGACGCTAGGCTATATGTGGGCCAGGATGGCGAAGGTCGCCAACGACAAGATTGCAGGCAGCGGCGCAACCGCTTATCTGACGACCAAGCTGGTGACGGGCCGCTTCTTCATGGAACGGATGCTACCGGCGACTACGATGCATCTGGCGCGGATCCAGAGCGGAAGCGCGACCATCATGGAATTGGCGGCTGACGCATTCTGATTGGAGCAGTTTTTTACCGCGGGACCGCTGAGGTCCCGCGTCTGTCTTTGAAACCGAATATGATCCTCAACCCGGGAGGGCTTCATGCCTGAGGCGTATATCTACGATCACGTTCGTACCCCGCGCGGCCGCGGCAAGGCCGACGGCGCGTTGCACGAGGTGACAGCGCTGGCGTTGGCCACCGCGCCGTTGAAGGCGCTCAAGGAGCGCAACCATCTCGCCGAAGGCGTCGTCGACGACGTGATCCTCGGCGTGGTCGATCCGGTCGGCGAAGCAGGCTCCGACATTGCGCGCTTTGCGGCGCTGCAAGCGGGCCTCGGCGAATCCGTTCCCGGCGTGCAGATCAGCCGCTTCTGCGCCTCGGGCCTTGATGCGGTGAATTTCGCAGCGGCCCAGATCATGTGTGGCCAGAACGAACTGACGATCGGCGGCGGCGCGGAATCCATGAGCCGGGTCGGTATCGGCGCTTCCGGCGGTGCCTGGCCGATGGATCCCTCGATCGCGGTGCCGGCCTATTTCATGCCGCAGGGCATCTCGGCCGATTTGATTGCCACCAAATACGGGTTTTCGCGCGACGACGTCGATGCCTATGCGGTGCAGAGCCAGCAGCGCGCAGCGAAGTCCTGGGATGAGGGCCGCTTCGACAAGTCGGTGGTGCCGGTAAAGGATGTCAACGGGCTCACGATCCTGGCCAAGGACGAACACATGCGGCCCTCGACGACCATGCAGACGCTTGCGCAATTGCAGCCGTCCTTTGCGCAGGTGGCGCAGATGGGCGGCTTCGATGGCGTCGCCGTCCAGTCGCATCCGGAAATCGAGCGCGTCAACTACGTGCACCACGCCGGCAACTCGTCGGGGATCGTCGATGGCGCTGGCGCGGTGTTGCTCGGCAGCAAGGAGGCGGGCGCGAAATACGGGTTGAAGGCGCGTGCGAAAATCCGTGCCTTCGCCAATATCGGCTCGGAGCCCGCGATGATGCTGACCGGCCCGGTCGACGTCACCGAAAAGCTGTTCAAACGTTCCGGCATGAAGAAGTCCGACATCGACCTGTTTGAGTTGAACGAGGCATTCGCTTCCGTGGTGCTGCGCTACATCCAGGCCTTCGACATCGACAACGCCAAGATCAACGTCAATGGCGGGGCGATCGCGCTCGGCCATCCGCTTGGCGCGACCGGTGCGATGATTCTCGGCACCGTGCTCGACGAACTCGAGCGTACCGATAAACAGACCGCGCTGGTGACGCTATGCATCGGCGGCGGCATGGGTACCGCCACGATCATCGAGCGCGTGTAAGGGGAAACGGGAAATGGCCTTCAAGAATTTCAAAGTCGAGACCGACGCCGACGGCATTGCTCTCGTCACCTGGGATATTCCCGGCCGTTCGATGAACGTGCTGGATGAAACCACGATCGCCGAGCTTGAGGAGATCGTGAAGCAGACTTCGGCCGATGCAGCGGTGAAGGGCGTCGTCATTACCTCGGGCAAGGAGGCGTTTTCAGCCGGTGCCGATTTGTCGATGCTGGAAGGCATGCACGGGCGATATACTGCGCTGTTCAAGACCAAGGGCGAAGTCGCCGCCAACCAGATGCTGTTCGACGAGAGCCGCAAGATGTCGCTGATGTTTCGCGCGATCGAGACCTCGGGCAAGCCCTGGGTCGCCGCGATCAACGGGTTGGCGCTGGGCGGGGCGTTCGAATTGACGCTCGCCTGCCACTACCGCGTCGCCGCGCAAAATCCCAAGACCCGTCTCGGGTTGCCTGAAATCAAGGTCGGGCTTTTCCCCGGCGCCGGCGGCACCCAGCGCGTGCCGCGCATCGTGTCACCGCAGGACGCGATGCAGCTCTTGCTCAAGGGCGAAGCCATCAATCTCGACAAGGCCAAGACGCTGAAACTGGTCGATGCCGTGGTCCCGGCGTCGGATTTGATCAAGGCAGCCAAGGACTGGATCAAGGGCGGCGGCAAGGCGGCTGCTCCCTGGGACGACAAGGCATTCAGGCTGCCGGGAGGGCCGGTCTATTCCAAGGCCGGCATGATGATGTTCCCGGCCGGCAATGCGATCTATCGCCGTGAGACCTTCGACAATTACCCGGCGGCGCGCGCCATCATGCAATGCGTCTATGAAGGCTTGCAGCTGCCGATCGATGCCGCACTTCGCGTCGAGTCGCGCTACTTCGCGCAGATCCTGCGCTCGAACGAAGCGGCAGCGATGATCCGCTCGCTGTTCCTGTCGATGCAGGAATTGAACAAGGGCGCGCGGCGTCCGCCGAACGTGCCGCCGACCAAGGTCAAGAAGCTCGCCATCATCGGCGCTGGCTTCATGGGCGCGAGCGTCGGCTATGTCTCGGCGCGCGGCGGCATCGACGTGGTGCTGATCGATCGCGACCAGGCCAGCGCCGACAAGGGCAAGGCGCATGCGCAATCGGTGATCGACGACCTGATCAAGAAGGGCCGCGCCAAGGAGAGCGATCGCGAGACCATCCTGTCGCGGATCACGGCAACCGCCGACTACAACGCGCTGAAGGATTGCGACCTTGTCATCGAGGCGGTGTTCGAGGATCGCAAGGTCAAGGCCGAGACCTACGCCAAGGCGCAGCCGCTGTTGAAGAGTGACGCGATCTTTGCGTCCAACACCTCGACGCTGCCGATCAATTCGCTGGCGGAGGAATTCAAGGACCAGGGCAAATTCATCGGCATTCATTTCTTCTCGCCGGTCGAGAAGATGATGCTGGTGGAGATCATCGTGGGCAAGAACACCGGCGATGTCGCGCTCGCCACTGCGCTCGATTACGTCCGCCAGATCGGCAAGACCCCGATCGTGGTCAATGACTCTCGAGGCTTCTTCGCCAACCGCTGTGTGCTGCGGTTCACCGCCGAAGGGCTGGAAATGCTGATGGAGGGCGTGCCGCCGGCGATGATCGAGAACACCGCCAAGATGGCCGGCATGCCGGTCGGGCCGTTGTCGCTGTCGGACGAGGTGGCGCTCGATCTCGTGCTCAAGATCATGAAGGCGACCGAAGCCGATCTTGGCCCGAACGCGATCGATCAGGCCCAGAAGAAGCTTCTGGTCGAGATGGTCGAGAAACAAGGCCGCTTCGGCCGCAAGAACAGCAAGGGCTTTTACGACTATCCGGAGAAGGGCAAGGGCCAGAAGAGCCTGTGGTCCGCTCTCGGCGGGCTTCAGCCGAAACATCTCGATCCGGATACGCTCGATGTCGAGGAGTTGAAGCAGCGATTCCTGGTGGTACAGGCGGTCGAAGCGGCCCGTACCGTGGAGGACCACGTCATCACCGATCCGCGTGAGGCCGATGTCGGCTCGATTCTGGGCTTTGGCTTTGCGCCATTCACCGGCGGCACGCTGTCCTACATCGACTTCATGGGCACGAAGAAGTTCGTCGAGCTGTGCCACAAGCTCGAGGCCAAATACGGCTCGCGCTTCACCCCGCCGAAACTGCTGATCGAGATGGCCGCCAAGGGCGAGACCTTCTACGGCCGCTTCCCGCCGAAGAAGCAGGCGGCGGCGTAGTACTTAACCTCCCCTTGAAAAGGGGAGGTCGCTTGATCGCAGATCAAGCGGGAGGGGATCGACTTAAGCAAGAGTTGACCCCCACCCTAACCCTTCCCCTTTCAGGGGGAGGGAGATACTCAGCCTCATGCCGCCTTGAGGCCTTCCTTGACCAGGGCTTCGTCCACCTTCGGCCGTGCCGCGACGCGGTCCTTGTAAGCCATCAGGTTGCTCAATCCTGAAAGGTCGAACTTCATCCGCTCGGCCCAGTTCAGCATCACGAACAGATAACCGTCGGCCACCGTGAACTGCTTGCCCATCAGATAGTCGCGGCCGGCCAACTGGCTGTCGAGATATTTGAATTTCCCCATCGCCCGGTCCTTGAAGACAGCCTTGGCTTCGTCCGAAAGCGCCGGGTTGAATAGCGGGCCAATATTCTTGTGGAGTTCGCCGTTGATGTAGGTCAGCCATTCCTGCAGCTTGTAGCGCTCGGCGCTGTCGCGGGCCGGGGCGAGATTCCTGGCCGGCACCTTGTCGGCGATCATCTGCACGATGACCGGTCCCTCGGTGATGAGTTCGCCGCTGTCGAGCGCCAGCGCCGGCACCTGGCCTTTAGGGTTGATCTTCAAATAATCGTCACCGTTTTCGAGCTTTTTGGCGCGCAGGTCGACCTTCACCAGATCGTAAGGAAGGCCGGCTTCCAGTAGTGCGATGTGGGGGGAGAGCGAGCAGGCGCCGGGTGCATAATAGAGTTTCATGGGGGCTTCTCCTTGGGTTATGGCAAATCGGCAATGCATGGCTAAATGCATTTGCATGAAGCAGTCAACATTGATGCATATGCATCAAGTGCGCTAGGGTAGTCCGACAGTGTGGGCCTCGACCATGAAACGCAAACCATCGACGGAAGCAACCGCCGCCTGGATTCGCCTGATGCGGGTCCAGAGCCGGGTGCTGAACGCGGTCGAGCAGGATTTGAAGAAGGCCGGCTTCCCGCCGCTTGCCTGGTACGACGCCTTGCTTGAATTGTCGCGCGCGCCCGCCGGCGAGCTTCGGCCGGTGGAATTGGAAAAGCAGATGCTGTTGCCGCAATATTCCACGTCACGGTTGATCGACCGGCTGGTCGATGAGGGGCTGGCGGTGCGCCGCGAATGCAAGATCGACAAGCGCGGCCAGTTCGTCGAGATCACCGAAACCGGACGTGACTTGCAAAAGAAGATGTGGAACGCCTATTCCGCTGTGATCGAAAAGCATGTCGGCTCGAAGCTGTCGGACGCGGACGCCATAAAGCTCTGCGGCCTGTTGGACCGGCTGGGCTGCTGCTCGGGCGGGGAGACACCCTCGCTCGCCGCAAAAGACGGCGCGCCCGCTCGATGATACCATCCATCTCATTCATCGCCGCGAACCGCAGGGTTCGCGGAAGTCTCCGGCACCGCGCGCGTTCGGCCGCAGCGCCCTACATTCGGAATTTACATGGCGCGTGACCAGATCGATATGACGCCCCTCCAGTCGCGCGACGAACTCGTCGGCTGGCTGGAGGCCGGCGTAAAGCCCGTTTCCGAATTCCGGATCGGGACCGAGCACGAAAAGACGCCCTTTACGTTGAGCGGCCATCAGCCGGTGCCTTACGAAGGCGCTCGCGGCATCGGCGCGCTGCTGGAAGGCATGCAACTCCTGCTCGGCTGGGAGCCGATCATGGAGCGCGGCAACATCATCGGGCTTTATGATGTCACCGGTGGCGGCGCGATTTCGCTCGAGCCCGGCGGACAGTTCGAACTATCGGGCGCGCCGGTGGAAACCGTGCATCAGACCCAAAGCGAGTTGATGGCGCACCTGGCGCAAGTGCGCGAGATCGCAACGCCGCTGGGCATAGGTTTTCTCGGCCTCGGCATGACGCCGTCCTGGTCGCGCGAACAGATTCCGGTCATGCCCAAAGGCCGCTACAAGATCATGACCAATTACATGCCGAAGGTCGGCCGCTACGGCCTCGACATGATGTACCGGACCTGCACGGTGCAGACCAATCTCGACTTCTCCTCCGAAGCCGACATGGTCAAGAAATTGCGGGTATCGGTGGCGTTGCAGCCGGTGGCGACTGCTCTGTTCGCCAACTCGCCCTTCACGGAAGGAAAGCCGAACGGCTTTCTCTCGTTCCGCTCGGAAATCTGGCGCGACACCGACAATGCGCGTTCCGGAATGATCCCGTGGGCGTTTGAGGATGGCATGGGATTCGAGCGCTGGGTCGATTATGCGCTGGACGTGCCGATGTATTTCGTCAAGCGCGGCGACACCTATATCGACGTCGCAGGCTCCTCGTTCCGGGATTTCTTTGCGGGAAAAAATCCCGCTTTTCCCGGCGAGCGCCCGATGCTGTCGGACTGGGCCAATCATCTTTCGACGATCTTTCCGGAGGTGCGGCTGAAGCGTTACCTGGAAATGCGGGGCGCCGACGGCGTGCCATGGGACCGGCTGCCGGCCTTGCCGGCCTTCTGGGTCGGATTGCTCTATGACGACGCCAGCCTGGATGCGGCCTGGGATATCGTCAAAGGCTGGAAGTCGAGCGAGAGACAGTCGCTGCGGGATGACGTGCCGCGTTTCGGCTTCAAGGCCAGGATCAAGAATCGCTATATCTTCGAAGTCGCCAAGGAATGTCTGGCGCTGGCGCATGCCGGGTTGCGCCGCCGCGGCCATGTCGATCAATCCGGGCGTGACGAGACGCGCTATCTGGAACCGCTTGACCGGATCATCGACGCCGGGGTGAGCCCGGCCGAAGAAATGCTGGCGAAGTTCAACGGTCCCTGGCACGGCTCGGTCGAACCCGCCTATGACGAATACGCTTTCTAAATCGGGAAATCGCCCGGCGCCGTTCATCAGCTGTACAGGTTCGTGGCGATCAAATGGCAGCCCGGACCGCGGTTTGCGGGTAACTCCAATCGGTTGAAAGCATTGCGAATGTGGGGAGGTCGCCTCTCACTGGCGTGTTTGGGGACGCTCGTTCTCTTCGCTGTCGCGACCGCCGACCGACCCGCACAGGCGCAGGCCAATTTCGATCGCCCGGGCGGCGACTATCAGAGTTCGCCGGTGCCCTCGGGCGACCCCGCCGATTGTGCACTGGTATGCGAGCGAGACCGGCGTTGCCGCGCCTGGAGCTTCAACTATCCAAGTGATACCTCCCGCGGGGCACTGTGCTGGCTGAAGAACAGCGTGCCGGCGCGCATCGCCGATGACTGTTGCATCTCTGGCGTGCGCGGCGCCGGCGTGGTCGAACCGCGCAACGGCGCGGTTGAAACCTCGATCGACCGCGCGGGCGGCGACTACCGTAGTTTTGAGCTCAAGCGCGGCGAAGGTGACGAGGTCTGCAAGGCAGCCTGCGGCGCCGACAATAAATGCCGGGCCTGGACCTATGCCCGTCCGGGATATGTGGGCCGGGAGCCACATTGTTTCCTGAAGAAGGAAATCAAGCCGCCGCGGCGCAAGCCCGGTTTCACCTCCGGCGTGGTCAGGTAACATTGCCCTTGTTGGCAGCGTAACAACGCAATGCCCTGCCCGCCGCCATCGACGGCTCGGCGGGGCTAAGGACCAGCCACTGGGCACCAACCACGGAGTTGACGATGACTTTCACGCGCAGGTTTTTGAACGGGACGTTGATCGCGAGCGCCGTGATGGGTGCCTTGGCCGTTGCCGCACCGTTCACCCCCGCCTGGGCCAACTCGGCTGTCCCGTTCTCGGCCGAGGCCTTCAAGGCCGCACAGGCCTCCGGCAGCCCCATCCTGGTCGAAATTCACGCCGATTGGTGCCCGACCTGCAAGGCGCAGAACCCCATCCTCGATAGGCTGACCGCGAACGCGAAATTCAAGGACCTGAAAGTCTTCCGTGTCGATTTCGATGCCATGAAGCCGGTGGTCAAGCAGTTCGGCGCGCAGATGCAGTCGACGCTGATCGTCTTCAAGGGGATCGCCGAACAGGGACGTTCGGTCGGCGACACCAAGGAAGCCTCGATCGAAGCCCTGCTCGACAAGAGCCTTTGATTTCTAAGTGACCGCTCTCGCGCTGGCGTTCGCTGCCGGGATCCTGTCGATCCTGTCACCTTGCGTGCTGCCATTGGTGCCGATCGTGCTTGGTGCCGCGGTAACCACCCATTCGCTTGGCGCCGTCGCTCTCGCTGCGGGACTGGCCCTGTCCTTTACCGGGCTTGGGCTGGCACTTGCTTTGGTCGGATTTGGGCTCGGCATCGATGCCGGCATGTTTCGGCTTGCTGCGGCAGCGATCATGATCGTGCTAGGCGCGGTTCTCGTGGTGCCGTCCTGGCAGGCGCGGCTCGCCGGCGCGGGTGGTCCGGTTTCGGCCTGGGCCGATCGGCATTTCGGCGGCTTTGCGACTTCCGGCCTCGCCGGACAATTTGCGATCGGCCTTCTGCTAGGCGCGGTGTGGTCGCCTTGCGTCGGCCCGACGCTGGGGGCTGCGTCGCTTCTCGCCTCGCAGGGGCATGATCTGCTCACGGTCGCGCTGACGATGGCGGTGTTCGGCATCGGCGCGGCGTTGCCGCTGGTCCTGCTCGGACTGTTGTCGCGGGCAAGCCTGATGCGCGTGCGCACCAACCTGATGTCGGCGGGAAAGCTTGGCAAGGGCCTGTTGGGCGCGGCCTTCATCGTGATCGGTGTCGCGATCACAAGCGGCGCCGACAAGCGCATCGAGGCCGTGCTGGTCGACGCCTCGCCGCAATGGCTGACCGATTTGACGACGTCGTTCTGACTGGGCTTCTTCAGCGCACCGAGGTGAAGAAGCGCGCGAGGCGGAAGCCGGACAGCCACGTCCATACCGGCTGGCCGCGGATGCCGAGGTCCCAGGAACCGATCACGGCGTCGGCGCGGCCGACCAGATCGTCAATCGGCAACAGTCCGACGCCGCCATCGTGCAGCGGCACCCGGCTGTCGGCGGAGTTGTCGCGATTGTCGCCCATCACGAACAGATAGCCCTCCGGTACGGTGACCTCCGACGTATTGTCGAGCCGCCCGTTGTCGCGGATCTTGAAGATCGCGTGGCTGACGCCGCCCGGCAACGTCTCGATGAAGCGGCGCGCCGGCTCATACTCGCCGCGCTCGTCTTCGACCTCGCCGATGCCATCAGCTTTGAGCGAGGCCGCGCGGTCGTTGATGAAGAGCTGGCCCTGGCGCATCTGAATGCGGTCGCCGGGAAGCCCGACGACACGCTTGACCCAGGCCTGCGAGCGGTCGCCGGGCCAGCGGAACACCACGACGTCGCCGCGCTTCGGCGGATTGCCGAATACCCGGCCAGTCTCAGGCAGATTGATCTGGATCGGAAGTGAGGCGGTGCCATAGCCGTAGGGGAATTTCGAGGCGAGCAGTGCGTCCCCGATCAAAAGCGTCGGCTCCATCGAGCCTGACGGAACATAGAACGGCTCCGCGATGGCGCCCTTCGCCAGAAAAACCAGTCCCAACGCGGCCGCAAACTGAACAAGCTGCGCGCCCCAGCCGCGCGCACGCGTGGCGATCGATTGCCGTTCCATCGTCATGAACCGGTTCCTCCAACCGTAATGCGCTCCATCCGCAGCGTCGGCTGGCCGACCCCGACCGGAACGCCCTGACCGTTCTTGCCGCAGGTGCCGATTCCGGTGTCGAGCGCCAAATCGTTGCCGATCATGGTGATGCGATGCAGGTCGGTCGGCCCGTTGCCGATCAGCATCGCGCCTTTCAGCGGTGCGCCCAGCTTGCCGTTTTCAATTCGGTAGGCCTCGGTGCACTGGAACACATATTTGCCGGAGGTGATGTCGACCTGTCCGCCGCCGAAATTGGCGGCATAGATGCCGTTTTTGACGGAGGCGAGAATTTCCGCAGGATCGCGGCCGCCCGAGAGCATGTAGGTGTTGGTCATGCGGGGCATCGGAACATGGGCATAGCCCTGGCGGCGGCCGTTGCCGGTCGGCTTCATATTCATCAGCCGGGCATTCTGCCGGTCCTGCATGTAACCGACCAGGACGCCGTCCTCGATCAATACCGTGCGGTTGGTAGGCGTGCCCTCGTCATCGATCGAGAGCGAGCCGCGGCGCGAGGCCATGGTGCCGTCGTCGACCACGGTGACGCCCTTGGCCGCCACCTGCTGGCCCATCAGGCCGGCAAAGGCGGATGTCTTCTTGCGGTTGAAATCGCCCTCCAGCCCGTGGCCGACCGCTTCGTGCAGCATCACGCCGGGCCACCCCGCGCCCAACACGACATCCATTTCGCCGGCCGGGGCCGGCACCGATTCCAGATTGACCAGCGCTTCGCGGATGGCGCCGTCGGCGGCCTCGCGCCATGCCTTGGTCTCGATGAAGCGGGCATAGCCTTCGCGCCCGCCATAGCCTCTGGAGCCGCTCTCCTGGCGATCGCCCTGGCCCGCCACCACTGAAATATTGACCCGCACCAGCGGGCGAATGTCGCGGTAGCTTTCGCCGTCGGGACGGAGAATTTCGACGACCTGCCAGGTCGCGCCCACGCTGACCGTCACCTGGCGAACCCGCGGTTCCTTTTCACGGACATAGGCGTCGATTTCGGCGAGCAGTTTGACCTTGGTCTCGAACCCCGGCCCATCCAGCGGATTTTCATCGCCATAAAGCCGGACATTGGTGTGAGGCGGGGCTGCGGCGAAGGTCCCGCTATAGCCGCCGCGCACCGCCGACACGGCGTCCGCGGCGCGAATCAGGGCCGGCAGCGAAACGTCGGAGGAATGCGCATAGCCGACGGCGTCATCCTTCACCGCCCGCAGACCAAAGCCCTGGCTGGTGTCATAGGTCGCCTGTTTCAGCCGGCCATTGTCGAACATCAAGGCTTCGGTCTGGCTGTATTCCAAGAATAGCTCGCCATCGTCGGCGCCCGAAAGCCCGCGCGTAATTTCGTGGCGTACGGCATCGCGGTCGAGCTGGGCGCGGTCGAGAAGCGAGGTCGGGGGCGTCATGTGGTCTCCAATCCGGCAGGCGGCGACGTGTACATAGTTCAGTTAAGCAAAATCCCTCAAAGCGGTCGCCTTACATCACGGTAACCTGGATCTGCGCCGGCTCGCATGATCCAGGCCACATTCTCCAAAATAGGCGCGATGCTCTGCAAAGGGGAGGGGCGGGGCGTGCCATAAAGCGAGGCACAATGCCTCACGGCAATTTGTCATATCCCTCGCCAAGCCCGTTCAGGCTGAGCGGGAAGCCGATGCCTTCCTCGGGCGTCTCGAAGATGATGAAGGTCGCCGTTTTGGCGCTGCGCAACTGGCCGAGCAGCTTGTCATCCATCACGACTTCGGCGACGCAGCCGTTCGGCAGGCAGCGGACAAAACCGGCACGTCCAACGTCGACATTGTCGAGTTTGAGGCCGAGACCCGAGGGTAAGAGCACGCCGAGCGGTGCCACCACCCGCATCAGCTTGCTCTTCTGGTCGGCGGTTTTCAGCACGATGACGGTCAGGCCGGCATTGGAGCGGTCCTCGGCTACCACGCTCTGAATCAAGGCGCATTGTTCGGCCTGGGCACCGGGCGGGGTATCGCAGCGGATCTGCCAGTCGCCGTGAACCGACCGTACCGCGCCTTGGGCGCCAGCCGGCGCCGTCAGGCCCAGCCAGCACACTAGAGCGAGACTTGAAGCCAGACCTGCACCGATGGCGCTGATCGAGAACGCGTCCCGGATACGAATTCGCAAGCAGCGGAAAGCGACGGAACTGGTCGGGTATTTCGAAGGGCCCATCAGGGTCGATCCCTTGATATTTCTTCGGCTTATATCGTCGGCAACATCGGACGCACCGACTGATAAGGTCAATGACGGCGCCTTGATGGCTGGCCGGGCGTCACCGGAAGCCTCGATCTGCCGACGAATCAGACCTCGCAAGCACAACATTTCTGTGCGTACATCCGGTAATCGACCTGTCAAGCCATCGCAGGCAGAAAACGGGAAGTTTCGGCTGATTTCCCGCGAAATTGCGACATTCGCATAACATCCTCAGAATAGCCGTCTATGCACCCCTGCAGGGCGTACTACTGCATTGCGATGGCCTTAGAATTATGGTTTGAGAGGCTGGATTTAGACGCATTCGAGCAAGCTGGCCCCGTGTACTGCCAAAGTACATCCAAGGCCATTTGTCAGGGGCGGAGTCGTGCGCCATTCTTTGCCCTCGGGGAGAATGCGCGAGGGGATTTTATAAGGGAGCGCGAGCGGCATGAAGATGTCGAAGGGCCAAATTGGCCGTCGGTTGCTGGGTTGGGCGGTGGCCGGCACCGCATTTCTGGCTTGCGGAACGGCATTTGCCGAATTGGGCCAGCCGGCGCCGTGGGAGTACAAGCTCCAGGAAGCCGCCACTCCCGTGATGGAGAACATCACCTGGTTTCATAACGAACTGCTGATCATCATCACGGTGGTGACATTGTTCGTGCTGGGGCTGCTGATCGCGGTGGTGGTGAAATTTAACGCCAGAGCCAATCCAGTTCCCTCCCGGACGACGCATAACACCCTGATCGAAGTGATTTGGACCCTGGGTCCGGTTCTCATTCTGCTGCTGATCGCGGTTCCTTCGTTCAAGCTGTTGTTTCTCGAACTCGACGTTCCCAAAGCCGACCTGACCATCAAGGCCACGGGCAAGCAGTGGTACTGGTCCTATGCCTATCCCGATAATGGTAAGTTCGAATTCGATTCGCTGATGGCCCAGGACAAGCAGCCTCGGCTGCTTGGCGTCGACAATGAAATGGTGGTTCCGGTGAACAAGGTGATCCGGGTTCAGACCACTGGCGCCGATGTGATTCACTCCTTCGCGGTGCCGGCTTTCGGGATCAAGATCGACGCCATTCCCGGCCGTCTCAACGAAACCTGGTTCAAGGCCACCAAGACCGGCATGTTCTACGGCCAGTGTTCGGAGTTGTGCGGCAAGGATCACGCCTTCATGCCGATCGCCGTCAAGGTCGTCAGCGATCAGGAATTCGCGGCGTGGGTCGAGGGCGCCAAGAAGAAATTTGCCTCCAATCCGGCGAACTCGTTCGCCTCGGTTGGGACGGCGGCGCAATGAGCCGGATCGGCCGGCCCCTTCATGGGGACGGCCAGGGATTGAATTGATTGTCGGGTCCAAAGCGCGTCACGGGCGACAAGGACGATGGGACCGCAAGGTCCCAAGAGAAGCTTGAAGGCAGGGTTTGAACATGGCAACCACCGCAGCGACACAAGATCACGCTCATGACGATCACGCCCACGACCATCCGACCGGATGGCGGCGGTTCGTCTATTCGACCAACCACAAGGACATCGGCACGATGTACCTGGTGTTTGCGATCATCGCCGGCATCATCGGCGGAGCGATGTCGATCGCGATCCGGATCGAGCTGATGTATCCGGGGATCCAGCTGTTCCACGAAACCCATACCTACAACGTCTTCGTCACCTCGCATGGCCTGATCATGATCTTCTTCATGGTGATGCCGGCGATGATCGGCGGCTTCGGCAACTGGTTCGTGCCGCTGATGATCGGCGCGCCCGATATGGCCTTCCCGCGGATGAACAACATCTCGTTCTGGCTGCTGCCGGCCGCGTTCGCGCTGCTCCTGATCTCGAGCTTCGTCGAAGGCGAACCCGGCGCCAATGGCGTCGGTGCGGGCTGGACCATGTACGCGCCGCTGTCGACGTCAGGGCATCCCGGACCGGCGGTCGATTTCGCAATTCTGGCGCTGCATCTGGCCGGTGCTTCGTCGATCCTCGGCGCCATCAACTTCATCACCACGATCTTCAACATGCGCGCGCCGGGCATGACGCTGCACAAGATGCCGCTGTTCGTGTGGTCGATCCTGGTGACGGTGTTCCTGCTGCTGTTGTCGTTGCCGGTGCTGGCCGGCGCCATCACCATGCTGCTGACCGATCGTAATTTCGGCACCACGTTCTTCGCAGCCGAAGGCGGCGGTGATCCGGTGCTGTTCCAGCACCTGTTCTGGTTCTTCGGCCATCCGGAAGTCTACATCCTGATCCTGCCTGCGTTCGGCATGATCAGCCAGATCGTCTCGACCTTCTCGCGCAAGCCGGTGTTCGGCTATCTCGGCATGGCCTATGCCATGGTGGCGATCGGCGGCATCGGTTTCGTGGTGTGGGCGCACCACATGTACACGGTCGGCATGTCGTCGGCGACGCAGGCCTATTTTGTCGCCGCCACGATGGTGATCGCGGTGCCGACCGGCGTGAAGATCTTCTCCTGGATCGCGACGATGTGGGGCGGCTCGATCGAGTTCAAGACGCCGATGCTGTGGGCGATCGGCTTTATCTTCCTGTTTACCGTCGGCGGCGTCACCGGCGTCGTGCTGGCGAATGCCGGCGTCGACCGTGTGCTGCAAGACACTTATTACGTCGTCGCGCACTTCCACTACGTGCTGTCGCTCGGCGCGGTGTTTGGCATCTTCGCAGGCTGGTACTACTGGTTCCCGAAGATGTTCGGCTACATGTACTCGGAGCGGATTGGCAAGCTGCACTTCTGGTTCACCTTCATCGGCGTGAACCTGGTGTTCTTCCCGCAGCATTTCCTCGGCCTGTCCGGCATGCCGCGCCGCTATGTCGACTATCCCGATGCCTTCGCCGGCTGGAACTTCGTATCGTCGATCGGCTCCTATATTTCCGGCTTCGGCGTGCTGATCTTCATTTACGGCGTGGTCGATGCCTTCATGCGCAAGCAGCAGGCCGCCGACAATCCGTGGGGTGCCGGCGCGACCACGCTGGAATGGACGCTGTCGTCGCCGCCGCCGTTCCATCAGTTCGAGGTACTGCCGCGCGTGCAGTAATCGACGGCGCGGCGCGATAAGCGCCGCGTCCTGTTACTTTCAAGGAAACGAGAGCCGTCTTGTCGGTCATCGATCATACCAGTCTCGAACTTTCGCCGCGGATTTCCGAGGCCGGGGTCGCCGATTACGTCGCGCTTCTGAAGCCGCGGGTGATGTCGCTGGTCGTCTTCACCGCGCTCGTGGGCCTTGTCATCGCGCCGGTGCATGTGCATCCGGTGCTCGCCTTCACCTCCATCCTCTGCATCGCGGTCGGCGCGGGCGCGTCGGGCGCGCTGAACATGTGGTACGAGGCCGATATCGACGCGCTGATGTCGCGTACCGCCAACCGGCCGATCCCGCGTGGCCGTATCACGCCGCCGGAAGCCGCCGCCTTCGGCATGACGCTGGCTTTCTTTTCGGTGATGACGCTCGGTATCCTCGTCAACTGGGTCGCCGGCGCACTGCTTGCCTTTACGATCTTCTTTTACGTCGTGATCTACACCATGGCGCTCAAGCGCTGGACCGCGCAGAACATTGTGATCGGTGGTGCGGCCGGCGCATTGCCGCCGGTGGTCGCCTGGGCTGCTGCGACCGGCTCGCTCTCGGTCGAGCCGCTGTTGCTGTTTCTGATCATCTTCTTCTGGACCCCGCCGCACTTCTGGGCGCTGGCGCTGTTCCGCAGCGATGACTATGCCCGCGCCGGCGTTCCGATGCTGCCGGTCACGGCGGGACCGGATGCGACGCGACTGCAAATCCTGCTCTATACGATCGTGCTGGTCGCGGTGGCGCTTGCGCCCTGGCCGCTCGGCTATTTCGATGCGGCCTATGGCGTCATCTCGCTTGTTCTCGGCGCCGGCATGCTGGCGCTTGCCATCAACGTCTACCGCCTTCGTGAGGGGCGTGAAGCCGCGCGCGCCACCCGCCAGCTTTTCGCATTCTCGATTCTTTATCTGTTTGCGCTGTTTGCGACCCTTCTGATCGAGGTCGTTGTCCGCGCGGTCGCAGCGTCGATCTGGTGAAGGCGCATGGCATCACTCATGGCCGATAACGACAGACCAGAGGGAATTGTCCTCACCGAGGCGCAAAAGAAAAGCCGCCGTCAGCGGTCGATCGCCATTGCGCTCGCGCTCGGCGTTCTGGTCGTGCTGTTTTTCGCGGTCACCATGGTCAAGGGGCCGGCCGTCCTCGTGCGGCCGATGTAAAGACATGGTGAAGTAATCGACATGGCGAACCAATCGAACCAGCATCAGGCTTCCACAGGCGAGAAAGCGTCCTCGCGCCGCGGCTTGACCCGCGATGCCACAGTGGCGGCGATCTGCGGTTTCGTGGTGGTTTTCATGGTCGGGGCCGCTTACGCCGCGGTGCCGTTCTACAACTGGTTCTGCCGCGCCACTGGATTCAATGGCACCACGCAGGTAGCCACTTCCGCGCCCTCGGCTGCGCCGCTGACGCGAAAAATCGCGGTGCGTTTCGATTCCAACGTCGCCGGCGGGCTGCCCTGGAAATTCGAGCCGGAGCAGACGGAGATCGAAGTCAGGATCGGCGAGGTCACAACCATCTTCTACAAGGTGACCAATCAGTCTGCGCGGACGACGACTGGGCAGGCCGCCTACAACGTCGCGCCGCTGACGGTCGGATCCTATTTCGAGAAGATCAATTGCTTCTGCTTCACCGAGCAGACCATGGCGCCGGGCGAAACGCGCGAGATGCCGGTCGTGTTCTATGTCGATCCGTCGATTATCAACGACAGCGACAATGACAGCCTGAACACCATTACCCTGTCCTATACGTTCTACCCCGTTCGCGATCCCGCTCCAAAACCACTGGCGGCAAGCGAGGCGGAAAAACCCAAGGAGAACGACAAGGGAAGCGAGAAGGGCAACCTTTGAGAAGCGTGCGCCCTGGCCGGGGAAAATTCCGGTCATCGCGAAGTTTGAATTTAACGGCTGAGACGGAGTGGCCGGACAGGCCCTGCTAACGGAGAGATCGAAAAATGGCTACGGCGCAAGTCAAGCATCACGACTATCACCTCGTCGATCCGAGCCCGTGGCCGGTGGTCGGCTCCGTTTCGGCCTTCATCATGGCCGTCGGCGCCATCACCTGGATGCATCATATGACCGGCGCGGCGCCGATCATCTTCTTCATCGGCCTCGTCGGTGTGCTTTACACGATGGCGAGCTGGTGGGTGGATGTGATCCGCGAGGCGCAGTACAAGGGCGATCACACCCGCGTCGTGCAGATCAGCCATCGCTACGGCATGATCCTGTTCATCGCCTCGGAGGTGATGTTCTTCGTCGCCTGGTTCTGGGCCTTCTTCAATTCGGCGCTGTTCCCGGCGGATGCGGTTCACGCGGCCCGTGATGCCATTTTTGGATGCGGCGCCGGCACCCAGATGGGCGCCTGCAGCGTTCCTGGCACGTGGCCGCCGAAGGGCATCGAGGCGTTCGATCCCTGGCATCTGCCGTTGCTAAATACCCTCCTGCTCCTGACCTCGGGCACCACAGTGACCTGGGCCCACCATGCGCTTCTGGAAAACGACCGTCAGGGCCTGAAATACGGTTTGATCCTGACCGTTGTGCTCGGGGCGTTGTTCACCTGCGTGCAGGCCTACGAATACAGCCACGCGCTGTTTGGTTTCTCCGGCAACGTCTACGGCGCGACTTTCTTCATGGCGACCGGCTTCCACGGCTTCCATGTGCTGGTCGGCACCATCTTCCTGCTGGTCTGCCTCATTCGCGTCTATGCCGGGCATTTCACGCCGACCCAGCACCTCGGCTTTGAGTTCGCCGCCTGGTACTGGCATTTCGTCGACGTGGTGTGGTTGTTCCTGTTCGCCTGTATTTACGTCTGGGGCACAGGCGGCGGCCGGCTTATCGGCGCTGAATAGGCCTGTCTGTCATCCCATGCCAAAAGGGCGGCCCAGCGGCCGCCCTTTTTCATTTTCGTGTGAAACAGGGCCGGCGGAATTGATACCTCACGCCTTCGCGCCCCGTTGTGCTAAACGGCTGTTCCATGAGTGAACTCGCGCCTCCCAATACCACCGTCTTGCAGAGCGCGCTGCGCGGGCTGGCTTGCAGGTGTCCGCGCTGCGGCCGCGGGAAATTGTTTGCGGGCTTTCTGACGCTGGCGCCGCGATGCCAGGCCTGCGGACTGGACTATACGTTCATCGACACCGGCGATGGCCCCGCGGTCTTCATCATCATGCTGGCGGGCGCGATCGTCGTGGCTAGCGCGCTCATTGTGGAAGTGAAATATCAGCCGCCGCTCTGGCTGCACGCCGTGCTCTGGCTGCCGCTGATTCTGGCTACCACGCTATTGCCGATGCGTTCGATGAAGGCGCTTCTGATCGCGCTGCAATTCCATCACAAGGCAGCACCGGGCCGCCTGGAGCAGCGGGCATCGATCGATCACGAGCCGAAATGACCGCGACCGCAGGATGGCCGCGCCTCGGCTTCGGCCTTTTCACGCTTGCCATGGTCGCTGCCTTCATTGGTCTCGGCGTCTGGCAGCTTCAGCGCCGGATAGAAAAGCATGCGCTGATCGCGGCGCTGACCGAACGGCTCGCGGCAACGCCGGTCCCGCTACCGACTGCGGCGACCTGGAGCTCGCTCAACGCCGAAAGAGATGAATTTCGCCGCGTCCACTTCAGGGCGAGCTTTGGCACCGGGCCAGATGCCATGGTCTATAGCTCCGGCTCGGCCGTGCGCGACGATGTTTCCGGACCCGGCACCTGGGCTTTCATTCCGGCGCGGCTTGAGAGCGGCGAAATTGTCGTGGTCAATGCCGGCTTCGTGCAGAACACGATGCAGGACCGCCCGCAGCAGGATCGCGCTGTAGCGCACCTTGGCAATGGTGAAGCGGCCGAGCTTGTCGGTTATATCCGCTTTCCGGAAAGCGCCGGTCTCCTCACACCGGCAGCTAATGTCGAGAAGCGGCTTTGGTTCGTACGCGACCACTTGGCGATGGCGCACGCGCTTGGCTGGGGCGATGCCGGCAAAACCATGGCGCCATTCTATATCGACCTCGAACAGCCGCTGCCGCCGGGCGGCATTCCCAAACCCGGTCCGCTGCAAGTGCATCTCAAGGACGACCACCTGCAATACGCGATCACCTGGTTCGCCTTGGCGGGGGCAGTCGTGATTGCCTTTCTCGTCTGGTATCGCGGCAAACGTCACCGCGCCGGGCAAGGATAGCTTGCTCGTTGCATTCGGCCCGCCAGGCCGTCACGATAATTGCTTGTTCTCGCGACTGACCACCGCCAGTTGTTGGGTTTGAACCGCCTCGAGCCGCGCCATCATCAGGATACCGGCTACGAAGGCGAGGCCAAGGTCCTCGGCTTGCTCGATGGCGTCATCGATTTTTTCGACCAGTCCCCTCGTCTCTTTCGCTCGGAACATGAAAATCCCCTTTGCTGCCTGCACGCCTCGCGCCAGTGTGGCGTCTCAAATCGTCTTCCAGATTGGTCTGATGATCACGAACATAAGCCGCCTGGTCAGGCAGCCGGAATCAGAACGCCGATGGCGGGACGTTCGACGGCGGGAAGGCCCTGCCAGACCAGCATCGGCCCCGGCACCGACCGGCGAACGCAGATTTCCGTCCAGGCCAGTTCGTTGACGTCGACCATCACCGCCATCGTCGACATCGATTCGATATCGAGAGGAAGGCCAAGCGGGCGTGCGACCCAGCCCTGATCGAGCAGGCGCGGCAGCCACCAGCTCTCAAGCACGATCGTGAAGGCCGACAGTCCCATTGAAAGTCCGTATTCCATGGCGGCGGCCTGAATCACGGCCTCGGCGCGCGGCCCCGCATGTTCGCCGCGCCGCTTGGGGACGACAAAAATCCGTGACAATTCGTAGACGTCGGCGCGCCGAATGGGACCATCCAGCGACAGCTTCGGAAACAACTCGCTGAGCAGCGTCGGCGACGTCGTCGGCACCAGGCGCATGCCCGCGACGATGGAACGGCCTTCCAGGCCCAGAAGGTAGACCGTTTCGTCGGTATCGAACTGGTCTATTTCGCGTTTGTCGGGACGATCGAGAGCGCTCCACTTGCGCTCGACGACGTAGATCTGGTGGCGAAGACGAAAATAGTCTTCGAGGATCTCCGAGTACAAATGCCGGTTGTCGCGACGGATGACATGGACGTCCATTGAATTCTCCCGAGCGGCGCGCGATTTGCGCAGGTCGGAAGAGTGTTTTTTCGTGCGTCAACCGGCTACTGTCCGAAAGGACAGGTCAGTGCTCCGATTCCGAAGTTCGCAAGCTGTCGCGGCAACCTCTGGTACGAACTTCGGAATCAAAGGAACACTGCCAAATATAGGTTTTTAGTGCGGCCTTGAATTTGAAGTTCCTGTGACGAAGCCGCAGCGATTCCTGGGGAACTTCAAATTCGCCGCACTAGAGCTTGATCAGCCCGCGGGCAAGGGCCTTGGCAACCGCCGAGGTTCGGTTGACGGCGTTCAGTTTGCGTGAAGCTTCGACCAGATGAAACTTCACGGTGCGCTCGGAAATCTTCAAGATGACCGAGATCTCCCATGAGGTTTTGCCGCCGGCGACCCAGCGCAGAACTTCCCGCTCGCGGGTCGTCAGCAGATCGCGCTTTTCGGGTTGTGCTCGGGACAGCGATCGAATGCGATTATGGGCGTAGACCCCGATCAGTTGAAGCGCGCTCTTTGCAACCGGGTCGAGGTGCAGGTGTTCGGTGGCGAGGCTGATCACCGCGCCGCCCTCGTCGTAGTGCAGCGGAATGCAATAGCCGTCCCTCAGCCGGAATTCGGTCGCGCGGGTCATCACCAGATGCGCGGCGGGATCATCGTCCTTGTCGTAACGCGCTTCAGACCATCCGAACGGCTGCACCGTGGAGGCGCCGTAACGAGGCACCGGATCCAGGACGCTGAAGTTTTCGCGGGTGTAGAGTTCGAACCATTCCGTCGGCCAGCCGTTGGCGACCGTCAGCTCGGGAAGCGCGGTTCCCGGCGCCGGCAGGCCGGCCATGATATAGGCGTGAAATCCGCACGCCTTGATTTCGGATTCGAACAGCTCGATGACACCCGGCGCGCTGAGACGCTCGACCGCATCCACAAAGTCGAGTGCTCGCCTCCCCCATTGCCGGGCTGCGTCAGCCATCGCGTCCCCTCGGTCCCGCTAAGAGATTGCAACCTCACCGTGCTGGCGTCAATTCCGGACCAACTTTTCCGCTCACCGCATCGTCTATGGTAACCCGATCCTTGCGGGCCACGCATCGCCAGAGACAAGAGGCGAGGCGTGGCATCCCGCTTGGGGCGGGCGGGAAACCCGGCAAGTCAACAGGGCCTCGTTCTCCGATCCGCCAGGCGCTCGGGCCTCGCGCGTCGGAGCATCAAGGAAGAACCGGTTTCCAGTTCCTGTCAAAACGCTTATGGTGGCGCCGCTTCGCCACCGGCAAGGTGATTTTATATAAAAGTGTCAAAGGCTTGACTGGATATCGAGCCTGTGGCGGCTAGCGCCGCCTGTTTGAAATTTCTGCTCCATGAGCGCCGAAATTCGGCTCAGGAACTTCAAATGGAAAGCAGCGCCAGGCTAGTAAATTTGCCAGTGTCCATGACTTTTCGAAGTTCGTAAAAGGGGCGCTGCGATGGAGTACGAACTTCGAAAAGTGAGCACCGGTTTGACGCAGTACATTTCGACGCGGGGAGAGGCTCCTGCTCTGGGCTTTTGCGATGTGATGCTGGCCGGGCTCGCCCGCGACGGTGGCCTCTACGTGCCCGAAATCTGGCCGCAGCTGTCGCCGGAGGCCATCGCCGGATTTTCCGGGCGGCCCTACTGGGAAGTCGCGGTCGACGTGATTCGTCCCTTTGTCGCCAACGAGATTTCCGATGCCGATCTCGGGCGCATGGCCAACGAGGCCTACGCCACTTTTCGTCACCCGGCCGTGGTGCCGCTCGATCAGACCGCGCCCAATCAATTCCTGCTCGAACTCTTTCACGGCCCAACGCTGGCGTTCAAGGACGTCGCGATGCAGTTGCTCTCGCGGCTGATGGACCACGTGCTGGCGAAGCGGGCGCAGCGCACCACGATCGTGGTGGCAACATCCGGCGACACCGGCGGGGCCGCAGTCGATGCCTTTGCGGGGCTCGACAATGTCGATCTCATCGTGCTGTTTCCGCACGGCCGCATCTCGGACGTGCAACGGCGGATGATGACCACGACCGGCGCCGGCAACGTTCATGCGCTGGCCGTCGAAGGCACCTTCGATGACTGCCAGGCGATCGTGAAGGAATTGTTCAACGATCACGCATTTCGCGATGCGGTCGCCTTGTCGGGTGTTAATTCCATCAACTGGGCGCGCATCGTCGCGCAGGTGGTGTACTACTTCACGTCGGCCACGGCGCTCGGGGCGCCGGCACGCAGCGTCGACTTCACCGTGCCGACGGGCAATTTCGGCGACATTTTCGCCGGCTTCGTGGCCAAGCGCATGGGGTTGCCGATCCGGTGGCTGCGCATCGCTTCCAACGTCAACGACATCCTGCCGCGCACCCTCAAGACCGGTATCTACGAGACCCGCGAAGTCCACGCCTCGACCTCGCCGTCGATGGATATCCAGGTGTCATCGAATTTCGAACGCCTGCTGTTCGAAGCCAGCAACCGTGACGCGGCGCTGGTGCGCCGGCTGATGGCCTCGCTCAAGCAGTCCGGCCGCTTCGTGTTGCCGGATGCGGTCCTGGCCGCGGTGCGCGCCGAATTTGACGCCGGCCGCGCCGACGAAACCGAGACCAGTGCGGTCATTCGCGCCGCCTGGCGCGAAGCGGGCGATCTGGTCGATCCGCACACAGCGGTCGCGCTGGCGGTAGCCGACCGCGACAGGCCGGATTCGAAAGTGCCCAATATCGTGCTGTCGACCGCGCACGCCGCCAAATTCCCTGATGCGGTGGAGGCGGCCTGCGGTGTTCGGCCGGAACTGCCGCCATGGCTTGAAGGTTTGATGACCAAACCTGAACGCGTCCAGGTGATGAAAAACGACAAGGTCGAAATTGCGCGATTTGTCCGCTCGGTCAGCCGGGCTGCGAAGGAAGGAACTGCGGGATGAGCGTTGAAGTCACCAAGCTGCCGTCTGGCCTCACCGTCATCACCGATAGCATGCCGCATCTCCAGACCGCCGCGCTCGGAGTGTGGGCGGGCGTCGGCGGGCGCGACGAGAAGCCCAACGAGCACGGGATCTCGCATCTGCTCGAACATATGGCGTTCAAGGGAACGACGCGGCGGACGTCACGCGAGATCGTCGAGGAAATCGAGGCGGTCGGCGGCGATCTCAACGCCGGCACTTCGACCGAAACCACCGCCTATTATGCCCGTGTCATGAAGGCCGACGTTCCGCTGGCGCTCGACGTGCTCTCCGACATTCTCACCAATCCTTCTTTCGTGCCCGATGAACTCGAGCGGGAAAAAAGCGTTATTGTGCAGGAAATCGGCGCGGCCCAGGACACGCCCGACGATGTCGTGTTCGAGCATCTCAACGAATTGTGCTACCCGGAGCAGCCGATGGGGCGATCGCTGCTCGGAACGGCCAAGACGCTGAAGTCCTTCGATCGCGACATGCTGCGCGGCTATCTCTCGACGCATTATCGTGGTCCCGACATGGTGGTCGCGGCAGCCGGCGCCGTCGATCACAAGCGCGTGGTCGAAGACGCGGCGCTGCGCTTTGCAGGTTTCGACGGCACACCGGCGCCGAAGCCGGAGCCCGCGATGTTTGGCAAGGGAGGCTCGCGGGTGGTGCATCGCGAGCTCGAGCAGGCGCATCTGACACTGGCGCTTGAAGGGGTCCCGCAAACCGACCTGTCGCTGTTTTCGCTTCAGGTATTCACCAACATTCTCGGCGGCGGCATGTCATCGCGCCTGTTTCAGGAAGTGCGCGAGAAGCGCGGCCTCTGTTATTCGATCTACTCTTTCCACGCACCCTATATCGATACCGGATTCTTCGGCCTTTATACCGGCACCGATCCCGGCGACGCACCTGAGATGATGGAAGTCATCGTCGATGTCATCAACGATGCTGTCGAGACGTTGACGGAAGCCGAGATCGCGCGCGCCAAGGCGCAGATGAAGGCCGGTCTGTTGATGGCTTTGGAAAGCTGTAGCGCGCGCGCCGAGCAACTGGCGCGCCATATCCTGGCCTATGGACGGCCGCTCACGGTCGAGGAACTGGTGACGAGGATCGATGCCGTCAGCGTCGAGACCACGCAAAATGCGGCGCGCGCGCTGTTGTCCCGCAGCCGGCCCGCGGTCGTTGCGCTTGGCAGCGGGAGGGGGCTAGACACGGCGGTCGCTTTTGCGGAAGGATTGACCAAATCGAAGGCCAAGGAGCGCCTTCACTGACTTCCTTTCAGTACGCAGTGATCCTGTTTGAGGCATCGGGGGAGTTTCATTCATGGCCCTTTTTCGGTTGCCATCAAGCGGTCCGGCGGCGCTCGTTCCGCGCGGTCACGGACTGTTACTGCGGGCGCCGCAGATGTCGGATTTTCTGCAATGGGCGCATTTGCGGGAAATCAGCCGCGGTTATCTGACCCCTTGGGAGCCGATCTGGCCATCCGACGACTTGACCCGGTCCGGTTTCCGCCGCCGCTTGCGCCGCTATGCCGAAGATATCGCGGCCGACCGGTCGTATCCGTTCATCGTCTTCCGCGAGACCGATGGCGTGATGATCGGCGGAATCACCTTGGCGAATGTCCGACGCGGCATCGTTCAGGCCGGCACGATCGGCTATTGGGTCGGCCAGCCCCATGCGCATCGCGGCTACATGACGACGGCGTTGCGCGTGCTGTTGCCGTCGCTGTTCGGCGAGCTCAATTTGCACCGCATCGAAGCCGCCTGCATTCCTACCAATGCGCCGTCGATCAGGGTGCTGGAGAAGTGCGGCTTTACCCGCGAGGGCCTTGCGCGGCGCTATCTCTGCATCAACGGGGTCTGGCAGGACCACCTGCTGTTTGGCCTGCTGCACGAAGATTTCCGCGGCTGATAACCTTGTTTCCAGATTATGACAGACGCCTTGGGTTTGCCTCCATTGCGCTGCTATAAGCACCGGCATATGCGCGGCCGGACGGCTGTTCGGCGGCAATCTTGGTCGGGGATTTTCCGGTAATGCGGCACAGACGGATCGGGCAGGCGAGGGTGGCCGGCAACGGAGGCCACAAGCGCATCGCGATGACGCTTGCAGCCGTATTGCTGACGTCATGCAGCGGGACCACCATCAACAATCCCTTCAGCACCGCGCCGCCTCCTGACGAAGAAATTCCCACGATCAGCGAGCGGTTCGATCAGCTGTTCGGCGGCCGCGGAAAGGTCTCCGAAACGGCGCCTGACGGCACCGAGGTTGATTGTCCGGTGGTGAAAATTCGCGCCGGCGCGTCCACCTACGGGGTCGCGCCGCCCGGCAAGCAACCTGTGGCCAGCGAGTTGAACTATCAGGCGACCATCACGCGTACGGCGCGCGATTGCCGACGCACCTCCAACGGCCAGATCGTCGCGCGGATCGGCATTCAGGGCCGTGTCATTGCCGGTCCCGCCGGCGCGCCCGAGACGGTCGAAATCCCGGTTCGTGTCGCGGTCGTGCAGGCCGGTGTGAACGAGAGAGTGCTTACCACCAAGGTGTACCGGACCACGGTATCGATGAACGAGTCAGGCGGCGCGTTCAGCCTGGTCGGTGAAGACCTGCTTTTCAACATGCCCGCACAGCTTACGAGCGATTCCTTCGTTCTCTACGTCGGCTTCGATCCCCAGGCGATTACGCCTCAGGCCAAACCGTCGCGCCGGAGATAGGACGGGGTCAAGCTTGTCGGCAATCAAAAAGCCGGCGCGATGATTTCGCGCCGGCTTTTTTCTTCCCGTGAACTGGATTCGTCAGTTCAGCTTTTCGCGAACTTCGGTAATGCCCTTGGCCAACAGGTCGTCGGCGAGCTGTCCCTTCACCGTCTGCGACAGGATGGTTGAGGCGGCGGTAATAGCTGCGTTGGCCGCGGCGGCGCGGACATCAGCAAGCGCCTGAGCTTCGGCCAGCGCGATCTTGCTCTCGGCGGTCTTGGTGCGCCGGGTAACAAAGTCTTCCATCTTGCCCTTGGCTTCGGCCGCGATGCGCTCGGCATCGACCTTCGCCGTGGCGATGATGTCCTGGGCTTCGCGCTCGGCGCTGGCACGCTTGGCCTTGTACTCCTCGAGCAGATTGGCGGCTTCCTGCTTGAGGCGGCGAGCATCGTCGAGTTCGGCCTTGATGCGTTCGCTGCGATGATCGAGCGCCGTCAGCACCGTGCGGTGAACGCCGACATAGGCGAATACGCCCATCAGGATGACGAAACCAACGGCGACCCAGAATTCCGGTTCGGCGAACATCTAGAGCTCCGATTCCGAAGTTCGCATAGTATAGCGGCTACCTCTGATGCGAACTTCGGAATCAAAGGAGCTCTAGCAACTTTTTAGTTCTAAAGCATGATCCGGAAAAGTGTGAAGCGGTTTTCCGAAAAGATCATGCTTCATCAAAGAACTAAAGCGCGATGACGATTTAACCAAATCTCATCGTGCTTTAGTGCGGCTTTGAATTTGAAGTTCCTGTCACGAACTTGCCGCGGCACCGGTAGGAACTTCAAATTCGCCGCGCTAGCTTACCCTTTCAAGGTCGCGTCAACGGCCTGTCCGACCGACGCGCCATCCGGCGCCACTCCGGTCAGCCGCTGCACGATCGCGGCGGCCGCATCGGTTGCAATGCCCCGCACATTGCTCATCGCCGCGTCTCGCGTTGAGGCGATGGTTTTCTCGGCAGCCGCAAGCTTGAGCGCCAGCCGCTCTTCCAGCGTCTTGCGTTCAGCTTCCGAGGCCGCGTTCAGCTTTTCGCGGGTCTCCGCACCGATCGCTTGCGCGCGGGAACGCGCGGCGGCCAGTTCGCTCTCATAGGCCTTGAGCGCAGCGTCCGAATCGCCCTTCAGCTTCTGGGCTGCGGCCAGATCGCCGTCGATTGTGTTCTGGCGCTCGTCGATCACGCCGCCGACGCGCGGCAGCGCAATTTTCGAGACGATCAGATACAGCGCGACGAACGCAATCACCAGCGACACCAGCTGCGAGGCGAAGGTGTCCTTCTGGAACGGCGGGAACGGCGCCTTGTGGCCGCCGTCGGCCTCGGTATGAGCGGTGGCGCCCTTCGGCTCGCCATGACTTTCCGCCATGGGCTTCTCCTGTTCGGCTAACCGAGATTCGATTCCCGCCTCTTAAGTGAAGCGGGACTTGCGATGGATCAGAGCGCAAACAGCAGAAGCAGCGCGATCAGCAGCGAGAAGATGCCGAGCGCTTCGGTCACCGCGAAGCCGAAAATCAGGTTGCCGAACTGGCCCTGAGCGGCCGACGGGTTACGCACCGCGGCGGCAAGATAGTTGCCGAAGATGATGCCCACGCCGGCGCCGGCGCCACCCATGCCGATGCAGGCAATACCAGCACCAATGTACTTCGCGGCAATCGGATCCATGAAACGAACTCCTTCTTTAGGTTTGGCTAGAGGGGCCGATCAGTGGCCCGGATGGATAGCATCGTTGATGTAGATGCAGGTGAGGATGGTGAAGACGTAGGCCTGAAGGAAGGCCACCAGAAGCTCAAGTGCGGTCAGCGCGATGACCATGCCAAGCGGCAGAATCGCGCCGAAGTAGCCGACAATGCCGAGGCCCGCCAGCAGCGGAATGAAGCTTGCGAACACCGCGAGCGCAATGTGGCCCGCCAGCATGTTGGCAAACAGACGCACCGAATGCGAGATCGGCCGCAGGAAGAACGAGAAGATCTCGATGAACACGACCAGCGGCAGGATGAAGATCGGAATGCCCGACGGCACGAACAGTTTGAGGAATTTCAGGCCGTTCTTGTAGAAGCCGTAGATCAGCACGGTGAAGAACACCAGAAACGCCAGCGCCGCGGTGACGATGATGTGGCTTGCGATCGTGAAGTTGTAGGGAATGACGCCGACGATGTTGGAGACGGCGATCAGCATGAAAAGCGAGAAGATCAGCGGAAAGAACTTCATTCCTTCCTTGCCGGCCGTCGAGCGAATGGTGTTGGCGACGAATTCGTAGGCGATCTCGGCGACCGACTGGATGCGTCCCGGCACCAGGCGCCGCCCGGAGCCGAGCATCAGCAGCGAAATCAGCGCCACCGCTCCGAGCATGTAGGCGGAGGAGTTGGTGAAGGCGATCTCCTGATTGCCGATATGGCCAATCGTGAAGAGCTTTTCGATATGGAATTGTTCGATCGGATCGACCATCCGCGCGGCATCTCTAGCTGTTGCCGGCCACGCCGGCATTTCAAATCACATCGTCCGCCACTTCCTTAACGGCCAGTCTTGCCCGGAGCAACACCTGCGGAGCGGATCACGTTCAGAACGCCGGCCGAGAAGCCGAGCAGCACGAACACGATGAGCCCGAAAGGTGACGTCGAAAGCAGACGGTCGAAACCCCAGCCCATCAGTGCCCCGACGAGAACGCCGGCAACCAGCTCCGATGAGAGGCGGAAACCGAGTGCCATCGCCGATGCGCGGGCACTGCCGTCTCCACTTCCTGCTTCGGATTGGTCAGTTCTGATGTTTCGGCTGCCCCGAACTTCGGACAACCGGTGCTCCAGACTTCCGAGCCTTGCGGAAAGCGCGGCTTCGTCGGGAGACGATTTGCTTTCCTCTTCGCGGTCATTCGTGCCTTGCGCCATGTTTGCTAAGACCCGAAATGATTGCGGAGAATGAAAACGACGCCCGTCACCCCTCAAAAGCCGCGCGGACCATACTGACCGCGTTAAATCAAGTCAAGATTGCGTCACATCTATGTATCTATTTGATCTTACTTGTATATTCGACTTACCCATGGCCGTCTAAATTGCCTGGTCGCCGCACTGCAATAGATCACTCTCGGATTGCCATAAATCCGCGGCGAAAACCGCCTTGCATCGGCCGCTGGTGTGGCGGTTCAGAAGTCCGCATCATTATCGCCGCGAGGTCGTCATGCGGACTTCTGAACCAAAGCCACACTAGATCAATAGGTTTGCTAGTGTCCTTTCGATTCCGAAGTTCGAAATGTGGCTCCGTAACATGATACGAACTTCGGAATCGGGACACTAGGACCGCCTATTTGAAGTTCCTGCACCACAAGCGGCAAATTCGCTCCAGGAACTTCAAATAGAAAAGCGGTACTAGAATCAATGTGTTTGTGAGTAGCCCATGACTTTCCGAAGCTCGCGAAAGTGGGTGCCGCGATGGAGCACGAGCTTCGGAAAGTGGGCACTAGTGTGGATTTGACATTCGCTACCGGGCGCGTGTTGGGATGATCTGATCGATAGCCAAATCCCAAAACAGCCTTCCTGAGAGACCTCATGCCGCATCAGATCGACTACTACTTTTCGCTTTCCTCTCCCTGGGCCTATATCGGGCACAAGTTATTCCGGGAAGTCGTCGCGACCTACGGCCTCAAGGTCAACCACAAGCCGGTCGTGCTGGTCGATTTGTTCTCCGAAACCGGCGGGCTGCCGCTGGTCAAACGTCATCCGGTGCGACAGCGTTACCGCATGCTCGAATTGCAGCGCTGGCGCGACAAGCGGGGGCTGAATTTTCATTTCCAGCCAAAGCATATTCCCTTGAATGCGCGGCTGGCCGACGGTCTCGTGATTGCCGCGATCGATGCCGGGCACGATCCCGATCCGTTCCTGCGCCGGGCCTTTGCTGGCGTTTGGGAAGACGAACTCAATCTCGCGGATGCCGCCACGCTGGTTCGGCTGGCCGACGAGTGTGGCCTTCCGGGCCAGGCGCTGGTGGAGCGGTCCGCAACGGACGAGATCGGTCAGAAATACGAACAGAATTGTCAGGATGCGTTGTCGGCCGACGTGTTCGGGTCGCCGGCCTATGTGCTGGACGGCGAAGTATTCTGGGGTCAGGATCGGATCGAATTGCTGGCGGACGCATTGGAATTCGGGTCGTGCGCCCTACCGTTCGCAGGTTTGAGGGGTGGGCGCGGATCGGTAGCCGGCAAAACTCAGACAGCCTTTGAGGCGGAGCAGCCCATGACCAGAGCGCCATACCTGACGTCAGCCGTTGTCCTCCTGTCGGCCCTCACCGGAGCCGGCGGCGCTGTGGCAGAAACGATGCCGGACAATGAAAATGGCCGCTATTCGTTGTCGCCGATCCCCGATGGCGTGATCAGGCTGGATACCCGCACCGGCGCGGTCTCGACCTGTAACAATGGCAGCGCCGGCTGGGCCTGTTATGTCGTTCCGGATGAGCGCGCGGCGTTCGATGTGGAAATCGGCCGGCTACAGGCCGAGAATGAAAAGTCCAGGGCGGAAGTGGAGCGATTGAAGGCCGAACTGGCTTCGCGTCCACCGGTTGCCGAAAGCAAGACCGACGAAGCGCTGCCGAAATCGGACTCGCTGAAAAAGGCCGAGCCGAAGGTTGCCGAGGGTGAACGCAAGATCGAGATCCCGTTGCCGAGCGACCGGGACATGGATCGGGTGATGTCGTTCCTCGAACAAGCCTGGCGGCGGCTGGTCGAGATGGCCAACCGGATGCAGAAAGACGCCAGCGGCAAGATCTAGAGCATGATCCGGAAAAGTGGACACCGGTTTTCCGAACAGATCATGCTCAACCATAGAAATCAGCTCATGGCCGCACCTCCCTCGATCTCGCGCAGCTTCCCGTCGGTGGTTTCCGCCGGTTCGATCGTATCGTCTGTGCTTAACGTCCAGACGCCGGGCCGCGGCTTCCTCGATCTCACCGCTGAAGTCGCGCAATTCGTCAAGGAAGCGAGCGCGGTCGAAGGTCAGGTGACGCTGTTCATTCGTCACACCTCGGCCTCGCTCACCATTCAGGAGAATGCCGATCCGACGGTGCTGGCCGATTTGACCACCGCGCTCGATCATCTCGCGCCGGAAAATGCGGGCTGGAGCCACGATACCGAAGGCCCCGACGACATGCCGGCCCACATCAAGACCATGCTGACGGCAACCTCGCTGCAAATACCGCTTCTCAAGGGAAGGCTGATGCTGGGGACGTGGCAGGCGATCTATCTGATCGAGCATCGACGACGGCCGCATGCCCGCGAGATCGTGGTGCAATTTGTCGGGACGGCGAACCCAACATCATCAAGCGCAAAATAAAACCGGCCGCGGATTGCTTCGCGGCCGGTTTTCTTCGTCTGCTGGTCGAGGTGCGATCAGTTGGTCCTGATGTCGACGTCCTTGGTTTCGGGCAGGAACAGGAAGCCAACGACCAGGCTCATCAAAGCGATGCCGACCGGATACCACAGGCCGGAATAGATGTTTCCGGTGTAGGCCACGATGGCGAACACGGTTGCCGGCAGGAAGCCGCCGAACCAGCCGTTGCCGATATGATAGGGGAGCGACATGCCGCTATAGCGGATGCGGCTAGGGAATAATTCGACCAGCCATGCCGCAATCGGCGCATAGACCAGCGTCACATAGACCACCAGCAGCCACAGCAGAACCGTCGTCATCACCCAATTGATTTCGGCCGGATCGGCGGAAGCCGGATAACCATGGGCCTTGATCGCGGCAGGCAATGCCTTGGCGAAATCCGGTGAGCTCGCATTCAGTGTCTGCTCGCCGATCTTCACCTGCGCCGGCGTCCCCTTCGGCGCCTCCTGGCTCTGATAATTCACCGACAGATTGACCAGTCCGGACTTCGCGGTGTCGCAGCTCGTTGTGTATTTCTCGGTGCCGGTGGCCTTGAACTGGAACGAACATTCCGATGGGTCGGCGATGACCGTCACCGGCGCGGAGGCAAGCGCCGCCTCAAGCTTGGGATTGGCGAAGTGCGTAATGCCCTTGAAGATCGGGAAATACGTCAGCGCCGCGAGCAGGAAGCCCGCGAGAATAATCGGCTTGCGGCCGATCTTGTCGGACAGCCAGCCGAACAGGATGAAGCCGGGCGTGCCGAGCGCGAGCGCGATGACGATCAATATCTGCGCGGTGGCGCCTGGCACCTTGAGGGTCTGGGTCAGGAAGAACAATGCATAGAACTGCCCGCCATACCACACCACGGCTTCACCGGCGGTAGCGCCGAACAGCGCGAGAATAGCAATCTTGGCGTTGCCCCATTCGGCGAAGGCTTCGCTCAGCGGACGCTTCGAGGTTTTGCCTTCGTCCTTCATCTTCTGAAAGACCGGGGACTTGTTCAGGCTCAAGCGGATCCAGACCGAAACCGCAAGCAGGATGCCCGAGAGCAGGAACGGAATGCGCCAGCCCCAGCTCCCGAACGATTCTTCACCCATCCAGTTGCGGATGCCCAGAATGAGCAGCAAAGCGAGAAACAGGCCGAGCGTCGCGGTGGTCTGAATCCACGACGTGTAGTAGCCGCGTTTGTTGCGCGGGGCGTGTTCGGCCACGTAGGTCGCCGCTCCGCCATATTCGCCGCCGAGCGCCAGACCCTGGATCAGCCGCAGCACGATCAGCACCACCGGCGCCGCGATGCCCCAGCTTCCGTAGCCGGGCAGAAGGCCGATGAAGAAGGTGCCGATGCCCATCAGGGTCATCGTGATCAGGAAGGTGTATTTGCGGCCGATCATGTCGCCGAGCCGGCCGAAGATCAGCGCGCCGAACGGCCGCACGGCAAAGCCGGCCGCGAAGGCAAGCAACGTGAAGATGAAGGCGACGTTCGGAGGTACGTTGGAGAAGAAGTATTTGGCGAGGAAGGAGCCGAGCGTTCCGTAGATGTAGAAGTCGTACCACTCGAACACAGTACCCAACGACGAGGCGAAAATGACCTTTCGCTCCTCGGCTGTCATTCCACCGGTGCGGACCTCGTCACTGCCCGCCGTTGCTGCCATTGCCATTGTTCGCACTCCCCGAAATCATAATTATGTTGCTGGCTCGTCCTCATGCGCCGGCCGAACCAAGCCACGAGGTTAACGCGCACGGTAACATCGTCGTGAAACCTCGCCCAGTAAGACTTTCGGCCCGCTGGGGAGGGCGCATCTGTGAAAGGATGGAGACCGTGCCGGGCGGGTCGGCCTGAGGGATTGCTGTTGCGGTGCACAAGTGAGGGAGTTAACCGCTATTTCGCATGGCGGCCCTGGTGCTCTTGCGTGCGGTCGTAGGCCGCAGGACAATCGAAATGCAAAACGGCTACACCGAATTGCTCCACCTAACCCATTGCAAGCCATAGATGACTGCCACCCATCTCGTAATTGCAGACGACCACCCGTTGTTCCGCGACGCTTTGCGTCAGGCGGTGGCGAGTGTCGTGACGTCGGCAAAAATTGACGAGGCCGGCAGTTTTGAGGAGCTGACTGCCCTGCTCGATCGCGATTCCGACGTTGATCTGGTCTTGCTCGACCTGACGATGCCCGGAATCTCCGGCTTCTCCGGATTGATTTACCTGCGGGCGCAATTTCCGGCGATTCCGGTCGTGATCGTTTCTGCCAGCGACGATGGCGGCACCATCCGCCAGTCGCTCGATTTCGGCGCGTCCGGCTTCATCCCGAAGCGATTTGGCGTCGAGACGCTGCGCGACGCGATCATGAAAGTGCTCGACGGCGATGTCTGGGTGCCGGCCGATACCGACCTGTCGTCGGTCACCGATCCCGAACTGGCGCGCCTGCGCGACCGGCTGGTGACGCTGACGCCGCAGCAGGTGCGGGTGCTCATGATGCTGTCGGAAGGTCTGCTCAATAAGCAGATCGCCTATGAGCTCGGGGTGTCGGAAGCGACCATCAAGGCGCATGTCTCGGCGATCCTGCAAAAGCTCGGCGTCGAGAGCCGGACGCAAGCCGTGATTGCCGCCGCAAAGATCGCCGGCGGCCAGTGGCGCCAAAGCCCCCCTCCACCACAAGTCTAAAGCGCGATGAGATTTGGTTGAATCGTCACCGCGCTTTAGTTCTTTGATGAAGCATGATCTCCGCAAACGCGTTCCGCGTTTGTCGCGAGGGAAAACCGCATCATACTTTTCCGGATCATGCTTTGGGTTATTCCGCCGCCACCATCTGCTGGATGCGCCACTGTCCAACCAGCGCGCGCAGCGAGGCCGGCTTTACCGGCTTGTTCAAGACCGCGATGTTTTCCTCGCGTGCCGCAGCGCGGACATGCGGGCTGCGGTCGGCGGTGATGAGAATGGCCGGGATCGCCTCGCCGAATTTTTTCCGGATATCGCGGATTGCGGCAATGCCGTTGCCGCGGTCGAGGTGATAATCGACCAAGAGGCCCGTGACCGGCTTGCCCGCGGCCTCCATCGCCTCGATGGCAGCTTCGGGATCGGCGACCGCGATCACTTCGGCGTCCCAGCCTTTGAGAAGTGTCTTCATCCCGTCCAGGATCGCGGCATCGTTTTCGATACAGGCGATCAAGGCTCCCGACATCGGCGTTCGCGACAGCGGCGTGGCGCTGGTGACCGCGGCGGTATGATTGATGGCCTTTGCGGTCGGCACCGTCACCGAAAACAACGAGCCGCCGCTGGCGATCGAGCCGAGCGCGATGCCATGGCCGAGCACGCGGGCGAGCCGCTCGACGATCGACAGGCCAAGCCCCAGGCCGCGCGCGATCCGTGCGCCCTGTTCCAGCCGGTGAAACTCCTTGAAGATCTCGCCGCGTTTTTGAACGGGAATGCCGACGCCGGTGTCGTAGATGCCGATCTGCAAGGATTGCCCGCGGCGGCGGCAGCCGACCAGCACGCGCCCGCGCGGGGTATATTTGATCGCGTTGGAGATCAGGTTCTGCAACAGCCGCCGCAGCAACAGGCGATCCGATCGCACCGGCAACGAGCAGGGCATAAAGGTCAGCTTCAATCCCTTGGCGCGCGCGATCGGGGCAAACTCGATTTCGAGTGAGCGCATCAGGTCGCCGATCTTGAAATTCGTGATCGACGTCGTCATGGCGCCGGCATCGAGCCGCGAGATATCCAGAAGCGCGCCGAGAATCTCTTCGATCGCCTCGAGCAAATCGTCGATGTTTTCGACAAGCCGCGAATCCTCGCCGCCGCTCTGGCGTTCGACGAGGCTTGTCACATAAAGCCGCGCCGCATTCAGCGGCTGAAGGATGTCGTGGCTGGCGGCCGCCAGAAAGCGGGTCTTGGAGATATTGGCGTCCTCGGCGGTGCTTTTCGCCAGTGCCAGTTCCGAGTTCAACCGGGTCAGTTCCTCAGTGCGGTCACGGACGCGCTTTTCCAAGGTGGCATTGGCGCGCTCCAGCGCCTCGGCGGCCTCAAAGGAGGGCGTAACGTCGGAGAAGGTGATGACGAGACCGCCGCCCGGCATCCGATTCGATCGTATCTCGATCACCATAGGCCGGTCGGACAGGCGCTCGAGATACGGCTCGCCCTCGGCCGTGTAGGCTTTCAGCCGCCTTTCGACCAGCGCGTCCTTGTCGCCGAACTCGGAAGGCGTGATCGCCGTCATGAATTCGAGGATTTCCCGCAAGGGAATCCCGATCTGCACAAGATGCGGCGCAAGCCCAAGGATGTCGCCGAACTGGCGGTTGGAGCAGATCAATTGCAGGTCCGCGTCGAACACGGCGATGCCTTGCCGTACATGATTGAGCGCGGTCTGCAGGATTTCGCGGTTGAAATGCAGAGCGGCGTGGGAGTCGTCGAGCAGCTTGAGCGCCGCCTTGGCGGAGACCGTACGCTTGCGCAACAATAGTGACATCACCAGGCGCGAGGAGGCCGCCCCGATTGAGGATGCGATCAGATGTTCGGCATGCTGAAGCAGTTCGAAGTCGGCAGGGGCATTCAGGCTCAATCGAATGTTGCGCGAAGCCGCAAAGGCTTCGAAGGAATCCCGTGCGCGGTCGGGCCCGAGATATTGCGCCACCGTGCTCTGGATGTCCTGCACCGTCACCGTGGTCCGCCAGCGGCGGAAGGTCGGTGTCATCGGGGTCAACACGCTGGGCGCGAACAGATCCGCCTGCATCCGTTCGATCGAGGACGGCTGGCGCGACAGCGACAGCAGCACGTAGGTCAGGATGTTGAGCGAGAGCGACCACACCACGCCGTGCATGAGCTGGGACAGGTCGGATCCGAACAGCGCCTGCGGGCGGAGCACTTCGATCCCGAACGGACCGTCGTGCAGGAATTGCAAGCCGGCCGGTGTGCCGTCCAGGAAGCTCGGCAGGAACAGCGTATAGCCCCACATCGCAAAGCCGACGAGCATGCCCCCCATGGCGCCCCGCGCGGTCGCACGCTGCCAGAGCAGTCCGCCGAAAAAGGCCGGCGCGAGCTGCGCAATCGCCGCAAAGGACAACAGCCCGATCGCGGCGAGCTGGGCCTCGCCCAGCGCGCGGTAATAGAAATACGCCATCGTCATGATGGCGAAGATCGCAAAGCGGCGGGTTCCCAACAGGAAGCGGCCGAAATCCTGCTGTCCATTGCCGGTCTCGCGGCGGCGCTGCAACACCAGCGGCATGATGATGTCGTTCGAGACCATGACCGAGAGCGCGACGCATTCCACGATCACCATGGCGGTGGCCGCCGACAGACCGCCGACGAAGACGGCGACGCTGAGCAGCGGCGCGTCTCCCTCCACCGGCAGGGCCAGCACGTACATATCCGAGTCCACCGCGCCGAATGGGAAGGTAATGAGCCCGGCAAGCGCGATCGGAATCACGAACAGGTTGATCGCCACTAGGTAAAGCGGAAACAGCCAGCGTGCCCGGCTGACTTCCGACGGCGTGGAGTTCTCGACCACGCTGACATGGAATTGGCGCGGCAGCAGCATGATCGCGCAGAACGACAACAGCGTCATGGTCAGGAAATTGCCGGCCGACGGTACGTATTCCAGAGCGCGCTCGGCTTCCGGGGTTTTCATCGCGCGTTCGATCAGTTCGTGCGGCGAAAACATCCAGAACGTGACGAAAGCGCCCACCGCGATGAAGGCGACGAGCTTGACGATGGATTCGGTGGCGATCGCCAGCATCAACCCGTGCTGGTGTTCGGTCGCATCGGTCTGGCGCGTACCGAACAGCACCGCAAACGCCGCCATCGCCAGCGTCGCGATCAACGCGATGTCGCCGACCAGCGGGATCGAAGAGATGGCCTGTTCGTCGATCAGGATGGTTTCAAGCGAAGAGGCGACCGCTTTAAGCTGGAGTGCGATGTAGGGCACTGAGCCGATGATAGCGATCAGCGCCACGGTCGCGGCCACCGCCTGGCTCTTGCCGTAACGCGCGGCGATGAAATCGGCGATCGACGTGATGTTTTGCGACTTGGCGAGCTGGATGACCCGGCGCAGGAGCGGCGTGCAGAGGCCGATCATCACGATCGGGCCGACATAGATCGCCAGAAAGTCGACACTGGTGCGGGTGGCAAAGCCGACCGAGCCGAAGAAGGTCCAGGAGGTGCAGTAGATCGCCAGCGACAGCGGATAGATCAATCCACTGGCGCGACCGCGCTGCGTCGGCGACAGGCGGTTACCGTAGCTCGCGACGAAAAACAGGAAGCCGATGTAGCCGAAGGCGGCTGCGATCACGCCCCAGTCGTGCAGCATCGCTGCTTACTCCCTAAGGTCCGGCGGAAGTATAGCGCGATCGGCTGCGCAAAGCACGGCGTGTATGTGGCCGGCTACCGAAACGGCCAGCTAACCTTAACCTCATCCCGAGGCGCGCGCCTCGGGGGATATTTCCAGGCTATGTGGTTCGAGCGTTATTCCGCCGCCAGCGATTTTTCCCGAAGCGGCAGGCCGAGCTGGTCCCAGACCTGCAACAGGGACTTCGGCCAATTGGTCGACCAGCCCGTCTTCGTGATAGGGCGAGGGCGTGATCCGCAAGCGCTCGGTGCCTTTGGCGACGGTCGGATAGTTGATCGGCTGGATGTAGATGCCGTGCTCTTCCAGAAGCAGGTCGGACGCCTGCTTGCATTTTTCGGGATCGCCGACGAACAGCGGCACGATATGGGTGTCGCTCGACATCACCGGCAGGCCTGCGGCGGTCAGGATCGCCTTGGTGCGGGCCGCCCGCTCCTGGTGGCGCTCGCGTTCCCAGTTCGAGGCCTTCAGATGCCGGATCGCCGCCGTCGCCGCCGAGCAGATTGCCGGCGGCAGTGCGGTGGTAAAGATGAAACCGGGAGCATAGGAACGCACCGCGTCCACCATTTCCGAGGTGCCGGCAATATAGCCGCCGAGACAGCCGAAGGCCTTGGCCAGCGTGCCTTCCAGAATGTCGATACGATGCATGACGCCGTCGCGCTCGGCGATGCCGCCACCGCGCGGGCCGTACATGCCGACCGCATGCACTTCGTCGACATAAGTCATGGCGCCGTATTTCTCGGCGAGATCGCAGATCTTCGAAAGCGGCGCGATATCGCCGTCCATCGAATAGAGACTCTCGCAGGCGATCAGCTTCGGGCGGTCCGGCCCCGCGGCGCGCAGCAATTCCTCCAGATGCGCCATGTCGCTGTGGCGGAATATCTGCCGCTCGCAGCCGCCCTGGCGAATGCCTTCGATCATCGAATTGTGGTTAAGCGCATCCGAAAGAATGAGGCAGTCCGGAATGAGCCTGGCGATGGTCGAAATGCCGGTCTGGTTGGAGACATAGCCGGAGGTGAAGAGCAGGGCTGCTTCCTTGCCATGCAGGTCAGCGAGCTCCTGCTCGAGCTGCACCAGCGGATGATGGGTGCCTGCGATGTTGCGGGTGCCGCCGGCGCCAGTGCCCACACGGGTCGCGGTCTCGACCATCGCGCCGACCACTTTCGGATGCTGGCCCATGCCGAGATAATCGTTGGAGCACCAGATGACGACGTTGCGCGCGCCTTTCGGCGAATGCCACACCGCATGAGGGAAGCGGCCGGCGACGCGTTCCAGATCGGCAAAAACCCGATACCGTCGTTCGTCATGGAGGCGGGAGAGGGCGGACCGGAAAAACTGGCTGTAATCCATCGCGGGACCTGGAACTGGGCGTGAAGCCGAAAGTGAGAGTACCGTTTTAGAGGGTTTCTATAATCCGTGTCGAGCCGTATTAGAACACCAGCTCGAGGCCGAAGGCCTTGATTCAGGTCAAGTTTCAGTGCGCGCCGCACTCAGCCCCGACACCCACAGCCGTAAACTACGGTGCTTGCTGAAGCTTTTCTAAAATTGCTGCCTTGTCGCCAAGAGGCGCGTACGGGGTGCGGCGCTGACTGCGGCCGGGGGCGGTTGAAGGCTCACGCGAGCCGATTCGATCCAATTGAACTGGAATTGCAGCTATTGAAACAGTTGTTGCAAAAGCGCCTGGCCCAACAAGAACCACGGGAGAAACATCATGACGACGCGCCGCGATTTTCTGAAAGCCGGCACGGCGGCTGCGGCCACCGGCATCTTCTTTTGCGGCTGCGGACTCTTGCATGGCGCGCACGCGCAAGCACCGGCGCGCTCGATGCTCCCGGTCTCGGTCAACGGCAAGCGGGTCAAGACCATCGACGTGCACGCGCACTGCAATTTCCACGAAGCCGGCGCGCTGTTGGGTGAAGATGGCCGCAGGCGTCAGGCCGGGCCGATCAACGGCGCGCAAGAAACCTTCATCGATCTCAAGCAGCGGCTCGCCGCGATGGATTCGCAGGCCGTCGACATGGAAATCCTGTCGATCAATCCGTTCTGGTACGACAAGGAACGCGATCTTGCCGCGCAAATCGTCAAAATCCAGAACGAGAAGCTCGCCGAATTCTGCGCCGCGCATTCCGACCGGTTCGCGGCCTTTGCCTCGCTGACGTTGCAGGCGCCTGACCTCGCCGTGCAGGAGTTGGAGACCGCAATCAAGAGGCAGGGCTTGAAGGGCGCCGCGATCGGCGGCTCCATGAACAGTATCGATTTCTCCGATCCCCGGTTCCACCCGGTATGGGCCAAGGCCGAAGAACTCGGCGCGCCCCTGTTCATCCATCCGCGCGGCACCCCCGAACTCGGCAAGAGGTTCGCGGGCAATGGCTGGCTCGACAACACCATCGGCAATCCCCTGGATACGACCATCGCGCTGTCGCATCTGATTTTTGAAGGCACGCTCGATCGCTTTCCCGGATTGAAGGTAATCGCGGCGCATGGCGGCGGTTATCTCGGCTCCTACGCCGACCGTTCCGACCATCCCTGCACGGTCGGACCCAAGGGGTGCAATCCCGACATCAAGCTGAACAAGAGGCCTTCGGAATATCTCAAGCAGCTCTATTTCGACTCGCTCGTCTTTACGCCCGAGGCGATCCGCCATCTGGCGGCGCAGGTTGGCGCGGGCCAGATCATGCTCGGCAGCGACTATCCCTATCCATGGCAGTTGAGCCCGGTGGACCACATTTTCGCTTCGACCTCGCTCAGCGATGACGAGAAGGCCGACATCCTCGGCCGGACCGCGGCGAAGCTTTTTAATTTGGAGGCTTGAAATCTAAGGTGTGGGCAGCGTGACGCCTACTTCGTGATAGAACCGTATCGCGCCGGGATGGAACGGCAGGATGCGGTTATTCGTTGCATCGGACGCGCTGGTGCGTGAGGCGGTCGGATAGATCTGGGATTTGGGATCGGTTGCCGAGAGTACGGCCTTGGTGATGGCATAGGCCAACTCGTCCGGAAGGTCCTTGTTGGCGACCACGAAATTCCACGCGGAAAAACTTTTGATCTCGGCCGTCTGCCCCCTGTAGGCCCCGGCCGGGATGATTGTCGCCGACAGCGCCGGCAGCTTTGCGAGTACGGCCGTGACTTCGGCGTCGGTAAGCCCGAATACGATCGCGTCGCCCTGATTGGCGACTGCGGTCAGGGATGGAATCGGCACCACGGCGCCTTGCCACAGCGCATCGATCTCGCCGTCAAGCACCTGGCGCGAGAGCGCGGCGGGATCGCCGTTGACGATCACAGGTTTGATGTGCGCGACGTCGGCGGCGGCGCGAAAAAATCCTTCGGCCGGGCCGCGTGCAGGGCCGACGCCGACCTTCTTGCCGTCGAGGTCGGCGAGCGAATGAAGCCCGCTCTTGCGCAAAGCCGCGACCTGGAACGACGTCTCATACATCGGAAACAGCGCGCGGATGTTTTCATGTTTGTGGCCGGCGGCAAAACCGGTGCCGCTGACAGCTTCATAGGCCGACGCCATGAAGGCCGTCCCGATCGTCATCGGCGAGGCATCGACGGCGGAGAGGTTTTCGTTCGAGCCTCCGCTTTTCTTGATTTCGAGGTGGAGGCCTTTGGTGGCGAGATAGGCCGCGACCCCTTGCCCATAGGGCAGAAACGCGCTGCCGTCGCCGGCGGTCATGAAAATCACTTGCGGCGCATTTTGCGCCATCGCCGGCGCGGTGCCGAGCGTGGCCAGACCCAGTAGAAGGCCGCGAGCCAGAGTTCGTCTCATGGAGATCACGTGGTCCTGTAGCAGAGCACGCCGTCGACTTCGTCGCTTCTGAGGCGGCCTTCGACCAGCATGTAATTGACATGCGCGATCAGTTCGCCGGCGGCAAATCCCATCTGATGGGGATCAAGCACATGTTTGTGAAACACGACTGGCACCAGCTGTGACGATGTCTTGGATGTTTCCCGGCACGCATCCGCGATCAACCGGCAGCGCTCCTCATGGTGATCGGCCAGTTGCTTGATCCGCGTCTTCAGCCCGTAGAACGGCACGCCATGGCCGGGCAGGACGAGCAGATCGTAAGGCAGCGTGGTGGTGAGGCTCGCGAGCGAGGCGAGGTATTCGCCGAGCGAATTCTGCTCCGGCTCGACCGCCCAGACGCTGACATTGGGTGAAATCTTGCTCAGCACCTGGTCGGCGGACAGAAACAGCTTGTCGGCGGCGCAATAGAGCATCACCTGATCGAGCGCATGCCCGCCTCCGGTGATGACCTTGAAGCGGCGCGTGCCGATCGAAATCTCATCGCCATGCGAGATCCGTCGATAAGAGGCCGGCAGGATCGAGACCCGTTGCAGATACTCCTGGCCGCGCCCGAGCAGTTTATCGGTCAGGCTTTCGTCCATGCCGTGACGGCGGAAGAACAGCCGCTGCGCCTGCTTGCGTTCTTCGCTGCCGCGGTTCTGGTGATAAACCGATTGCAGATATTCGACCTGCGACATGTAAAACGGGCAACTGAAACGCTCGACCACCCAGCCCGCAAGGCCGACATGATCGGGATGGGAATGGGTAACGATCAGCCGGGTGATTTTCATCCCGGCAAGTGGTCCTTCGAACAAGGCGGTCCAGGCCGCAATGGTTTCTTCATTGCCGAAGCCGGAATCCACCATCGCCCAGCCGTCGCCGTCGGCGAGCAGATAGATATTCACGTGGTCGAGGCGGAATGGCAGCTTCAGGCGAACCCACAGCACGCCCGGCATGATCTCCACGGCCTGGTCGGGGCCGGGGTGGTTTTCCCAGGGGTATCGGAGGGCTTCAGCCGAGGACTTCATCGCGTCTGTTTTGGAATCCGTCATCCCCGGCCCGGTTTGCAAGGTTAGTCCGCCCAATATCGGCGGGTCTGTCGCCTAACACAATCGCCAATTCGAGGCGGCGAGAGATGGCCCGCAAAAACAAAAAGGCCGGCGCGAGGCCGGCCTTTTCTAACCAAGCGATCCGCGAAGATCAGTACTTCGCGACCACCGGACCGCCCCAGTTGAAGCGATAGTTGATGCCCGCCTTGACGACGTGGTCGTCGGTGCGGAAGTTGCCGAACGGAACCAGCGCGGCCGGAGCGGTGAAGCTCGAGCTGCCGAAGTTGTAGTACTGGTACTCGATCTTGCCCGACCAGTTCTGGGTGAACATGTATTCGAGACCGGCACCGACGGTGTAGCCGTTGCTGTGGTTGCCCGAGAAGGCGAACGGAACCGAAGCGCCCGCACCGTTCACAACCGACTCGTTGTTGTCGGAATAGGCATAACCGCCCTTTACGTAGAGCAGGCCGGGACCCCAGGTGTAGCCGATGCGGCCGGTGACGGAGCCGAGGCCACGCTGGTTGTTGGTGTAGTTGGTGCCGCCCGGGAAGATGACGCTGCCATTGTTGCCGGCGATCCAGGAGTATTCGGCTTCCGCACCGATCACCCAGTTCGGGTTGAACTGGTAGTCGGCACCGCCCTGCAAGCCGCCGAGGAAACGGCCATTGCCGTTGTTGCCGGTGGTCAGGCCGCCGAAATTGCTGTTGTCCGAGAACACGCCGCCGATATGGCCGCCGATGTAGAAGCCGGTCCAGTTGTAAAGCGGGGCGGCATAGGCCGGCGCCTTGGTGTACTGGGTGCGGGCCGGAAGGTCGGCAGCGAGTGCTGGCACTGTCGCGCCGAGGGCGACAAGAGCCACAGTTGCAAGTAGAAATTTCTTCATTGGTAATTCTCCAGAGTGTCGTTCGTTTTCAGATCGAGCGCTTTCTGCGCCGTCCATGGCGCGCACTTAGCCAGCTTTTGAGTAAAAAGCTGTCACTGTTCAGCCACACCCGTGGAGAACCCAACATATTGGGGAGCAACACGAATTTGTGCTTAATGACGGGTTAATGAAGCCTTAATGACGCCTTAATTTCCGTCAGCCCGGGCGGTGGAAGACGGCAACAGCTCGAAACGCCGGCGGATGCCTCCAAAGCGCCCGACACTTCATCGGGGCGCGGCTTCCGACATGATCGATCTTCGCTCCGATCAGACCTGATTTATATAGTCATACGTATGGCAAAATTTTGTTGAACGTAAATTCCGGCTGCGCTAGGTTTTTGCACCGAACCGCCTGGATGACGAAATCAATGAAATATCATCAAAAGTACATCGCGGCCGCAGTGCAAGCGGCTCCGGTCTTTCTCGATCGTGATCGAACGATCGCAAAAGCCTCCGCTCTGGTGGAGGAGGCTGCGTCGAAGGGCGCAAAGCTGGTTGTATTTCCGGAAGTCTTTATCCCCGGCTATCCGTATTGGGTATGGCTCGACACGCCGCTCAAAGGAGGGCCCTGGTTTCGTCGCATGCACGAGCAATCGGTCGAATTGAACGGACCTCATTTGACGCCGCTGTGCGAGGCTGCGGCGAAGCACGCTGTAAATATCGTCATCGGTATCAACGAGCGAAATCCGCGTAACCTGGGGACGATCTTTAACAGCAATGTTGTGATTTCCGACACCGGGAAGATAGTTGGCGTTCATCGCAAGCTTGCTCCGACATGGGCCGAGAAACTCATTTGGACTCCCGGTGACGGCAGTTCCATTCGCGTTTTCGACACAACCGCGGGCCCGCTGGGGACGCTCGCCTGCGGAGAGAACACCAATACTCTTGCGAGATTTTCGCTTCTGGCGATGGGTGAACTGATCCATACGTCCAACTATCCGGCATTTCCCTTCACGAAGAATTTCGACATGCCTCGAGGCATTCAGATCCGCGCCGGGGCTCATTCGCTGGAAGGCAAGGTATTCAACGTGGTTTCTTGCAGCACCCTGAACGCCGAAATCATCGATGCAGTCGCAGACACTCCCGAGAAGCGTTCAATGATGGGCGGAACTCCCAATGCTTGTTCCGGGATTTTTGGGCCGGACGGAATGCCTGTATCCGATCTGCTTGTCGATGAAGAAGGCATTGTCTACGGCGAAATAGATTTTGGAAAGTGCATGGAAGCAAAACAGCTTCACGATATCATCGGGCACTATAACCGCTTCGACGTATTCGAGTTGACGCTGAACCGAAAGAAACTTCCATCAATCCAGATTGTGGGCGATGTCCCGGAAAGCGCAACTCTGTTTAGGACCGAGCAAGATGAGCCGTCGCTTCGCCTCGGCTTGAACGGAGAATCGTGAAAAACTCCTGGAGGGGGACCGGAGCCGGTCTAGCTCTTCTGCCCGTCAAAGAGACTGTCCAGCCAGCGCTGAATATCGGCGAATTGCGCATCCAGGATATCGCCATCGCCATAGACTGAGGCGAGCACGCACGCTCCCTGAATACGTCCGAGCAGGTCGAAAGCGAGTTTGCGCGCGCTGGCGCTTCGGCCGCCGGCGGCGAATTGTTTTTCCAGCCACGCCAGCGTGGCGTCGATAAGACGGCGCGGCTGCTCAAGCAATCGACGGTCGCCCTTAGCCAATTCCATCGCCAACGAGCCCATGATGCATCCATACACCTTGCGCATTTCACGGCCGTGAAGAAAGTCGTCGACATAGTATTTCAGTCTTGCGACGGCGTCGGGCGAGACATTCTCGGCGGCCAGGAAATTGCCTTGTATTACTTCAAGCCTGTCCGATACGACGGATTCCAGAATGTCTTCCTTGCTTCGGAAGTAGTAATAGAAATGCCCCCTTGGCAAATTCGCTGCGTCCGCGATGTCGGTAAATGAAGTCTCGTGGTAGCCCTTCTTATAAATCAGCTCGCGCGCGGCGGCCAAAATAGCATCGTGTTTGCTTTTTCTCTTGATGGCTTGCTTGCTCTTTTCCTTTGTCGTCATCGTTCTCTCTAAGCGGATGGGCGGCACGCTTTTGGTATCACCGCACGCCGTTACCATGGATTTTGTCTGAAGCGTTAGATGCACTTCCGACGAATCGCCCGCGCTGCGCCGGTCGGTGCGACAACGCTTGCGCAGGTTGCAAGAACCAGGCGACCGGGTGCTGCATTTTGGTGTTTCGATCGCGATCAGCGTTTGACTCTTACCCTTGTTGCCATTAAAAAATAAGTCATACATATGACAATTTTCCTTTGAAGCGAAGTGCTGAAGAATGCTGAAACTCTTGGGGCGAGCCAATTCAGTCAATGTTCAGAAAGTCTTATGGACATGTGAAGAGCTTGCCGCCGCTTCAGATCGTGAAGATTTAGGGGGAAGGTTCGGCGGGCTGGACAGCTCCGCTTGTCGCCGGAAAAACCGAAACGGGATGGTGCCGACGATCGGTGACGGCGGTCTCGTCTTGGGGGAGTCGAACGCAACAGTGCGGTATCGGGCTGCCAGATATGGCTGCGGGTCTCTCTGGCCTACGGATCCTGTGGAGAGAGCGACATCCGACAAATGGATGGATCGGCAGCTCACGACGTTCTGGCCGCAAGTGCGCACGAGCGACCACCTCTATCGCATCTGGAAGCCTGGTATTCCCGCCTGTCACAGCGCGCGGCTTTCGAGCGCCATGTCATGCTTCCGCTTTCGTGAGCGCGTGCCTCAAACAACGGTACGCCGTTCCGCAGAAATTCGGGAGGCGGGTTCGGAAACGCGAAGGGGAGCGGAGCCAGGTGATGATAGAGAATGATTCTGCGCTGGACTACGTGTCGCCGTCGCGAAGTATCGGCGTAACGACGGTCGCCGTGGCGAGCCTCGTCGGTACCACCATCGAGTGGTACGACTTTTTCATTTTCTCAAGTCTATCCGCGATCGTATTCAACGAAGTGTTCTTTCCGTCGGGCACTCCGCTCATATCGGAGTTTCTTGCCTATGGCACGTTTGCAGCAGGTTTCCTTGTTCGGCCGCTTGGTGGAATTCTCTTCGGTCATTTCGGCGACCGCATCGGCCGTAAACGGTTGCTCGTCCTTTCTCTTGCGGTGATGGGCGTCGGTACATTTTTGATCGGTCTTCTGCCCACGTTTTCCCAGGTAGGTATCTGGGCGCCCCTTGGCTTGCTTTTCCTGAGGTGCCTTCAAGGCGTGGCGCTTGGCGGCGAATGGGGTGGAGCTGTCCTGATGACATTCGAATACGCCGACCGGCGCCACCGGACGCTGTATGCGTCCTTTCCCCAAATCGGGCTAGCGCTCGGATTGTTCTTGAGTACGGCCACGATCGCAATCCTGTCGGGCACGCTCAGCAGTCAGGAGTTCCTGACCTGGGGATGGCGCATTCCCTTTCTCGGCAGCGTGCTTCTGCTGATTGTTGGCCTGTATATCCGCGCGACTATCTTGGAGACACCCGAGTTCGAGCAGGTCCGAAACCGGGGTTTGGTATCGAACGTTCCAATCGTCGAGGTTCTTTCGCAGCACAAGCGTGTTGTTCTGCTGGGTCTCGGTTCGTATCTCATCCTGGGTGTAGTGTTCAGCGCTTACTGCGTCTACGGTCTCGGTCTGATGACCAGGGTTGGTGGCATCCCGAGGACGGCAGGTCTGACCGCGCTCGCATTGTCTGCACTTCTGCTATTGGTAACGATACCTGTCTCGGCGATGCTTGCGGACAAGATTGGAAAGAAACCGGTCTACCTTGTCGCGACAATTGTCAGTGCCGTACTCGCGTTTCCCGCCTTCTGGTCGATGACGTACTCAGGAAGTGCGTGGCTCGTAACCGCCGTCCTTCTCGTTGCCTATGGGGTGTTGTGGGGTCCCCTTTACGGTCCTCAGGCGGCACTTCTCTGCGAACTCTTCGATGCGCGCCTGCGCTATACGGGCATCTCGCTTATCTACCAGGTCGGCTCGGTCATTTCGATCTCGCTCACCCCGATAATTGCAACGGCACTTTATTCAGCCGGTGGTTCAACTCCCTGGCTGGTGGCGGCCTACATGGTTTTCGCTGCTGCCGTGAGTGCAGTTTGCCTCAAGCTGCTGCCAGTGAAATAGGTCCGGATCGTAGGAACAACCCGCAAGCATCGACGGGATTCTGTTGCGCAAGGCGGGTAGCCTCGATCGCGAATCATTTAGACGTCGGCGTTCGCCACCATCCGAACTCGTACTCGCCAAAGGGCGCAGCGCTCGGCTCCGGCGGCCAGCGGTCATCAAAACCGCAGATGGTGGATTGCTGGCATCGCTACAGTCAGAGCGGCAATTTGTCCTCGGTCAATCTCGGCAGGTGGCCTGTTTCGAACACGAGGTCCATGAGCGCCCCGCCCGGAGGGCGACTCCTTAGAGGGATCGTATCCGGTTCGCAGCGGACGTGTCACGTGGAGTAGATGGAAGCGGGCTGCGCCCTCGGAGAGGCGGACAAAATGCGAACGATTGCGCCGCTTTTTTTCAGTTGGTACAAGTCTTCACGGTTTGTTCCAATCGAAATAGACGTTACAGCTCAAAGCGACAAAAAGCTCAATTGATAGTGATTTTCACAGAACTTCTGAGCGGAAAAATGGTGCTGCCAGACAGGATTGAACTGTCGACCTCTCCATTACCAATGGAGTGCTCTACCACTGAGCTACGGCAGCATGCGCTCGGAACCGTGACACTAGATCAAAGAATCGGCCGAAAAGGCTCCACAGAGCGGGCGATCCTTGCCACAAGGCCAGGGAGCACGCAAGCGTGGGAAAGCATCGTTCGCCAGCCAAAGCCGCTAGTTCGGCTGGCCGGTAATGCCGGGCGCCGGAACCGCCTCGCCGGCGCCTTGATTGGGCGGGATAGCGCCAACACAATGGGCGGCACGGTGACCAGTGCCCACTTTCCGAAGTTCGTGCTCCATTGCGACACCCACCGTCACGAACTTCGGAAAGTCATGGGCTACTCACAAACTTATTGATTCTAGTACCGCTTCATCGATCTGAAGTCCCTGATCGAATTCGCGGCTTGTGGCGCAGGGACTTCAGATCGGCGGTACTAGGCTGATGGTGATGGATCGTGGAAACGAAAGCGGGCGGGCGGCGGGATCGGCCCCCAGAGATCGGCGTCAAGAACGGCTGAAGCTCGCGCTGCGCGAAAATCTCAAGCGGAGAAAATCGCAGGCGAGAGAGCGAGGCGATTTCACGCCAGCGTCGTCCGCTTCTGATGAGGTCTCTCGCCATGACGGCGAAGAAAGCCCGGGCAAATAGCCGGTTGGCCCGGGCAGGCCGGTTCTCGTATGCCGGTTGACGAATATCCTCGACCAGGCGGGTTTGCTGGATAAGGCGGTAGGTAATGTCGGACGAAACCATCTTGGGACAAGAAACCGGCGCCACCGCGAGCCTCGCCAGTGCCTTTCCCCGCTATGAGCAGACCTTCCCGACGCTGACCGCGCAGGAAATCGCGCGGATGCGCCGGTTCGGCGACGAACGCAACTATCGCCACGGCGAAGCGCTGTTCGAGACCGGCAAGGCCGGTCCCGGCATGTTTGTCGTGCTGTCCGGCCATGTTGCCATTACCCAACGCGACGGCCTCGGCCGGGTCACGCCGATCATCGATCAGGGTCCCGGCCAGTTCCTCGCCGAGATCGGCCAGTTGTCGGGCCGCGCCGCGCTGGTCGATGGCCATGCCGAGGGTGATGTCACAACGCTGCTGCTCTCGCCGGAACGCCTGCGCGCATTGATGGTCGCGGAAGCCGATCTCGGCGAGCGCATCATGCGCGCGCTGATTCTGCGCCGTGTCAACTTGATCCGGGGCGGTGCCGGCGGGCCAGTCCTGATTGGCCCCGCGAGGTCCGCCGGCGTCATTCGCCTCCAGGGGTTTCTCTCCCGCAACAGCTATCCGCATCACGTGCTGTGTTCATATGCCGACCCGGATGCCGCCGAAGTGGTTGCGCGCTACTCGCCGTCGCCGGCCGACCTGCCGCTGGTCGTGGTGCCCGACGGGACCGTGCTGCGTAACCCGAGCGAATCCGAACTGGCGCGCGCCATCGGCATGGTGCGCGCCGTCTCGAAGGACATGGTCTACGACGTCGCCGTCGTGGGCTCGGGCCCCGCGGGACTGGCGACCGCGGTCTATGCGGCCTCGGAAGGGCTGACGGTAGCCGTCTGCGATACGCGGTCTTTCGGCGGCCAGGCCGGCGCCAGCGCCCGAATCGAAAACTATCTCGGTTTTCCGACCGGCATTTCCGGACACGCGCTGATGGCGCGAGCCTTCAACCAGGCGCAGAAATTCGGCGCTGACATTATGATCCCCGTCGAGGTGAAGTCGCTCGATTGCTCGCGCGCCGACGGCGCTTTCGGCCTGACGCTCGACAATGGCGAGGTGGTGCGCTCGCGCTCTGTCGTGGTGGCAAGCGGCGCGCGTTACCGGCGGCCTGTGATTGAAAGCCTCGCCGACTTCGACGGTCGGGGTGTCTGGTATTGGGCCTCGCCGGTCGAGGCGCGGTTGTGCACCCGGCAGGAGGTCGTGCTGGTCGGCGGCGGCAACTCCGCAGGCCAAGCCGCGGTCTTCCTGTCAGGTCATGCCAGCAAGGTTCATATGGTCATTCGTGGCGGCGGTCTTGCCGCCAGCATGTCGCGCTACTTGATTGAGCGCATCGAGGCGTCGGCGAATATCGAACTGATATTCAATGCCGAGGTCACCGGGCTTGAAGGCGCCGAGGAGGGCTCGCTCGAAGGCGTGCGCTGGCGCAGCCGCCTCTCGCCCGAAGAAAACCGGTTTGATACCCGCAACCTTTTCCTGTTCGTGGGCGCCGATCCGGCCACCGGATGGCTCGAGGGCTGCGGCGTCAAGGTCGATCGCGCCGGTTTTGTCATCACAGGTGCACCAAACGGCGGGGCGTCTGCCACGTCAACGCTCGAGACCTCGGTGCCAGGCGTTTTCGCGGTCGGCGATGTGCGCTCGGGGTCGGTCAAACGTGTCGGCGGCGCGATCGGCGAGGGCGCCCAGGTCGTTGCCGCGCTGCATAGCTATCTCAACGATTCCGCAAAGCCGGCGCTATAGCGCCGATGTCTTGGTGCATGCCCCGTCATCACCGTGACGCCATTGCAAAAATTCTATGACGCGGTCAAATCCAGTTGAGTGCCGTCGCCCGCACGTGACGCTGTCCTGACTGTGGCAATTTCAACCGAACAGCCGTAGCATTCATTTATTCAGCAGGGGGAGCGTATCATGATGCTTGGTTTAAGCTTGCACGCCGTCACGGTCTTGCACGTCATCATCAGTCTGGTCGCGATCGTCGCGGGCCTGGTCGTTTTGTTCGGGCTGTTCAAGTCGGAATCGATGCCGGGCCTGACCGCTATCTTCCTCATCACCACCATCCTGACCAACGCCACCGGCTTCATGTTTCCTTTCGAGAAGCTGTTGCCCTCGCATATCATCGCGATCCTGTCGCTGGTGTTGCTCGCGATCGCCTGCTACGCGCTCTACGGCGCCAAGCTTTCAGGCGCCTGGCGCGCGATCTACCTGATCACCGCGATCGTCTCGCTCTATCTCAACGTGTTCGTGCTGGTGATCCAGAGTTTCCTGAAAATTGGCCCCCTGCATGCACTGGCGCCGAGCGTGCCGCCGAGCGAACCGCCATTCGCCGTCGTCCAGGGCATCGTGCTCGTGCTCTTTGTTCTGGCGATCATCAGGGCGGTTCGGCGCTACCACCCGGCCTGAGCGGAACCGAAGGCCGTCCTGTTCGGTACCACCGGAATGGTCGGACATGGCGCGTTGCGCGAATGCCCGCTTGATCCCGGAATTGAAAGCGTGCTCGTGGTCGGGGCGCGCCATGATCCAGGCGGCAAGACCGGGGTATCCCAAGGCGGTGCCGGAAAGCGCGGATATTAACCGCCTCTAACCGCCATACCCATTAAATAGCCGCAAATTCAAAGCTTGCCGTGTATATAGGGAGCACAGCAGGAAGCAGGTTTCGGTATGGATCGCATTCGCATCATTGGCGGCAATCAACTCAACGGCACCATTCCGATTTCCGGTGCCAAGAATGCCGCGCTGCCCTTGATGATCGCGGGTCTCCTGACCGACGAGACGCTGATCCTCGATAACGTGCCGCGGCTCGCCGACGTCGCGCAGTTGCAGCGTATTCTCGGCAATCACGGCGTCGATATCATGTCGGCCGGAAAGCGGCCCGGCGATCGCGAATATCAGGGCCAGACCCTGCACATCTCCGCAGGCAACATCATCGACACCACCGCGCCCTATGAGCTGGTGTCGCGGATGCGCGCGAGCTTCTGGGTGATTGCGCCGCTGCTGGCGCGGATGCACGAAGCAAAAGTCTCGCTGCCCGGCGGCTGCGCCATCGGCACGCGGCCGGTCGATTTGTTGATCATGGCGCTGGAAAAACTCGGCGCCGAGATCGTGATCGACGGCGGCTATGTGATCGCGAGCGCCCCGGGCGGGTTGAAGGGGGGCGAGATCGATTTTCCCAAGGTGACGGTCTCCGGCACCCATGTCGCACTGATGGCGGCGACGCTCGCGAAGGGAACTACCGTCATCACCAATGCCGCCTGCGAGCCCGAAATCCTCGACGTCGCCGATTGCCTCAACAAGATGGGTGCGCGCGTCACGGGGGCCGGCACGGCGCGGATCGTCATCGAGGGCGTCAATGCGCTGCACGGCGCGCGTCATACCGTGTTGCCGGACCGGATCGAAACCGGCACCTATGCCATGGCGGTGGCGATGACCGGCGGCGACGTTCAACTGAGCGGCGCGCGGCCGGAACTGCTGCAAGCGGCGCTCAATGTCCTGACCGAGGCCGGCGCAGTCGTCACCGCAAATAACGAGGGTATTCGCGTCGCCCGCAACGGCGCGGGCCTCAATCCGGTCAAGGTTTCGACCGCGCCGTTTCCGGGCTTCCCGACCGACCTTCAGGCCCAGCTGATGGCGCTGATGACCCGCGCCAAGGGGGCTTCCCACATCACCGAGACTATTTTCGAAAACCGCTTCATGCATGTCCAGGAACTGGCGCGGTTCGGTGCGCGAATCCAGCTCGACGGCGAAACCGCCACTATTCACGGCATCGGCGAATTGCGCGGCGCGCCCGTCATGGCGACCGACCTGCGCGCCTCGGTGTCGCTGGTCATCGCGGGGCTTGCCGCCGAGGGCGAGACCATGGTCAACCGCGTCTATCATCTCGACCGCGGTTTCGAGCGGCTGGAGGAGAAGCTCTCCGCCTGCGGCGCCCGCATCGAGCGCATTAGCGATTGAACGCCTGCGCCCTGTTAAAGGACCAGTGTGGCGACACTGACGTTCTTTTCAGGGCTGCCGCGAGTTCTTCAAAGGAACGTCAAAGTCGAAAGCCACACTAGAATCATATGGTTGCTAGTGTCCCTTTGGTTCTGACATTCGTAAAAGTGGCCGCCGCGTAGGATACGAATGTCAGAACCGGGACACTAGGTATTTTTCGCGGCGCGGGGCCGTGAATTGCGGCCCTTAAACGCTGTTGGCTGTTAATGGGTTGACGGCGATTAGCCCTCGCGCCATGGAGCGGAAGCCTTTACTTTACGACTTCAAGACCTCCGGAAAGCCGCCATGCCCGTTCTGCTCGACACCTCCAGCGCCGATTTTGCGAAAGCTTTCGCCAGCTTCCTGGCGATGAAGCGCGAGGCCGCCGCCGATGTCGAGGCGGCCAGCCGCCGCATTGTCGACGACGTCGCTGCCCGCGGCGATGCGGCGCTGATCGAAGCGACGACGAAATTCGACCGGCTCGACATCGATGCCTCGCGGCTTCGGATCGGCGCTGACGACATCGTGCAGGCGGTGAAGGCCTGCGACCGCGAGACGCTCGCGGCACTCGAGTTCGCGCGCGGCCGGATCGAGAGTTTCCACCGCCGGCAATTGCCAAAGGACGAACGCTTCACCGACGCGCTCGGCGTCGAGCTCGGCTGGCGCTGGAGCGCGATCGAGTTGGTCGGCCTTTATGTTCCCGGCGGCACCGCCGCCTATCCGTCGTCGGTATTGATGAACGCGGTGCCGGCAAAGGTAGCCGGTGTCGATCGTGTGGTGATGGTGGTGCCATCGCCGGACGGAAAGCTCAATCCGCTGGTGCTGGCGGCGGCTAATCTCGCCGGGGTTTCGGAAATCTATCGCGTGGGCGGGGCGCAGGCGGTGGCCGCGCTGGCTTATGGCACCGCGACCATCGCGCCGGTCGCCAAGGTCGTCGGGCCCGGCAACGCCTATGTCGCGGCCGCCAAGCGGCTGGTGTTCGGCAAGGTCGGCATCGACATGATCGCGGGACCTTCCGAAGTGCTGGTCATCGCCGACCGCACCGCGAATGCCGCCTGGATTGCCGCCGATCTGTTGGCGCAGGCCGAGCACGACGCCAACGCGCAATCGATCCTGATCACGGACGATGCGGCCCTCGCCGGCGAGGTCACCCGCGCGGTCGAGGCGCAATTGTCGACCTTGCCGCGCGCCGCGATCGCGCGCGCCTCGTGGCAGGATTTTGGTGCGATCATCAAGGTGCGCACGATCGATGAATTGGTCGCGCTTGCGGACGCGCTCGCTGCCGAGCATCTGGAGATCGTGACGGCGGATCCGGAAGCACTGGCGGCGAAAATCCGCAATGCCGGCGCGATATTTCTGGGAGCCCACACGCCGGAGGCGATCGGCGACTATGTCGGCGGCTCCAACCACGTGCTGCCGACCGCGCGCTCGGCGCGATTTTCCTCCGGTCTCGGCGTGCTCGACTTCATGAAGCGGACGTCGGTGCTCAAATGCGGGCCCGATCAGTTGCGCGCACTCGGCCCGGCGGCGATGACGCTCGGCAAGGCCGAGGGTCTCGATGCCCATGCACGCTCCATCGGAATCCGTCTCAACCTGTCATGAACAAGCCGCCACCGGGAGATGATTCACAGTATCGCATCGTCGCGGTTACGCTCGATGAGGAATTGATCGGCCGGTCCGGTCCCGACATCGAGCACGAGCGCGCGATCGCGATCTACGATCTGGTCGAGCAGAACCTGTTTGCACCGGAGGGCGTCGACGGCGGCCCCTTCGCGCTGCATCTTTCCATCACCGGCAACCGCCTCGCTTTCGATATCCGCCGCGAGGATGGTTCGCCCGTGGTGGCGCATCTGTTGTCGCTGACGCCGTTTCGGCGCATCGTGAAAGACTATTTCATGATCTGCGACAGCTATTATCAGGCGATCCGCACCGCGACGCCGGACCGTATCGAGGCGATCGACATGGGCCGGCGCGGCATCCATGACGAGGGGTCGCGCACGCTGCAGGAAAGGTTGAAGGGCAAGGTGCGGATCGATTTCGAGACTGCCCGCCGCCTGTTTACGCTGATCTGCGTGTTGCACTGGAAGGGGTGAGCCGCATGATCCCGAAAAGTGGATTCCGGTTTTTGGACCAGATCATGCGCAGACCAATAAGCATGATCCCGAAAAGTGGATACCGGTTTTTGGGCGCGACAAACGCAAGGTGCGTTTGCGCGGAGATCATGCGCAAGATAACAGGCATGGCTGCGAAAGAGGGCGCCGGTTTTCGGATGAAGCCATGCGCCAACTAAAAAAAGCCTGACATGGCGGCGCCGCTGTTGCGTGCTCCGCAAGCCGTGCTGTTTGCCTGCGGGTTCAACAGCGTGCGCTCGCCGATGGCGGAGAGCCTCTTGCAGCGGATGTTCCCGCACGCGCTCTATGTGCGATCGGCCGGCGTCAAGAAAGGTGAACTCGATCCCTTCGCCGTCGCCGTGATGGCCGAACTCGGCCAGGACATCTCGCAGCACAAGCCGATGACGTTCGAGGAACTGGACGACTGGGAGGGCCTGAATTTCGACCTCATCATCACGCTGGCTCCGGAGGCCCATCACAAGGCGTTAGACCTGACGCGAACGCTCGCGGCAGAGGTCGAATACTGGCCGACGCCGGATCCGACCGGCCTCGAGGGGAGCCGCGAACAGAAACTGGAGGCCTATCGCGAGGTTTGCGACGGCTTGCTGTTGCGCATTCGCAAACGATTTTCCAACGTCGGCGCGGCCAGCGGCTAACGGGGGCGAGCGCGGAGTCCGCCGAGGCGGTTCCCGACGCAAGCCGATGTTGCGGCTTCGTGACGACCGGATGTCAGGGGCTTTTCCTCAGGCAGCGCGGGCGGTTAGCGGGCGTGCTGTTTGTCATGCTGGTCGTGAATGCACGGTTGTCTCGGCGTGAGCCTTCCGATAGGTTCCGCGCGCATTCAGGGGCTTCGAATTCTCCTCCCACCGATTTTAAATCCGCATGCTTGGCCGTCCCAAACTGGTTCTCGCCTCAGGTTCGCCGCGACGTCTCGGCCTGCTCAACCAGGCCGGCATCGAGCCCGATGCGTTGCGTCCTGCCGACGTCGACGAGACCCCCAAACGCGGCGAGTTGCCGCGCGCCTGCGCCAACCGGCTCGCCCGCGCCAAGGCCGACGCCGCGCTCAAATCGGTGCAACTCGATGATGAGTTGCGCGGCGCCTTCATTCTGGCCGCCGACACCGTGGTAGCGGTCGGCCGCCGCATCCTGCCCAAGGCCAATCTGGTCGATGAGGCCGCGCAATGTCTGCGGCTATTGTCGGGCCGCAACCACCGCGTCTACACCGCGATTTGCCTTGTCACCCCGCGCGAAGCGTTTCGTCAGCGCCTGATCGAGACCCGCGTGCGTTTCAAGCGGCTGTCGGAAGAAGACATCCAAGCCTATATCGGCTCCGGCGAATGGCGCGGCAAGGCCGGCGGCTACGCCGTGCAGGGCATCGCGGGATCGTTCGTGGTCAAGATGGTCGGCTCCTACAGCAACATCGTGGGCCTGCCTTTGTATGAATTCGATTTCGCTGCTCGGCGGCGAAGGGTTCCCGATCCGCTTTGGCTGGTTGAATGCCAGCTAAGTCGTCCGGCAACGCCTCTCCCCGCGCGGCGGCCGCCAAGCCTTGCCCGATTTGCGGCAAGCCTTCGATCGAAGCCAGCAAACCGTTTTGTTCGGACCGCTGCCGGGATGTCGACCTCAATCGCTGGCTGTCAGGTTCCTACGTCGTCGCCGGCCGGGCCGACGAGGACGACGACAACGAGTAGCGATATTTGAAAATTTCATTATTTTCATTGGTTTAAGAAGTCGTCCGGCTCCGCCCCTCGGGCTATGCCGGACACGCTTCGCCGTCGGCTTTTCGCACGGCCGGGCGATGCGAAGCCGCCGGGCGAAGCATGGTGGACAGAGCCGCATTGCCTGACTATAAACCGCCGCTCCCGTCACGCCGCTTCTCAGGCATAGGCGGAACGCCCAGGTAGCTCAGTTGGTAGAGCATGCGACTGAAAATCGCAGTGTCGGTGGTTCGATCCCGCCCCTGGGCACCATGACCCCCTCCGCAGTCTTCCGCCACCGTCCGCCAACGTGTTAGAATCCCTCAATAAAGCGAGGAGTTCTCTTCCACTGCCCTCCGCGGTGTTCCGCTGACAACCAGAACATTTGTTGGTACGGCTGTTGGTATTGAAGAGAACATCTGTTGGTAGATTGAGCTGAGGGGATCGAACCCATGCCCATTTCAGACGCTGTATGCCGTACCAGCAAATCGCGAGAAAAGCCGTATAAGCTGAGCGATGGCGGGGGCCTCTATTTGCTGGTCGAAACCAACGGCTCGAAGCTTTGGCGTCAGGCCTTCCGTTTCGATGGGAAACAGAAGCTCATCGCGCTCGGCGGGTATCCGGCTGTTTCACTGGCGGAGGCGCGTGCTGGCCGCGACGCCAACAAGAGCTTGCTCGCGAAAGGTATTGATCCGTCTGTCCAACGCAAAATCGATCGCGGCGCCGCGCGTATTGCGCGTTCGAACACTTTTAGGATCGTTGCTGACGAACTGCTCGAAAAGTTCAAAGCCGAAGGCGATGACCCGAAGACCCTCGACAAGAAGAAATGGCTTCTCGGCTTCATAAATGCCGACCTGGGCGATCGACCGGTTGCCGAGATCAAGGCGCCGGAACTGCTCGACGTGCTTCGGAAGATCGAGCGGCGAGGTCGCTTTGACACCGCGCGACGGACGCGAAGTCTGGCAGGTCGTGTTTTCAAATATGCAATCGCGACCAATCGAGCTGAGCGCGATCCATCTGCCGATCTCGCTGGCGCGTTGATCTCGCCAAAGGTTCAGCATCGAGCATCTATCACAGACCCTAAGGCGGTCGGCGCGCTCATGCGCGCCATCGACGAACTCGATGGTCAGCTGACGACCAGAGCAGCGCTGCAGCTCATCGCGGTGACGTTTGTCCGGCCCGGTGAACTTCGTCATGCAGAATGGAAAGAATTCGATATTCCAAACGCTATCTGGAATATCCCTGCCGAAAAGATGAAGATGAGCCGACCGCATAAGGTGCCGTTGTCGCGTCAGGCGATAGACGTTGTTGAAAGTCTCCGTCCTATCACCGGCAAGTCCCGCTATCTTTTTCCGCAAATTCGATCCTGGCACCGGCCCCTATCTGATGGAACACTAAATGCGGCTCTCCGCCGTATGGGCTACAGCAAAGCTGAGATGACGGCTCATGGGTTTCGTTCGACTGCGTCAACGCTACTGAACGAGAGCCGTAAGTTCAGTGGCGATGCTATCGAACGTCAACTTGCGCATCAGGAAGACGACGATACTCGTGCAGCTTACAACTTTGCAGAATTTTGGGACGAGCGCGTCAAGTTGATGCAGTGGTGGGGAGATTATCTCGACGAATTACGCGAACTCGGACAAGTCGCCGCGCTGCGCGCTTGACTGATCTGCCTCGCTGGCGCGGCAACGGCTCGCCACAATTGCAATAAGGTTACGGTCTGCGGAGGCTCGCAAATTCCGCAAGGCACCTGGCCCGCGTCATGACCGTGAGTGAATTTCAAAACGTCATCGAGCGATCTTTGGCGAGATTCGTTGCCGCTCGAGCCGCAAGGTCTAGCCTAAACTAGTTCATGGAACTCAACACACACATCTCGCTGTGAGCCGCGCGTCAATGCATGATCCGCTCCGACCCGGCGCTGCGCCAGCCTTTAGAGCATCTGGAGGTTTCTCCGTGGTGGTAGCGCGGTCGATCGGAGCGGCAGGGTGACTTTGAGCCAGTGCTCTCTTACTAGCCGCCTTTGGGCCCACGTCCATATCGGCCTTTTGCTGGCGGATCACGCGCCGCAATACGCTCGCTGCGTTCGCCGACCTTCACCTGCAATGGCTCATTCGCGATCTTCTTCCCCTGCCACCAAGCGGCGGCATTCCTCGCGAGGCAACAAGATCGCTCAGTCCGCCATCCTCCGCTCGCTGCGGGCCAAGGCTGCAGGCCGGTCGTTGCGGCGCTCAAAGATCGCCATCAAGGCCGCGATGGTCGCGGACTTGGAAAGCAGCAACAGGAGATCACCATGGCTCAGATTGGCACCTTCACCCGCGCCGAAGACGGATCGTACACCGGCACCATCAAGACGCTCTCGCTCAACATCAAGGCGCGTTTCCTTCCGGCCGAACTCTCCGAGAACGAGAAGGCTCCGAACCTGCGCGTGCTGGCCGGCAACGTCGAGATAGGTGCCGCGTGGCAGCGGACGTCGAAGGACAACACGGTCTATCACTCGGTCAAGCTCGACGACCCGTCCTTCCCGGCGCCGATCTACGCCAACCTCGTCGCGGTCGATGACGGCTATGCGCTGGTCTGGTCGCGCTGACCGCCGTCCGCGGCGTCTCGCCTTCCGCGAGGCGCCGCGGCTCATCCGGTACAAATGCGCTAAAGCCTGCGTTCAGACCACGTCGGTCTGCCGGTCACGCGACATGTGTGTACCGGCGGCGAGCAGAAGCGCCACAGCCATCGGATCTAGTACGGCGACAAGCGCCAGAGTGAGCAGGCGCACCGGTCGCTCGAGGTCGGTGGACGGCGTACCCATCAGCTCGGCGAGATATCGCAGCGGGCCCATGTCCGCCTCGGCGCGCCGGCGCTGGGCGTCAATCCTGGCTTTCTCGATCTGAAGGTTACTAAGGGCCGGTACCTGGCGCTGACGCTCTGCGACGATGTCGGCGCGCTCGCGGCGCTTCTGGTCGGCGATCGTCATCGCCCCAACCGGGCGGCCAAGCCGTGTCGATTCCTCAATGGCCGCGTCGATTTGGGCGATACGCCGATCGAGGTCTGCGACCGTCTGGCCCTGGATACTAAGACGAGCGTCGATATCGGCGGTTCTGTCCGCGAGCGCCACATCCACCGTCACCATGTGATCGAGGTGGGCGCGCGTGAGGAAGCCGAACACGCCGATGGCGTTCAGGCTCATCAACACGCCGATCATGGCGACGAGGACCAAGCGGAGGAGGGGCGGCGCCGGGTTCCAATACTCGGTCAGCCACGCTGCTGCCACGAGCTTCCCAGCTTCCAGCACGGCGCCCATTGTAATGATGGGCCAGAAGGCGCCGGCAAAGATAGCGGTGAGGCCGTCAATCGAAAAGGCCGCCGATACGCAAGCAAGCGCGAGCGCCACGATGAATGCGGCGACCTTGACCGGCGTGATGGATCGCCGTGTGACTGCCGTCTGTGGCATGGCTGTGACGCTGACGGTCCCAGCAACAGTCGGAGTAACATCGGTAACGGTGGGTGTTACAGCTTTGATGAGCGTTATGGCTTCGGCGTTACGGCGGATCAGTCCGGCTTTTTCCCACGCCTTCAGTCGCCGACCGGTCCGCATCCTGTTCCAGCCCCATCGGCGCCCGAGCTCGGCCGCGTTGGCGGTCACGCGTCCATCAGGCTGAGAGCGCAGCCAGGCGAGAGCGTCCATTTCATCGAAGGGCTGGGGTGGAACGGCTTCGGTCATGATGAGAAGCTGCCTCGCGGCCCGATCGCATGAACGTCTCGGCAGGCCAGTTTGGCGTTGAGGTAGACCAATGGCAGCGCAATCGAACGCTATTGCGACCGAGACCCCGGCTCGTCAGAATAACTGCTGGCGCTCAATCCTCGGTATTGTTCGTGAACGATCCCGAGCCGACCAATGCGAGCGAGCGACGCGGTTATGCACCAGCGCCGAGTGCCGTGTCTTCAGGCTCCGGGTTGCTGCAAACGTTCGACCTAATTGCCATGTGAGACGCTGAGTTTGAATGGCCAAATTGCGCGCCATCCTGCGCTGCAGCCTGGCGACGGCTTCGATCATCGCACAGCGATACTGCAGTACCTGCTTCGCCACTTTCGCTGTGGATTCCTCAAGCGCCGTTACCACTCTTCAGGCGCAAATCTGTAGATCTTCCCATTTTGCACAGATCCTCCGCGCTCAAAAAATGGTGCGCACACAGCATCAAGGTTGACGTCCAAAGATTGTGTCGGCAGCAATGCTCCTTCGCAATTCCATCGTGATGAGATCGCTGACTGCTTGGACGTCCCGTTTACCAACCTGATGAAGAGCATGCGACAGCCCGGCGCCGAACGCGAAGGGACGCATGCCCGATAGAATTGCGACGGTGCCGAGGCCACCGTGCTCGCAATCGAAGAGGCGAGACAAGGAGCGCTGCTTGTTTGGAAAGCAAAGAGACGAGCGTGATTTTGCCCGCTCGATTAGGACGGCAAGATAAAGCGAACTGGCGTTCGCTGGCTCCCTCTGGTCGCAAAGGGTTGTCTGCACATTGGTTTTTGCACGTTTTCGCGAGCCGTCAGAACGGCGCGGCGCAAGGTGTGCAGGCGCCGCCGCTTTCAGAATTTTCTTTTTTAATTTCAATCTTCAAAGCGATGGCGCTTGCAATGTGCGTCGAGAAGGAGCCCCGCTGTTTCTTCGCCATCGTGCGCGCTAGCGCGATTTGATGCGATCGATGCTCGGCAGCTCTTGTGTCGGCTCTTTCCGACGTCAATCGTCGCGTCATGGCGCGGGATGAGAGCGAAAATTTTCGGGTCAGACCTGGCCGGTCCCGCAACGGTGGAGCACGGATCAATCCGCGGACCCAGCCGTTCCTCAAGCAGGTCCAGATCGCAGTCCGCAAGGCGGGCGGCGATCCCAGGCGGATAGGCTCTGGAGCGCGATCGGGCGGCGGCCGGGAAGGAGGAAGGACGGGCCGGTTCAACGCGCGCGGCCGGGGCGCGAAAGTCGTTGCCTCGTTTGCTCGGCAGGGCGGGGACGGTGGGTGGCAGAGAGATTCCGCAGGCCGCTTCCGGGCGCGGCGGGTGGTGGTCAAGGCAAGGGTGGTCCGGCTCAATCCGCAAGGGAGGGGCGCACGGGGGCCGAAGATGCGCGGGACGATGAGCAGGGCCGTCGATGCCCATCTGCGTTACCTTGAACGGGATGGTGTTACGCGTGACGGCGATCGGGGCAAGGCCTATTCGGCGTTCGAGAACGAGGCCGACGGCAAGGCGTTTGTGGAGCGCGGCCGGGAGGATCGCCATCAGTTTCGGTTCATCGTCGCACCGGAGGATGCCGCCGAGATGGCTGACCTTCGCGGCTTCACCCGCGACCTCATGCGCCAGGTGGAATTGGATCTCGCCACCCGCCTCGACTGGATCGCGGTCGACCATCACAACACCGGCCATCCCCACACCCACATCATCGTCCGCGGCGTGCTCGATGACGGCCGCATCCTCAATATCGCCGGCGACTACATCGCCCATGGCGTCCGCCACCGGGCGAGCGAGCTGGTCACCCGGGAATTGGGTCACCAGAGCGAGATCGAGCTTCAGACAAAGCTGCAGAACGAGGTCGAGGCCGAGCGGGTGACCCGGCTCGACAAGATGCTCTTGAGCGAGCAGCAGGAGCAGGGCGTGATCGACCTGCGGCCCGGGGAGGGGGCGACCTTCCTCGTCCGGGAGAACCGCAACCTCATGATCGGCCGAGTGCGGCACCTGGAGCGCTATGGAATAGCCACCGAGCTTGAGCCGGGACGATGGTCCCTTTCCGACCGCGCGGAGCAAGTCCTGAAGGATCTGGACCACCGCAATGAGGCCATCAACTCGATCCATCGGGCGCTCACCAGGAATGGTCTCGCCGAGGAGCGTGGTGTCGGCCAATTCGCCCTTCACGGCGAAAGCTCGGGCCAGAAGATCGTCGGCCGGGTCCTGGCCAAAGGCCTGGCCGGAGACGAGATGGGCGAGCGGGTCTATCTGATCGTCGACGGCATCGATGGCCGGGTCCATCACATGGAGTTCAAGGACCCGAGCCGGATCGAGGAGGTCGGGCGGGACATGATCGTCGAAGCGGCCCCAGTCGTCTCCGGTCCAAGACCTGCCGACCGCAATATCGCCGGCAATGCCGAGGAGGACAACGGCATCTACCGGCCGAGCCGGCACCTGGAGCGTATCCGCGACAGCTTTGAGCGGCAGGGCAAGGACCCCGAGGCTTTCGTGCGTTCCCATGTCCGCCGCCTGGAAGCACTGCGGCGGGCGGGTCTTGTCGAGCGGATCGATGCCGACAATTGGAAGGTCCCGAAGGACATCGTCGCGCGTGGGCAGGCTTACGACCTCAGCCAGGGCGGCGATGGCTTAAGAATACGGACGCTCTCTACCATCGACCTCGATCGGCAGATTGCCAGCGATGGTGCGACTTGGCTCGACCGACAGATTATTGCCGAGGACCGCTCGGAAATCAGGGACAGCGGTTTTGGCAGAGAGGTCAACAGAGCTATCAGCCGTCGGGCTCGGCAACTTGTCGAGATGGGCCTTGCGACGGCAAAAGATGGCAACGTTCACATCCCTGTCGACACCTTGGCGAACTCTTGAGCGACGGGAGATTGAGCGTGTCGGCCACCAGATGGCAAGAGAGCGCGGCCTAGCCTACATGCCAGCAAATGCCGGCGAGTATGTCAGTGGGCGCCTCGCCGGCGTCGCCAGCCTTGTCAGCGGGCGCTTCGCCATGATCGACAACGGGCTTGGCTTTCAGCTCGTGCCCTGGCAACCCCTCCTCGAGAAACGCATCGGCCAGCATATCGGCGGCCTTATGCGCGACGACGGCGGCATCGAGTGGACCTTGGGAAGGAACAGGGGGCTGAGCCTATAGCGCGGCGGTCACACAACAGCACAGGCCAGGTTTGAATTGCGAAGCCGCCTCCACCCTCTCCGCGCCGTCGCTCGCCACGCTGCGCTCAGGCGGCGAGCCACCCTCCATGGGATGGTTGCCGATCATTATCACAACAAATCGAAGAAAACTTTTTGGCGCCGGCGATGTCCGAAACTATCCGGATGACCGTCCACGCGCGCTATCGTACGCGATGGCGCTCGGACGTTCGCATTGACGCTGCTTATCGCATAAACAAGTCTAGCCCTGCTGAGATTATGTGCGCAGGGAGACTTCATGAAGCACAAGCGGCGAGAGAAAAACGAGGCGGAAGAGTTGCAGTTTACTTCATCTGACTCCAGAAGTTGCGGGACAAAAGTCGCTTCCATTCGCCCAGCGGCTCACCTGTACGATTAGTGAAGCATGTGAAGTGACGGGCCTTGGGCGCACTAAGCTCTACGAGCTGATAGGAAATAGACATCTTGCGACGACAACCGTCGGCCGTCGCCGACTGGTTGTCGTGCGTTCTCTTATTTCACTCCTTGAGACGAGCAGTTCCGTTTAATGGCATGCGATTGAAGTTCGAGCTCCCAGTTTCTCATCAAGCGCTCAGCTTCATGCGGAAACCGATCTCTGTTATCCTCGCAACCCTATGTGCCTAGCGAGGAATGCTTGATTTTGGCCGCCGATTTTGAGCCGCCCCGTTAAATTGCTTTGGTACCAACAAAAATGCCAACAGCGAAGGCTGCGACGCCTCCGAACTAGTGTCCGTTTCCGGATGAGCCGCGACGCGATATGTCTGGACGTGATCGTGGGTTTCTTAAAACGCGGTTTCCGGTGCGGGTGATCACTGCGTCTTCCGCGAGTCGAACTGATCAGCCTCTCCGTATAGCGCTCAGCTTCAGCCAGGGTTGTGTGCCGGAGGATCGACATGATCATCTTCGCCGTCGTGCCGGCTTCGGCGAGGAGCCGACCAAGAGTTTTTCGGAGGCCATGCGGTCGGCAATCAAGAGGAAGCCCGTCTTCAGTCATTGCGACGCGCATCCAGCCACTGAAGCAGCCAATGGTGAACGGCCTGAAGCGACGAGGCTATCCATACAAGCGGAGTTGCTCCGTCGCGCTGAGGCGGCCCACTAAGATTTCCGCGCGGCGACGCGGGTAGTGGTAGGAGAGAGCGCGGCAAGGCATCTGCTATCTGTGACTTTCCATCACGCGCCCCGGCGCATCGCTCGCAAGCGGAACCAGAGTTGCGCCATTGGTAGCGGCGGCTTTGCCGGGCTTCTCGATCAGCTCGAGGAACGGCTTGATGATGTCGATGGGCATCGGAAAGACGACAGTCGAATTCTGCTCGGCGCCGATTTCGGTCAGAGTTTGAAGGTAACGCAGCTGCATGGCGGCTGGGACGCTCGAAAGTATCTTGGCGGCGTTGACGAGGGTCTGCGAAGCCTGGAACTCGGCCTCGGCATGAATGATCTTGGCGCGGCGATCGCGCTCCGCTTCCGCCTGCTTGGCGATGGCGCGGACCATGTTCTCCGTGAGTTCGACGGTTCTGATCTCGACATTGCTGACCTTGATCCCCCAGGTCTCGGTTTGGCTGTCGATAATACTTTGCACGTCGGTGCTGAGCTTTTTCCGCTCCGACAGCATCTCATCGAGCTCATGCTGTCCCAGCACGGCGCGCAGGGTCGTCTGAGCGAGCATGTTGGTGGCGGGAAGGTAGTGCTGAACCTGAATGATGGCGCGTTCGGGATTGACGACGTTGAAGTAGAGTACCGCGTCAACCTTCATTGAAACGTTGTCGCGAGAGATCACGTCCTGGGTGGGTATTTCGATGACCTGGATGCGCAGATCCACTCTCACCATTTCCTGAAAGAACGGAATCAACAGCACGAGGCCGGGCCCCTTGACCTTCTGAAACCGACCGAGCGTAAAGACGACAGCTCGCTCGTATTCGCGCAGGATCCTCACGCTCGCCCCGATGACGATGAAGGCGAAGAGCAGGAGAGCCGGGGTGAGATACAGAAGATAGGAATCCGAGAACATGGCGCTACGCCTTTCAGTGCGGTGGAAAACGGGAACAATACACCGATCCGCCGAAGCGCTGCTTCGACGTGGATTTGATCACGGTGCGTTTCCATCAAACTACGCGTGAATAAGTTTGCCTACAGGTTCGGAAAATACCTATTCGTTAGCGCCAACCGATGATGGTAATCGGCGGGGGGGCTTGCCGCGATGCGCAGGTCGCGCCGCCGCTGGATGAGGAGATCACCGGCACCCAGCCCGGGACTTCAGGATCAAACACGGTTGCCGTTTTGATGGGATGTCCTGTTACTTGGCCTGGACGTTTCCGATATTGAGAGAGTTGTTCACTTCAACCTTCACAACACAGGGTGTGAAAAGGGTCATCACCGATCGGGCGGACCAATTGCGGCAGTCATCCTTGCCGCCGTTAGAATTCGCAGAGACAATCATCAAGATGGCCGCGCCGACGAAGCAGCAGCCGACCACGGCGTATCGCATCTTCATGACCATACTCCAGCTGTATCTAGGCCGTGAACGCATAAATCTGCCGGGCTGACGCCGCGCTAGAGTCCGCTATGCCTCGATAGCCGACGTATTGCTGCGTAGTAGCGCAACGACGCTATGTGCAAAGCGGACATGAGGGCACGTCGCTCTATTGAGGAGAGCGGAATGAAATCGCGAAGTGTCGTCGCTGGTTCTCGCCTCGCACGATCCGCAGTTCGCCACCGATCTCGCTGGTGAGCGCCCGTATGATTTTCATCCCGAGCCCTTTGCCCTCGTCAGGCTTGAACTCGGCCGGTAGTCCGGGGCCGTTGTCCACGACCGATATGAAATGACGATGAGGCGATGGCGTTTCGAGTTGAACCACGATCCGGCCTTCGCCGTGCTTTCTCGCATTGGTGATCAACTCGCTGACAATGAGGCCGAGCGGACGACCCAGCGTCGTCGGGATGCTGCAACTATCGCCCTCGACGACGATCCCATCAGTCGACATGCCGAAAGATAACAGGCCTGAGAGATCCTCACAGAGGCGCTCGAGATATTGCTTGAGCTCCACAGACTCCTGACGGTCGAGAAGATGCAAGCGCCGATGGACGTGTCCGAACGCGAGGATGCGATTGACGGCAATCGCCAATTGAGCAGCCGCTTCGGCTGAAGCCGTGCGGCTTTGGGCCGACAACAGACTGACGATCATTTGAATGCCGTTGAGAAGCCGGTGATCGAACTCTTCGACTTGTGCGCTCTGATAGCGCACCAGATCTTCGATTTTCTGACGCAGGGCAGTTTCACGTGCCAGAGAAGCCTCTAACTGAAAACTTGCCGCGTCCTGGTTGATCAGGGGGCTGTCGTCTCTCCTGAATTGACCAAACCAGTTGAATTGAACGGCACGCTTGGTCGTTGTCCCCCAATTACTCATGATGCTGTCTCTCTTGTCATGCGCCTTTCCGGAACAAAAATATTGCCTCCGGCGATGCGCAGACTGTTCCAAACAGCTCACAAATGAGAAATTGTATGTCGGATAAATTGGCTTAGCGAAGGCGTCAGTTTGGACGCCTCACACCGGCAGGCTGCTCGCTCAACACGACGCTCAGAAGCGAGCTATGGACTTCGAGGTGCCCGTTGTAATCGATGAAGCCCGCATTGCGAAACTTGTTCATGAAGAAGCTGACGCGCGAGCGCGTGGTGCCGATCATCTCCGCCAGCGTCTCCTGGCTGATCTTGGCGATGATGGGTTCGGGCCTCCCTTCCTTGCCGAAATTGGCAAGGAGCAGCAGCGCCCGCGCCAGCCGCTTCTCGCTGGAATTGAACAGCTGATCGACCAGATCCTCCTCGACCCGCGCATTGCGCGCCAGGATATGCGAGATGAACATTTGCGAAAATGCGGGTTCGTCGTGAAGCACCTGATGGATTTCGACCTATTCCACCCGCATGGTCTGGCATTCGGTCATTGCCGCGCCGTCGCCAGGCGCTTTGGCTGACCGATCAAGCATCCTTCGCCGACGAACTCGTCCGCTCCGAGGATCGCAACGACCGCCTCCTTCCCCTGTTTGGAGACAACGGTGACTTTGACTTTTCCGCTTTTTATGTAGAAGACAGCATCCGCCGGATCGCCCTGGGCAAAAATTATTGCTTTTGGAGCATGTCGAGAAATAGCGCGGCCCTGGGCTGCCGTTGCGAAAAATACCGCCGGATCAAACCGCGCGGCTTTCTTACCTTTAACGATGCTTCGTTTGACCATAATCGCTCCTGCAATTAACCGACAGAGCAACCGGCCCCGCACTCGTTGTAGCATTCCGCATCAACTTACCTCGTTGCCGATCCAATGTCAGGTCTTCGCGACGACTGGGTCGCGAAGGTCGCCAAAACCCGATGCTTCGGCAAAAGAACGCGAAATCCGCACTTCATCTAAGATCAAGCTCTAACCGGAAACCCAGGAATGAACCTGCTTTGATCAACGGGTCAGGAGAGCCTTGAGCAACTGGGTGTCCGTGTAGGGCTTCGGCAAGAAGTCGCTGCGCTCGACAAGCATTTCTTTCAGCCCGTCGGTAAGATTGCGCCCGCTGGTGTAGAGCACCGGAATGGCGGGACGCTGTTGGCGGACGAGGTGCCCGATCTGGACACCGCCTTCTGCATCGTCGCCGAGACTTATGTCGGTAAAGACAAGGTCAAGATGACCGTCCTTGGAACTAACGAGCGCTGTTGCTTCGCTCAGTGACGCTGCGGAGATCGTCTCATAGCCAGCGCTCTGAATGACGGACTCCGCTAGGACAAGGACCATTGCCTCATCCTCCACAATCAACACTTTTGCCA
>CAVVLH010000039.1:0-15213 GCA_963748805.1 uncultured Alphaproteobacteria bacterium | reverse complement strand
TGAACGGGCTCACTTCGGTTGGTACAGGCTCAAATCCGGGGCTCAAATCCAGGCTCGATCGAGGCATCGATCGAAGTCGGCATAAACCGTGTGGCGGAATTTAAGCTTTGAGTAAGGGTGCGATGGTAGCTATTTGACCGCGAAGCAAGCTGACTGGTCAGATTTTATGCCATTGTTGTTGAATTAAGTCGCTTGGTCGCATATTTGTCATGCTTGCGAGAGGATTTATCATCCCTCACGGAGGGTAAAACCCTCGGGAGAGACGTCCATGGCCAGACCCAGCCTGCGCGAGAAACTCGCCAGCAGCGCGGTAGATACGCTGCATACGCTCGGCTTCAAGGGATGTTCGATTCAGGACATTACCGAGGCCGCCGGCGTTCCCAAGGGCTCGTTCTTTAATCATTTCGAGAACAAGGAAGACCTCGCGATCGATTCGCTGCGGCGCTATCTCGAGGGCACCCGCGCCGACATGTTGTTCGACGAGGGCGTCCCGCCGCTCGCGCGTCTGAAAAACCACTTCACGTTCCTGTCGGAACGGCTGATAGCGCAGGGTTTCGAGCGCGGCTGCATGCTTGGGCTGTTTGCCGCCGAAATGTCCCGCGAATATCCGAAGATGCGGGAAGAACTACGGTCGGTGTTCGAACGATGGTGTGGCGCCGTTGAAACGGTGCTGCGCGACGCGCAGGCCAAGAGCGAGGTCGATCCCCGTCACGACCCGGCCGAGATGGCGCGTTTTCTGGTCAACGCCTGGGAGGGCGCTACCATCCGGCTCAGGATCACGCAGGATCGCCAACCGATCGACGACTTCATGAACACCGCCTTCAAGGCGCTGTTAAAGTGAACGTGATCTTAACGGCTGTTGACTTTTCAAGCTGACCGGTCATATTCGGTGCATTGCGTTTCTGTAATGGAGTTCGGGTTTAGTACGCCTTGATTTCAAGGTGACCAGTCACCTTCCTTTCGAAGTGGCGTATTAAGATACCTGAGACCTTTCGGATAACGCGTTAACCGAGAGAGAAGCATCATGCTGAAATTCATCCCGAATACCCGCATTTCGAGCCTCGTTTTCGCATCGGCCGCTTTGATCGCGCTGATTGCTGCGGCCCCGGTGACCCCGGCTGCGGCGCAAGGTGTGCCCGCCGGTCTGCTTCGGCTGGACTCTCCGACCCCCGCTTTGAATGCCCAGGCGAACCTGGTCGATGAAGTCCAACAGCCGAAGGCCCGCACCCACGTGCGCAAGCACCACATCGCCCAGTAATTCAAGATAACGGCGTCACAGCTCCTCCCGCGACGCCTAAAGCGCGATGATATCCGGTTCAATCGTCATCGCGCTTTAGTCCTTTGAAGAAGCATGATCTCCGCGCAAACGCGTTCCGCGTTTGCCGCGAGGAATAGCCGCTTCAAACTTTTCCGGATCATGCTTTAGCGAACCCCTCTAAGTGCGATGGCTTCCCCTCTTGCCATCGCACTCTTTTTTGTGTCGCAGGGCTTTTTTGCCGCGAGCTCGCTTCCGATCCACCGGTGACGCCGACAGAGCGTTTCCGGAAGGCCAACCGTCCTCACTGAGTCATCTTGCATTCCGTGCCGGCCGGAAATGCGGTTGCGGCAGGCACCGTCGCCACGATGTTGTACCAGGCATGGGGCTCCGGCAGCTCGGCAGAGGCCCTGACTTTGGCGACATAGAGGTCATGGACGACCATATGGTCGCCGGCGCGAAACTCGCCGCCATGGGCAAACTCATCATCGAACTTGTGACCGTCGAGAACACGGATAACCGCATCGGCGTCGGTGGTGCCGGCAGTGCGGACCGCGTTCAGCCACTGCGTTGTCGCGGAATAATCCGCCGCCTGGGCCGCGGTCGGCCGGCGGCCACCATGCGCGGCGGCGAAACGGTCGGACCAGGCGCGCGCGGTGGAATCGAGGTTCCAGTACCACGGCACGGCAGCCACCAGGCCGGCGTAGCCGTCCTTGATGCGATCGACGTCGGACAGATAAAGCAGCGCGGTCGTCGTGATCGCCGAAAGCTTGGCCTTCGTCACCGCGGATACAACGGCATCGTCCTTTGCGCCGGCATTGATGACCGCGACCACGTCGGGCTTCAAACCGCGGACTTCCTCGATCACGGCCGCGTAGCCGTCCTCCGTCGGCGGTGTCAAAAACGTCTTCACGACCTCGCCGCCATGCGCCGTGATCTTCGGCGTCATGGTCGCGATCCCGGCGCGGCCGAACCCGCTGTCGTCCGCGATGAACACCCAGCGCTTGGCTTGGGCTGCGAGATAGTCGGAGGTCGCGCTTTCGATGGCGGTCAGGTCGAACGAGTAATGGTAGAAATATCGGCTGCATTCGCCTCGCGTGAGCGCGGGAGAGGCTGACCCGGTGCTGATCGCGAGCTTGTGCCGTTCGGTCGCTACCTTGGAGATAGCGAGCGCGATCGGCGCATTCTGCACATCCATCAGCAGGTCGGCACCGGCATCATAGGCCTGCTTGGCGAGTATTGGGGCTTCCGCGGGCTTGTTGTGATCGTTCAGGGCATCGACGATCACGGGGCGCCCCAACACCGTCCCGCCGAAATCTTCGACCGCCATCCGCGTCGCATCGACGCCGCCACGGCCGGCGCGCGCATCGTAAATATCATCGTTCTGATCGGAGATCACCGTGATACGGACGGGGTCGGCAGCCTGCGCCGCGCCAACCAAAGCGAAGGATGCGAAACTACAGGTGATGAGCAACAAAACTTTTAGTCTGGCAAGCATGCGACTGCCTTTCCGGGTGCGACCAAGACGTCTAGTACCGCCTATTTGAAGTTCCTGCACCACAAGCGGCAAATTCACTCCAGGAACTCCAAATAGAAAGGCGGTACTAGAATCATGAATTTGCTAGTGCCCTTAACTTTCCGAAGTTCGTTAAAGATGCGCGCTGAGGTGTAATACGAACTTCGGAAAGTGGGCACTAGGTCCATAACCATGGATGAAAAAGGGCTGATGACACGGCCGTCGGCACTGCATCTCAGCCCTCGCTGGGGCATCCTCGATGTTGGATCATCGCAAGGGTCTGACGCAAGAAAATCGGCTCGTGCGCCGTTGAACAGTTAGTGAGCGCGGGCCCACCGGCCGGCCAGGGTGACTGGCTGGGCGCGCGGCGCGCTTTGACCTGCTCTATTTCGTCGGATCGGTGGTCGACCACAGCACGGTGCTGGCACCCTTCTCGTAAGCCATGCCCTTGGGATAGCTGATCAGCTCCATCTGCATCCCCCATGGGGTGAGGAAATACAGAATCGACTGGCCGGCCGCGGGGCCTTCCTTGACCGGTATAGGGCCCTGCATCGTCTTGACGTTCTTCGAACGCAAATACTCCGCAGCTTTGGCAATGTCGTCGACATAGAGTGCGATGTGATGGCCGCCGTAGTCGCTGTTCTTGGGCTCTGTCGTGGCCTGATCAGGTGATTTGTACTGGAACAGTTCGATATTCGAGCCATAGCCGCAGCGAACCATGCTGATCTGCTCGATCACGGCACGCGGATTGACGTTGAGCGCGTCCTGCATGAACGTGCCTTTATCGTCCATGAACGGCCCGAACGACATCGCAGGCTTGCAGCCGAGCACATCGGTGAAGAAGGCGGTCGCCGCTTTCACGTCCGGCACGGTGACGCCAGTGTGATCGTGACCGCGCAGGCCGGGAATGGAATCGGCAAGAGCCGGCGTTGCAACGCCGAACGCGAGCACAGCGGAGGCAAGCAGGTATTTCAATTGGGTCATGATCACTCCCTTGATTTGCGGCTGCCGTTGACTTGATGGACCAGGACTAACCTGGCGAAGCGAGTTGGCGTTCGATTCCCTTGGGGTCGTGGGCCAAGCCTTGTGCCAACCCGCGCGCCATCTCGCCAACATAAATTTCCTCTTCGCCCGCCTCGAATCCATCAAGGATTTCCTTGGCGGCATCCGCGGTGCTCATTTTCGGAATCGTGAGCATCGCCGTCATGCGGGTGTCGATAGCGCCGGGCAGTGCGGCAGCAATGCGGACGCCCTTTGGCACGAGCTCTCCGCGCAGGCCCTGCGTCAGGCTGAGGCCAGCAGCTTTGGACGCGCAGTAGGAGCCCATAAACGGCAGATTGACCCGCGACAGAATGGTCAGGAGATTGAGCACCGCGCCCTTGTTCTTGATCAGCACCGGCGCAAACGCCTTGGTGACGCGTAACGGCGCGAGATAGTTGATCTCGATCTCCTCGCGCGCGATCGCGATATCGGGCGCGGTCATGAACGACGTGTTGTGGTTGATGCCGGCATTGTTGATCAGCAACGTGACGTCGCCCGCGGCCGCGACCGCTTTCGCCACCTCCGCGTCATTGGTGACGTCCATCTTGATCGGCACCAGCCCATCGGAGGCCGCAAGAGACGAAACATCGCGCGCCGCCGCATAGATCTTGGCGGCGCCGCGGGCCTTCAGCTCAGTGATGAGCGCCTTTGCAATCGCGCCGGTGGCGCCGGTGAGGAGGACGACGGAACCCTTGATGGTCTCGGTCATGCGGCTGATCCTTGCTGTTGAGGGGTGGCAAGTGGAGGCGTGTCGTCGAGCCAGCCCGGCTCGACATCGGGCAATGGAATCGCGGCGAGCAACTGCTGCGTATAGGCATGCTGCGGGGCGCCGAACACGCGCGCGACCGGCCCGTATTCGACGACTTCGCCATGGTACAAAATCGCGACGTCGTCGCAGAGCACCCGCACCAGTGACAGGTCATGGCTGATGAACACCATGGTGAGGCCAAGACGGGCGCGCAGCTCCTTCAGCAGCAACAGAATGTGCGCCTGGGTCGAGACGTCGAGGCCCGAGACGATCTCGTCGGCGACGATGAAGTCGGGTTGAAGCGCAAGCGCCCGCGCGATACCCGCGCGCTGGCGCTGACCGCCCGAGAGCTCGTGCGGATAACGGTTGGCAAATTCGCTCGGCAGGCCGACCAGATCGAGCAGCGCGGCGGCGCGTTCGCGCTGATCGCGTTTCCCCTTCAGCCGCCCATGGGCGCTCAAGGGGCGCGTCAGCGTGGTACCGAGCCGCAGCCGCGGATTGAGCGAGGATTGCGGGTCCTGAAAGATCATCTGGATCCGCGCGCGCAATGGGCGTAGTTCGGCATCGTTGAGCCCGCCGATCTCGACGCCATCGAACTGGATGCCGCCCGAGGTCGGCTGAAGCAGACGCACCAGCAAACGGCCGAGTGTGGTCTTGCCGGAGCCGGATTCGCCGACGAGGCCCAGCACCGATCCACGCGGCACCGCGAGATCGACGCCTTTGATGACCTCTCGGAGCACGGGTTTGCGAAACAGGCCGCTATGTTGCGGATAGCCGAAACGAAGACTGCCGGTGCGAACCAGAATATCGCTCATGCCGACACCGCCGTGGCCGCACGGTCGAGCCGGCGCGCTTCCGACCATAACTGCTCGATCAAAGCCGGCGGCACCGGCCGCAAGGTCTCCGCCGGCCGATCGGCCCGTGGCGTCGCCGCCAGCAATGCACGTGTATAGGCGTGGCGCGGGCGCATCAGCACGTCTGAAGTTTCGCCCTCTTCGAGCACGCGGCCCGCATGCAGCACGCTGACGCTGCGGCAGATCTTGGCGACCACGCCGAGGTCGTGGGTGATGAACAACACCGCGCTGCCGTGGCGCTGGCGCAGTCGTTCGACGAGCTGCAACACCTGACGCTGCACGGTGACATCGAGCGCCGTGGTCGGCTCGTCCGCGATCACGAGCGAGGGATCGCAGGCGAACGCCATCGCGATCAGCACCCGCTGCCGCATGCCGCCGGAGATCTCGTGCGGATAAAGCGACAATACCCGCTCCGGCTCCCGGATCGCGACCTCGGTCAGAAGTTCGGTGGCACGCACCAGCGCAGCGCGCTTCGACAGGCCCAGATGATGCCGCAACAGGTTGCTGATTTGCGTGCCGACCCGCTTGACCGGATTGAGCGAGGTCATCGGGTCCTGTGGAATCAGCGCAATGCGGCGGCCGAGCAGGCTGCGCCGTTCTGACTCAACCATCGCCAGCAGATCGCGGCCCTCAAAAGCAATGCGTCCTGACGTGACGGTCGCGTTCGCCGGCAACAGCCCGAGCACCGCGCGGCCCAGCATCGATTTGCCGGCGCCGGACTCGCCGACCAGCCCGCGCACTTCGCCCGGCTCAACCTCGAGGCTGATGCCGCGCAGCACGTTGGCTTCACCAATGGCGACCTTGAGGCCTTCAACGGTAAGCGTCGCGGTCATGAGCGCTGCACCGGATCGAACGCATGCCGCAAACCGTCGCCGAGCAGGTTGAGGCCGATCACGCTTGCGATGATGCAACCGATCGGCAGCGCCATGATCCACGGCGCCTGATAGACGATCTGGCGTCCCTCCGCGATCATGCTGCCCCAGGTGGGCGTGTCGCCCGCCACCGAAATCCCGACAAAGGACAGGATTACCTCGACCAGGATCGCAATCCCCATCTCGACCGCCAGCAGCGTGACCAGCAGCGGAACGAGATTGGGCAGGATTTCCAGCCACAGCACCCTGCCGCGGCTCAAGCCGATCGCGCGCGCCGCAGCGGCATAGTCGCGGGTCAATTGCACCATGGTCTCGGCACGCACCACGCGGGCGAAATCGAGTCCAGTCGATCACGACAATTGCCACGATGACCGAGGTGAGACCGGCGCCGATTACAGCGGCCAGCACGATCGACAGTAGCACCGGCGGAAACGCCATCCAGACGTCGATCAGCCGCGAGATCAGCTGATCGACCCAGCCGCCAAAACTGCCGGCGAGCAGCCCAAGCGCGACGCCGATCAAGGCCGCAAGCGACGCCGCGATCAGCGCTACTTCGACGGCCGTGCGCGCGGAATAAATCAGGCGCGACAGCACATCGCGGCCAAGACTGTCAGTGCCGAAGATAAAGGAGGGATCACCGCCCTGCATCCACATCGGCGGCAGCTGCGCCGACAACAGATCCTGTTCGAGCGGATCATGCGGCGAAAGCACCGGCGCGAGCAGCGCGGCGAGCACCAACACGGCCGTCAACGCCGCGCCGACCCACAGCCGTGCGCCGCCGCGCTTCAAGGCGGCGATCATTCGCGACGGCGGAGTGGCAGGCGACGTGATCGCGATGTCAGCCATCATGTCAGCCATGGCGCAGCCTTGGATCGAGCAGCGCCACGACAAAATCGACGATGAGATTGAGCGCGATGAACATCACCGCGAACGTCAGGACCAGTCCCTGGATCAGCGGGAAGTCGCGGTTGATGACGGCATCGATCGCCATGTTGCCGATGCCCTCATAGGAGAAGATGCGCTCGACCAGCACGGTGCCGCCGAGCAGCAGCGTCGCCTGCACGCCGCCGAGCGCTACCGTCGGGATCAGCGCGTTGGGAAAAACTTCGTGGAGCAGGATCGAGGGCCGCGAATAGCCCCGGGCGCGGGCGATCTGGGCGTAGTCCTGATCCTCGGCCTCCGCCAGCGAAGCCTTCAACAGCCGCGCGATGATCGCCGCGAACGGCAGCGCCAGCGCCAGCGCCGGCAGGATCATGTGATGCAGCAGCGCGTAGGCGATATCGAAGCGGCCGGTTAGCAGGCTCTCGATCAGATAGAAGTTGCTGCGAAGGTCGATCTCGACCTGCGGATCGATGCGGCCGGAGATCGGCAGCAACGGGATCAGCACCCCGAACAGAAGCAGAAGGATCAGCGCCCAGAGGAAATCCGGAATCGCCAGCAACACCCCGATGCCGCCATCGACCGCCCACTCGGCGCGGCGGCCGCGGGCGAGGATGCCGGCGAGCGCGGCGAGCACGCCGATCACAACGGCAATCAACGCCGCCAGCAGCGAGAGTTCAATCGTCGCCGGCAGACGCGTCAGCAACAGGTCAAGCACACCCTGGCGGATGCTGATCGACCGACCGAAATCACCGCTTAAGACCTGGCCAAGCCAGATCGTGAATTGATGAAAGATCGGCTGATCGAGGCCATACATGGCGCGCAGGCGGACGATGTCGGCTTCCGAGGCGCCGGGCGGAATCATCATCGCGATGGGATCGCCGGGCACGACGCGCAGCAGCACGAACACGATCACCGCCACGCCGAACAACGTGGGCGGCACGAGGACGAGTCGCCTGATGATCTCGCCCCATCGCATCGTGATGCGTTGCTCCCTGTACCTACCTTAAGCGGGCGTGATGAATTGCGGAAGGATCATGCCGCTCGATTGAGCCACCACCTTCAGGCCCTTTTTGTGGATGATCGGCTGCACATACTGGAACAGCGGGATCACCTCGCCTTCCTCGGCAATATATTTGTCGACCGCCTTCCAGCCCGCGATCCGCTTGGCCTCGTCCTTTTCGCCCCACAACGGCCCGATCCGCTCGATCAGATCCTTGCCCTTCCAGGCCGAGTGCGGCGAGGGCCCGAACATGGCAAAGCCGGTCGAGCAGGAGGGATCGCCGATCGCGTCGCCCCAATTGTAGAAGGCCGCCGGCGCCAGCGCGTGGCGGGCGCGCAGTTCGAAATGCTTGGCGATTTCGTAGACCTCGATATTGGCATCGATGCCGACCTTGCGCCACATGCCGACGATCGCCTGGATCATCTCGTAGTCTTTCGGCTTGAAGCCGCGCGTGGTCTGGATCGTGAACTTGACCGGCTTGTCCGGCGTGTAGCCGCTCTTGGCGAGCAGGCTCTTGGCCAATTCGGGATCGTAGGAGACCTTGATCGAGGGATCGAAGGCGGCATAGCCCGGCGCTTCCAGCGTCGAGATCGGCACGCCGTAGCCCTTCAGCAGCTTGTCGACGATCGCCTTCTTGTCGATCGCATGGTTCGCGGCCAGGCGGACGTTGCGGTCGAGCATCGGATCGATGTCGGTCAGGAAGATCATCGCGATATCGGAGACCGGCTTGGTCTGGCCGGCGAGACCGGGCTTGTTCTTCAGCCGGTCGAACTCCTCGTAGGGAATTTCGAAGGTCAGGTCCGAGCCGCCCGATTCCATTTCGGCGACGCGGCTGGTGGAATCGGTGATGAACTTGAACACCACGGTCTCGAAGGCGGGCTTCGGACCCCAATAGCCGGGATGCGCCTTCAGCCGCAGGAACGCGTTGCGCTCGAACGCATCGACCTTGTAGGGGCCCGATCCGATCGGCGCCTTCTCGAACCCCTCCGCGCCGACCTTCTCGTAATAAGCCTTCGGCAGCACGTAGGCGGTGAGGAACGCCATCCACTTGAAGAAGGTCGGCTCGAACTCTTTCACGTCGCCGGTGATGGTGTTGCCGTCGATCTTGTAATTGCCGACCTTGGACCAGACAAACTGGATCGGATTGCCGCTCTTGGGATCGGCGGCGCGCTCGAGCGACCACACCACGTCTTCGGCGGTGACCGGCGAACCATCATGCCAGGTTGCGCCCTTGCGCAGTTCCAGCGTGATCTTGCTGCGGTCTTCGTTCCAGCCCCATTTGGTGATCAGGCCGGGCTTGAACGACAGATCCGCCGCCTGGCCGATATAGGGATCGAACACCGACTGGTAGATCGACTGGATGGTCGGGTTCACCGCCGAAAGACCAACCGTCGGATCGAACGACGGCAGATTGACGTTGTAGGCGATGGTCAGCGTGCCGGACGTTGCGGCATGCGCCGCGCCGTCACCGAGAACGCCAGAGGCGAGCGGCAGCGCGGCTGCGCCACCGACGAGTTGTAAAACGGAACGACGAGACACCGAACGACGAGAGAGGGAGGACATCATGTTCATTACCCCAACGCTATGAGCCGAATTATCCTGGTATTTGCGTAAACCGTGCCGCCACTTCGCTTTCGACTATTTGCCCGACTATTTTTCTGCACTCTCGGACCAGCGGGCCATCAAGGTGTTCGACGGCAGCTGCTCATCAACCAGCTTTTTCGCGGTCTCGATGCCGGCGACCGGAAGGTTCTTCGGATCGAGCAGTCCGATCTGGACCAGCACCGACGCCTGATCCCAGAAAATGTGCTCGTTGTAGAGCTTGTCGCCGCGGAAGCGCACGATCGCGATCAATGGGATCTCGACATATTTGCCGGTCGGCTTGACGCCCGGCAGCATCCAGTCGATCTCGATGTCGTGGGTGAAGCAGAACAGCATCTCGTCGACGATGCGATCGGCGCCGATGGTGCGCGAGATCGGCACCAGCCTGGTGTCTTTCGGCGTCTTCGGAATGAAGTGGTTCTTGTAGAACCGCAGCAGATCCTTGTAGCCGACGCCGCCCGTCATGGTCGGAATGTGATTCACATAGGGTTCGGCGACCATGGTCCCCATGGTCTGTTCCGCCGAACGCACGCCGAATTCGAGTTCGGTATGCTTGTCCCACAGCGCCGAGAGATCGTAATGCGGCCCCATGACTTTACGGAACAGCGCGATCGAACGCGAATGCGCCATCAAGGTCGCCGGCTTGTTGAAGCTGGTGCGCTCAGGTGCTGCAAAGGCGTGATCGCAGCCGGGATAGAGATAGAACTCGATCTCGGGGCGTCCCTTGAACGCGGCCTTGATCTGTTCGCGCGCCTCGGCCGGCGCGTACTTGTCGAGCTCGGCAAAGTGAAAGACCATCGGCCCCTTGACGTTGCCGGCTTCGGCCAGATCGGCCTCGATACCGACGCCGTAGTAGCTGACGGCGCAGTCGACATTCGTGCGCGCGGCGACGAGATAGGCGAGCTTGCCGCCGAGGCAGAAGCCGAGCGCGCCGACCTTGCCTTTGCATTCGGGCCGGGCGCGCAGCACTTTCAGCGCGTCGTCGGCGTCCTTGATCGACTGGTTGGCATCGAAGCGCTGAAAAAAGCCGAACGCCTTGTTGAAATCGGCCTCCGAATAGCCGAGATCGACACCCGGCTCCATGCGCCAGAACAGGTCCGGCGCCAGCACGACATAACCTTCTTCAGCGTAATAGTCGGCGGTCTCGCGCATCGACTTGTTGACGCCGAAGATTTCCTGCAACAGCAGGATGCCGGGACCGGAGCCCGACGCGGGGACCGTGAGATAAGCCTTGAACGTGCCGCCATCCCTGGCAGCGATGTCGATCCATTGTCCCGCCATTAGATTCCCTCTCTGTCTTTGAAGTGCCTTGAGCCATCCCGCATCGGCGCTTATCCGCCGCGCCTCGCATGATGGGTATGCAGACGCCCCTTCTGCACAGAGAGCTTCTGCACAGGGAGGAGGCTTGTGCCTTTTCATCATGCTTTATTAATTGAATTTTTAATGTAAGAATCAAACTTGTAAATAGCATAGATTGGGCACAGCCTGCCTAGGCGATGAGCGCAAGACGAGAATCAGAGCGAGAGTTCTGAAGGCGAGATCAGGAGACGATGTTGAGGAAGACGCGAGAGGCTGCAGCGAAGCGAACCGGCGGGACGATCAAGCCAAAACAGCCCGCGACCGCCGAGCGGCCGGGCTCCTGGCATCTGGCGCGCACCGAAACCGAACGGCGGCTGTCGGAATTCGAATTCAGACTAGAGCGGCTGGCACAGGCCTATTATCGCTGGAAGGCCGCATGTCTTGCCGCGGTGTGCGATGTGCCGCTGACAGGCGATGATGTCGCCGTGCTCAACGTGGTGCGGATGGGCGACGAGCCGAAGCGGCTTTCCGAAATCGGCCAACTGCTGAACCGCGTCGACGTGCCCAACATGCAATACGCCACGCGAAAGCTGGTGAAGGCCGGCCTGATCGAGACCGAAGGCTCCTCATCGCGTAAGGAAACGCGCTACCGCGCAACCGCAACGGGCCGCTCCGTCACCGAGGCCTATGCGGCATTGCGCGCCACGACGTTGCCGCCGATGCTGGAGGCGCTGGAAGGCTGGGCGGATAAATCGGAAGCCACCGGCTCGCATCTCGAACTGGTATCGAGCCTTTATACCCAGGCAGCCCAAGTGGCGATCACACGCCGGCATCAACCTTAAGCCGGCTTATTCAGCGAAGTGCGATAAACACGAAACGCGCTGAACAAGTCAGCGCGTCTGGTATTTTTAGGCCTGTTTAGAGCAGCGCGTATTGCGCGCGTTCGCGTTTGGCGAGCAGCGGCAACGCCTGCCCCGCGATATAGGTTTTGAAATAATCGCTTTCTGTGTGCGCTTTCAGCGCCGCTTCGTCGCGGAACAGTTCGTAGAACAAAAACTGTGACGGGTTGTCCTTGTTGCGGCCGATCAGAAACAGCTTCGCGCCTGGATCCTTCTGCGCTTCCGGCAAAAAGCCGTCGAGGATTTCGGCAACCTTGTCGGCCTGCCCTTCCCTGGCTTCCCATTGTGCCACCACCAGCAGGCCACCGCCGCTGACGGCCTCGCCAATCGTTCTATCGTGCGCTGCATATTGCTTCATGGTCTTGTCTTCCTGTTCCTCTGATCAAATGGGTGAAATGGTCCATGGCGTGAAGTTGAGGGCGCCAGGACCGCGCCCGATATTGCGATCGCCGACCGGCGATTGATCATTCCGGCACGACGCCGCACCGGCCGCGCATTCGTCGAACGCTCCATGATGTTCTCCGTTGGCTCGTTTCGACCGAGACCAACAAGCGTCATGTAGCATTCGTTTCGACGGGAACATTCGACAGTGGTCGAAGTGTGCAAGTTGACGTCGTTTGCGTTCTCTCACTTCCTGCAACCCGCCATGGGCGACCGTTGCAGCGAGCGAAGTGCACCCTTGCCTGGATTTCGGCAGCGTGCTGCCGATGTCCTTTCGACGGATCAGTTGATCTTGGCGCCGGAGCTCTTCAGTCCCCAGCTCACATCGGCGGCTTCAAGCACTTCCTCGCGTGAGCGCGTCGCTGAGCACATTCCGGCATCGAACATCGCTCGCCTAAAACGAGAGTGCTACACAAGGAAAGACGTCAGGTTTTATTTTCCGAGGAAAACACCCGTAGGAATACGGGGGGTTGTTCTACCGCTCGACGGCTGCGCCATTAAATCGAAACTAAGGTTTACGCGGAATTATCTCGCAGGGAAGCGAATCGTTTTCTGAGCTCACGTTGAACCAAAGGTTTTTTTGGAATGTCCTGGATTAACAACCTTCGAATGTCGGTCAAACTCGCCGCGGTGTTCATTGCCATCTGTGTCGTGATCGGCATCAGTTCTCTGACCATCCATAGTTCGCTCGGGACTATCGAAGCGGCCGACAAAATGACGGTCCACACCTACGAAGTCCTCGAGCAGCTCAACGAGATCGTCGGCGGAATGGTCAATTCCGAAACGGGCGTTCGCGGCTATCTGGTCTCCGGCGATACCGCCTTCCTGGCGCCCCTGGAGGGCGGACAGAAACAATTCAGCGCCGCAGTAGCCAGGGTCGGCAGCCTGACCTCGGACAACCCCACCCAGCAGAAACGGCTTGATCTGGTCAAGCAGAACGCCAGCGACTGGCTGACCAACGTTGCACAGCGTGAAATAGCGCTGATGAAAGATCCCGCGACCCAGCCCAAGGCTCGGGAGTTGGAGGCATCCGGCGCCGGAAAGAAGGCGATGGACGCCCTGCGCGGCGTGGTGAAGGAGATGGATAACGAGGAGCGGTCGCTGCTTTCGGTGCGCGCCGCGGCCTCGGCCGCCGCTGCGTCTAATGCTTTCTTTGCAATGACAGCCGGCGGCGCGGTGACCCTGATCCTCTCGATTCTCGGCGCGCTCGGTCTCACCTTCGCGGTCACCCGTCCGGTCCAGAGAATGACCCGTGAAATGGGCGTCCTCGCCACTGGCGATACGTCGGTGATGATCTCGGGCGTGGAGCGCCGCGATGAGGTGGGGCAGATGGCCCAGGCGGTGCAGGTCTTCAAGACCAATATGATCGAGGTCGAGCGGTTGAAGGGCGAGCAGCAAGAGGCCGAACGCCGAAGCGCCGAACACCGCAAGGCCGACATGATGAAGCTTGCCGACCAGTTCGAAGCTGCGGTTGGCGAGATCGTCGAAACCGTATCGTCGGCCTCGACCGAGCTTGAGGCCGCGGCCTCGACGCTGACCTCAACCGCCGAGCGGGCGCAAGAAGTGACCACCATGGTCGCGGCGGCATCCGAGGAAGCCTCCACGAACGTGCAGTCGGTGGCCTCGGCCACGGAGGAACTGAGTTCATCCGTCAACGAGATCAGCCGGCAGGTTCAGGAGTTGGCCCGGATGGCAAACAACGCCGTCGACCAGGCCCGCAAGACGAACGACCAGGTCGGAGAACTGTCGAAGGCGGCCAGCCGTATCGGCGACGTGGTGGAGCTCATCAACACCATCGCCGGGCAAACCAATCTGCTGGCGCTCAACGCCACCATCGAGGCGGCGCGCGCCGGGGAAGCCGGGCGCGGCTTCGCGGTTGTCGCCTCCGAGGTAAAGGCGCTGGCCGAGCAGACCGCCAAGGCGACCGGGGAGATCGGGCAGCAGATCAACGGCATCCAGGCAGCGACCCAGGAATCGGTCGGCGCGATCAGGGAGATCAGCGGGACGATCGAAAAGCTTTCCGAGATCTCGGCCACCATCGCGTCCGCCGTCGAAGAGCAGGGTGCGGCGACGCAGGAAATTTCCCGCAACGTGCAACAGGCCTCTCAAGGCACCCAACAGGTATCGGCCAACATCGTTGACGTGCAGCGCGGCGCCAGCGAGACCGGCTCGGCGTCCTCGCAGGTGTTCTCGTCCGCGCGGTCGCTGTCCAGCGACAGCAATCGGCTCAAGCTCGAGGTAGCAAACTTCCTGAACACGGTACGCTCTGCCTGAACGAAGAGGCCGGCTCCTTGAGCCGGCCTCTGCTTCTTAACCGCTCGAATCGGACCAGCGAACCGTATTTCGGCTGTTCGGGCCCAAAATTCGATAACCCTTGGCGCCAGCTCCATCATCGCGACCGCGAACGAGCTGGCGCCGGGTCTTTTGGCATGCTGGAATATGCTGGTTGTCAGTGTTTCCTAGCACTCGCGCTCTGTTCCACAGCTGTGCAAGAAACCAGAAGCGTGAACGCCCTGGCATTTCGCGCAATATCGGGAGCTTTCAATTCTTCCTTGGTGTCAGCCGTTTGATAAGACACCACGCTGTTATCGAGAAAGTCTCTCAAAGCGCCGGTTTTGATCGCGAAGTTTATGTTCTCCGGTATCGTGCCGGTCGCCTTGGCAAACTTCAACGCGTTCAGTTTAGCGGCAACCATCCCGACAACCTGGCCACCATTGTCCAATAGTGGTCCTCCGCTGTTGCCCGGCTGAACAGCCGCGCTGATTTAGCAATACGATGGTGCCCCAGTAGATGAACATAAACAC
>CAVVLH010000038.1:0-13665 GCA_963748805.1 uncultured Alphaproteobacteria bacterium | reverse complement strand
GGGCCGACCGGGACTCGAACCCGGAACCAATTGCTTAAAAGGCAACTGCTCTAACCATTGAGCTATCGACCCCCACAACACAGGGACTGATTTGGGTTTGCCCCCGGCCTTGGCAAGTGTTTTCTGTGCGGCATGCCCGCCGCGCAGTTGACCGCGACCCCGTCCCGCCCACGTTTTCCGGCCCCTCCATGCCCGCCTCCCCCCAGCCTTCGCCCGCCCCCGCCCCCGGCGAAAAAAAACGCGGGAACATTTTCCAGCCGACGGCGGGTCTAGGCAGGCGGAGAGAACATGTCCGCCAAAATCCAAGAAGCCACCCTGGACCGCATGCTTGTAGACCGATTCAAGAGCGGGGATGCTGCTGCATTCGATGAAATGGTCTCCCGGTACTGGGACCGTATCTACTCCATGGTCAACCAGTTGCTGCGCAATGCCCAGGACGCCGAGGAGGTCACCCAAGACGCCTTCATCCGGGCCCACCGGGGCCTCGTCAATTTCCGCGGCGACTCCGCCTTTTCCACCTGGCTCTACCAGATCGCCACCAATCTGGCCCGCAACCGCTACTGGTATTGGTGGCGGCGAAAGCGCGACAAATCCGTCTCTTTCGACGCCCCGCTCGGCCCCGATAACAACACCACCCTCGCCGAGATCATCCCGGCCGAAGTCGAGACGCCCGACGATCTCACCGTCACCCAGGAGTTCGTCGACCGCGTCGGCCGCCGGCATGGAGAGCTCAACGCAAAACACCGCGAGATCCTCATCCTGCGCAACGTCAAAAACCTTTCCTACGAGGAAATCGCCGACATCCTCGGCATCTGCCATCGGCACCGTCAAAAGCCGCATCGCCCGCGCCCGCGACAGCCTGCGCGAAAAAATTGGCGACGACTTCACATGAAAGACCACCGCTTCACCGAACTCCTCAATCTCCATCTCGACCACGAGCTCACGCCCGCCGAGGCCGCCGAGCTCGAAGCCGAGCTCAGCCGCGACCCCGCCCGCCGCCGGCAGTATCCGCGACTACCAGCCGCATGCAGCACGCCTGCGCCCAGCTTTTTGAACGCGAGCATGCCCAGGCTCCGGCCTCGCTTCGCCTTGGAGCGCGCCCTCTCGACGCCGAGCGCAAGGTCGCCGCCCCGGCCGCCCGTCGCTTTTTCGACCATCCCTTGGCGACCACGTTTGCCGGTTTCGCCGCGATGGCCGGCCTGTGTCGCCTTGGTGCTGCTGCGCACCGTCCGGTATTCCGACCGTTTCGTCCCCGGCTCCGCTGGCCATTCTTCCCGGACCCCGTTGGCCGCTCCCTGTTGCGTCGCTCCGCTTCTCATGTGATTCTGGCGAGAGCCCAAGGGCGCCTATCAAGCCAGTCCGAATGCATATCCGACTCCGCCTGGCCGCCAACAATTCAGGCCGTGGTGGCCAAATTGGGTTCAAGGGTCGAGCTGGCCGCCGTTGCAGCCGGTGAACTTGGGCGATCCTTGGTCTGGTTCGCCTGAGCCGTCCACTGCCCTGCAACCTTCATCGGTCTAGAGCCCGCAAAATTCACTGCAGGTTAATCGCGCAGTACGTCGGCTTTCAGTTCCAACGCTGAGGCTCTTTGGGTTGAAGCTGTAGGGGCGCAGGCTCGCTGCGCCCTTCCTCACCCCTCCGCCAGCTTGCGCTGCGCGGCGAACACTCCGCGCAGGGTCACGCTCAGCTTGTCCTGCAACGTCTGCAGTTCGCGATAGCGCGCGACGTTCGCCTTGTTGGGCACGCAGCGGGTCGCTTCGTTCAACGCCACGGTGCCGGTGGTGAAATCGGTCAGCTTCGCCTCGGCGTCTTGTCGCGCCGCGAGACGCACCAGGCCGCCTGCAAGGCGCCGCCGAGCGCGGCGCCCTCGTCCTCCACCATCGCCACGACCGGCACGCCGAAGATGTCCGCCATGATCTGCCGCCAGACGGGCGACTTCGCCCCGCCGCCGGTCACGCGGATTTCCTTCGCCTTCACGCCGAGCGCCGCGAGGCGGCGCAGGCCGTAGTTCATGCCCATCGTCACGCCCTCCATCGCGGCCCGCGCGAGATGGCCGGCGGTGAACGTGCTGCTGGTTCAGCCCGAGCAGCACGCCCGAGCCGTCCGGCACGTTGGGCGTGCGCTCGCCGGCGAAGTACGGCAGCAGCACGAGCCCGCCGGCTCCGGCCGGAGCCGACGCCACCGCCGCGGTCGAGCGCGGCGTGATCGAAACCGAAGAGCGCGCGCACCTGCTCGGTCACGGTGGTGACGTTCATCGTGCAGAGCAGCGGCAGCCAGCCGCCGGTCGAGGAGCAGAACGCGGCGATCTCGCCCGCGGGATCGACCACCGGCTTCGCCGGCGTAGGCGTAGATCGTGCCGCTCGTGCCGAAGCTCGCCGTCACGACGCCCGGGCGCGACGTTGCCCGTGCCGATCGCGCCCATCATGTTGTCGCCGCCGCCGGCGCTCACCATCACCTCGCGCGGGAAGCCGTAGTGCCGCGCCAGCTCGGGCCGCAGCGCGCCGGCGGCCTCGTCCGAGGCGGACGAGCGGCGGCAGCCAGTCGGCCAGATTGCGGTCGATCGCGCTGATGGCCGCCGGCGACCAGGCGCGCCGGCGCACGTCCATCAGCGCCGTGCCGGAGGCGTCGCCGTACTCCATGAAATAATTGCCCGGTGAGGTAAAAATTGAGGTAGTCGTGCGGCAGCAGGACGTGGCGCAGCCGGCGGTAATTCTCCGGCTCGTGCCGCTTCAGCCAGAGGATCTTGGCGCGGTGAAGCCGGGCAGGATAGGATGCCGGTCCGCCGGATCGCGGCCTTCGGCCCGCCCAGCTTCGCGGTGAGGAGGGCGCATTCCGCGGTGGTGCTGGTGTCGCACCAGAGCTTGGCCGGGCGGTTGATTTTCGCAAGCTCGCCGGGAAGGCTGTGGCCGTGGTTGGTGCCGGCGCCTCCGCCTTCGACAATGCCGCGATGGCGCTCGAAGCCGGCGCGGCATCGGTCCAGTTGTTCGCGCGTCGCAAGCAACTCCCGACCATCAATCCGAACCGATGGATAGAGTTTGCGGGCTTCTTGCGCCATTTTGGCGATCTCGACGACGCGTATAAATGGCGGTTCATGAAATTCATTTTCGACATGAACCAGCCGCCTCCGCAGGACACCTTCGAGCGCTGCGCCTGCCATGCGACCTTCTCCATGCACCTCGGCTATCCGATCGATCATGTCCGTTTCGAAGACGACAGGATCAAGCTCACCTCGCCGCAGGGTACGCATGCCGCCGATTTTCTGATCGCCGGGACTGGCTTCGTCGTCGATCTCGCGCGACGCCCCGAGCTTTCGCGGTTTCACGATCAGATCGCTTGCTGGTCCGATTGCTATCGTCCGCCGGCTGGTGAAGACCATCCGTTGCTGGGTGGCTATCCTTATCTGTCTCCGAATTTCCAGTTCACGGAAAAAACCCCCGGCTCGGCGCCGTTCCTCAAGCACATCTTCAGCTACACCTTTGCGGCGATGCCGAGCCTGGCCTGTTCCGCCGGCATTTCGGCGCTGAAATTCGGCGTCGACCGGATCACAAATGGAATTACCCGGTCGCTATTCGTCGAGGACGCAGACCTGCATCTGCAATCGCTCCGCCAATATGATGAAGTAGAGCTGGATATCGCTGCAATTCCGCGAACAGCGTGAGATTTTTGCACTGGAAGAAATCAGGAGCTGACCGGCCATGGTGACCGTCGATAATCGATCCAAGCGCATCCTGGAGTCGAGGCTGAAGATCGAGAAGCCGTTCCAGCTCGACGAGACGCTGTGCCTCTACAGTCCACAGGACAATGTCGATTCCCTCACCCACCCCCGCATTGCCGAATGGCTCGACTACATTCAGAACGATTACGAACCGGAACTGCCCGAGGCCGAGCATCGGTTGCTGCTGTTCATGCCCTGCACGAAAACCAAGCCCTATCCTTTTTCCACCGAGCACATGGCGATCAATCAGCGGCTGCTGGATGAAGGGTATAGACCCGTTCGCCCGAACTATCTGCCGCAGGAATTGCAGGCCCGGCTCGATCCCCAATTTTCGCCTGATGTGCTGAACCTGTCGCCGCTGGCGGATGGCCGAGGCACGGTTGTGCATCGAATGGTGATCTCCGAGCCGATGGCGGTTGTGCCCTACGAGAATATCGTCGAGTTCGACGGCAAGCCGTCGCCGGCTGTTGCCTATGACGATCCTGGCCTGTTCGAAAACCGGGGCAATGCGGTGTCGCCCTGGCGACCGGACTCGACGGCGGTCCGGATGTCGGTGACGCGCTGGAAGTGGGGTGACGAAGAACGCCGCCAATATGTCACCATGCATAATGAAATGGCGCGTATCCTGGCAAACGTCGTTGCCCGAATAGCGCCCAACTATACCGATGTGATTTCCTGGGTAGCGCCGGGACTGACTCACAGAAGCTTTGTCATCGGTCGCGACGAGCGCCCGTTCCATCATGTCGCCACGTCGCGGCTTGTTGGAGGCAGACGAATCGAGCTGATCGGCGCCAACGACCATCTGCCCCCAAAATACAGGATCGACTGTCTGCCGCTGTCCGACGATTGCCAGCTCGCCATCGAGCGGCTGTCGCATCGCCTGAACATCAGTATCGCCAAGGCAACCGCGATCTACGCCCGCGGTGGCAACAACGCGACCCCGTTGGCGCTCCCCGAACTGCTCGATGTCTTGATAAAGCGGCTGGCTGGCGCGCGCCCCAACAACAGACGAAAGAAAACCCATGACAGCGTTGCCACTGAAAATCGGAGTTAGCGACTCCGATCGCACCCGTCCGATCGCAACTGGCGAGGTGCCAATCGCCGGCGTCGAGGCCCAGGTAACGCTGATGGGCGTGCAGGCGCTCTTCAACCAGCAGCTCACCGAACATACCTTCGACTGCTGCGAATTTCCGATCGCCTCTTATTTACGGTCGATGGAGCAAGCTGAACGACGCTATGTCGCTATTCCGGTATTTCCCTCGCGTCACTTCCGTCTGTCCTGCGTCTTCATCAATACCTCGAAGGGCATCAAGACACCTGCTGACCTCGCGGGCAAACGTATCGGTGTGCCCGTGTTCGACATGGCGGCTGCAGTCTGGCTTCGCGGCATATTCCATGATCACTTTGGACTGCCCCGCGCGGCTCCGATCTATGTCGCCGGTGGATTGGAGGCCGCCCGCGCCGGGGACGAGCATCCGCAATTCTATCCGGACCGGTTCACGCATGAGCACAGAACTGACAAGAGTTCTGGCCGCCCTGCTTGCCGACGGCGAGATCGACGCCTTGTACACGGCACGGGCTCCGAGCACCTGGTCGTCGCCGGCGGTCGGCCGTCTGTTCGAGGCGCCAATCGAGGCCGAACTCGACTATTTCACAAAGACCGGAATCTTTCCGCCGATGCACCTCATTGCGGTGAAGCGCACGATCGCGGAAGCCAATCCCGGCCTGATGCGCGCCATTTTCGATGCCTTTGCGCAGGCGCAGAAGATTGCACGGGAACGACTGTTCGATACGGCTGCGCTCGGTACGATGTTGCCTTGGCAGCTCGAGAGCCTGCTATTTGCCGAGCAGCGTCTCGGATCCGATTATTGGCCGGTGGGATTCGCGAAGAACCTCGATATGCTCAAGGTCATCATTCGCTACATGGTCGAGGACGGCCTGATCACAACTGCGTTTTTGCCCGAGCAAATGTTTCCCGAATTCCGACATTCTGAAAACCTGAAGCCGGGACATACAACGGCCAGCCACGCCCTGGCGCCAGCTCGAACAACCGCGAACAGTTGTTACGCTCGAATGGGCGCCAAGCCCGCGCTTTGTCTGACGGCCCTCGCTGCACCGGAGTTGGCGTTTGAGCGAACTTCATCCTGGGTAGAGTACGGTGATCCCGAATCCAGCGCGAAATTGACGTTCCAGAACGTTCGGTGGAAATCGATCCATTCGGCGGCACTTGCAAGCGCCTCGCGCCTGAGGTGACACAAGCCGTATTTTCCTCGCTGCTCATTGGTGACGATCAACGCATCCTGAAGCACTTTTAAATGCTTGAGGAGCGCGGGCAGCGAAATTCCAAGTGGCGCGGCGAGTTCAACAACTGTTGCATCCCCGCGGACCAAGCGTGCAACGATAGCCCGACGCTTGGCGTTTGCAAGCGCCGCGAATGCATGATCCAGATTCATCATTCACAGGACATTCAAATTGGCCATCATTAGCGGTTCAACAACCGGGCCCGATCAGCTTTGGCCGAAACGCTCGCCGCGAGAAAATGTGCTCGCTTTCGCACGTCAGCGGGCGCTCGCCGACATTCGGCGACAGTCCGGCGGTCGAGCAACGAGCTTGATGAAAAGCCAATGATGCGGATCGCCGGCAGCGCCGAATTCGAAACACGGATTGCTTCGAGCGTGGATGTCATGGCCGCCTCGTTTGCACGCCTGCAGCCACGACAAGCATGTTTTCATCGCAAAGGAGTTATCTCTCGCTGCAGGAAGTCCAATCGCTCGACGTGCCGGCATCCCATCGCAGAGATGCCGGCACGGATCAGGCATTTGAAGCTAGATACGGCTCATTTGGGAACGCTGCCGTCAATGCCGTCGACGTACCAATTGAGCGAGTTGAAGGTCGCCTCAGGCATAACGGTGCCGGCAGCCACCATTTCCTTACCGCTATTGTCCTTGATCGGTCCGGCGAAGGGGTTTAGCGCGCCGGAGACAATCGCGGCTTTCTTTTCTTCGAAAACCTTGACGGCGGCCGGCGGAATATCCGGGTTAAGCGGCGCCATCACCACCATTCCCTCTTTGATACCCCAACGGGTGTGGCGGTTGCCGGTCCAAGTGCCATCCAACACTTTCTTGGTTTCAGCAATATAATAGCCGCTCCAATCTTCGGTCGTGCCCGAGAGCTGCGCCTTCTTGCCGAAGCTGGACATGTCGGCATCAATGCTGAACGCGTAGGTGCCCTTTTCCTGGGCCGCCTGAATCGACGCCGGCGAGTTGGTATTTTGCGCGACGTTATCAGCGCCCTGCGCGATAAGAGTATCAGCCGCCTGGCGCTCCTTACCCGGGTCGTACCAGGTGTTCACCCAGATCGCCTTGGTCTTGACCTTGGGGTTGACCGCCTGTGCGCCGAGGGTCATGGAGTCGATGTTGCGAACCACGCTGGGAATCGGGAACGAGCCGATGAAGCCAAGCGTATTCGACTTGGTCATCTGTCCGGCTAGCACACCGATCAGATAGAAGCCTTCCTCGAATCGCGGTTCGTAGACAGAAATGTTCGCCGCAGTTTTGAATCCGTTGACATGCTCGAACTTGACCTTCGGAAACAGCTTGGCAACCTTCTGTAGCGGTTCCATGTAGCCGAACGAGGTCGCGAAAATCAGCGTGTAGCCATCGGACGCAAGTTGACGAAAGACGCGTTCGGAATCGGCGGTCTCGGGCACATTTTCAACGAAGGTGGTCTTGATCTTGTCGCCCATCGCCTTTTCCAGGCCGAGACGGCCCATATCATGCTGTTGCGTCCAGCCACCATCGCTGCGCGGGCCTAAATAGACGAAGGCGACCTTGAGAGGATCGGCCGCGAAAGCGCCTGCCGGCACCATCGCCGTCAGTCCCACTGCAACGCACAGCGGTAAAGATTTCAAAGTTTTGCTTAGCTTCATGACGCTTACCTTTTGGTTAGGGCTGGAAAACGATTGCGGTGAGATAAAAGAGACCTGCGAGAGATTTGTAATGAGGCTTGTCGAAAGATATCTGGCCACCAGCCCTCAAGCAGTTGAGTGGAAGCTGTGGCCGAGAGATGCGGGTTGGTTCAGCAAGATCGTCTTGGGATCACGACAGATGATCACCAGGACGATAATCGTCGCTGCGTAGGGTAGCATCGACAGAAACTCGGTGGGGATCGGCAGACCGAACCCTTGAGCGAAAAGCTGGAATTGCGTCACGCCACCGAACAAATAGGCGCCGATGACGACACGGGCTGGCTTCCACGTTCCGAAGACGACGAGCGCGAGCGCGATCCACCCTTTGCCGGCCGACATGCCTTCCACCCACATAGGCGTCTGCACCAACGACAGATAGGCGCCAGCGATTCCGGCGCTCGCGCCGCCAAACGCCACAGCCAGATAGCGAGTCTTCAACACCGACTTTCCGATGGCGTGAGCAACTGCCGGGGATTCACCGATGGCGCGCAGGGTCAGGCCAGAACGGGACTTCGTCAGGAACCACTGCACAGCGATGAACAGAGCCACTGAAAGATAGACCATGACGTCGTAGTGAAATAAAAGGTCTCCCAGGACGGGAATGTCGGACAGAACTGGAATTTTGATTGGCGCCAGCCGATCCACCGGCAACCCGGCCAGATTGTGCCCGACGAAGGCCGACAAACCGACTCCGAACAAAGTCAGCGCGAGGCCGGTCGCCACCTGATTTGTCTGTAGGTTAAGCGTCAGAAAACCGAACACCAGGGACAGTGCGACGCCAGCAGCAGCCGCCGCCATAAAACCAATCGTGTCGCTTCCGGATCCGCGGGTAGCCGCAAAACCGGCCACTGCACCGATCAGCATCATCCCTTCGATTCCGAGATTGAGCACGCCTGATCTTTCGACGACGGTCTCGCCAAGCGCCGCATAGATCAATGGCGTGGCTGCCACCACGGTGCTGGCAATCATCGGGACAAGGGGATTTATGCTGCGCTCTCAATGCTTGCTGCTGGTTTCGTCAGCGTGGGTTCGACCACGGCTACCACGCGCTTCAGCCGGAACGTGATAAACAGGTCCGCAGCCAGCAGGTAGAAGAGCAACAACCCCTGAAACAGACCGGTGATCGCGGAAGGTAAACCCATGCCCATCTGCGCCGACTCGCCACCGAGATAGAGCAGCGACATCAGTAGCGCGCCGAACACGACTCCAATCGGATGCAGGCGGCCGATCCATGCGACAATGATCGCGGCAAAGCCATAACCCGGAGAAATTTCCTGCTGCAGCCTTCCAATAGGTCCGGCGACTTCGCAAATTCCGGCGAGACCGGCCGTGGCGCCGCAAAGCATCAGCGCGATCCAAATATTGCGCTTCTCCGAAAATCCGGCATAGGCGGCTGCGGCAGGCGCCATTCCCGCCACTTGCATTCGAAATCCAGCGAAGGTCTTCTGCGAGAACACCCACGCCATCACCGCAAGTATAAGCGCATAAATGATACCCCAGGTCACGCGCGTCCCGTCGATCAGAACGGACATCGTTTCGGCATCGCCAAAACCTTGCGATTGCGGGTAGTTTTGACCCTGAGGATCGCGCCACGGGCCGTGCACCAGCCAGGACAGCACCAACTGGGCGATGTACACAAGCATCAGCGTCACGAGAATTTCGTTGGTGTTGAATTGGGTTCGCAGGAAAGCTGGAATGGCGGCCCAGGCCATTCCGCCGAGCACGCCAGCCAACAGCATCAACGGCATGGCGAAGACTGACTCGCTGTCGCCGAACCAGATCGCGACACCGCCCCCGGCGATCGCGCCCATGGTGAGTTGCCCTTCGGCGCCGATGTTCCAGACGTTGGCGCGAAATCCTAGGGCCAGACCCAATCCGCAAAGTAGCAACGGCGTCGTCTTGAGCAGCAATTCGCCAATGCCGTAGCTTGTCGACAGCGGCTTGATAAAGAAAAGGTAGAATGCCTCTACCGGATCCTTGCCCAACGCGCTGAATAACAAAAATCCGGTCACCAGCATCCCGGCCGCCGCCAACAAAGGCGAAACGACGCTCATGGTGGACGAAGGCGTGGCACGCCGCTCAAGCCTGAGCATCAGCAGTCTCCAATTGCGAACTTGCGGGAGTCGGGCCGTCGCCGGTCTTGTCGCCGAATTTTCCGCTCATCCATACCCCGATTTGTTCGATCGATGTGTCGGCAGGCTTGACCGAAGGCGAAAGGCGCCCTGCCGCTAGCACCGATAGCCGATCGCTGATCGTGAATAGCTCGTCGAGTTCTTCGGATATGACGAGAATTGCGACGCCCGCGTCACGCAGATCAATCAGTGCTTGCCGGATAAGCTGCGCGGCGCCGACATCCACCCCCCACGTCGGCTGTGCCACGATCATCATCTTGGGCTGCAGCATCGTCTCTCTCCCGACGATAAATTTCTGCAGATTGCCGCCGGACAGGCTGGAGGCTACGGATTGCTCGCCGCCGCATTTAACTTTGAAGCGTTCAATGACGTGCTTGGAAAACGTCCGCATGACGCTCGGGTGGATCATCCCGTTCAGTACCATGCCCTTTCGTGCACCCGTCAGCAGCGCGTTATAGGCAAGACTCATCGGGGGCACCGCCCCTCGCCCGAGCCGCTCTTCGGGAACGAAGGTCAACCCAAGCGCGCGGCGCTTTGCGGGGTTAAGCGCCCCAACAGGTTGTCCGAACAGCTTGATCATGGAGCCGCTGGTACTCAGCCGCTCGCCCGACAGCGCCGTCATCAACTCCTTTTGACCGTTTCCGGAAACGCCGGCTATCCCGAGTATCTCGCCACTTCGTACCTGTAGGCTGATGTCCTTGAGCGATGTCCCGAACGGATCGGGCGACTGCAGCGACAAATGCTGAACATCGAGCCGTACTTCCTTCGCCTCGCGGGGAGTGAGATGGCATTCCGCCAGTTCTCCGCCGATCATCAACCGTGCGAGACTTCTCATTGGTTTCGTTCCGAGGAATGGCTTCGCCGCTGACTTTTCCGCCACGAAGCACCGTGGCGGTGTCGCAGAGCGCCCGAATTTCATCGAGCTTATGGCTGATATAGAGGATGCTGCAGCCTTCCGACGCCAGGCGACGGAGCGTCTTGAACAGAATCAGGACGGCCTGCGGCGTCAGCACTGAGGTTGGCTCGTCCATGATCAGAAGCTTTGGCTCCTGAAGCAGGCAGCGCACGATCTCGACGCGCTGCCTCTCACCAACGGACATGCTGTGAACGAGACGATACGGATCAATCGGAAGTCCGTATTTTTCTGAAACCTCGGTAATCTGGGCCGCCAGTCGCGCGGTCGGGACCGGTTCATCCAGCGCCAGCGCAATATTTTCCCATACGGTGAGCGTCTCGAACAAAGAAAAATGCTGAAACACCATGCCGATGCCCATCCGCCGCGCCTGCGACGGAGCCACGATGGTTTCGTACTGACCGTTCCACATGATCGTGCCGGCATCCGGCTTGGTGACGCCATAGATGATCTTCATCAGCGTGCTTTTGCCGGCACCGTTCTCGCCAAGCACGGCGTGAATTTCACCGGGGCGGACACGCAAGGAGACATCCTCATTGGCCACCACGCTCGGATAGCGCTTGGTAATGCCGGTAAGCACCAGCCGTGGCTTTAAATCTGAGAATTTGTCCATGTTTTCAATGAGCCTGGGCCAAAGTAGTGCGGCAACACGCCGTCTTTGAAAGACCCAAGCAATCTGCGCGCCAAGTCGGCTAAGTCTGCCCGATTTGAGGATTAAACCTTGGTAGGCCCGAAAATCAGAGACCCGGCGGACGACGGCGCCTTGCGCGGTCCCGTAGTTTTCCGGTGGCCAATTGATCGCTATGATCGATTTGCGGTGGCCGGTTCTCAGCGCTTCAGCCAGAGTTACCGGCGGTGAACAGGCCCCTTGGTTGCCCAGAGGAAAAGTTTCAGAGAGATTGTGGCAGAGTCGCATGCCATTCCTCTGGTGAGAAAGCCGAACGCAGAACCGATGAAGACCTGGATTCGCGATCCGATCGCAATGCTAGCCGAAGGAGGCAAGCGAGGACTTGTCGTCGAGGGCAGCCGGATCGTCGAACTGGTCGGGCAGGATGGCCCTGCTTCGCCTTACGACAATGTTTTCGATGCCCGACGCCACGTGATCATTCCGGGCTTGGTCAACGCTCATCACCATTTTTTCCAAACGCTGACGCGCGCTCACCCGAAAGCCATCAATAAGAACCTGTTTCCGTGGCTGCAGCAGCTCTACCCGATCTGGGGGGCACATCTTGATCGCGACTGCTTCCGTTTGGCCGTGCGTGTCGCGCTGACCGAACTGCTGATCTCGGGGTGCAGCACAGCATCGGATCACCTGTTTGTCTTTCCTGATGACATGGCCGACGCTGTCGACATCGAAGCGGAAGAAGCGTCAAAACTGGGAATGCGCATGACGCTGACGCGCGGCGCCATCAATCTCGGCTTCGCAGACGGAGGCATTGCGGACGAACGGTTGATGCAGAGCTACGATGCAGTTATCGCGGATTGCGAGCGGGTTATTGCGAAATATCACGATCCGAGCGACGGTTCTTTCCTGCGCGTCGCGTTGGCACCGTGCGCGCCCTTCAATGTGACCCGCGAGCTGATGATCGATACCGCCGCTCTCGCAAAGAAGCACAATTGTCTCCTCCATACCCACTTGGGAGAAACCTCCGATGAGGACGGTTACTGTCTTCATCACTACGGCTGCCGGCCGCTCGATTACCTGGAACAGGTAGGCTGGCTCAACGAGCGTGTCTGGCTGGCGCACGGCATTCACTTCAACGACAGCGAGATCGCACGGCTCGCGAAACACGGAATGGGAATCTGCCACTGTCCGACATCGAACATGATGCTGTCTTCGGGTATCTGCCGAACCAGGGATTTGGAGGCAGCCGGAGTGACTGTCGGCCTTGGCGTCGATGGTTCGGCCTCAAATGATAGCTCGAACCTGATGGAGTTGGTCCGCCACGCGTTGCTCCTCGGACGGCTGGCCTACGACGCAACTTCCATTACCCATCTTGATGCTTTTCGATGGGCGACCGAAGGGTCTGCGAAGTGCCTTGGACGCAACGATATCGGCAGGATTGCAGTAGGACGCGAGGCTGACCTCGCTTTATTCACCTTGGACGACTTGCGGTTTTCTGGCGCCGGTGATCCGGTTGCCGCGCTCGTGCTCTGCGGCGCTCACCGTGCTGACCGGATGATGATCGGCGGCGAATGGCGGGTTACGGATGGTTTGCCGGTCGGGGTCGACCTAGCACGGCTTCGTGACGAGCATGGTCGGGCGGCTTTGGCGTTTTTGGCCAACGCTTAGACCCTCTCGGGGACGACCCGGAGTTTATGTGGCGCGAAATTGCACAATTTCGAGTCCATTGTGCACAACTGCTGATCATTCCGTCGGATTTGTGCAAAAGGCAGGCTATTCCCAAATGAGATGTAGGCAGCCGGTAATCGCGAAAGCGGTGATCACTGCAAAAACCGCACAACCCGCGTTAGCTTCAACCGCTTCAAAGAACCGCTCGAGCATCCGTAACATAAAACTCCTCGCCGAAATGTCAGCGACGCCGCGTCGCTTCGAAACTGCCGCCTGATCCGTATATTCGCGGGGGCAATACTAGATCCCGCCGGGAGTTCCCGCGGATGCTGCATGGCGGTGAGTCTCTTATTTAGAGAGGTTGGCGCACAACCATTGCCCAATGGTTTACGACGTCAAAGGAAATGCAGCGAGCATAGCGGCAGCAAGCCAGAACCATACTCAGCCATCGTTATGCTGGGCGCCGCCGACTGGATCGCAGCTCTGCGGGACTCGCGAGGCTTTCATCAACGGCAACGAAACTGGAACCAGCAACCTCCGCTCATTTTCCCGGCGGAAATGCCGCAATCATGTCGAGTTCGATGCGAGCACCGGGCGTCGAGAGTTGATTGATGCAGATCGTCGTGCTGGCCGGCGTCCACGATC
>CAVVLH010000037.1:0-43202 GCA_963748805.1 uncultured Alphaproteobacteria bacterium | reverse complement strand
TAATGTCCAGCGAGGCGCGTAGCGTCTTGTGGCCCCGCGCCTCCTAAGGTTGCGGGGCCTTTTATTTTTCGCGACCGCGCAGATCAATTCGGGCGCAAGGGGAGACGCTTATGGCCAAGGACCGGAAGCGCGGCAATCGGGAGGCAAGAAAACCAAAGGCCAACAAGACGCTAGTTTCCACGCCGCCCGCTGGCTTAGCGGCGAACCGCGTTGATGGGGGATCTGAATATCGCGGTGCACGAATTCGATATCGCGACCGAGGCCGCGCGGGCATCCGGCGCGACCACGGTGTATATCGCGATCGACGGCAGGCCTGCGGGCGTCATCGCGGTTGCCGATCCGATCAAGGCCTCGGCGAAAGCCGCCATCGCCGCGTTGCGGTCGGAAGGCCTGCGGATCGTGATGCTAACTGGCGACAACGCGACCACCGCGCGCGCGGTGGCTTCGCAACTCGGCATCACGGAAATCGAGGCGGGGGTTTTGCCCGAACGCAAGGGCGACGTGGTGCAGCGCCTGCGCCGAGAGGGACGCCGCGTCGCGATGGTCGGCGACGGCGTCAACGATGCGCCGGCGCTGGCTTCGGCCAACGTCGGCATCGCCATGGGCGGCGGCACGGATGTCGCGATCGAAAGCGCGGGGCTCACGCTTCTGACCGGCGATCTGGCGGGGCTGGTGCGGGCGCGGCGGCTGTCGGCCGCGACCATGCGCAACATCCGGCAAAATCTCGCCTTCGCCTTTGTCTATAATGCCGCCGGCGTCCCGATCGCGGCGGGCGTGCTCTATCCCGTGTTCGGCATCCTGTTGTCGCCGATGCTGGGTGCGGCGGCGATGGCGCTGTCGTCGGTTAGCGTGATCGGTAACGCGCTGCGGCTGGCGCGCGCCAGGCTTTAGTCGGCTCGCCATCTCCTCAGGCCGATGTTTGCAGGCGTGAGGCCGGAACCTGCCGCCGCGCGATCTCGGCATCGAGCCGTGCCGCGAGGCCTGAACTCACCTCGACCATCGGCAAGCGAACCTCGGCGCTGTCGATCAGACCGGTGCGCGCCAGCCAATACTTGGCCGGCGCCGGGCTCGGCTCGGCAAACAGCAACCGCGTGAGGGCGGACACGCTTTCCCAACGCTCGCGCGCATCCTCGGTTCGGTCTTCCCGAAGAAGCTTGCCTATCGCGGCAAATGTCGATGTCTCGATGTGGGCCGACAACAGGATGGCGCCATCGGCGCCGTCGACCAGCGCCTCGAAATATGATGCGTCCTCGCCGGTCAGGATACGAAAGCCGGCCGGCCGGCGCCGTAACAGCTCGATCGATTGCGCGCGGTTGGCGCCGCAGTCCTTCATGCCGATGATGTTGGGATGATCAGCGAGCTCCAGCAGCGTCTCGGTCTCGAGCGTGACCGCCGAACGGTAGGGAATATTGTAAAGCACGATCGGTCGTGACGCATGGTCGGCAAGCGCGGTGAAGTGTTGCGAGAGGCCGCGTTGCGAGGGGCGTGAATAATAAGGGCTCGAGATCAGATAGCCGTCGATCGGCCAGCCGGCGGTTTCATCCAGCGTATGACAGAGCTTCCTGGTGTAGCTGCCGGCAAGTCCAAGGCAGATCGGGAGATGGCGCCGGCTTTCGGCGAGCGCCTCGCGCGTCACCGCGACGATCCATTCCAGCTCGGACATTCCCAGCGTCAACCCTTCGCCGGAGGTTGCGGCCAGGATCAATCCGTCGATCGGCAGGCCAGCGTAGTGGCGCACCAGCCGTCGTAACGAACTTTCATCCACGACGCCGTCGCAAAACGGCGTGATGAGCGGCAACCAAAGGCCGCCGATGCACGCGCGAAGGCTGAAAGATTCCGGGTCTGACGTCATGGTCCATCTCCTGATTGGCCGGAGACGGGACACAAAAAACCCCACCTCGCGGCGGGGGTTTCAAAGATCGGGCGTGAGTTAGAAGTCTATCGCGCGCGTCGATCCGAAGCCCCCGAAAGGGAGGCTTTTTTCACAGCGGTTGCGCACGCATTCGTGATCATGGGCGCAATGATGCGGTGCGCTTGTTCCGCTGTCAACGGACGACAATCTTTCTCATGATGAAAAATGCTTCGCAGTTGAAAACCCAGGCAGAAAAAAAGCCGAGCTCAGAAGAGCCCGGCTTTAAGTATTGGCCTCGTTGGGCCGACACAATCACCTTCCAAGAGGGATAACCGAACACCCGCGCCACTGGAGGAGGGGGACATGTGCGCAACGCGAAAGCTCAGTGTCCAAACAGTATGGGCTTCCCAAGTGCCTTGCAGCAACGGGGTGGACCGCATGTCAGACATGCGGGGACCGGTTATCGAGCGATAATTACCGCGTGATCCGGAAAAGTGTGCAGCGGTTTTCCGAAAAGATCACGCGCAATCAAAAAGCTAAAGCGCGATGAGGGCCTTCACCGCGCTTTAGGACGGCCAGCGCTGTGCCTTGCTGACGACGAAGTCGCGAAACACCTGGACGCGCGCGACCGTTTTCAATTCCTCGGGATAAACGAAATAGGTGTCGAGCTGGATCGAATCCGATTCGCCAAACAGCTGCACCAGACGGCTGTTGTCTTCGACGAGATAGTCCGGCAGCGCCGCGATACCGAGGCCCTGCTGGCAGGCGCGGACCAGGCCCAGGATATTGTTGACCTTGAAATAGGATTCGCGCGGGCCGGTGCCGTTGCGGCCGGCCTCGATCAGCCAGTTGCGGTTTTGCAGATGCGGCGCGACCTGTCCGTCGGCCAGCGTGATGATGCGGTGGGCGTCGAGCTCGTCGAGCGTGCGCGGCGTACCGAATCGCTTGACGTATTCCGGCGAGCAATAGGCATGAAAGCCCATCGCAAACAGCTTGCGCTGGATCAGGTCGGGCTGGGTCGGCTTGCGGGTGCGGATCGCGACGTCGGCCTCGCGCATCGAGAGGTCGAGCTCTTCGTCGGTGACGATCAGCGAAATCCGGATTTCCGGATAGAGCGCGGTGAACTCGCCAAGCCGGGGAATCAGCCAGTTGATGCCGACACCGGGCGTGGTGGTGATCTTGAGGTCGCCGCTCGGGCGCTCGCGGCTGTCGGTGAGTTTGGCCCGGGCGGCCTGCAACTGCATGAACACGTCATGGGCGGTGCGAAACAACAGGTCGCCCTGTTCGGTCAGGATCAGGCCGCGCGCGTGACGATGGAAGAGCGAGACCGACAATTCCTGTTCGAGCGCCGAGACCTGGCGCGAAACCGCCGATTGCGACAGACCGAGTTGCTCGCCGGCATGCGTGAAGCTTCCTGCTTCGGCCGCCGCGTGAAACACCTTCAGTTTGTCCCAATCCATATTCGTGAATCCGTCTCGGGTTCGATGAAAATTCATTCCGCTGCCGCGCGGTCATTCGCGCGGAGCGCCAGAAAACGTTCGGCTTCGAGGGCGGCCATGCAGCCAAGGCCGGCGGCTGTGACCGCCTGCCGGTAGGTTTCGTCAGCCACGTCGCCGGCGGCAAACAGGCCGGGCACGGAAGTGGCGGTCGAATTCGGGGCGACCTCGACATAGCCGGATGGCTTCAGCTTGATCTGCCCGGCGACAAGGTCGGTCGCCGGCGCGTGACCGATCGCGATGAAGACACCGTCGGCCGAAAGTTCGGTGAGTGCGCCGCTCTTGACGTTCTTCAGCCGGACATGGGTGACCTTGGCGGGGCCTTCGCTCCCGCGAATTTCATCGACGGCGCTGTCCCACACCACCTTGATCTTGGGATGCTTGAACAGGCGGTCTTGCAGGATGCGCTCGGCGCGGAAGTGGTCACGGCGATGCACGACGGTCACCTGCGAGGCAAAATTGGTGAGGAAGAGCGCTTCCTCGACCGCGGTGTTGCCGCCGCCGACCACGATGACTTCCTTGCCGCGATAGAAGAAGCCATCGCAGGTCGCGCAGGCCGAGACGCCAAAGCCCTTGTATTGCTCTTCCGACGGCAGCCCCAGCCAGCGCGCCTGCGCGCCGGTGGCGAGGATGACGGTTTCGGCGAGATAGACGTCGCCGGAGTCGCAAGTCAGGCGGAATGGCCGCTGGGCGAGTTCGAGCTTGTTGACGAGATCGGTGACGATCCTGGTGCCGACATGCGTCGCCTGTTTTTCCATCTGCTCCATCAGCCACGGGCCCTGGATCACGTCGGCAAAGCCCGGATAGTTCTCGACGTCGGTGGTGATGGTGAGCTGGCCGCCGGGCTGGATGCCCTGGATCAGCACCGGTTCGAGCATAGCGCGCGCCGCGTAGATCGCCGCCGTGTAACCGGCCGGACCGGAACCGATGATGACGACCTTGGCGTGAATAGGTGCAGGCATGGACAGATCCCGTTCCGAGGGGGAATTTGATGAGGGCTTAAGCGGATTTTCGCCCGGAAGGCGTCGCGGTGACGCCGAAAGTGTCAAATGCAAGTCTAAGGCATCTGGCGAGCTATGCAAGAATTGCAATTCAAATGAGCAAAATTTCCCGTGAGCGACGAAATTGGCGCAGCGCACACGTAATAAAATTGCGCGTTGTGGCCAAGCTGGGCTAAGAGTGTTGCCGCAGGCGGCCGCAAAAAATCGGCAGCCAACCGCTAAAGCATCCTCACCCCCGTGGAACCCGGACCTCGTGTCGAAGAATCTTGACGAAATCGATCTCAAAATCCTCAGCGAAATCCAGGCTGACGGCCGAATCACCAATGTGGAGCTGGCCAAGCGGGTCGGTATTTCTCCGCCGCCGTGCCTGCGGCGGGTCCGCACGCTGGAGGAGGCCGGCTACATCCAGGGCTATCGCGGGCTGCTCGATCCGCGAAAGCTCGGTTTCGACGTCACCGTGTTTGCTTCGGTGCACCTGTCGAGCCAGGCCGATGCCGACTTGCGCGCGTTCGAGAATTTCGTTCGCGCCGAGCCTTTGGTACGGGAATGCTGGATGCTGTCAGGCGAGGTCGACTTCGTCCTGAAATGCGTGGCGCCCGACATGGCGACATTCCAGGATTTCGTCACCCACCTGACCGCCGCGCCGCATGTGAGAAACGTGCGAACGTCGCTGGTGCTGCACAATTCGAAATATGAGGCGGCTGTGCCGCTGGAAGTGAAGGCGCGGGGGTAACTCTCTAGTCCCCCTCCCGCTGAAGGGGGAGGGGGTCTATCTTCTCGCAGAATGAAAATCCGGATCCCCACCCGCTTGATGCTGGCGCATCAATCGACCTTCCCTTTTCAAGGGGAGGTAAAGCGCCGTCAGTTCTTTCCCATCTTTGCGTCGACGCTGTAGGGCCCGCCGCCCGCCGTCGCCAGATAAAGGCAGACGAAGCAGAACAGGATCGCAAGCGTGCCGTTGTTGAGCAACGGGAAAAATCCGCGCGGAAAATGGCTGATGAAATAGGCGAAGGCCATTTCGCCGGACAGGATGAAGGCGACGAGCCGCGACCACAGGCCGATGATCAGAAGGGCACCGAGCACGAGCTCGAGCGTGCCGGCCGCGCCGATCAGCGAAAACAACTCGACCTTCTCGAACTGGGTGCCGGCCGGGAATTTGAAGAGCTTGGCGACGCCAAATTGAAACAGCAAAAGTCCGGTCATGAAGCGAAGCAAACTAAGCGCGATCGGCTGAAATTTCGAAAACATCTGGTCCATGTCATCGCCCCCTGTTTTGACACCTCGGAATGTCTGGAATGTTACAGGGCCCGCCTTTGCAGCCCCTACACCTGACCCCCACCGGCAAAAGCTATTCCGCCGCCGCGCAGAAGAAAAGCCGCGCTTGAGGGCGCGGCTTTCGTGCAAGTCGAACTCGTGCAAGTCGATCCGGGTTGGCGAAAAGTCAGCGCCACTCGACCTTGGTGATCTCATAGGCCTTGGCGCCGCCGGGGGCCATGACCTCCACCGTGGCGCCTTTCTTCTTGCCGATCAGCGCGCGCGCCAACGGCGAGGTGATGGAAATCCTGCCCTTCTTGGCGTCGGCTTCCACTTCGCCGACGATCTGCCACACCGCTTTCTTTTCGGTGTCTTCATCGACCAGCGTGACGGTGGCGCCGAATTTGATCGTGTCGCCTGAAAGCTTCGAGATGTCGATGATGTCGGCGCGCGCGAGCTTGTCTTCCAGCTCGGCGATGCGGCCTTCATTATGCGACTGCTCTTCCTTCGCGGCATGATATTCCGCGTTCTCGGAAAGATCGCCATGCGAGCGCGCCTCCGCGATATGCTCGATAATGCGCGGACGATCCTCCGACTGGCGTTTCTTCAACTCGACCTCCAGCGCTGCATAGCCGCCGGCGGTCATCGGAACCTTTTCCATCATCTTCTCTATCCCTTGTCCGAGCGGGCCACAGGAGAGCCTAAGGTCCGCGCGGAACGTCTTCCAGATCAGGCTTTCCGGCTGAAACAATCCGAAAAGCTCATTAAGCTTCGGCCCTGAGAGGGCCAACTCAAACATCAATACAGGCGGAGAGTTCCAAGCACCTTGCGGGCGCTTTGTGGCCCGCGAATGATCAGCTTTCGGAAAAATAGCTTTGCAAGGTGCGGACCTCAAGGTCTCCGCCCAGATAAGCGCGGATACCCTGGGCAGCCGCCACGGCACCTGAAAGAGTGGTGTAATATGGCACTTTATGCAAGAGGGCAGCGCGGCGCAACGAGCGACTATCGGCTAATGCCTGCGGCCCCTCGGTCGTGTTAAAAACGAGCTGGATGTCGCCATTGGTAATGGCGTCGACGATATGCGGGCGGCCTTCCAGCACCTTGTTAACTTTCTCCGCCGGCACCCCGTGGTCGCTGAGGAAGCGCTGCGTTCCCGAAGTCGCCATCACCTTGAAACCAACCGAGGATAACAGCCGGACCGCATCCACGATGCGGGTCTTGTCGCTCTCGCGCACCGAGACGAACACGGTGCCCTTGCGTGGCACGCGGGTGCCGCCGCCGAGCTGGCTCTTGGCGAACGCGATTTCGAAGGTGCGGTCGATGCCCATGACCTCGCCGGTCGAGCGCATTTCCGGACCGAGCACGGTGTCGACGCCGGGGAAGCGGGCAAATGGAAATACCGACTCCTTGACGCCGACATGGTCGAGCCTGGGCTTCGCCAGCTTGAAATCGGCAAGCTTCTCGCCGGCCATCAGCCGTGCTGCGATCTTGGCCACCGGCATACCGATCACCTTGGCGACGAAGGGCACCGTGCGCGAGGCGCGCGGGTTGACTTCGAGCACATAGATGTCGCCGTCCTTGATGGCATATTGCACATTCATCAACCCGACCACGTCGAGGCCCAATGCAAGCTCGCGCGTTTGCCGCTCGAGCTCGGCGATCATCTCGGCGTTGAGCGAATGCGGCGGCAGCGAGCAGGCGCTATCGCCCGAGTGAATGCCGGCTTCCTCGATATGCTCCATGATGCCGACGATGAAGGTATCCTTGCCGTCGGAGAGACAATCGACGTCGATCTCGGTGGCATCGGACAAATAGCGGTCGAACAACAACGGATTGGTGCCGAGCACGGTGTTGATCTGCCCGGTCTTGTCGTTGGGATAGCGCGCCTTGACGTCGCCCGGCACCAGCTCGGGCAGGGTGCCGAGCAGATAATCGCTGAGTTGATGCTCCTCGCGGATGATCTGCATCGCGCGTCCGCCGAGCACGTAGGATGGCCGCACCACGAGCGGCAGGCCGAGATCGGCCGCCACCAGGCGCGCCTGCTCGACCGAATAGGCGATGCCGTTCTTCGGCTGCTTCAGCCTGAGTTTGTCGAGCACGCGCTTGAAGCGGTCGCGGTCTTCGGCAAGATCGATGGCGTCGGGCGAGGTGCCGAGGATCGGCACGTCGGCTTCTTCCAGCGCATGCGCAAGCTTCAGCGGCGTCTGGCCGCCGAACTGCACGATGACGCCATGCAGGCGGCCGTTCTGCTTTTCGGTCTCGATGATCTCGAGCACGTCTTCGGCGGTCAGCGGCTCGAAATACAGCCGGTCGGCGGTGTCGTAGTCGGTCGAAACCGTCTCCGGATTGCAGTTGATCATGATGGATTCGTAGCCGGCATCGTGCAGCGCGAAGCAGGCATGGCAGCAGCAATAATCGAACTCGATGCCTTGGCCGATTCGATTGGGTCCGCCGCCGAGAATGATGACCTTGTTCTTGTCGGAGGGCGCGCTTTCGTCGGCGACTTTCCCGGCGAACGGCGCCTCGTAGGTCGAATACATGTAAGCGGTTGGTGAGGCGAACTCGGCCGCACAGGTATCGATGCGCTTGAACGCCGGGCGTACGCCAAGCGCATGCCGGCGTGTCTTCACCTCGGCTTCGGTCAAGTTGGCGAGCACGGCGAGCCGCGCGTCGGAAAAGCCCATGGCCTTCAGCGTGCGCAGGCCGAAGGCGTTCGGCGGCAGGCCGTCCTGCCTGACCTTGGCTTCCATATCGACGATGGCGCGCATCTCGGCCAGGAACCAGGGATCGATCTTGCAGGAGTTGAAGATTTCTTCATTGCTCCAGCCGAGCCGCATCGCCTGCGCCACCTGCAACAGGCGGTTAGGCGTCGGCGTGCCGAGTGCGGCGCGGATCGCGTTCTTGTCGTCGTCGCGGCCGAGGCCCTCGATCTCTATTTCGTCGAGCCCGGTGAGGCCGGTCTCGAGTCCGCGCAGCGCCTTTTGCAGGCTTTCCTGGAAGGTGCGGCCGATCGCCATCACTTCGCCGACCGACTTCATCGAGGTGGTCAGGGTGGTGGAGGCGCCGGGAAACTTCTCGAACGCAAAGCGCGGGATCTTGGTGACGACGTAATCGATGGTCGGCTCGAACGAGGCTGGCGTGGCGCCGCCGGTGATGTCGTTGGCGATTTCATCGAGCGTGTAACCGACCGCGAGTTTGGCCGCGACCTTGGCGATCGGAAAGCCGGTGGCTTTCGAGGCGAGCGCGGACGAGCGCGACACCCGCGGGTTCATTTCAATGACAACCATGCGCCCGTCGGCCGGATTGACCCCGAACTGCACGTTGGAGCCGCCGGTTTCAACCCCGATCTCGCGCAGCACCGCGAGCGAGGCGTCGCGCATGATCTGGTATTCCTTGTCGGTGAGCGTCAGCGCCGGCGCGACCGTGATCGAGTCGCCGGTGTGAACGCCCATCGGGTCGAGGTTCTCGATCGAGCAGACGATGATGCAGTTATCTTTCTTGTCGCGCACCACCTCCATCTCGAACTCTTTCCAGCCGAGTACGGATTCCTCGATCAGGACCTCGTTGGTCGGCGAGGCGTCGAGCCCCCGCTCGATGATGTCGATGAACTCTTCCTTGTTGTAGGCGATTCCGCCGCCGGTGCCGCCCATGGTGAAGGAGGGCCGGATGATCGCCGGCAGGCCGATCTCCGACAGCGCCATCAAGGCTTCGGCAAGCGCCTGCTGCTGATAGCGCTTGCGCCGCTCGTTTTCGCCGAGCGCCCACTGCCGCTCGAATTGCTCCAGCGCCTCGCCCTGGAGCTTTTCGTGATCGGCGAGATATTTGTCGCGGTCGGATTTTTTCAAACCGGAGGCGTTGGCCAGCCGCGACTTCGGTGTCTGGAGTCCGATCTTCTCCATGGCGTTGCGAAACAGCTGGCGGTCTTCCGCCTTGTCGATCGCGTCCGCCGTGGCGCCGATCATCTCGACGTCGAATTTGGCGAGCGTGCCCAGCCGGCGCAGCGAGAGCGCGCAATTCAGCGCGGTCTGCCCGCCCATGGTCGGCAGCAGCGCAAAGCCGCCGGGAATGACGTGGCGTTCTTTCTCGATGATCTTGGCGACGATCTCGGGCGTGATCGGCTCGATATAGGTGGCGTCCGCCAGCTCCGGATCGGTCATGATCGTCGCCGGGTTGGAATTGACCAGGACGATGCGATAGCCCTCTTCCTTCAGCGTCTTCACCGCCTGGGTCCCGGAGTAATCGAACTCGCAGGCCTGGCCAATGACGATGGGCCCGGCGCCGATGATCAGGATGGTGGAGATGTCGGTTCTTTTGGGCATCAAATCTCGCGGAAAATAGGCACAAAAAAAGGGCGCGCATCCCGCGCGTCCCTCAAACTACTTGCGTGAGGCAGTCCCTCGCGCGCGAGGCGTCTTTAGACCAGATTTCGCAGCCGCGAAACCCCCAAAAACGGGCCGTCAACCGGCATTTCGTGGTTCTGGAAGAGGCTTGGGGCCGCGGTCTCAGCCTCGTCCGCCTTCGCTACGAAGGGGCTTGCCTAGCCGAAGCAGGCGAAGCCTGCGAAGGCTGGAGGCCCGGCCTGGATTTGAACCAGGATAAAGAGCAGTGCAATGCTCTCGCGTCGACGCTTTCCGCCACCGGGCCGCGTGCATCTTCCCCTGTAGGCGCGCGGAGAGCTACTGGTTGCCGGGATTAACCCTAATCGGGTGGTTACAATCCCCTCACGACGAAAGCGACGGCCGGGCGACAAAGGTCATTCGCCACGGATTATGGCCAATATTGACGGCGACGCGCGTGGCGGTAAATCCGCAGTTCCCGAGTTTGGCGCTCATATCGGCCTCGCTGTAGCGCCGCAGGCCGACGCGGCTGCGCAATTGCCGGTAGTCCGACAACGCGGTCGAGATCAGCCCGATCAGCGCGTCGCGCAGAAAACCGTGATGCGCGGCAAAGCGCATCAGCGCCAGTACGTCCCGGATCATGCCGACTTCGGGACGAAGCACGTCGCCGATCACCAGCCGCCCGCCTGGTTTCAACAGCCGCCGGATCGTCGTAAAGGCGCCGTCCAGTTCTTCCGGTGTCATGTATTGGGTGACCGAGTTCATCACCACGAGATCGATGGAGTGCTCGGCCATCTTCCGCACATCTTCCAGCGAGCGGACCCGGATCTTCGTGTTCGGCGCAAAACGGGCGATCAGCCGGCCGCGCACCCCGGGCGCCGGCTCGGCCAGATAAAGCTGGCTGCAGGCTTCCGCGACCATGGCCGCCGACAGCGCTTCGCCGCAGGCATAGTCCAGCACCACCGCGTCGGGTGCGCCGATATAGCCGATAATGTCCCGTGCGATCAGCTGAAAATGCAGGTCGCGGTGCAGCTTGCTGACATAAATCGTATGCGTGGAATTGTAATAATCGATCCAGTCGTCCATGACTTCCAATATCCGAAAATGCTAAGGTTCCGTTCAAGGAACCGCCTCGCCCGAGAGGCGTTAAATGGTCCGGTGGCTGATGTCCATTGCCGCCTTGTCCGGTTGTTAGAATTCCCGGTTCGTAACAGGAAGGTCCATCGTGAGCAAAGCCAGCAAAGTTTCCCCCGATCTCGACACCCCCACCGACCTGCCGCAGGCCGCCGCCGACAAAATCTCGGCCGCCCTCAACGTGCTGCTGGCCGACGCCTTTGCGCTCTATCTGAAGACCAAGAACTTCCATTGGCATGTCAGCGGGCGTCATTTTCGCGACTATCATCTGATGCTCGACGAGCAGTCAGATGCGATTTTCGCCACCACCGATCAGTTGGCGGAGCGGGTGCGAAAACTCGGCGGCACCACCGTGCGTTCGATCGGGCAGATTTCCAAATTGCAGACCATCAAGGACAATAATGAGAGCTTTGTGCCGCCGCGCGAGATGCTGCGCGAATTGATGGAAGACAACAAGCACGTGGCGGCCGCGATGCGCAAGGCACACAAGCTGTGTGACGACCACGAGGATTCCGGCACCGCTGGCCTGCTCGAGACCTTCATCGACGAGACCGAGCGGCGCACCTGGTTCCTGTTCGAGGCCTCCCGTCAGGAAGGCAGCAATTCGGAGTAGGTAGCTTTGTCATTGCGAGCGCTAGCGAAGCAATCCGGCTAAGAATAATGCTGGATGCTTCGTCGCTGACGCTCCTCGCAATGACGACGCTTAGCGTCTTCATAACCTCACAGGCCGCGCCTGTTACATTCCTTTGGCGACGGGGCCAGGAATCTCGAACACCAGGCAGGTGGTGGTCGCATGCGCCAGCAGGCGGCCCTTGGCATCGGTGATCCGGGCTTCGGCCGTAGCGGCGCGGCGGCCGACATTGAGCACGCGGCCTTCAGAACGCACCACGCCGGTATCCTGGGTCATGCCGCGGATGAAGCTGATCTTGAATTCGAGGGTGGTGTAGCCGGAGCCTGCCGGCAGCATCGAGTGCACGCACAGACCCATCGCCGAATCCAAAAGCGTTGCGGCGTAACCGCCATGCACCGAGCCGATCGGGTTGTAGTGGCGGAAGCCGGGGATGCTGGAAAACGACACGACGCCCGGTTCGACCGAATAGTCGAACGGCTCGATATTCTGCATGATTGGCGGCGCCGGCAACTTTCCTGCAAACATCGCGCGGAGGAAATCGATTCCCGCCATCGAGGCCATTACCTCGGTCGGCGTCACGCCATATTCGACCTTGCGGGTTGCGTTGTCGGTCATGGAAAAGCTCCGGGCCGCGTGATGCAATGACATTCATCATATCAAATGGCGGGGTGAAAGGCCAGTGGGGAGCCGTCATTGCGAGGAGCGTAAGCAACGAAGCAATCCAGTTCTTCTCTTTCGCTGGATTGCTTCGCTAACGCTCGCAATGACGTGTGGGGCGCTACGCCCGCTTCTTCTCGCGCATCAGATCGGCAAAACGCTGGAACAAATAGTGCGAGTTGCGCGGACCCGGCGAGGCTTCCGGGTGATACTGCACGGAAAATACCGGTTTTCCCTCGAGCGCAATCCCGCAATTGGAGCCGTCGAACAGCGAGACATGGGTTTGCGTCGCGCCCTTCGGCAGCGTCGCCTGATCGACCGCGAAACCGTGATTTATCGAGGTGATTTCCACCTTGCCGGTGGTCTCGTCCCGCACTGGATGGTTGGCGCCGTGATGGCCCTGATGCATCTTCTTGGTCTTGGCGCCGACGGCCAGCCCCAGCATCTGGTGGCCGAGGCAGATGCCGAACGTGGGTGTGCCGGAATTGATCACCTTCTGAATCACCGGCACGGCGTATTTGCCGGTCTCGGCCGGATCGCCGGGGCCGTTCGACAGGAACACGCCGTCCGGCTTCAGCGCCAGAATGTCCTCCGCCGAGGTCGTCGCCGGCACCACCGTGACCTTGGCCCCGACGCCCGCGAGCAGGCGCAGGATGTTGCGCTTGATGCCGTAATCGACGGCGACCACGTTGAATTCAGGCCCGGTCAGCCGGCCAAATCCCTTTTCCCACACCCACGGCGTTTCGTCCCAGATGAAGCGCTGGGCGGATGTCACCATCGGCACCAGGTCCATGCCCTCGAGGCCCGGCCATTCCCGCGCCTCTTCCTTCAAGCCGTGGAGGTCGAACTCGCCGTTCTTGGCATGGGCAATGACAGCGTTGGGCATGCCTTGCTTGCGGATCAGCGCGGTCAGCGCGCGGGTGTCGATGCCGGAAAGGCCGATGATGCCGCGCGCCTTCAGCCACTGGTCGAGATGGCGGGTGGCGCGGTAATTCGAGGGTTCGGTGATCGCGGTGCGCAGGATCACCCCGCGCGCACCCGGCGTCGCCGCCATGTTCACCGTCTCGATGTCCTCGTCGTTGGTGCCGACGTTGCCGATATGCGGGAAGGTGAAGGTAATGAGCTGCCCGGCATAGGAGGGATCGGTGAGGATCTCCTCATAGCCGGTCATCGCGGTGTTGAAACAGACCTCGCCGACGGCATGGCCTTCGGCGCCAAGGCCAAAGCCTTCCAGCACGGTGCCATCGGCCAGCACGAGAAGTGCGGTCGGCTTGTGGTCCGGCCAGGCGGCAGTGTTTTCTGATGTCGTCATGAGGCCTTTACATAGTCGCGCCCGGGGCCGCCGTCAAAGCCGCTTGAGGCTGATTCACATGCGTTTTCAGCATATTTCGGCGCCGTTTCAGGGCCGGGCCGGTTGTCCCAAAGGGGCGAACGGCCTAGATCAACCCTCTCAGCCGAGAGGAGACTGATTCCCATGCTGCGCGACGACATCAACAACGCGGTCAAGGACGCGATGAAGGCCAAAGAGGAGCGCAAGCTCTCCACGCTGCGGATGGTCAATTCGACCATCAAGAACGCCGACATCGCGGCGCGCGGCGAGGGCAAGCCGCCCTTGTCCGACGCCGACCTGCTCGGCGTGTTGCAGAAGATGATCAAGCAGCGCCAGGAATCAGTCGAGCTCTACGAGAAGGGCGGACGCGCCGAACTCGCCGCGCAGGAGCGCGAGGAGATCGCGGTGATCACGGCCTATCTCCCCAAACAAATGTCGGATGACGACATCAAGGCCGCGATTGCGACCGCCATCAAGGAGACCGGCGCGGCCGGCATGAAGGACATGGGCAAGGTTGTCGGTGTGCTGAAGGGCAAATTTGCCGGCCAGATGGATTTCGGCAAAGCGAGTGGCCTGGTGAAGGCCGCGCTGACGGGCTAGAGGCACGCGGCGGCCGTTTCCGAATAGCGAAACCGTCTCCACATCGTCATGCCCGGCCTTGTGCCGGGCATCCACGTCTTTAAAACTCGCTGCAAGCAAAAGACGTGAATGGCCGGGCATAGGCGAGCGGAAGCGACGCCGTTCGTCGAACAGCCTAGGCCCGGCCATGACGGAGGATGAAACCGCCCATGCTCACCGAAACCGCCGATTACGAAAAGCTCTGCCGCGAGTTTCGCTGGGAGATTCCACCGCGCTTCAACATGGCGACCGCGTGCTGCGATCGCCATGCCGACGGCAGCGGTCGTGTCGCGCTGATCTATGTCGATGAGGACGGCTCCTCGCGCCGCACGTCGTTCGACGACCTGGCCTCGATGTCGCGCCGCTTTGCCAATGTGCTTGTCGCCGACGGACTGACGCGCGGTGACCGCGTCGCGCTGTTCCTGTCGCAATCGTTGGAGTTGCCGCTGGCGCATCTTGCGGCCTTTCGCGCCGGCATGATCTCGATCCCGCTGTTTGCGCTGTTCGGGGAAGACGCGCTGGAATTTCGTCTGGTCAATTCCGGCGCCAGAACCATCGTCACCGACGCGATCGGCTGGGAGAAGCTGAAGCGAATTCGCGATAAACTTCCCGATCTGGAAAACATCTACCTCGTCGGCGACGACGCGCCGGCGGGGACAAAGTTATTCTGGCCGGCGCTGGAGGCTGCCTCGATCGAGTTCGCCACCGTCGACACCGCGGCCGACGATCCGGCTATCATCATCTACACTTCCGGCACCACGGGTAACCCGAAGGGCGCGCTGCACGCCCATCGCGTGCTGCTCGGCCATCTGCCCAACGTCGAGATGATCCACGATTTCTTTCCCAAAGCTGATGACGTGATGTGGACGCCGGCCGACTGGGCCTGGATCGGCGCCTTGTTCGACGTGCTGTTTCCGGCGCTCTATCACGGCGTGCCGGTGGTCGGACATCGCGCGCGGAAGTTCGATTCCCACGCGGCGATGCAGCTGATGGCCGATCACAGGATACGCAACGTGTTTCTGCCGCCGACCGCGCTGAAGCTGATGCGCCAGGCCGAGGTGAAACATCCAGGCGTCAAGTTGCGCAGCATCTTTTCCGGCGGCGAGGCGCTGGGCGCGGAGCTTTTGGATTGGGTGCGCGCGACCTTCGGCATCGAGGTGCATGAAGGCTACGGCCAGACCGAATGTAATTTGTCGGTCGGCAACAACGCCAAACTGTTTCCGATCCGCCCGGGTTCGATGGGCAAGGCGACGCCGGGATTCGACGTGCGTATCGTCGACGACAAGGGACAGGAATTGCCGCGGGGGGAGCGCGGCATCATCGCGGTTCGCCAGCCCAATCCCGTCACCATGATCGAATACTGGAAAAATCCAGATGCGACGGTGAAAAAATTCGCCGGCGATTTTTTGCTGACCGGCGATCTCGGACGGCAGGACGAGGACGGCTACTTCTGGTACTTGAGCCGCGAGGACGACGTCATCACCACCGCCGGCTATCGCGTCGGCCCGTCCGAGATCGAGGATTGCCTGCTGAAACATCCGGCGGTGGCGATGTCGGCCGTGGTCGGCGTTCCCGATCCCGTCCGCACCGAATCGATCAAGGCGTGGATCGTGCTGCGGCCGGGCGTTGCGCCAAGCGAAGAACTCGCGCGCGAGATCCAGGATTTCGTCAAGGTCAAACTCGCCGCCCACGAATATCCGCGCTTCGTGCAATTCACCGACACGCTGCCGATGACAGCGACCGGCAAGGTGCTGCGGCGCGAATTGCGCGCGTTGGGTTGATCGCCGTCCTTCGCTTGCGCAGTGACATTTTGACTCAAATCAACGCGCCTCCATCTTCGCCCTGCATCAATGGGTGAAAATATTTGGGGGAAATGGATGTCCATCTCGGGCAAGGTCGATCCGGTGGTGCGCCGCATTACGGCCTCCGATATCGCGGAGGCGTTGGGGCAGGGCCTTCGGGACTTTCAGGCCAAACCGCTTTATGGGCTTGCATTCGGCGGGCTCTATGCCGCCGGCGGCATCGTCATCCTGTTGTGCCTGACCGCGTTCGGCATGGTTTATCTGGCCTACCCGCTGGCGGCCGGCTTCGCGTTGCTCGGTCCCTTCGTCGCGATCGGTCTGTATGAAGTCAGTCGCCGGCGCGAGGCGGGCGAGCCGATTTCGATCAGCTCCATCTGGTCGACGGTGATCTCGCGCAGCGAAATTGGATGGATGGCTTTCGTCACCCTGTTCATCTTCGTGATCTGGATGTACCAGGTCCGATTGTTGATCGCGCTGTTGATCGGGCTCAACGCTTCGTTCTCGAGCCTGCACGAATTCATCGCAGTCGTCCTGACCAGCAACGAGGGCCTGGTGTTCCTCGTCATCGGCAATGCCGTCGGCGCGGCATTGTCGCTGGTTCTGTTTTCCCTGACGGTGGTGTCATTCCCGCTGCTGCTCGACCGCGAGGTCGATTTCATCACAGCCATGATCACGAGCGTGCGTTCCGTGGTGATGAGTCCGCTGCCGATGATCGGATGGGCGGCGATCATCGTCTTGCTGCTAATTGCGTCGGCGCTGCCTTATTTTCTCGGCCTTGTCGTGACCTTGCCCGTGCTGGGTCACGCGACCTGGCACCTTTACCGCCGGATCGTGGCGCCGGTGGCGGGGTGATGCCGGCAGCCCGTTCCGTCCGGCCGGCGGTATGTTTACGGTTTGCGACGATCACCTACCGGCTGCATGCCGGAATTCTCGATGGCTGCCGTGGTTCGGCCGGAGGCGAGATACTCGATCAACCGCTTGGCTTGTTCCGGATTGTGTGCCGTCTTGACAACCGCTGCCGTGAAGACCTGGACCAGTTGCACCTCGTCGGGAAGCGGGCCTACCACTTCGATCCCGGGTTGATTGACCTGTTCGCTGATCGGCCCGATGGCGAGATCGGCTTCGCCGGCCGCCAACGCGTTGGTCGTTTCGATACCGCGCGCGTATAGTTTCGAGGATACCTTGTCGGCGATGCCGAGGCGCGGGAATACGTCGTTCCTCATGAAAATGCCGCTGGTGCTTCCAGGCAGCGCCACCAGACGCGCGCTGAGCAACGCCCGCTTCAAGGCGTCGACGGTGCTGATATCCGGCTTGACGCTGCCCTGGCGTATGGCCGCGCCCAACGGCACGCCCGCCAACTTTACGTCAGAGCCGGCGACGATCCGCCCTGCGGCTTTCAACTCGTCCAGTCCTTCGCCCGACAGGATGACGACGTCAACCTCGGTGCCCTGTTCAAGCTGAGACTTGATGGTCTTCGGACCCGTTCCCTGGGATGCACCGGACAGCGTGGTGACAGCAATTCCCGTGTCGCGCTCGAACTCCGGTCGCACCTGACGGTACGCCAGCGAGAAGCCGCCGGAGATCATGACAGTCAGCTTTTCCATGGCGTTACCCGGTGATGCCGCAAGAGACATCGCAAGATTGGCGGCCAGAACGGCAATTGCGCGTTTCAACATCTTTCTGCCTTCAGAGAGATCGCAGCCGGACCAGGAAATCAAGACGTATCAGAACTGCCAGTGCGCGCGGGCGGCGAAGACATTCGCCGGGCCGCGGTCGGCATTGTAGCCGGGATTGGCGATGAATTGATAATCGAAGGCGAGCCTGGTCGAGGCGTTCAGCGCGATTGAGTAATAGGCCTCGAAAATCTTCTCCAGACCATAGTTCGTCAATTGGCCGTCGCCGATCAGGATGCCGAGCCCGCCGGCGTTGAGAAAGGCGATATGGGCGCTCGAGATGCCGTTGACGGCGCCGGCAATGCCGATGGTGTCGTCGGGCCTGCCCCACGACTTGCCGCTGATCGAGACGCCGCCGGACACTGTGCGGTCGATGTCGGTAAAGTCCCAGGGCTCGATCTCGCCATCGGCCCAGCCGGCCCGGATAAACAGGCCAAGCGTCTCGGTCAGCTGCTGTTCGACGTTCAGGCTGACGCCGGGGCGGCTGGTATAGGCGCGCACCGCGTTGATGTCGGCGGGCAGTCCCGTTATCTGCGCGAGCGCCACCGCGTCGTTGTAGCTTCCGGCGCTGCCGCGATTGAGAAAACCCGTAATCTTGATCTTGCCCGGTTGGCCCCACAATTCATAACGCCGCTCGATTTCGCCGAGCAACGAGAATTGCTGGAAGGTTGGGTCGAGCGCCGGTCCTAACGGGCTGACGCCGCCGGTGGGTGTTTTGGACAGATCGAAAGCGCCCGCGCGCAATGTCCACGGCCCGGTATACCATTCGGCGACCCCGCCAATGGTGTAGCCCCAAGCATCGGCGACATAGTCGAAGGTGCCGGCATTGACCAGCGACCAGTTGAGGAAATCGGACTTCGGGCTGTTGGCGTAGCGGTTGGTGTCGAAGATGTCGTTGGCGCCGAAACGGCCGACCGTCAGGACCAGCCGATCGGTCGAACGCGTCCCCTTGAACTGTGTGAAATCGTCGTCGATGTTTTCGGTGTCGCCGCCGAGATTGATGGTCTGGCGTAGGAAAGCGCGTTGCAAGCGCGCATAGGGCGTAGACGAGCCGATCTTGTAGGCCTCGGCGCTCATATAGCCGGCGACGCCGTGGGTGTCGGACAAGCCAAAGCCCTGGTCGAGTTCCGGATTGGCCCAGAACTCCGCGCCTTGCCACAGCTTGACGCCGGTAGAAAGCGTGAGATCGAAGGTTTGCTTGGCTTGCGCGCCGCCGGTGAGGCTGTTGATCCCTTCATACGGCGAGTGGAACGCGGGATAGGCCTGTTCGACGAAGGTCGCTTGTCCGTGCACCGCGAAGATGTCGCCGGCCCCCACGAAATGCGACGGCGCGAAGGCTGCGGGTCGCGAAGGGTCGTCGAAGCGATAGTTGAGGCCGAGCCGGAATTGATGTTCCGACCATCCGGAAGAGACGCGCTGCCCGGACATCGGGAAATCCACGGCGATCGACGGAAAATCGGTCCAGAGATATTCGCCGCGGACCGTCCAATGCGGCGCGATCGCTGTCTCGACGCCGACGCCGGCCGCCCAGCCGAAACGGTAGAGGAAGCGGTCTTCCGTATTGCCGCTCGCATTTTGCGTCAGGGTGTCGTGGTCGTAGGTCCAGGCGAGGCCACCGCTGGCATAGAACAGCCAGTGGCCGGGTGCATAGCCGATGCGGCCACGTACTGTTCCCGACGCCAGCACGTTTTCGCTGAAGGTCCCGGCGCCGAAGCTCGGCGATGTGAAACTCGAAAGGCCGCCGGTGGTCAGACCGGTGACGGGATCGGGAAATGTCGGAAACGTGCCGTCAGCCTCAATGCCCAGCACCAACCGGTTCCGCAGCATGTAGTTGTATCCGCCTTGCACGCCCTCGAACCAGCTGCCGCTTTCCTTGAAAGCATTGGGTGATTGGTAAAGTCCGAAGGAGCCCGACACCGGCGCGCCGCCGCCGAGCGGAGCAAGCGTCCAGCCGGATTGCCCTGTCGCCAGCCCGACATGGCCGCCAACGTAGAAGCCGGTCCAGTCATAGTCGGCGGGCGCGGGCGGGGCTTTGACAGGGAGATCAGCCGCGCGAGCATCTGTCGCCAACAGGGCAAGCGACAACGCAACAGACGCGCCTCCGCAGAGGAGGCTGAACATTTCAGCCCGTCGAATCAAGACAGCCTACCATCCCCGTGACAAGTTCATTTCTTGTCATCGTGGCGGAGCAGATGTCAATGCAGGGCGCGGCTGTCGGAAGGGCAAGCAGCCAGCCCTGTCATATTGCCGCAACATCTCTATTGCTGCGGAAAGCAACAAAATCGACAGCTGATTTTGTCGCTTCAACCGTGGGCCGAGCGGCGCGGTTTCAAGCTTCCATCTTCAGGGCCTCGTAGGGGATATCCAACGGCTTGCCGGTTTCGAGAATGCTCTTGAGACTGGAGAGGATCGCAGGCCACCCCTTCGAGATGCCGGAGTAGAATTTGCTGCCTTCGGCGAAACCCTCGTGGGTCAGCGTCAGCTTCACGAGCTTGCCGTAGGGCTCCAGCGTGAAGGTCGCCAGCGCCGGAAAGTCGTTTTTGTATTTGTCCGACAGATTGACAAACGTATAGGCCAGCCGGCGTGGCGGATCATATTCCACGACCTTGCCGGCATCGGAGACGGTGCCGTTGCTTCGCACCATCTCGAAGGAAGAGCCGACCTTCCAGTCCGATCGAAGCCGCGCGCCGAACCAATAGCGCTCGGTGAAATCCCCGTCGGTCAGCGCATGCCAGAGTTTTTCCGGCGTGGTCTCGATATAAGTCACATAGACGAACTCGGGCTTACTCATCACGCTTCTCCAGTTGCCGTTTCAACTCGCTCAGCGCGGTGAGCTTGCCGCGCTCGAATTTCTTGATCCACCGTTCGCCGATCTGATGGATCGGCACCGGGTTGAGGTAGTGCAGCTTCTCGCGGCCCTGCCTGTGGGTCGTGACAAGATTGGCCTCCTCGAGAATGACGAGGTGCTTGGTCACGGCCTGCCGTGTCATGGCGAGGCCCTCGCACAATTCGTTCAGCGTCTGTCCGTTTTTGGCGTGAAGCCTGTCGAGCAGCGACCGTCGCGATGGATCGGCCAGGGCCTTGAACACGTCGTCCATTTCCATAAATTAAAATAGGCAACTAAATGGTTGCATGTCAAGGGGGTGTTTTGGCGGCGTCGCCGGGCTGTGTTAGGGGAGGGAGCAGCCAACGGGAGATTGGCTCTTGCAAAACCGGGTGGAAAAACATGAACCGTTACGTCAAATCGGCAATTCTCTTCACATCCTTCTTCGTTCTCTGCGGCCGTGTATCGGCGCAAAGCCCCGCTGTTCAGCCCGAACATAAGATCACCGAACAAAAGATCGGCGCGCCGCCCGAAGCCTCCAATATGAAGCTGGTCGGGTATAACGATTTGCAGGCGCGCAGCGCCTATCAGCCGACCATCCACCATCAGGGCGATCGTTACATCGCCTATATCGGCCATCACGGCGGCACCGACGATATCCCAGATCCCGTCAATCCCTTGACCGGCAAGGCCGAGCCGAACGGGACCTCAATCGTCGATGTCACCGATCCGGCGCACCCGAAATATCTGGTCCACATTCCCGGCCAGGAAGGAAAATACGAAAGTGGCGGCGCGCAGATGGTACGCGTGTGCGACGGCAAGCAATTGCCGAAGGGCGATCCGAACGCGGTGTACATGCTGCGCGCGGTCGGCAGCGAGGGCCATGAGATATGGAACACGGCGGATCCTTCGCATCCCGTTCTTGTCACGCGCATCGGCGAGGGGCTGAAGGACACGCACAAGAATTTTTGGGAATGCAATACGGGCGTCGCTTACCTCGTGTCAGGCAAGCCCGACTGGCGTACGCGCCGCATGACCATGATCTATGATCTCTCCGATCCCGCCCATCCCGTGAAGATCAGGGATTTCGGGTTACCCGGGCAGGAGCCGGGCTCAACCGGCGAAGTGCCGACCGAAGTGCACGGGCCGATTTCCGCGGGCCCCGAAGGCAACCGCGTCTATTTCGGTTATGGCACCGACAAGGGCGGCTTCATGCAGATCGTCGATCGCGACAAGCTGCTGAACGGTCCGAAGGAGCCGACGCCGGAAAACCTGCGCTATCCGGAAATTTCCCGCATGTCGATGTCGGCCTTCAACGGCGCGCATACGACGTTCCCGATGCTGAAAATGCCGATTGCCGAATTCGCCCATGACAAGAACCCGACGCGCGACATCGTCATGATCGTGGACGAGGAGATCGTCAACGAATGTGCCGAGCCGCGGCAGATGGTGTGGTTCGTCGACGTCACGATCGAAACCACGCCGATGGTGATTTCGAGCTACACCGCCAAGGAAGCCGACGGCGATTTCTGCCAGCGCGGCGGACGCTTCGGCGCGCACTCGTCCAACGAAAGCATGGCGCCGGTCTACTACAAGAAGATGGCGTTCATTTCCTACTTCAATGCAGGCGTCCGCGCGCTCGACATCCGCGATCCCTATCACCCGACGGAAGTCGGCTATTTCATTCCCTCGATCACGGCCAATACCGACAAGCGTTGTGTCAAGATCGACGGCAAGGACCGTTGCAAGGTCGCGATCCAGACCAACAACCTCGAGACCGACGATCGCGGCTATATCTATATCGTCGATCGCGCCAATACCGGCATGCACATCCTGGAATTGACCGGCGACGCGCGCAAGATTGCGGGATTGCCGTGATCTAGATTTCGATGACGCGGACACATAAGTTCGCGTCATTGCGAGGAGCGCCAGCGACGAAGCAATCCAGTCCTTAGCTTTCTGGATTGCTTCGCTTCGCTCGCAATGACGATCGATGGCAGGAACCCATGTCGCTTCAGGTCTATCTCGCTTATGTCGCCGCCTGCGTTGCGCTGGCGCTTTTGCCCGGGCCGATCGTGACGCTGGTGATCGCCAACGGCCTGCGCCACGGCACCCGCGCGGCGCTGACCAATATTGCGGGCGTGCAGGCGGCGATGACGATCGTGATCGGCATTGTTGCGGTCGGGCTCGCCACGCTGATGGCGACCATGGGGTACTGGTTCGACTGGGTCCGCTTTGCCGGCGCCGCTTACCTAATCTGGCTCGGCATCAAGCTGATCCGCCAACCGGTCGAGGGCGTGGAGGCGATAGCGCCGCCGCCACCGCGCGGCGGATTTTTCCTGCAAGGCTTTCTGGTGGCGTTGAGCAACCCCAAACTGTTGGTGTTCTTCGGCGCTTTCATTCCGCAGTTTGTCGACATGAACAGGGATCACCTGCCGCAGGTCGCGCTACTCGGCATCACTTTCATGATTGTGGCGGCTTTGACTGACGGCGCTTATGCGCTGCTGGCCGGCCGCGTGCGATCGTTCTTCTCGGCGCGGCGGACACGGATGCTTTCGCGTGTCTCCGGCGGGGTCATGATCGGCGGCGGCGTCTGGCTCGCGCTGACGCGGGCGCGGTGAGATTAGGCTTCGTCCGGGTAAGGCTGCCTCACTTTATCTTTCCAACGTTCTTCGATTGCGCCGATCTGTTTGAAATTGGCTTGAGCCTGTCTGAGGCTCAAGCGACCGTTAGGACCACCTCGGACATCCTCAGCATCTGCCTCGCCCTGGCCGTCGTCGTGCCAACAGCAAACCTGGCAAATTTCGTCTTGCCCTTGGCCATATAGAGTTTTGAATCCGCAGCAAGGGCATCTGAAGGCCTTGAATTTCAATAGTTGCTGCCCGCGCAGCTCCGCTTCGATCTCGCCAAAAATATTCGCCAGCCGCTCCGCCCACTCGCGCTGGCCGGGCTCTTCCGCAATCAGATCCTGGCGGATTTCGATGCCGGTATTCATCAGCCCGCGCGCCTCGCCATGCACGGGGATGGTGTAATCGGTCTCATTAGTCACCGCATAAGGCTCGTTATCGCCGACCACGAGTTCGGCTTGCGCGCGCAGGCCTTTCAGCAGCAACGGCGGCAGGCGGGTGTCGCTCTGATAGAGCGTGCCGACGTGCCAGGGCCGCTTGATGCCGGCATAGACCGGCGTGAAGCTGTGCAGCGACACCAGCACCGTCGGCATGCCCTCGCGCAAACGGCGATCGATCACGTCAGTGATGCGGCGATGGTAGGGCCCGAACACCTCGCGCCGCCGCGCCTCGACGGCCTCGCGACTGAGGCCCTCATTGCCGGGAATGGTGGTGGCCTCGCTCATCAGCGGGATCGAACTTGGCGAGGTAAAGGGGCGGTTGCAGTCGATGACGAGCCGCGAATAGGCTTGCGCGATCAGGTGCGCGTCGAGATGCGCCGACAGCGCGCGCGCGACGCCGGCAATGCCGATGTCCCAGGCGATATGCCGCGTCAGCTCGCTCGAAGGCAGGCCGAGGTCGCCAAGTCTTTGGGGGATAGCGCGGCCGAAATGATCCGAGGTCAGAAGGAACGGTGAGCGGCCGAGCGGGTTGTGTTCCACGACCGGTGCGGCATCCCCGTTGCCAAGAAGTAACGATGTGTCGCCGGCGTTCACCAAGACCACCTTTTCTTGCCTATTTTGCCTAATACAGCGGCATTCGCGGCCTCGAAATGGGCCGTGATCGGTATAGATTACATCTTACAAACTCATGATAATTGCAATCAACGATGCCGCGCCTGACGATTTACCACAAGACCGTATACCGCTATGCGCGCCCCGTCGCATTCGGCGAGCACCGCATCATGCTGCGGCCGCGCGACGGACACGATTTGCGCGTGCTGTCCGGCGATCTCAGGATCGAGCCGCAGCCGATGCAGCTACGCTGGATTCACGACGTGTTCGGCAACAGCGTGGCGATCGCGACCTTCGACGAACGCTCCGACGTCCTGAGCTTCACCTGGACCGCGACCGTCGAGCACAACCCGGCGGAGGAATTCGCGCTGACGCCGGACGAGCCGGCTTATTTCTATCCGTTCTTCTACGACGAAGAGGAGTTTCCGGACCTCCGCGAGTTCATCACGCCGCACTACGGCGATCCGAACGGCGAATTGTCGGCCTGGGCGCGCACATTCCTCGATCCGGAAGCGCCGACCCCGACCTTCAAGATTCTGAGCCAGATGACCCACGGCATCCGCGATGCCTTCACCTACCGCAAGCGGCATGAGCACGGCACCCAGCATCCGCTCGATACGCTGCAAACGGGATCGGGCACCTGCCGCGATTATGCGCTGCTGATGATCGAGGCGTTGCGGCGGCTCGGCATCGCCGCGCGCTTCGTATCGGGTTATTTGTTCATGCCGGCGGACGGGAGCTATCTCGGCGGCGGCTCGACGCATGCCTGGGTTCAGGTCTACCTGCCGAGCGCGGGCTGGATCGAGTTCGATCCCACCAACGGCATCGTCGGAACCCGCGATCTTATTCGCGTCGCGGTCGCACGCGATCCGCGCCAGGCGGTCCCGTTGCATGGCACCTACATCGGACCCGCCGACGCCTTCATCGGCATGGAGGTCGGCATCCGCGTCGTCTCCGCCGAACAAGTGGTGGAGAGCTAGTCGTGCAAATCAAAGTCGGATTCGAAATCACCTATACCGCGCTAGCGCCGACGCCGATGGTGATCATGCTGTCGATCCACCCCTCGCGCCGCCACGACATCATCGGCGCCGAGACCATCACCACCGATCCCGACGTCAGCGTCCGCTACTATTACGACTCCTTTGGCAATATCTGCGGCCGGCTGGTCGCGCCGCCCGGCGGCGTCACGCTGCGCGGCGATGCGCTGGTGCGCGATTCCGGATTGCCGGATACGGTCGCACCCGATGCCAAGCAAATGCCGATCGAGCAATTGCCCGATGACGTGCTGGTCTATCTGATGGCGAGCCGCTACTGCGAGACCGACAAGCTCGTCGATCTCGCCTGGTCGCTGTTCGGCCATATCCAGCCCGGCTGGGAACGGGTGATGGCGATCTGCAACTACGTGCACGACCGCATCACCTTCGGCTATGAGCACGCCCACCACATGAAGTCGGCGTTCGACGCGCACGAGCAGCGCGCCGGCGTCTGTCGCGATTTCGCGCATCTGGCCTTGACGCTGTGCCGCTGCATGGGCATTCCGGCGCGCTATTGCACCGGCTATATGGGCGATATCGGTATTCCGCCGGACCCGGCGCCGATGGATTTCTCCGGCTGGTTCGAGGCCTATCTTTCCGGCCAATGGTACACCTTCGACGCCCGCCATGTGGTGCCGCGCATCGGCCGCATCGTGATGGCGACCGGGCGCGATGCCGCCGACGTCGCGCTGTCGACGAGCTTCGGGCGGATGAACCTCGCCAAGTTCTTTGTCGTCAGCGACGAAGTGAAGGCGTGATTACTTCCTGTCATTGCGAGGAGCGAAAGCGACGAAGCAATCCAGCTTTTTGTAATATCTGGATTGCTTCGCTTCGCTCGCAATGACGATATAAGAACCACCCATGACCTCCGACCTTCTCTTCGTCTACGGCACCTTGATGCGCGGCTATGCGCATCCGATGGCGCGGCTTTTGTCGGCCAATGCCGATTTCCTCGGGCAGGCGAGCTGCCGTGGCCGGCTCTACCAGGTGAAGCATTATCCTGGTCTGGTGCTATCGGATGACGCGGCCGACGTGGTCTTTGGCGAACTCTATCGCCTGCGCGCGGTGGAGGATCTGCTGCGCGAGTTCGACATGTACGAGGCCTGCGGCGAGGGTTTTCCCGAGCCGACCCAATATGTGCGGCGGACGCTTGCCGTCACGCTCGCCGACGGCGGCCTCACGGACGCCTGGACCTATATTTACAACTGGCCGGTCGAGGCGCTGGCCCGCATTAAGTCCGGGCGGTTTTTGTGAGGTGGGCTCGTGTCCCGGGCGCGCCGCGGCGCCATAAACGCGTTCACGTGCGCCTTCGACGCGCTATTTGGCGCCGCTGTGCAGAACCGGGACCCACAAATCAATTTGGGCCCCGGATCAGCCGCGCATCACTTTTAGTGCTGCGCGTCATCCGGGGCACGAAAGTTGTGAGCGGGCGAGGCGAAGAAAGCCCCCTGTGAATAGCGGCTAGAAGGCCGATATTCTTCGTAATTTTGCCCCCACACCCTATATCGATGGCCGGTTAGCCCCGACTCAGACAACCGCGCTAAAATCAAGCCATGCGCTTTACGCCCCAATTCCTCGAAGAGCTGCGCGCCCGGCTTCCGGTTTCGGAAGTCGTGGGACGGCGCGTCAAATTGAAGAAGTCTGGGCGCGAGTGGCGGGGGCTGTCGCCGTTTCAGCAGGAGAAAACCCCGTCTTTCTTCGTCAATGACCAGAAGCAGGCGTGGTTTGATTTCTCCTCCGGCAAGAACGGCAACATCTTTGACTTCCTGATGCAAACCGAGGGCGTCTCGTTCCCCGAAGCCGTGGAGCGCCTTGCCGGCATGGCCGGCCTGTCGCTGCCGGCGGTGACGCCGGACGCCGCGCGCCACGAGGCGCGGCGCAAGACGCTGCACGACGTGATGGAACTCGCGGCGAAATTTTTCGAAAGCACGCTCGCCTCGCGCTTTGGCGCCAAGGCCCGCGGCTATCTTGCGGATCGTACGATTTCGCCCGCCACGCAGGTGCAGTTCCGCCTCGGCTATGCGCCGTCCGATCGTTTTGCGCTGAAGGAGCATCTCGGCGGTCAAGGCATCCCGGTCGAGGACATGATCGAGACGGGGCTGTTGATCGGCGGCGACGATATCCCCGTGCCTTATGATCGCTTCCGCGATCGCGTGATGTTTCCGATCACTGACATCAGGGGCCGCGTGATCGCGTTTGGCGGCCGCGCGCTGGAAAAGGACGTGCCGGCGAAATACCTGAATTCGCCGGAAACCCCTTTGTTTCACAAGGGCGACCAACTCTACAATCTCAGCTCGGCGCGTCAGGCGGCGCATAACGGCAGCCCGATCGTGGTGGTCGAAGGCTATGTCGACGTGATTGCGATGGTCGGCGTTGGCTATCCCGGCAGCGTCGCGCCCCTTGGCACGGCGTTGACCGAAAACCAGCTCGCGTTGCTCTGGAAGATGGCCGATGAGCCGATCCTTTGTTTTGACGGCGATCGCGCCGGACAAAAAGCAGCGTGGCGCGCCGCTGACCTCGCGCTGCCGCATCTTCTCCCCGGCAAAAGCCTGCGCTTTGCGCTGTTGCCGGAAGGGCAGGATCCCGACGATCTGGCGCGTGCCGGCGGACGCGCCGCCATCGACGACGTGATCGCGGCCTCGCGCGGGCTCGCCGACATGATCTGGTCGCGCGAGATCGAAGGCGGCAATTTCGCCACGCCCGAGCGGCGCGCCGCGCTCGAAAAGCGCATCGGCGAAATTTCGAACGGGATCGGCGATGAGGTGGTGCGGCGCTATTATCGCCAGGATCTGGCCGAGCGTCTGGGCCGCATGTTCGCCCCCGAGGCGGGGCGCGGTGCCTATGGTGGCGGGCGCCAGGGCTACGGAAATCAGGGATGTTCCGAAATCAAGGCGGAGGAAACTACGGCGAATCAGGCCGGCGATTTGCCGCTCCGGGCAGGCAAAATCCCGGCCGGTTCGATTCCAGAGGCGGCCGTCCACAGGGTTCTGGCGCCGCGCTTCGCGGCCCCTATCAGGCGGCCAGTTCCCAGCTGGCGGCAAGCCCGATCATGCGCGGACAGCGTAGCGCCATGTCCCGCCGGGAGGCGCTGATCCTGCAATGCCTGATCAACCATCCCTGGATTTTGCACGGCCACCTCGAGGAGGTCGCAGCCCTCGAGTTGGCCCATCCCGAAGCCCATAAACTCCGCGCCGCCATCATCGCGGCCTTCGCCAACGATCATCATCATTCGCCAGACACCGCCGAGCAAACCGAAAAGATGCGGGCCGATCTGGCAGCGGCCGGATTTTCGCCAATTCTTCAAAGGGTTGAAAGCGGGATCACGACCGGAGCGGTGTGGGGCGCCCGCGTCGGCGCGGCGCAGGAGGACGTTCTTTCCACCTGGCACCAGCTCGTCGCCTTGCATCGCCAATACCACTCCTTACTTAGGGAATTGAAGGACGCTGAGCTCGCTCTCGGCGAGGACGCGACCGAGGCCAGTATGACCTGGCTGCGCGATATCAAGGCCCGGCTGTCCGAGGTCGATGGCACGGAGGCCATGATCGAGGGATTTGGCGAACTTTCCGGCCGGTTCCAGCGCAGTGTCTGAGGACGAAATTTGTGCGGACGGCGTTTGCCGGAACCGCAAAAAGACTCGCCAAACCCGTGATTTGGCGGCAAAAACAGGGTTAAGCAACGCTTAATGGCTTTGAGGCATTTAAGGGTGCAGCGGGCCGCCGGTTCTTTATCGAAGAGAGGCGCTTGAAAATTAACGGCAACGCGCTCTGTACGAGAATCCGGCTATCCGCGATTTCCGCAATTTGCATATAAGGCCATTGTGAGAAGTCCGGCGAAAGTGACTGGGGGTGGCGGGATTTGGCGCCGCCCTTTCGTGTCTAAGTGTGAGTTGAAGGTTTAAACGTTTCGAGATGGGCAAACGCCCCGCGATCGAAGCGCGGTTGGGAGCAATGAATGGCCAGCAAGGCAAAGACGGTCCAGCTGAAGGACAAGGAAAAGGACGACAAGGCAACTGAGGCACCTGAAAAGGATTCGCCCGACGCGCCTTCGCCGTTGCTCGACCTGTCGGATGCCGCCGTCAAGAAGATGATCAAGCAGGCCAAGAAGCGCGGCTTCGTGACCTTTGATCAGCTCAACGAAGTGCTGCCCTCCGACACCACCTCGCCCGAGCAGATCGAGGACATCATGTCGATGCTCTCCGACATGGGCATCAACGTCACCGAGGCCGAGGACGACGCCGAGGAAGACAAGCAGGAAGAAGCCGAGGACGATACCGACAACGAGCTCGTCGAGGTCACGCAAAAGGCCGTCACCGAAGTCAAGAAATCCGAGCCGGGCGAACGCACCGACGATCCCGTGCGCATGTATCTGCGCGAGATGGGCACGGTGGAATTGCTGTCGCGCGAGGGCGAAATCGCGATCGCCAAGCGCATCGAGGCCGGCCGCGAAGCGATGATCGCGGGGCTGTGCGAAAGCCCGCTCACCTTCCAGGCCATCATCATCTGGCGCGACGAACTCAACGAAGGCAAGATCTTCCTTCGCGACATCATCGACCTCGAGGCCACCTATGCCGGCCCCGACGCCAAGAACAACATGAACCCGGCGATGATCGGCGCCCCTGTCGGCGCCGACGGTCAGCCTGCCGCTGAGGGTGCTGCCGCCAACGGTCATGCCGCCAACGGTAACGGTCATGGCAACGGCGCGGCGATGCCGGCTGCGGTCGCGCCTCCCGCGGCGCCGCCGTCGCCCACCCCGTTCCGTCCCGCGCCGGCCGCCGGCGATGCCGAGAAAGACCCGGCCGAAGCCGCCGCCGAAAGCGAGATGGACGACGACGACGAGTTCGAAAACCAGATGTCGCTCGCCGCGATCGAGGCCGAGCTGAAGCCGAAGGTGGTCGAAACCTTCGACAAGATCGCCGACAACTACAAGAAGCTGCGGCGGTTGCAGGAGCAGGACATCTCCAACCAGCTCGAGAGCACCACGCATGGGCCCTCGCTGTCGCCGGCGCAGGAGCGCAAGTACAGGAAGCTGAAGGACGAGATCATCGTCGAGGTGAAGTCGCTGCGCCTCAACCAGGCCCGCATCGATTCCCTCGTCGAGCAGCTCTACGACATCAACAAGAAGCTGGTTTCATTCGAGGGCCGCCTGCTTCGTTTGGGCGACAGCCACGGCGTCGCGCGCGAGGATTTCCTGCGCAATTATCAAGGCTCCGAGCTCGATCCGCGCTGGCTCAATCGTGTTTCGAAACTCTCGGCCAAGGGCTGGAAGAATTTCGTCCATCACGAGAAGGACCGCATCAAGGAACTGCGCGGCGAGATTCAGCAGCTCGCGGCCCTGACCGGGCTTGAGATCGGCGAATTCCGCAAGATCGTGCACGGCGTGCAGAAGGGCGAGCGCGAGGCGCGCCAGGCGAAAAAGGAAATGGTGGAGGCGAATTTGCGCCTCGTGATCTCGATCGCCAAGAAATACACCAACCGCGGTTTGCAGTTCCTCGACCTGATCCAGGAAGGCAACATCGGTCTGATGAAGGCGGTCGACAAGTTCGAATACCGCCGCGGCTACAAGTTCTCGACCTATGCGACGTGGTGGATCCGGCAGGCGATCACGCGCTCGATCGCCGACCAGGCCCGCACCATCCGCATTCCCGTGCACATGATCGAGACCATCAACAAGATCGTGCGCACCTCGCGCCAGATGCTCAACGAGATCGGCCGCGAGCCGACCCCGGAAGAGCTTGCCGAAAAGCTCGGCATGCCCTTGGAGAAAGTGCGCAAGGTTCTCAAGATCGCCAAGGAACCGCTCTCGCTCGAAACCCCGGTCGGTGATGAGGAAGACTCACACCTCGGCGATTTCATCGAGGACAAGAACGCGATCCTCCCCATCGATGCGGCGATCCAGTCCAACCTGCGCGAGACCACGACCCGCGTGCTGGCCTCGCTCACGCCGCGCGAAGAACGCGTGCTGCGCATGCGCTTCGGCATCGGCATGAACACCGACCATACGCTGGAAGAAGTCGGCCAGCAGTTCTCGGTGACGCGCGAGCGTATTCGCCAGATCGAGGCGAAGGCGCTGCGGAAGCTGAAGCATCCGAGCAGGTCAAGGAAGCTGCGGAGCTTCCTGGATAACTGATTCACGTGTTAGATATCAAAATAGCCGGGTTCGACCCGGCTATTTCGTCTTGAGCGGGCAATCGACCTCTCGGTCTGATGGTCTCGGCGACAGTGATGAACGACGTTGTCAAACAACTCCGAGCGATCGCGATAGTGCCTCCGCAAGACAGCGGTGGCTTTGACGTATGGCTCGAACAGAAAGATGTGCTCGCATTTCTGAACGACAACATCTCGGAGCGGGAGTTCGTCCTTTACGCGTCTCTTCCGTTTACATTCATCTACGGCATTGCCGTGCCGACCGCCTCCCTGGAACCCTTAGACGTCGATGACCTTATGGCTTGGGGCACAAATCCCTGGTCATCTTGGTGTGTCGCGACGTCATTTAGTGATCCGCCGGAAGTCGATATCCTTCCGCCTCTAAACAATGTTGGTTCGAGGGTGCTGGCAAACGGCGAGCAGCTTCTTTTTGGGCGCCGTTTTGATGGCAGGCAAGAGCAAAAGAGCTATTTCGAGCTATCGCAAAAACTCGCTCACCTGCTCGATCTTCACTACGTTCCGGAACGGCTGGCTTATTGTAAATTTGATCGCCGTGGTGATGTTGAAGATGTCGTTCGCGTAATTGACCTTCCTAAAGAGGGCGGCAGAGATGGTGGCACACTGGTAACTGTCCTCCGCGAAGCACTCGATGAATATCTAGCTCTTACGGAAGCGGCTGTCGTTCGCTTTTTTGATGTCACTCGATGCAAGCAGACGGGATTTGCCGGATGGCGAAATGAACGGACGGAACTTGAGAGTAGGGACGGTGCCTCTCATTATCGCAAGGCCGTAGAGCCAGGTTATGCGAGTTACACTCGCGGATTCCAAGTTGTGCGGCCAAACTTTGACAAGTTGGATGTTCTTGAGCGATCACGCGGAGAGTGTGATGACGAGAAATGCTATGCTGAATTCATTTCTCAGGACTGGAAGAACAACGTCGTGGCCGAAATTTCGTGTAGCCCAACGAGCCTAGCTAATTATTTTACAAAATCCGACCTTCCATTTGAGATCACGCCAGCGTTTTTTCGGCCAGACGTGCTCCTCAAATACAAGAAAGATCCGGAAAAGTACCTCTTAGATGAGCGTTCCATCACTAGCCACAATGCTTGGCATTTGCAGACCTACGACATCAACGAGGCAGGTCAGGTGCATACCTATCTTATCTATCTTAGTCGCCTGCCTTACGACGAGCAGCTCTATTGGAAGTCTTTTAACGAGGCGCCAAAGGCTCCGATATCGAAGCGCGCATTTGCAACGGATATGAAGGGAGAAGTTTTTGTTGAATACGACCCGCTCGGTAGTTTGAAAGGCGTGCTCCGGCAATTGCACTCGCATGCTGTATCTTGGTGGAAGTTGCGCTCGGACAGGCTCATTCAGCTAGTTCACTATCCCGTGACCAAATCAGCAGAAGAGTGGGCGGATGAGTTGATGGCGTTAGACAAATTGGTCGTCGAAGGTTTCGAAGAAAGATGGCTTCGCAAGAAAGCCGGGGGATTAGGTAAATCGCCAAAAGAACAAGATCGTTCGTTGAGGCTAATAGAACATTGCTTGAGCGGATTAGGTTTTGAGGAAGATCACGCGCTTGAAATCGTAGCGCCCTTTCGCGAGGTTCATAATTTACGAAGCCAACTAAAAGGACATGCCGCCGGCAGCGAAGCGAGCAAGATCAGAGCTCAGGCAATATCGGTCCACGGAAGTTACCGAAAGCAGTTCGAAACGTTGTGTGGGCGTTGCGACGAGTCCATGCGTAAAATCAGCAAAGCATTCGATGTGCCGCTGCAAAACTAGCTCTGATACCTTATTACCCCGTATACGTCCCGAACCTCCCGCGCACATAGGCGTGCGTTACCGCCTTCATCAATTCCCCGACTTCCGTCTCCGGAAAGCTGTTCTTGACGATCAGCGCGCCGATGGTGGCGCGCGGGTCGCCATCGCATACATGCAAGTGCGAAATCCTTAGCTTATTGTGGTTTCTGTTCGTCGATGCGCTTGGCCTGGTTGACGTCGGCAAATGCACGTTTCAGGTCGCCCATTCGACGCAACACGATGGCGCGGTTGACGTAGGCGTCAGAGGAATTCGGATCGCGATTGATCGCCAGATCGAAGTCGGTCAGTGCAAGGAGATAGTCACCGCTGCGATAGGCGAGGCTGCCCTGCTCCAGATAATATTTGGCGTCCTTCACCACCGGCTCGGAAATCGCCTGAATGGCGCCGTCATCATCAACGGTTGCGACAATGGCTGGTGCCGTCATCTCCTCGACAGGGCTCGAAATCTCCGGCTTGTTTTCGGACAGGAGCTTGTCAGGTTTATCGGCTCCGCTGGCCTGGCCGACCGTGCTGGACGGTTCGGCCGGTATTGCAGCGGTCAGCGCCATTGCCCGCGCGGATATCTCCTGCATCTGCGCGGAAACGACGGGAACCGTTAAGACTTCTCTCCAGAGTCACGAATGCTCCGATGGAGACGGAGGCGATCACCATGCTGCTGATGGGGCCGGGAAGGCCGGCCTGGGAGAAGACCTTGCGCTTTGGATCCGGAGTTCGCTGCTGCTCGGCCTCGCTCAGCAGCGAGTCATAGGTGGCTCGCTGCCCTTCGTCTCTCAGAATGGAATGGGCACGGACGATCTGCCTGAAGCGCCGCGGCGCGTCGGGATCGGCAGGGTTATTGTCAGGATGGCTGGCCTTCGCGGCCTTGCGGAAGGCGGCCCTCAGGCTGTCGGCATCATCTTGCGGAAGCGCACCGAGTAACTCGTAAAGGGTTGGCACAGTATCCTCGCAATAAATGGTTTTTCAAAAACGTCTCCCTTCCGTATTCCGAGGATTTTCGCGAGAAAATGCGCCATGATGTGGCGGCAAAACGGCTGAATCTGGGAGCCGAGGCCCCAAGGTATTGTCATCCAGGCGTCACAAAGCGCCCGTGGATTTTGAGCAACCGAAAGCTATGAATTTTGGACCCGATCGCGGCCGCGCGCGCGTTATCGCACGGCCCGTCGTTGCGGCACGCGTTCGACCTGGCACAGGCTCGATGCCTGCAACCGGTCGAGGCGGGCGCGCGCCGCCTTTTCGGCATCCTGATAGCACTGCCTCTCATACTCGGCCTTCAGGCGCGCCCATTCGTTAGGGTCGACCGCCTTTACATCGGCTCTCTTGAACTCGCAATTAGGCGCCGGCTGGGGCGCAAGCTGCGCCGGGTCGGGCTGGCGAACGCGCAATTCGGCGCGTTGCCGTGCGCCAGCCTCGATGCGGGCATGCAAGGGCGAACGAACATGGGTTGCCTTGACCACTCGCTGATCCAGACCGAGTTCACGGTGAGCCGGCTCGCGTGCGCATCCGGCCAGCCCGATCGCAAGAGCAAGGGCAGAAATGGCCGGCAGTTTTGAGCGCAGAAACGGCGCGCCGTTCAGCGGCAAACGTGTGCTGGTGAATTCGCGGCCGTCATCTGCACAATGTGCGGGATACATCATCGCCATACCGATCATTCCGATTCGTGGCGAGACAGGTTGCGGCCGCCGTCTGCAACGAAATCTCGAAGCGTTGCGACCATCGGCGAAAAATTTAAATCTCAGTCTAATAATTACGATGAATGAAATGCTAACCGGCTGTCAGCTACTCACCCCGAATACGTCCCAAACCTTCCGCGCACGAAGGCGTGCGAGACCGCCTTCTTCAATTCCTCGACTTCGGTTTCAAGAAAGCTGTTCGCCACGATCAGCGCGCCGATGGTGGCGCGCAGGTCGCCTTCGCAGGCGGCAATCGCCTGATCGATCGCGGCGTCCAGCTCGGAAGCGTCTTCTTCACGCAGGTGGGGTTCCGAAGACATGACGCTGTTTCCGATGGATCGATAATCTTCGATGTTCTTATTTTGTTCTCTTGGGGTCAAGCCGGGGTTTTGAACGGCGCGCCACACGCTTCGAGACGCGCGTTTCGTGGCACCATTCGCGAACGGCCTCGCTATCGCTTGGCCTGCTCGGGTGCGCGCGCTCCTCAGCGTGAGGCGGAACTGGATCGCTTCGCGGAGCCTGTCATCGGGCGCGCGTTCGCGCGACCCGTTGGCTCGCGATGACGACCGAACGTCATCGAAAGAAATCGAAAAACTACTTCTTCTTCGCGCCGACGCGGCTGATGCTCTTGATCTCGAGCGGCGGGCGGCCGGATTTCTCGGCGATTTCGCGATCCTGGCCGGCAATGAACGCCCGCGCAGGCTCGTCACCATCCAGCCCGCCCAGAAGCTCGGACGGCACCCGGCGGTTGGAGCGGACGGTGTCGTCCTCATAGACGACGTTGAAAAAGGCAAATTCGCCTTTGGGATTGGTCCCGGGCTTTTTAGGCATGCGCGGCTTGTCATCGATACGGGCGCTGCTGTCAAATGAAATAGCGGCAATTGCCGGGCGCGCGTGGGTGATTTGCCCGTCGGGCAATTTTCGAAAAAACCCTGTCCAGCCCCCACGCGAAAAATATTTGGCTTGTCCCGTCGGGCAAATCAAATCCACAAGCTCGCCCGTCCCGCGCTCCTCAAGGAGGGGCGTTTCGCGATCGTCACGAACGTTGAGCGCGGGGTGCGATGGACGAGGGTGGTGCGAAAGACGAATGCGCCTCTCGCGGACGGCGAAGCCATGTGGTCCTGACGCCTCGACGCTGGCGTCAACTCGCGACAATGCTAACGCATTGCGCGGGGACGGTGACAAAAAGCCCGATCGCCGGGGAGAGCGTGGAATAAGCCGTAAAACCATCGTGCAGGGAATGCCGGACTGTTTCGGCGAACCTGTGGTGACTTGCTTGCGTGCTTTCTATTCTTTGCACGCAAGGCTGCGGGCGCGGCAGTGGAGTGGATTTGACATTCGCAACAGACCCAGCCGCCAGTTCGTACCGCGAATGTCAAATCCTAAACTCCACTGCAACATATATTTGCTGATGGTCCTTTGCTTCTGACATTCGCAAAAGTGCGCGCTGAGAAGGGATGCGAATGTTAGAAGCGGACCATCAGGCGCCCGGCATTCCCTGCGCCCTCTCTTCGGGTTGCAGATTTCTGCACAAAAACCCGGGCAAAATTCCTGCCGCGGGAAGGGCGGAGCTGTGCATGTATTGGAATGTCGTGACTCGCCGGAGATATTGATGAGCGCCATTGAGATCGTCGCCAATCCAAACGCCACCGCGCTTCCTGCGAGCTCGGCGATCACATGGGTGCCGCTTCGTCGCTTCCTTGCCAGCGAAGCAAGGCTTGGCCGCCGAATAGAACGGTTTCGCTGGACTGCGGTATTTTACGAATTCCTGCGCTTCGGCATCAAGCAGGGCTGGGCTTGCCTGTTCGGCGGTATCGCGGTCGGTTTGATGATCTCGACCGCCTGGTTCTATCCCGCGCAGGCGCCACTGGCGCGCTACGATTTTCTATTCTTGTGCATGCTCGGCGTTCAGATCGCGCTGCTCGCAAGCGGGCTGGAAACATGGCAAGAAGCCAAAGTCATCCTGGTCTACCACGCGGTCGGCACGCTGATGGAGATCTTCAAAACTTCCGCCGGCTCCTGGATTTATCCGGAGCCGAATTTCTTTCGCCTGGCCGGCGTGCCGCTGTTTTCCGGATTCATGTATTCCTGCATCGGCAGCTACATCTGCCGCGCCTGGCGCCTGTTCGATTTCCGTTTTTCGAACCACCCGCCGCGCCGCCGTCTCGTCGCGCTCAGCGTCGCGATCTATGCCAATTTCTTCATCGACCATTTCGGTCTGGATTTCCGCTGGCTGCTGTTTGCGGCAGCCGCGCTGATGTTCGGCCGCACCACGATCTACTTCAAGGTCTGGAAAGTCTATCGCTCGATGCCGCTTGTTCTCGGCTTCGGGCTGGTGTCGCTGTTCATCTGGTTTTCGGAAAACATCGGCACCTTTACCCGAACCTGGCTTTATCCGTCGCAGCATCACGGCTGGTCGGCCGTTCCCGTTGCCAAGCTCGGCTCCTGGTTCTTGCTCATGATCATCAGCTACACGCTGGTCAGCCTGATCAACGCGCCGCGGGCCGCGACCGCTCGCAAGACTTGATTTCCAAAGCCGCCAGCAATCCCTGCTGCCTTGATCGCGCGAGCGATGATAGGCTTGCTTCCATAAACCAGCCCCTTGTTCACGAGCGCTGGTCCATCAAGGGAGAAGATCAAATGTTCCGTCTTGCCGCCGTTGCTTCCATTTGCCTGGTGTCGTCGTTGTCCGCGCCGGCCGCGTTGGCGCAAAACCCCGAGCCTCATCGCACCGTGCTGAAAACCGCCGATCTCACCGGCACCGACAAGGAGATCATCATCGCCGTTCTGGAGGTGCCGCCGGGCTCGACCATCGCGCGGCATACCCATCCCGGCGAGGAAGCCGTCTACGTGCTGGAAGGCGCCAGGTTGCAGATGCCCGACGGCAAGGAGATCGACCGTCCGCCGGGGCAGGCAGGGGTGAATGTCCGCGACGTGCCGCATGCCGGCTACAAGGTCGTCGGCGACAAGACGCTGAAGCTGTTGACGGTGCATATCGTCGACAAGGGCAAACCGATGACGGTGCCGGCGCCGTAGGGGGAGCGAAGGGATTGAGTCATTACGGGGCGCGAGTGCAACGAGCGAACCCGGAATCCATAACCACCATCGGGAGTATGGATTCCGGGCCTGCGCGTGACGGCGCATCCCGGAATGACGGAGGAGGGAGTGCTGCCGGGCGCTACCCCGCCCTGTGCCGCGCGATCAGCTGAGTGGCGACGTCATCGAGGGTGTCGCCGACAATGTGCGGCTGGGGACCGACGCCGAGCAGGTCGTTGCCCGGGCGCTTGATCAGCGCAGCTTCCCAACCGGCGGCGACCGCGCCCAGCGTATCCCAGGTGTGGCAGGCGATCAGGCACATGTCGGAGGGGTTCGTGCCGAGCTCTTTCTCGACATAGCCATAGGCCTGCCGCGACGGCTTGTGGTGTTTGACGCCGTCGGCGCTGAAGCGGCGCTCGAACAGATCGACGATGCCGCCATGGGTCAGCTGGCGCGTCTGCACTTCCAGCAGATTATCGGTCAGCGTAAACAGGCGGAAGCCTGCGCTGCGCAACTTGCGCAACGCCGCGGGCACCTCGGCATGCGGCGGCATGGTCGAGAATTTGTCCGTCAATTCCTTTTTGTCGGCGTCGGTGACTTGGATGCCTTTTGTCGCCGCCATCATCTTCATCACCGCGCCGCCGATATCGGTGAACGGCACATAGCAGCCGGCCACCGTCAGCGCCGCGGAATACATGATGAAGTTGGCGAACCAGAGCCGCATCGCGTTCTTTTCGCCGAAGATGCGCTCGAATACCGGCTCCATCGTCTCGAGATCGAGCAGCGTTTCATTCACGTCGAAAACGATCAGGGGCAGCTTGGCCATGGGACGGGTCTCCTTCTGGTTGCCAGGTTGCTTCCTTTGGGGATGGTTCGGGTTGCCCTCAGCCCTTGTTTCTCAGCCTCTCGCGATGAGCCGCCTGCTTGGCGCGATTGCCGCAGATCGCCATGCTGCACCAGCGCCGCGCGCGCCTTGCCGTGTGGTCGGCAAACAGCAGCGTACAGCTCGCGCCTTCGCACGCTTTCACGTCGGAGAAATTCTCCTCGCAGACGAATTGCGCCAGCCTCTCGCCGATCGGCAGCAGCAGCGATTCCGCCGAGCGCCAGCGGCGTGTTTGATGCAACTCCAGGTGATCGCCGGTCTCTTCATGATGGCGGTGAATCTGGCTGAATGCTTCGTCACGCGCGAGCAACTTGTTCAGGGGATCAAGCTCGCGCAATGCGTTGGGCGAAAGCGGCTTGCCCATGTGCTTGCGGACAAAGCCGCGGCACCACTCGCGCAATTTCCTGGCTTGATCGGCGACCTGATCGAGTTCGTCGGGTTTCGCGCGCGCCTTGATGTCCTTCAGCACGTCGGGCGGGGCGTAGTTGGCCTGGCCCAGCCAGTCCAACAGCCCTTCGCCATTCGCGATCCAGTCGACAGGTATATCCACCGGCGTTGCGACCGAGTTGAGAAAATCGAGGCCGCGGGAGTCGGCGATGAAGATGGCGGGAGGGTGATGGCTCATCGGCAAAAACGTTTCTCTGGATGTCTGACGGGTCCGGAAAATCTCCGTGAGAGTAACCTGTAAAAGGTAGTTGACCAGTTACTAGTCCGGTGATAGTAACCTGTCAAATGCTATTTTAAAGGTTACATAGAACCGTATGGGAGCACGGAAATGGCAGCCAAGAATGTGAACGTGGTGCTGGCGCACGGCGCCTGGGCGGATGGATCGAGCTGGGCGCGGGTAATTGCAGCGCTCAAATCGGAAGGCGCGAACGTGGTGGCGGCGCCGCTGCCGCTGACATCGCTCGCGGACGATGTCGCAGCCCTTGATCGTTCGCTCGCGCGTGTCGATGGGCCGGTCGTCCTGGTTGGCCACGCCTATGCCGGCGCGGTGATCGCCGAAACCAGATCAAAACAGGTCAAGGCGCTGGTCTATGTCACGGCGCTCGCGCCCGACGAGGGCGAGAAAGTCGCCGACGTGTTTTATCGCGTCGCGCCGCACCCGTTGGCGCCGAAGCTTGCGCCCGATGCCAACGGCCTGATCTGGCTGCCGGAGGAAGCTTTCAAAAACGCGTTCGCGCAGGATGCGGGTGCGGAAGATCTCGCGGTGCTCTCGGCCGTCCAGCGGCCCATCTCGCCGGCCGCCATCACCGTGCCGGTGGGGCGTCCGCTCTGGAAGGATCTGCCGAGCTGGTATCTGGTCGCGGAAGAAGACCGCATGATTTTGCCGGAGACGCAGCGTTTCATGGCCGGGCGGATGAAGGCGAAGGTGAGGGCGCATGCGGTTGATCACGCCCCGATCGTCACCGCGCCACATGTCGTCGTCGAGATCATCCGCGAAGCGATCCGCAGCGTGGCCGGCTGAACCTCTCACCAGCAAGGAGAATATCCATGTCATTAGCCGCATACAAGACCGCCGATGTCGACGGCTTCAAGGTGTTCTATCGGGAAGCAGGCCGCAAAGGCGCACCAAAGCTTCTGCTGCTTCACGGCTTTCCGACCTCGGGTCATATGTTCCGCGATCTGATTCCGCTTCTCGGTGATGATTTCCATATCGTCGCGCCGGATCTGCCCGGCTTCGGCCAGTCCGACATGCCGTCGCGGGAGACGTTCAAATACACATTCGATCACATCGCCGAGGTCATCGAACGTTTCACCGAAGTGATCGGCTTCGATCGCTTTGCGGTCTATGTGTTCGATTATGGCGCGCCGACCGGCTTCCGGCTGGCGATGCGGCACCCGGAGCGGATCACCGCGATCATTTCGCAGAACGGCAATGCCTATGAGGAAGGGTTAAGCGAAGGCTGGAATCCGATCCGCGCCTATTGGCAGGACCCGTCTGCCGAAAATCGAAAGGCGTTGCGCGCCTTCCTCGCGCCCGAAACCACGCGCTGGCAATATACCCACGGTGTTACCGACGAGACGGCGGTATCGCCCGACGGTTACAGCCTCGACAACTTCTATCTCGCGCGGCCGGGTGCCGATGAAATTCAGCTCGATCTCATGGGCGACTACCAGAGCAACATCGCGCTTTATCCGGCCTTCCAGGACTATTTCCGAAAATCAAAGCCGCCGTTCCTGGCGGTATGGGGCAAGAACGATCCGTTCTTCCTGCCGCCGGGCGCCGAAGCGTTCAAGCGCGACATTCCCGGCGCGGTCGTGCGCTTCTTCGATACCGGCCATTTCGCGCTCGAAACCCATGCCGGCGAGATCGGGAAGGCGATCCGCGAATTCCTGAAGCGCTGAAGACACAGATCGAGTAGTATCGGAACAGGCGGCGGGCGAAAGCCCGCCGTTGTTGTCGTTGCGTCATCGCAAATACATCGGGAACCGCCTAGACCGCAGCGCATGTTGCGCTAAGCTGATTTGGGCTGAGCGGATACCGTATCCGGTTGCCAGGCATTGAAGAACCAGTCGCCCTTGGCCTGGAACTCGGCGTTTAGCCGCGCCAGTGTCTGCCGGAACGCCACCGCCTCGCGGATCGACTCGTCGGTCAGCGCTTCGCCGGAGGGGCCATCCATCATCGCCGCGGCGACGTCATTCGACGCGATGATCGCGTATTGCGGCGAGGTCGACGCATGCATCATGAACGCCTCGTTGAAGCGCGCATGGTCGATCGGGCGACGGCCGTCGCGCACATGGATGTAGGAGGCCTGCGACAGCGCCGCCAGCAACTTGTGCGTCGACTGCGTCGCGAACAGCGTCGGGCGGTCACCAGTCGCTCGCGCAGGTTCGCCATGCATCGCGAAGCGCTTGGCATAGAGCGGATTGAAGCGCGCATAGCCATACCAGGCCTCGTCGAAATGCAGCCGGTCCACGGACTGTGCCGAGCAGCGCTTCGACCGCTCGACGTCTGTAACAAAGGCCGTCATAGGTCGAGTTCGTGACAACCGCGATGCAGTGGCTTTGGATCGATACCCTTCTTGACCAGCGCATTGGCCGCGATGCTCTTGCGGATGGCGGCCGAGTCCGAGCCGCCGACTGGAATCGGGCCGATCAGGCCGAGGTAGTTCCGCGACGGAATCAGATAGGTCGGAATTGCGCCCGAGAGCGTCATCGCGTGCTCGACCGACTTGTGGCAATTGCGGTCGCACAGCGCGATCTGGTCGCGCGTCACGCTGGCCATCAGGATCACCCGGTTCGACGTCGATGAACCGTTGGTGACGAAATACGTGCGATCCGCGCCGAATATCCGGGCAGCGTTCCGCTCGGCTTCCCCGATCGGACCAGAGTGGTCGAGCAGGGAACCCAGTTCGCCGACCGAGATCGACAGATCGGACCGGAACAGTTCCTCGCCGAAGAACTCGAAGAAGGCGCGGCCGGCCGGGTGTTTCAGGAAGGCCGTGCCGCCGGCGTGCCCGGGCGTGTGCCACGAGTACTCGTAGGTGCCGGCAAACTTGGCCAGCGCCTTGAACATCGGCGGCAACAAGGTTGCCCGATACCGATCGATCGCGGCCGCGACGCGGCCGCCGACGCCGGGCCGCCGCCGAAGTAGCGGCAGGCTTAATACATTCCCCCCTATTGCAGGGCCATTCAGCGAAAGGGGCCGGTCCCCATAAGCGTCTACGTGAGCATCTTGAGCATCGTAAGCAGCATGGACATCACAGGCATTACTCGTGATTTTGGCTTGCCCATAATTGCTTAAGAGCGCCGCCTTCTGTTTTTTCCATTCCCTTCACCGCTTGACGGCTTTATCCCGCTTGTTGCATTGTACGGCAGAATTTACATCGATTTTCCGGGCTGGCCAGCATAGGCGCCCACGAAAATTATACTTGGATCGTATTTTGAGGATTTATAGTATGAAGCATTTTCCCGGCATCGACGGTTTGCGCGCGTGGCTCGCGTGGATCATCGTTTCATCGCATCTTTTTCTTTTCACCGCCGCCGGCGGGCGCTGCCGCTGCTGAGCCGCATCGATAACGCTGCGCATCAGGCGCTTCTTATCTTCTGCATCATCAGCGGCTTCGTCATCACGCACTTGCTGCTCGAGCGCAAGGAGAGCTACGGCGTTTACATCACGCGGCGCTTTTTACGTCTTTATCCGGTTTATCTCATTTGTTTTACGGTCGGAATTTTTACGACCTATCTGCATCTCGATGCGTTTTTAAATCATCCCTTCGGGCCTTATATGCCGGAGCCCGCCTTGCTCGCGAATGAGGCCGCGAGCCTGGCGCGCTATGGAGCTTTTCCGCATGTGCTCGCGCATCTCGCAGTGCTG
>CAVVLH010000036.1:0-23779 GCA_963748805.1 uncultured Alphaproteobacteria bacterium | reverse complement strand
ACCTTAAATCGCATATCCAGAACGACGACGCGAGCATCGACTTCGGAGGTTTTCGTCATCCACCTCCACATTGCCCGCGTCCAAGCCATATGCTCCATTGCCGGCTCTCGCTTTGCGTTTGAAAACACCCCGCCGGAGCCTTCATGACCCAATCCGATCTGCACCTTCCCGCGGAAGCAGCTTCCGCGGGCCGCAACCGGCTGGTGCTTCTGGTCTACACGGCTTCGATTTTTGTCAGCGCGTTGCTGTTGTTCTCGGTGCAGCCGTTATTCACGAAAATGGTGCTGCCGCGGCTCGGCGGCTCGCCGGCGGTGTGGTCGGTGGCGATGGTGTTTTTCCAGTCGCTGCTGCTGGCGGGCTATGTCTATGCGCATCTGTTGATGCGGATCAAGAGCCGCGTAATTCCGATTCTGGTGCATGTGGTGTTGCTGATCGTGGCCTTCTCGACGCTGCCGCTGGCGATTGCGGCGCGTTGGGGCGATCCGCCGACTTCAGGTTATGCGTTGTGGCTGCTCGGCCTGTTTGTTGCCTCGATCGGGCTGCCGTTCTTTGCGCTCGCGGCCAATAATCCGCTGCTGCAAGCCTGGTTCGTCCGCACCGGACACCCTGACGGCGCCGATCCCTATTTTCTTTACGCCTCGTCCAATATCGGCAGTTTTCTGGCGCTGTTGTCCTATCCGCTGGTCGCGGAGCCGGTCTTCACGCTGCGGACGCAAAACCTGATCTGGACTGGAGGCTATGGCCTTCTGATCGTCCTGATCGCGGCGTGCGGCTTCCTGTTGTGGCGTGCGCCGGCATTGCCGGCAGCTACGTTGGCCGCGGAGAGCGACGCGCTGGCGCCGTCATGGGTCTTGCGCGCGCGCTGGATTTTTCTCGCAGCCGTGCCTTCCGGGCTTCTGATCGCGGTGACCGCGCATATTTCGACCGACGTCGCGGCGGCTCCCTTGCTGTGGGTCCTGCCGCTCTCGCTCTATCTGTTGACCTGGGTGTTGGTGTTCCAGTCGCGGCCGCTGTTGCCGCACAAGTGGGTGCTGATGGCCCAGCCGGCGGCGATCGCGGGCGTCATCGTGTTGCTCGCGATTGGCGGCGAACAGAACCTGCTGCTGACGCTCGGCGGCCATCAGGTCTGTTTCTTTGTGATTGCGATGGCCTGTCATGGCGAACTCGCGCGCACGCGGCCTCCGGTCAAATATCTCACCGGCTTCTACGTCGCATTGTCGTTCGGCGGCATGATCGGCGGACTGTTCGCAGGCCTCATTGCGCCCAACGTGTTCTCGTGGATCGCGGAATATCCGATCCTGATTGTGCTCGCGGCACTTTGCCGTCCGATGGATAAAGAGCGCTGGCCGTTTTGGAGCCGCCCATTCTGGCCGCTGCTGGTGGTGCTTGCGGTCGCGCTGATCGTTCCGTCGCAAGGCAGGGATGGTTTGTTCGACTGGTTTGAGGAAAACCGGGTCTATGTCGCGGGCGGCGTCGCGGTTTTCGGCATGTTGCTGGCGCTTGGGCTCAACGCCTCGCGCCTCAAGCTCGCGGCGGTCGCGGCGCTGGCGCTGGTGCTGGTCCGGGTTTACCCGTCCGACGACGGACGGGTCGACACCGTGCGCAGCTTCTTCGGCGTCCACAAGATCGTCACCACGCCGCACGGCCGGTATCATGTGCTGCTGCATGGCACCACGATTCACGGCGCCGAGAAATTCCGGAACGACGACGGCACCAAGGTCGAGGGACGGCCGGAGCCGATCTCCTATTATCACAAGGACGGCGGCATCGGCCAGGCGGTGACGGCGATCCGCGAACGCAAGGGCGCGCCGCTACGCGTTGCGGCGATCGGACTTGGCTCGGGGACGCTGGCCTGCGTCGGGCTGCCCGGCGAGACCTGGAAGTTCTTCGAGATCGACCAGTCGATGGTCGATACCGCGCGCGATCCGAAATATTTCACCTATGTGCAGAACTGCCAGCCTGATCTCAAGCCGGTGATCGGCGATGCGCGGCTGACTTTCGCGCGCGAGCCCGACGGCATCTACGACCTCATCATCGTCGACGCTTATTCCTCTGACGCGATCCCGATCCATCTCGCCACCAAAGAAGCGATGGAGATCTACAAGGACAAGCTCTCGCCGCAGGGCGTGGTGTTGATGCACGTCTCGAACCGGCATCTGGAATTGGCGAGCGTCGTGGTCGGGATCGCGGACGCCAACGGGATGAAGAGCTGGGTCTACAACGAAGACTCCGGCCGCGACGGCGAATATATCTTTGCCACCAATGTCGTGGTGTCGGCGCGCGGCGAGGCCGATATCGGCAAGCTCGCCTCCAGCGATAAATGGGAAGAAACCGACGCCAAGCCGGACCAGCGGGTCTGGACCGACGACTATTGCAACGTTTTGGGGGCGGTTTATCGGCGGCTTCGCGACGGCGAGTAGCGCTTAAAGTCGTTTTTATCTTCGGTACGAGCAAGATCGGCCCGCATTGAGGGAACTCAAAAGTTTCCTGCGGCGTTGTGGCATTGAATGTCCCAATCGTGCCGCCGCACGCCGCCGTGAGCTGCAAGAAGCATCAGCGGCAAGAAGATCGGCACCATATCCGCTGGAGGAGAGGCCATGCCGAATGTCAGGTGGTTATCGGTCGTCGTCTTGTCGGTCGCGCTATCCACGGCGGCCTTTGCCGCGGGCCGGGGCGGCGGTGGCGGTCATGGCGGAGGTGGCCACGGAGGCGGCGGTCGTGGTGGCGGTGGTGGCGCCCACTTTGGCGGCGGCGGCCATTTCGGCGGTGGTGGCCACTTCGGTGGGGGCGCCCACTTCGGCGGCGGCCATTTTGGCGGTGGTCGTGGCGGCGGCGGTCATTTCGCTGGCGGTGGGCGCGGCTTCCACGGCGGCGGAGCGCGGTTCGCCGGTGGTGGTCGCCATTCCGGCGGCAGGGCGGCGTCGTTCTCGCGCGCAGCCCGCGGCAGCGGTTCGCGCGGCAATCGCGCGGCTGAGATTCACAACGGCGCAGGCAATGCGGCAGGACGGAACGGCCGCGCGGCGAATCTCCGCGCCAACGCCGTTCATCATGCGCTGGCCGCGGGCGCCGTGGCCGGCGCGCTGCATAATCACAACGCCCTGAACAATCCCGCGGCCCGCGCCCACATCACCTCGGCGGCGGCGACCGCCGGATGGCGCGGCCATGGCCGTGACGGCGGCTGGTGGCGCCACAGCCACGGCGGCTATGGCTGGGTCGGCCCGCTGTTCTGGCCGTTCGCCTATTACGATCTCTCCGACTACGCGATGTGGGGCTACGATCCCTCGCTGTGGGATTACGGCTATGGCGATATCTATGCCGGCATGTTTGCCCCTTATGGCTACGACGACCTGGCGGGCTATCTGCCGTCAGGTAACGCTGCGGCGTCCGGTGGCGCCAATCCATCGCCGAGCCAACCGAGCGAACTGGCGCAGATGTGCGGCGATGACAGCCAGGACATCGCAGGGCTTCCGATCGATCGGATCCAGCAGGCGCTCAATCCGAACGACGAGCAGCGCAAGGCGCTCGACGATCTCGGCAACGCCTCGATCAAGGCGGCGCAGACCATCAAGGCCGCTTGTCCCAAGGATGTCGCATCGACCGCGCCTGCTCGGCTGGCGGCGATGCAGTCGCGGCTCGAGGCGATGATCTCGGCGGTGCAAACCGTTCAGCCGCCGCTCGATCATTTCTACGGTCTGTTGAACGACGAGCAGAAGGCGCGGCTGACGGCGTTGGGCCAGGATCAGCGGAGCGGCAGCAACAAAGAAAGCGTGCTGGCGCAGGGCTGCGGCAATGGCCAGGCTAACGCGACCGACTGGCCGGCGGCCCAAATCGAGAGCCGCGTCCATCCCACCGATGCGCAGCGCGCGAGCTTCGACAACTTGAAGGATGCCAGCGCCAAGGCCGTCGACATCCTCAAGGGAACCTGCGAACCCAACGAAGCGCTGACGCCGCCGGCGCGGCTGTCGGCCGCCGGCAAGCGCCTGGACGCGATGTTGCAGGCGGTCGAAACCGTCAAGTCCGCGCTCGACAGTCTCTACAGCGAACTGAGCGACGAGCAGAAGGCGCAGTTCGAATCCATCGGTCCCGGCCGTGATGTCGCGCAAACAGCGTCAGCTTCGTCGGGTGACGACAGCGCCCCGGCGCCACGTCACACGCACCATCGCCATCACGCCAGTGTGGTGGGTCTCGTTCGCCGCCTGATCGGGTTCTAAGCGCGCTTCAGGAGGCGCGGACGCGCGGCAGATCGTTAGCGCCGGCCGGGCTCGCGGCGATCACCGCGCGGCGGTCGACCACGGCGTGATGGAACTGTTCGAGCACGAGGCCATAGGCGGCAAGGTCGCCTTCCTCGATTGCGCCGTCGTCGTAGCATTCGAGGGTTTCGCGCAGGAATTCGTCGGCTTCTTCCTGCAACGCATCGAGTTCCTCGACCGAGTCGGTCTTGCGCACTTGCGTGATCGCCGAAAGCAATTTGTCCCGGTGCAACGTGGTGACGTTGCGCTCGTCGCGCTTCATGTAATGCCGCAGCCAGGCCGCGCCTGAGCCGAGGACCGAGAGCAGCAGTATAGCGGCCCAGAAATAGTCGCTGTATTTATCGAGGAAAGTTCGCTCGGTGCCGTCGATATAGGCCGCGGCCCCGGCGTGTGCCGGGATCGCCGCGTCCTTGTCGGTATCCGGCTTCTGGATCTTCGAGGCCGCCGGATCGTCCCTGGCGAGTGCCGGACGCACGGCAAACAGCGCACGGGTGAAGGCGCCGACCGTCGTGTCCGACAACGACTTCGGCGCCACGATCAGGTGGTTGACGCTCACGGTATCGACCGTGTCTTCGGGACGGGCAGGGGCGCTGGTGAACGAACTGCCCGGTATTTCCTCGGACTCATACAGCGGATGTTTGTGCGCGATCGTCTCCGAAACGTCGATCGGGATAAAGGCCGGCTCGCCGCGCAAACGCGCGGTCGTGGTGATCGCATCGGTGGTGATCTTGCTGTCGAGCGGGCCGACCGTCATGAACGCGTCGATCGATGGGTCTTTGACCATGTCGGTGATCTGCGACGTCGAGAAGCGGGAAACCGCGACCTTGTCGGGGTTGAGGCCCGACTCGGTCAAGATCACCTTGAGCAGGTTGATATTGACCGCGGTGCGGCCGAGCACGCCGATGCGATGTCCTTCGAGATCGGCGATCTCCTTGATTTTCGATTTGGGGTCTTTCTTGCCGCCTTTTTTCGGCGCGCCGGAAGGCGCCCACAGCACCACGACGTTCTTGCGCAGGATCGCCACCGATCCGGTCCCCTTGGGCATTTCCTCGTCGGCGCGCCCGACCGCCAGATCGGTCTCGCCGGTGCCGAGCAGCCCGAGGCTCTCCGCCGCGCCCGCGGTCGAGATCACGGTCAGCCGGACCGGGCTTCCCTCGTTGACAAAGGTCTGCGCCAGATTCTGGATCAGCCGTTGATCGTCGCTGCCCGCTGGCCCCACGGCAATGCGCAAGGTGGTCGGACGCCACAGCAGGAAGGCCGCGCCGGCAATCGCTGCGAAGACCAGCAGCGCGGCGGCAATCAGCAGAAATGGCGAACTCCTCTTCCGTCCTGCGGAAGCGAGGTTCGCGTTCAAACCGTCCGACACCGACATGTTGCCGCCAACTTGACTGTGAGCCCTGACGTCCAGAGCAACCTTACAAGGACCTTACGTCCAGGGAATTGCGCTCCACGATTCTATCACGCCCCGTGGTCTTGCGGGCGAGGATTTGTGTTGGCGGTGCCTGCGCGGCCATCGCCAGTCCGTGCGAAATCGCGTAACCATGCCGTCGTTAAGGAAGTGCTGGTCCAACTCGCCGATGATATCAGTTCGAGCGGCCTGCGGGTTCAATTCGAACACGATTTTTGACAAACTATCGGGCCTCCCGATCGTTATCTGCCCGATGGTCGGGCGCGCGGCGAGGCCAATGCGCTCGTGTAAGGAGAGCGTGCCGTGCGATTGCGACGTCTGCTCAGCTTGACGCTTCTCGCCGCCGGCCTTTCGGCCTGTTCGCAGGAAATCGACTATACCCCCGAGCAGCGCTCCTGCATCGCCCGGCACTACGCCAGCTACGACGCCAAACAGATCAACCAATGTGTCGATGTGTGCAGGATCTGCATGAAGGGCAATGTGGTGACCTGCAACACCTCCTGCCGGTTGCGCGGCGCCAGCTAGCGGGGCCGCCCCGCGGTAACCAGATACGCAAAAGCCTGTCGTTCGGGCTTGACCCGCGCCCGAAGGCATTGAATCATTGGTGCTTTCAGGCGTACGCCAAAATGATTGAGATTGGTATTATTAGCATCATTGTGCTGGCGGTCGGATATTGGGTCACGCTGTGGCTGATGGGCCGCCGTGACGATGTCCTGCACGGCGACTTCGTTCATACGGAGCTTGGCGCCGAGACGGCGGCGTCTTCGGATCAGCCGTTTCCTGCCAGGCCGCCGTTTCCCGCGAAGCCGGCATTTCCGACAAAGCCGGTGATTCCCGCGAATCCCCGGGTCAGGACTGCCGCGATCAAGTCTGTTGTCGCGCAAGCCCGCCGTCGCCAAGCCCGTCGCGCAAGTGCTTCCCGCCCAGCCGCTACCGGCGTCCTCACCGGCGGTCTCTTCCGAACGGTTAGACAGGCTGCAATCGCTGCTGGCCTCCATCAAGCAAGACTTGAAGGACGCCTCGCAGCTTTGATTTCCGGGCTGAAGCGGTTCTTCCTCGCGACAAACGCGACGCGTTCGCGCGGAGATCATGCTTCATCAAAAAACTAAAGCGCGATGACGATTCAGCCAAATCTCATCGCGCTTTAGTTCGGATAGTAGGTGCGCGGCTGCTGTTGATAATAGCTGCGCGGCTGCGGCTGGTACTGATTGCCGTATCCGTCATAGGTCGGTTGCTGCTGATAGTAATAGGCCTGCCCGTCATAGGCGCCACGGCCCGAACGTGGCGCAGGATAGCGCTGATCGGTCGAGCTGCCGTCGGCCGGATAGATATAGCCATCGTCGGCCCGCTGCGGCTGCTGCACCGGTTGCTGCTGTACGGGACGGCGGGCGGGGAAATATTGCGGCTGCGGCGTCAGCACCACCGGCTCGCCTGAATCGGAATATTGCGGCTGGTATTCCGGCTGCTGGCGCTGCGCGGGCTCGGCACGGGCCACCGCCGCGTTGCGACGCGGGTTGCGCGCCAGCGCGACCGTGGATGAACCGGTCAGCGTGACGGTGGTGTTGAGCACGCCCTGTTGTTGCACCAAAGCGTACAGCGTGGTGGCGTTGGCGCGCGACAGCCGCACGCAGCCATGCGACACCGGCGTGCCGAGGCGGCCTTCGGACTCGGTGCCGTGGATCGCATGCCCGACCTTGGTGAAGAAGATCGAATGCGGCATCGGCGCGTCGTCGAATTCCTTGGAGTAATGATCCTCTTCCATGCGGAAGGTGCGGAACGTGCCGTTCGGCGTTTCGTGCGAGGGATTACCTGTTGAGACCGGCCAGTGGTAGCGCTCGACGCCGTCGACGGCGACGGTCATCATCTGCGCGTCCTTGTCGACGGTGATGGCGACTTTGGCCTGTGCGGCGCCCGCGGCAAACAGCATCAGGGTGGTAGCGGCAATGAAAAGGGAACGCATGTTACTTTTGGCCTCCGGGCCGTTGACGATCGCACCACGCTCCCCATCCGTGCCCGTTAATATGCCCGAATTGGGGCCGGGGTTCCAGCGGTGCTTTGATGCACTGCGCGATCGGGATCGTTAGTGCCGCGCTTGAGCGTCAGGGGTTTGACGCCAGCGTGGCGGCGGTGTGTCGTTCATCTTCGTTTACCCTATTGTGATCCCCGCCGATGAATATGGAACCCAAACGTCATGCCGGCGTTGTAGACCTATTCATGGATGAGGATGATGATGGTGAATAAGGTAAAGGCGATCAGCTCTGCGGCGCACCCTTTCGAAGTGCGGGCTGGGCGTTGGCTGGCGGCAACGGCAGTTGCGCTGGCGCTGCTCTCAGTCCCTCAGTTCGCGCATGCGCAGGGCGTTGTGGGCGGTATGGAGCGAGGCGCGGCTCAGGGTTCTTATGACGGCAGCCGCGTCGCGGGTCCCGTGGGTGGGGCCGTAGGTGGCGCAGTCGGCGCCGGTGTCGGCGGCGCGGTCGGCGCAGTTGACGGTATCCTCGGCATTCCCGGCCCGCGTTGCCGCGGTTACTACAACCGCTACGGCCACTGGCGCTGCTACCGGTAACGATCCCTCAGAGTCATTCCGGGATGGTGCGCTAGCACCAGACCCGGAATCTCCAGATCCCGGACTCGCTCGTTGCACTCGCGCTCCGCAGTGACCCTTTCGGGGTCAATTCTTCAGGCGATATCCGGTCTTGAAGATCCACCACACGGTAATCATGCAGATGACGAGAAACGCCAGCGTCATGCCGATGCTCAGGGTCACGCTGACGTCGGCGATTTCGTAAAAGCTCCAGCGGAAGCCGCTGATCAGGTAAACCACCGGATTGAGCAGCGTGATGGTGCGCCAGCCCGACGGCAGCATGTTCACCGAATAGAAGCTGCCGCCGAGAAACGTCAGCGGCGTCACCACCAGCATCGGGATCATCTGAAGCTTCTCGAAACCGTCGGCCCAGATGCCGATGATGAAGCCGAACAGGCTGAACGTCACCGCCGTCAGCACCAGGAAGGTCAGCATCCAGATCGGATGATGGATCTGCAAGGGCACGAACAGGCCGGCGGTGGCGAGAATGATCAGGCCCAGGATGATCGATTTGGTCGCGGCCGCCCCGACATAGCCGAGCACGATCTCGATATAGGAAACCGGCGCCGACAATATTTCGTAGATGGTGCCGACGAATTTCGGGAAATAGATGCCGAAGGAGGCATTGGCGATGCTCTGCGTCAGCACGCTCAGCATCACCAGGCCCGGCACGATGAAGGTGCCGTAGCTCACGCCTTCGACCTGGGTGATGCGCGAGCCGATCGCGGCGCCAAACACCACGAAATACAGCGAGGTCGAAACCACCGGCGACACGATGCTCTGCACGATCGTGCGCCCGGTTCGCGCCATTTCGAATTTGTAGATTGCGCGGACGGCTCTGAAATTCATGACTGCTTTCGCACCAAACTGACGAATATATCTTCGAGCGAACTCTGATTGGTTTCGAGATCGGTGAAACGGATGCCGGCGGCGCGGAGGTCGCCGAGCAGGCTGGTGATGCCGGTGCGGTCGCCTTTGGTGTCGTAATTGAAGGTCAGGTCGTTGCCGCCATTCGACAGTTCGAGATTATAGGCGCTCAGAGCCGGCGGAATCGCGTCGATGCTGGATTGCAGGTGCAGCTTAAGCTGTTTCCTGCCGAGCTTCTGCATCAAATTCGCCTTGTCCTCGACCAGGATGATCTCGCCCTTGTTGATGACGCCGACGCGATCGGCCATCTCCTCGGCTTCGCCGATGTAATGCGTGGTCAGGATGATGGTGACGCCGGCGGCCTTCAGGGTCCGCACCACCTCCCACATGCCCTTGCGCAGTTCGACGTCGACGCCCGCGGTCGGCTCGTCGAGAAACAGAACCTGCGGCTCGTGCGACAGCGCCTTGGCGATCATCACGCGGCGCTTCATGCCGCCGGACAGTGTGACGATCTTGGAATCCTTCTTGTCCCACAGCGACAGGTCTTTCAGGACCTTCTCGATGTAAGCAGGATTTTTCGGCTTGCCGAACAGGCCGCGGCTGAAACTCACCGTGCCCCATACCGATTCGAACGCGTCGGTGTGCAGTTCCTGCGGCACGAGGCCGATCATCGTGCGCGCGGCGCGGGAGTCGCTGATGATGTCGTGGCCGCCGACGGTGACGTGCCCGGCGCTCAGATTGTTGATGCCGCAAATGATGCTGATCAGCGTGGTCTTGCCGGCGCCGTTGGGTCCGAGCAGCGCGAAGATTTCGCCCTGCTCGATCTCCAGATTGATGTCCTTCAGCGCCTGGAAGCCGGAGCCATAGGTCTTGGAAAGATGGGAAACGGAAATGATGGAAGCCATGGCGGCGAGGGCGGTCTCGTGAGGGAGGTCTTTGATGACAAAGAAAGCGAGGCGGGAACACACAGATAGGGAACAAAAATCCTTCCGCAATGCTGCCGCCGGTTTTTCTCGGTTGTCTGCAATCGGTCAAAGGAAATATCCTGCCGTCAAAGAGAAATCCAAAATAACCGGCAAAATGACCGGTGACCGGGGAAATGTCAGGGGGTTGTCAGCATGATGTCAGCATCAAAGAATGTGTGCGTCGCTTCCCTGTTGGCAACGGCTTTATTGGAGATCGCATGTGCGGCGATACCGCAAACAGCGGGCGCGGCCGAGGTCATCAAGCTCGGCAACACCGCGCCCTATATTGGGCCAGCGTCGGCCTATGGCACGATCGCTCGCGCGGAAGCCGCCTACTTCCAGATGCTCAACGACCGGGGCGGTATCAACGGCCGCCGAATCGAATTCCTTACTCTGGATGACGGCTATTCGCCGGCGAAGACCGTGGAGCAGACCCGCAAACTGGTCGAGCAGGACGAGGTGCTGGCGATGTTTTCGTCCGTCGGCACCGCGCCCAACATCTCGGTACAGAAATATCTCAATGCCAAAGGCGTGCCGCAGATTTTCGTGTCCTCCGGCGCGACGCGCTGGAACGATCCCGAGCATTTCCCCTGGACCGTCGGTTTCAATCCGACTTACGAACTCGAGGGGCGACTCTACGCGGAGTTCATTCTGAAGACCAAGCCGAACGCCAGGATCGCGGTGATCGCGCCGAATGAGGACGCGGGCAAGGATTATGTGCGCGGCTTCAAGGCGGGCCTCGGCGAGCATCTCGATCAACTCGTCTCCGAGACGACCTACCTCACCGCCGATCCCACCATCAACTCGCAAATGGTCACGATGCGCGAATCCGGCGCCGATGTTTTCTTTGCCGAAGCGACGCCGAAATTTGCAGCCCAAGCGATCAAGAAAGCTGCCAGCATGGGCTGGAAGCCGCTGATCATCCTGCCTACGGTGTCGAACTCGTTTTCGGCCGTGCTGGAGCCCGCGGGGTTGGAGAATTCGGTCGGCGTGGTGACCGGGCTTTATCTCAAGGACCCCAACGATGCGCACTGGGCGGACGATCCCGCGCTGAAGGACTGGTTGGCCTGGATGAAGAAGTACCAGCCGAACGCATCGCTAGGTGATCTCTTCAACGTGCAGGGTTACACGGTGGCGCAGATCATGGCGCTGGTGCTGAAGAATTGCGGCGACGATCTTTCGCGCGACAACATCATCAGGCAGACCAAGCAGCTCAACGGCGTCGAGATGCCGCTATTGTTGCCCGGCATCAAGGTCCATGTCGATCCGGGCAACGTCACGCCGATCCGCCAGATCCAGATGGCGCGGTTCGACGGCAGGTCCTGGGTGCTGTTCGGGGATGTGCTGGGGGAGAAGTAGCCGTCGTTAGGTCAGTGAGTGCGCCTCAGAGATGTCGTCCCTGCGGAAGCAGGGACCCATAACCACAGGCTTCCGTTTCTTACGGAGGATCTATCGAATCACGGTACGGAGAGATTCCGCAGTATGGGTCCCCGCGTGCGCGGGGACGACAACCGGAGCAAGCCTGGCGCCGTCACCCTACTGAAAATAATTATTGATGATGCGCAGGTCGGACAGCGCCGGTTGCGCGCCTTTCATGCTGGCCTCGATCACCCGCCGGCACACCGCGGCCGTGGCCTCGTCCCTGAAGTCGTTGGCGGCTTCCAGCACCGTGCGCGCGGCGTCGAGCGCGCCACCGTCCTGCTTCGAGGCCTCGGAATCCTCGCCTGCCGCGCCGCCCTTGCGGCCGAAACCCTGGCCGGCAGCCTTGCCGAAAGCAGGCACGCCCTTGCCGAATGGAATCGCGTTCATGCCCGGCTATCTCCCCTGATCATGCGTAGAGCGCGGCCGCCATGCTCGCATCGAGCGGGGCGGTGCCGTTCTTGCGCGACTGGTAGAACGCGAGCACGCTGCGCGTCGTCTCGATGTTGAGGCGGCCGTAGTCGTTTTCGAGACTTCTCAAATCGCTGGCGGTGATCCGGTGATCCTTGGCGCCAAGGAACAACAACGCCATCGTGGTATCCCACGAGAAATCCAGCGCCTTGCACAGGATCAAAATCATCTCGCGATTGCGGTCGAACAGCGCGCGCTCGATCACGTCGCTCGGCAGCGAGCACAACAGCGACAGGCCGATCGTGACTTCTTCGAGGCGGTGTGAACGCGCGTAGGTCGATATACTGGCCTCGTTCAGGTTGCCTTGCCGGTGTTGCGTCGTCACCACGCGCTTGGCGACGAAATGGCTGCGCGACACCGGGCCGAACTTCGACTGCAATTCGCCCGCCAAATCCGACACCGACGACTGGATCTGCCGCGCCATGTCCGGACGCTCGCGCTCCAGGCGCTTCTTCACGTCGGAGGTCGCTTTCGCGATCAGTTGCTGGAACACATGCCGCGGAATGTCTTTGCGCAGGCCAAGTTGCTCGGCGAGGATGGAATTGCCTTCCGCGCGCTGGACCATGTTGAGGAAGCCGAAGTCGGAGAATTTGGCGCCGTTGTTGCTGGCGACCGAATTCACCACGTCCTGATCGCCGCGCTTGACGAGTTCGTCGGTCACCCGTTCCTCAAGCGTCTCGCGCTTGGAGATCGAGAGCATGTGCTCCTGGCTCTTGGTGCAGGCATTGGCGACCAGCGCATAGGTCTCGAGCTGCTTGGATTCCCTCAGCACGGGACCCGCGACCTCGATTGCGTCATCGAAGGCGAGCTTGTGAATGATGTTGACGGGGGCCTGGTCGAAGCGCGCGAGTTTTTCCGAAAGTTGCGCGCGGGCCGCGACCTCGATCTCGTCGGCGAGACGGGAAACCACTTCGCCAAACGTCCAGATTTCGTCGTCGGAAAAGCCGCCGGCGATCATCAGGTCGGTGGTGTGCCACAGCGCCCGCGCCCGGCTCTCGGGCGTTCCGCGCGAGACCGCGTCCTCGAGATCGTCGAGAAACGACTTCGATTCGGTCTTCCTGGCCGTCTTGAATTGCAAGCTCATTTTGGGTGCCAAGTCCTTCGGCGAAACCTCATCTCGCCACGAAGATACTGGCCAGACCCAAGTTTTCGGTAAAAAAGGCTGGGAAGTATTGTCGATCGAAATTCGTTAAAATTGGCCCGATTTCGTAAAGACGCGGACCCGCAAGCGGAACCAGCCAGATCGGGCGTTTGCATTGCCTCGGGGTTTCAATCTAGAAGGTGTTCGGCATCGCGAGCCTCAATCCGGGCCCCAATCCCTAAAAAAGAAATAACGAAAAAAGTAACGATACGTGGCCCCAGCCAGCCCATCGAAGTCATCCCACACCCGCGCGCTGTTTTTTGCCCTGCTGGCGCTGGCCTGCGGCCACACTTTGGCGACCTGCCTGCGGACGATGCCCGGCATCAGCCTCGACCTGATGGCGAGGGATTTTTCTACCGCACCGCAAACGCTGGCAAGCCTGATCGCGGTCTATCATTTCTCGTTCGCGGTGCTGCAGATTCCGGTAGGGGCCGCGATCGACAGGTTCGGCGTGCGTCCGGTCTCGCTGACTTTGTTTCTCGGAACGATCGTCAGCTCGGTGGCGAGCGGCCTTGCCACCGGCACTGCGAGTTTCGTGTTCGCGCAATTCCTGATCGGCGTTTCGACATCCGGCATGTTCATGTGCCCGATGACGTTCGCGGCCAAACAGCTGCCGCCGGAACGGTTCGGCCTCTGGTCGGGCGCCGTTCTTTCGATCGGCAATACCGGCATGCTGCTGTCGTCGAGCCCGCTGGCTTACGTGATCGAACATTTCGGCTGGCGCGCCGGCTTTTTGATCTCGGCGGCGATCGGCGCCGTGATTGCGGTCGCCGTATTCGCGCTGGTGCCGAAGCGGCCGGCCGAACACAAGGAGCAGTCGTCTCCGTTGTCGCAAATGACGGAGGTGCTGCGGATCGGCGTCTCGCGCCCGATGCGGGGCATCATCGCGCTGGCGCTGGTATCGCTCGCTTCCTCGCTGGTGCTCAGGGGCGTGTGGGCGGGGCCATGGCTGATGGATGTCAAAGGCCTCACGCGAATCCAGGCCGGCAATCAGCTCGGCATTTTCACGCTGTCGCTGATCATCGCGCCGCTGTGTTCGGGAATTATCGATCGAAGGTTCGGTCATCGCCGGATGATCCTGGCCGGCGGACATCTGCTGGCGGCGGTCTGCGTGGCGCTGATGGCGCTGGGCGCGCCTGATGCCATCCTTCCGCGCCTGTTCCATGTCGCGGTGATGCCGCCGCAGTTCGATCTGGTCATGCTGGTCACGATGGGCTTTGCGGTTACGACCCAATCACTGCTGTTCGGCATGACGACGCAAATCATGGGCGCTGAAATGGCCGGACGAGCCTTTGCAGCCACCAACCTGGCGTTGTTTCTGGGGACCGCGCTGTTGCAGTCGGCAACCGGCGTGGTGGCGGCGCGATATGGCTTGCCGGCGGTGATGATGTTCGTGGCGGCGGCGTTGGCGGCCGGCGCGCTGACGTTCATTGTCTATACGCGGCCGGAACCGCGGTGAGCGGCTTTACGCGCTGTTCGGCGAGTGTGCCAGATTTTCGAGCGGGGCCGTCAGCCGGCAGATGAGCCCGGCGGGCTCATACGACACCTCGACCGCACCGCCGAAATCGTCCTGCAAGACCCGGGAGATCAGCCGCGAACCGAAGCTGACGCTGGAGGGCGTGGACGCGGGCGGGCCGCCCGATTCCTGCCAGGTGAAAACGAATTCCTGATCTTCGGAGGTCCATGCAATCGACACACAGCCGCTCGGCACGGAAAGGGCGCCGTACTTCATCGCGTTGGTCGCCAGCTCGTGGATCGCGAGCGACAGCGCCAGCGCCTGCCGGGATTTCAAGATCAGTGCAGGACCCGAGATCGTGAACCGGCCTTCGCCGGTCCGGTAAGGAATCAGCGCCGTGCTGATGACGTCCTGAAGCGGCGCCGCTGCCCAGTTGGCCGCGGTCAACAGGTCGTGCGCGCGTCCGAACGCCGCCAGCCGTCCCTGATATTTTTCGAGATCGGCCTTGCTCGAAGCGTCCCGAAACGTCTGGGTCGCCACCGCGCCAAGGACGGTGAGGGTGTTCTTGACGCGGTGCTTCAGCTCCTCATTGATGAGGTTCAGCGCTTCCCTTGCCATATGCTCTGACGTGACGTCCCTGCAGACGACGAGCACGCCGCCGACTTTGTCTTCGACATCGATCGGACCGAAGCTGTAGGTCCACCAGACATCTTCGCGGCGGCCATGACGCGTGACCGGCACCAGCTGGTCCTCGTTCCAGGTCGCTCCCTTGCCCGCCATGACGTAGTCGATCTGCGGGCCGATGATGTCCCAGATCTCGGCCCAACATTCGCGACCGCGGGCTCCCAGCGCGCTCGGATGCCGCTCGGGGCCCATCGTCTCGCGATAGGCATCGTTATAGAACTGGATCAGTTCTTCTCCCCACCAGATGAACATCGGGTGGCGCGAGGTGAGAACGAGGCGCACCGTTACCCGGAGGCTTTGCGGCCAGGTTTCGGGGGGCCCGAGCAAGGTTTTCGACCAGTCGAACGCCCGCGTCAGGGCGCCGAGCTCGCCGCCGCTACTTAAGAAGTCGCCGACTTCCTCCCCACTCATACGCAAAAACCTTACCCCTCGCCCGTCGTCGGGCGGCCGTCATCTTACAATGACAGGCCATGGCGAGTCAGCCCTGCATCCCCGCACAGCCTTAATCCCAAAAGGCCCGAGATAGGCCAATCTATGCCAGCGCTGCCCCTGGATAAGGATATCCGGGCGGATAAGGATGGGGTTTTCGCCAAAGTCGGGTTGATCTACCCCAACCGCAATTCATGCCCGCTCGACGAAACTGTCGACGACCTTCTTCTCGCCGGCCTTCTCGAACGCGATTGTGAGCTTGTTGCCGTCGACCTTCACCACATGGCCGTAGCCGAATTTCTGGTGAAATACGCGATCTTCCAGATTGAAGTCCGACGTCGTGCCGGTCGATTTGGCGATCAGTTCGCCTTCGATCACCAGAGGTGCGCGTTTGGGTTTTGCGAAGCCGCTTCCCTCGCGCGCGGAGAATGACGACTGCCGCTCCTCGAAGCCGAAACCGCCCTGACGTCCGCCTGACCCGCGCGCGCGGTTGGCCTGCGCGCGCTGCCAGCCCGGCGTCGTATAGCTCGAGCCGAAGGATTCCACATTGTCGAAGCGTGACGGGCCGTAACCGCCGGCGCCGCCCCAGCCCGAGCCGCCCTTGGATTCGGTGATCTCGACGTTGTGCGCCGGGAGTTCGTCGAGGAAGCGCGAGGGGATCGTGGTCGTCCAGGTGCCGTGAATGCGGCGGTTGGTGGCGAAATAGAGTTTGGCGCGCTTGCGGGCACGCGTCAGCCCGACATGGGCGAGACGGCGCTCTTCCTCGAGACCGGCGCGGCCCTGTTCGTCGAGCGTGCGCTGGCTCGGAAACAGGCCTTCCTCCCAGCCCGGCAAAAACACGTTGTCGAATTCGAGCCCCTTGGCCGAATGCAGCGTCATCAGCGATACGGCTTCTTCTTCCGCGCCGCCGTCGCGGTCCATCACCAGCGAAATATGTTCGAGAAACCCTTGCAGGTTCTCGAACTCTTCCATCGAGCGCACCAGTTCCTTCAGGTTCTCCAGCCGACCCGCGGCGTCGGCCGAGCGGTCCTTCTGCCACATCTCGGTGTAGCCGCTTTCGTCGAGCACGGTTTCGGCCAATTCCGTGTGCGAGGCGACTTCGGCCCGCGCGCGCCAGCGGTCGAAACTGGTCAGAAGATCGCGCAAGCTGCCGCGCGCTTTCGGCTTCAACTCGTCGGTCTCGACCACGGCGCGGGCGGCTTCATGCAAGGGGATACGCCGCTTGCGGGCATGGTCGTGCAGCATCTGCACCGTGGCGTCGCCGAGCCCGCGCTTAGGCACGTTGACGATGCGCTCGAACGCCAGATCGTCGGCGGGCGAATTGACCACCCGCAAGTAAGCCAGCGCGTCGCGGATTTCGGCGCGTTCGTAGAACCTGGGACCGCCGATCACGCGGTAGGGCAGGCCGAGCGTGACGAAGCGGTCTTCGAACTCGCGCATCTGGAACGAGGCCCGCACCAGAATCGCGATCTCGTTGAGGTTCTCCTTGTTGCGCTGTAGCTCCTCGATTTCCTCGCCGATGGCGCGGGCTTCCTCCTCGGAATCCCAAGCGCCGGTCACGGTGACCTTTTCGCCGTCGACATCCTCGGTGCGCAGCGTCTTGCCGAGCCGGCCTTCATTATGCGCGATCAGATGCGAGGCGGCGGCAAGGATGTGGCCGGTGGAGCGGTAGTTGCGCTCAAGGCGGATGACCTTCGCGCCGGGAAAGTCGTGCTCGAAGCGCAGGATGTTGTCGACCTCCGCGCCACGCCAGCCATAGATCGATTGATCGTCGTCGCCGACGCAGCAGATGTTTTTGGGGGGCGCAACAATCGCAGGCGCGTCTTTACCCTCTCCCCTTGCGGGAGAGGGTGCTGAGACGCGAAGCGGCGAGGCGGATGAGGGGTTGCTTGTGTCGGAATACCCCTCACCCGGCGTCTCGCTTTGCTCGACGCCACCCTCTCCCGCAAGGGGAGAGGGTTCAGCGACGTGGGGCGAGGTAAGAGGAGCGGCACGCGGCGAAGGCGCCTGCGCGAGCAGCCGCAGCCAGAGATATTGCGCGACGTTGGTGTCTTGGTACTCGTCGACCAGGATGAACTTGAAGCGGCCCTGGTATTGCCGCAGCACATCCGGGTGTTCGCGGAACAGGCGGATGTTTTCCAGAAGCAGATCGCCGAAGTCGGCGGCGTTGAGAATCTTCAGCCGCTCCTGATAGCTCGCATAGAGCTTGCCGCCCTTGCCGTTGGCGAACACCGAGGCTTCGCCCGGCGGCACCTGCGAGGGCCCAAGCCCGCGATTCTTCCAGCCATCGATCAAGCCGGCCAGCATCCGCGCCGGCCAGCGCTTGTCGTCGATGCCTTCGGCTTGCAGGAGCTGCTTGAGCAGCCGTATCTGGTCGTCGGTATCGAGCACGGTGAAATTGGATTTCAACTGCACCATCTCGGCATGGCTGCGCAGGATGCGTCCGCCGATGGAGTGGAAGGTGCCGAGCCACGGCATGCCTTCGACGGCCTGGCCGAGCATCTGGCCCAGCCGCAGTTTCATCTCGCGCGCGGCCTTGTTGGTGAAGGTCACCGAGAGGATTTCGCCCGGACGCGCCCGGCCCTGGCTCAGAATATGAGCGATGCGGCAGGTCAGGACGCGGGTCTTGCCGGTGCCGGCGCCGGCCAGCACCAATACCGGACCATCCAGCGTCTCCACCGCCTCGCGCTGCTCGGGATTGAGGCGGTTCAGATAAGCGGGCGCGGCTGACGCGCGGGCACGCGCGGCAATCCCGCCGGCTAAAGGCTGGTGGTCGGGGACGCTGGCGCGGGGCAGGTGGCTCGGCTCGGTCATGTCTTGATTCGGTTTCCGCCCACGATGGCACGTTCCGCGAAGGTAAGCACCGCAGGGCGCGACGAAGGGGAGCCTTCATAGCAGGAACAAAGCCCATATAGGGTGGGGCAAGCTGTTTTGACAGGACTTATCCAGCCCTTACGCAGCCCTCGATACCGCCGCGATTTGTTCCTTTCCGGGCCAGATTTTTCGCTTTCGCCGCCAATTGAAGGGGCCGGAACTTTTGTTCCCGGGGCCGATTATTTCACCGAAAGCGTCGGTGCACGTCGCGCCAGCGCAAGAAGCAAGATTGCGGAGCCTGTCATGTTGAGCTGGGTCGTCACCTTCCTGATTATTGCTTTGATCGCCGGTATTCTCGGCTTCGGCGGCATTGCCGGCGTCTCCATCGAAATCGCCAAGGCGATATTCTTCATCGCGGTCGTGCTGTTCATCATCTCGGCGGTGGTCGGCCTGGCGCGCGGCAGAACGCGGGTTTAGCGGTTCAACCTCACTTCCTCGCGGGCATCGTGATCGCGCGGCCGATGCCCTCAGGTCTGCGACCGTCGCGTGCGCCCTGGCCACCGCCTCGATGGTGGCGCGGATATCGGGCGGAAAGGGCGCGGCCTTTCGCAGGCCCATGTCGATATGGACGGTCATGTTTTCCGAGGTTGCTGACAGCCAGCCTTCGCCGGCGTGACGCAACTCCTCAAAGGTATGCAGGCGCTTTTCGTCGGCGGCGAGCAGGGTGACCGAAACCTGAACGGGATCGCCGAGGTAAATCTCGCGCAGGTAGCGCACATGGCATTCGGCGGTGAAGGTCGAGCCGTTGCGGCTTTTCTTGTAAGCAGGGCCGATGCCGAGCACGAGCCAGAGCTCGTCGATGGCGCGATCGAACATCACATTATAATAGGCCATGTTGAGATGGCCGTTATAGTCGATCCATTGCGGCTCGATTCGCATCACCGAAGACAGGAACGGCGCCGGCCGATCGGTCCCGCCAGTGCCAGATTGTGTCGTCATGGTGTCCATTCCCCTGAGTAAACCATGATCCCTTGACCCCCTATATATCCTTTGCCACGGTAATTCCCCTAGTGGAGCGGCTTTGACATTCGCTAACCACCTTGCCGCAGACCGGAAAGCGAATGTCAAAGCCAAAGCTCCACTAGAAACTCATATTTGCTAGTGGTCCTTTGATTCTAACATTCGCAAAGATGTTCGCTGCAAGGGGAAGCGAATGTTAGAATCGGACCGCTAGGAGGATTTTACCGTGGGCACGATCATCGATAACAAACCGAAACGACCCGAGCCGAAGGCTGTTGCCGCGGCGGTCGAGAAACTCGCCGCGCGGTTCGGCAATCGCCTCGTCACCTCGCAGGCCGTGCGCGACCAACACGCCCATACCACGACCTGGCTGACGTCGCAGCCGCCGGATGCGGTGGTATTCGCGCAAGAGACCGCCGACGTGCAGGATGTGGTGCGGATCTGCGCCAGCCACGGCGTGCCGGTGATCGCGTTCGGCACCGGCACGTCACTGGAGGGGCAGGTCAATGCGCCGGCCGGCGGTGTTTGCATCGACTTCCGCGACATGAACAACGTGCTGGAAGTCCACGCCGAAGATCTGGATTGCGTGATCGAACCCGGCGTCACCCGCAAGGCGCTGAACGAGCATCTGCGCGACCAGGGCGTGTTTTTCCCGATTGATCCCGGCGCCGACGCCTCGCTCGGCGGCATGGCCTCGACGCGGGCCTCCGGCACCAACGCGGTGCGTTACGGCACCATGCGCGAGAACGTGCTGGCGCTCAAGGTCGTGCGCGGCGACGGCGAGATCATCACTACCGGCACGCGGGCCAAGAAATCGAGCGCCGGCTACGACCTCACCCATCTGTTCATCGGCGCCGAAGGCACGCTCGGCATCATCACCGAACTCACGATCAAGCTGCGCGGCATTCCCGAAACCATTGCGGCTGCCGCCTGTTCGTTCGACAGCGTGCGCGGCGCCTGCGACGCGACGATCATGGCGATCCAGACCGGCATCCCCGTTGCCCGGATTGAACTCTTGAACGCCGAGCAGGTGGCGGCGTGCAATTCCTATTCGAAGCTGACATTGCCCGAGACGCCGCTGCTGCTGCTTGAATTCCACGGCAGCGAGGCCGACGTCGCCGAACAATCAAAGAATTTTGCCGAGATCGCCAAGGAATGTGGCGGCGGCGATTTCACCTGGACCACACGGCCCGAGGACCGCACCAAACTGTGGCAGGCGCGGCATGACGCCTATTGGGCGGTGAAGGCGCTTCGTCCCGGCGCCGGTGTGGTGGCAACCGACGTATGCGTGCCGATTTCGCGGCTGGCCGACTGCGTCACCGAAACCGAGGACGACCTGAAACGGCTGCGGCTGCAATCGCCGATCGTCGGCCATGTCGGCGACGGCAATTTCCATTGCTCGCTATTGTGCGACGTCGATGACGCCGACGAGATGGCGCGCGGCGAGGACTTCATGCACCGCCTGGTCGAGCGTGCGCTGTCGATGGGCGGCACCTGCACCGGCGAGCACGGCATCGGGCAGGGCAAGCAGAAATACCTCGAAGGCGAGCTCGGCCCGGAGGCCATCGACGCCATGCGCGCGATCAAGCAGGCGCTCGACCCCCAGAACATCTTCAATCCCGGCAAGATCATTCCGGCATCGAGCGGGTGATGCCATGCGGCGAGTTCGATTGACAAAAGATTTTTCGGCCTGAAAAGTTTGGATCTGATGATGCGTCTCTGCCGGAATATCCCCGCCGCCCTGATCCTCGCGCTGGCGCCACAGATGTCGGTCGCGGCGGACGGCGACCGTTCGCCGGAGCCGACGGTGAATTCCGCGCAAAACCCGATCTCCTCGGGGGCGAACGACACCGATGAACTGAAGCCGCAGACGCCGGACACCGATCTGTTCGCGCTGATGACGGGAACATGCAGCACGCTCAAGATCGCTGGCCACGATTTTGCCTGCCGCACGGTCGCCTACGCCCACAGCGTTCAGGGCCGGGCCTATTTCACCATCGCGCTCGATGATCCCGCCGATCCAAGCCACATCATCTCGTTCTCCGGCGACAATAGCCGGCGGAGCAATGAAAACCTGTACGACCTGACGGTCGACCGGATGCTGCTCAATTCGAAAAGCCAGCCGAAAGCCGATGGCCTGCCGGTGCCGACGGTGGTGAGGTCAACTGGCCGGTGCGTACAGCTCGGCAATTTCGCCACCGGCCATGTCTCTAGCGTCGTCTGCTCGGCGACCGACCGCAGCGGCAAGAAGTACGATCTGCGCTTCGAATCCGATGGTTCTCCGATCACGGTGCGCAGGGTCATTCCAACCGAGCCGACCATCCGCCAGCGCGGCTGAGCTTCAGGAAGATGAGCCATGGCGATGCGCTGGTTCAGCAAGCCCAAGCCGAAGGAGATCTGGGAAGAGCCTGTGGCCGTGCCGCTCGGGGACCTCGAGGCCGCGCATCGGATCCGAGATATTTGCCGCGCGGCGGCAGATAGCGCCACGAAGGTGGGCGCCCCCGGCGGCAAAAGCCTCCAACAAGAATTTCAGCGCTACGAGCGCGCGGCGCGGGCGGCGATGGAAACCGCCATGAAGATATCAGACGACCTGCTGCGCGACACCGCCGTGCGCCAGATCATCGATCTCTGCCTGACAGCCGATGACGCGCGGACGGCGCGAATTCTGTTCCGCGCGATCCAGGCCCCGTCGATTCGCGACGAAGTGCTGCGGGATCACCCGTTGCTGGGGTCATGACTCCTCTCCGCAGGCAGCAGGGCTATCGCATTTGATGGCGGTGGCACTTTCTTCTCCCTCCCCCTTGCGGGGAGGGTCGATGCGAGCAAAGCGAGCATCGGGGTGGGGGTAATTTCAAAAAGGCGATCGAGCGTGATTTCTTCAGCAAACTCGGCCCCCACCCGACCGTCGCTTCGCTCCGGCCACCCTCCCCGCTGCTCGCTACGCTCGCGGGGGAGGGATAAGAGGCGCCCGCGAGGTGAATGAAGAGCTACTTCTCGACCGCGCCGCCGCTTTCGGCCCAATCCTTGAAGCCGCCGATATTGTAGACCTCGTTATATCCCATGTCCTTGAGCAGCTTGCCGGCGAGCGAAGCGCGACCGCCGGATGCGCAATAGATCAGGATGGTCTTGTCCTTCGAAAAATTCTTGTCGTGGGTCGGCGCGTCGGGATCGGCGCGAAATTCCAGGAGGCCGCGCGAGACGTGAACGGCGCCGGCGGCCTTGCCGCTCGCCTGTACTTCGGTGCCGTCGCGAATGTCCAAAAGCAGCGTATTGCCCTTGGCGATCTTCTCGCGCGCCTCGGCCGGCGTGATCTTTGGCACCGCGGCGTTCGCGGCTTCCATCATCTGTTTAACACCGAACGCCATGCTTTATCTCCCCTTTTGAACTGTTGTTCGCGTCGTGTGACTCTTACACGTTCTACACCGTCATTGCGAGCCATGACGGACTCACCGCAATCGGCGGTTGGCATCCGTTTATGACATTTTCACAGCCTTCTGCTGCACCGGCAAGACCGCTATAGTCGCGCAAAAGCCGACCGTGAGGGGACCTCCATGAACGAGCATGCTCAGGCTGCCGAGACCGCGCCGCTGTTCGATCCGCTGTCGCCGGAGTTCATTCGCGATCCTTATCCGCATTACGATCGGCTGCGCCGCCTCGATCCCGTGCATATCACGCCGCACGGCATGTACCTCATCAGCCGCCATTCCGAGGTCAGCGGTATCTTGCGCGACAAGCGCTTCGGCAAGGATTTCGTCGAGCGCACGACGCGGCGCTACGGGCCTAAGATCATGGAAGAGCCGATCTTCCGCTCGATGAGCCACTGGATGCTGCAACAGGACCCGCCGGACCACGCCCGCCTGCGCGGGCTGGTGGTAAAGGCGTTCACGGCGCGGCGGGTGGAAGACATGCGGCCCCACATTCAGCAGATCGTGGATCAGACGCTCGATCGCGTCATCCCGCGCGGGTCGATGGACCTGATCGAGGATTACGCCTTCCGCCTGCCGGTCACCATCATTTGCGAAATGCTCGGAATTCCCGAGGAGCATCGCGAATTATTCTACACCGGCTCGCGCGACAGCGGCCGTATTCTCGACCCGGTGCCGCTGACGGCGGAAGACATCGCGAAAAGCAATGCGGCCTATATGATGTCGCAGATGTACTTCCAGCAGCTGTTCGAACTGCGACGAAAACAGCCCGGCGACGATCTGACCACGCAACTGGTGCATGCCGAGGAGGACGGCTCGAAACTCACCAACGAGGAATTGACCGCCAAT
>CAVVLH010000035.1:0-87075 GCA_963748805.1 uncultured Alphaproteobacteria bacterium | reverse complement strand
CGGATGCAGTGGCCTTCGGTTTGAACATGATCATGCATCCGCTTCGCGTACGACCTGACCTTATGCATCTTGGTCGCGATCGGGGAGTAAGCAAGACGTGGATGGCCGGGTCAAGCCCGGCCATGACATTGGATAAAGCGAGACGACAGGCTTACGCGTTGCCGCGGTCCTCGCGGAACAGATCGAGCTTCTGCTGCACCGGACGGTCGGAGAACGAGAACAGCACCGAATCCGCATCCGCCTCGTGCGTGACCCAGCGCCAGCTCGGTACCACGAACAGGTCGCGCGGCCCCCATTCGAAAGTCTCATCGCCGATCCGCGTACGGCCCTTGCCTTCGATTGCCGCGAACACGGTGGCATCCGTCGAGCGATAACGCGCGGTCTTGAAACCCTTCGGCAGCAGCTGAATGAAGGTGCCGATGGTCGGCATCGCGAAATCGCCGGTCTCGGGGTTGGAGAATTTCAGCTTCAACCCGTGGCAGGCATCCCACTCGTCGCGCTGCTTCGCGGTCTCCAGCGCCTCGCGGGTGTAGGAATAGGGATAGTTGAAAATCGGGGAGGTCTTCGACCTGCGCTTCTCGTCGACCGGCAACAGGTTGTGGCCGTAGCGGGCAAAGCTATCGCCCGCAGGCCGGCTGATCTTCTGCTGATCTTCTTTCGACTGTTCCGCGAACGAGGCGTCAAGGAATTGCACCAGGGGGATGTCGAGGCCGTCGAGCCAGAACATCGGCTCGGAGGTTTCGTTGGAATGGTCATGCCAGGTCATCGACGGCGTGATGACAAAGTCGCCCGGCGACATCGCGGTGCGCTCGCCATCGACCGAGGTGAAGGCGCCCTGGCCCTCGAGCACGAAGCGCAGCGCCGACTGGCTGTGGCGATGCGCCGGCGCGACATCGCCCGGCACCACCATCTGCACGCCGGCAAACAGCGAGGTCGTGATCTTCGACTGGCCGCGCAGTCCTGGATTTTCCAGGACCAGCACGCGCCGCTCGGCTTCCTTCGCCGTGATCAGCTTGCCGGCCTCGTTCATGTAGGCGCGGATGGCGTCGAACTTCCACAGGTGCGGCTGGCAGGCGCTTCTCGGCTCCGGCGTGACGAGATCGCCGAGCACGTTCCACAGCGCGGAAAGATTTTCGCCGTCGATCTTCTTGTAGAACGCCTCGCGTTCCGGCGTCTTCACCACGGCTTCCATAGCCAACCTCCCATTGCTGTTGTTGCTTTATCGTTTCCTGATTGACAGTATACTGCCAATGTGGATAGCGTCAATCACGGCCTGTAAAGGCCGGTCTATAAAATAATAACGGGAGGTCAGTGATGAAGCTGCACGGCTATTTCCGCAGCAGCGCGTCCTATCGGGTCAGAATTGCATTAAACCTGAAGGGTTTAAGTGCGGAACAGCTGAGCTATCATCTGCGCAAGGGCGAGCAGCGCGCTCCCGATTATCTCGCGATCAACCCGCAAGGCCTGGTTCCCACGTTGCAAGGCGACAGCGGCGCGGTCCTCACGCAATCGCTCGCGATCATCGAATGGCTGGACGAAACCCATCCCACGCCGCCGCTGTTGCCGACGGAGCCGCTACGCCGGGCGCAGGTGCGCGCCTTTGCGCAAGCGCTCGCCTGCGACACCCACCCGATCCAGAATTTGAAGATATTAGGCCGCCTGCGCGAGCTCGGCCTTGCGGAAGACAAGGTGACGGACTGGGCGGCATGGGCCAACCGCGAAGGCCTGAACGCATGCGAGAAGCTGATCGCCCACGAAGCCGGACCATTTTGCTTTGGCGATGCGCCGACGATCGCCGATCTGTGTCTGGTGCCGCAACTCGCCAATGCGCGCCGCTTCGGCGTCGATGTCGCCGCCTTCCCCCGCCTGCTCAAAGCGGAAGCGGCTGCGAAACAACTCAAGGCGTTTGCCGACGCCGCGCCGGAGCGACAGCCCGATGCCGAATAAAGCTGACACCGTGACGATGGACGCGGTCTACACCGCGCCTGGTTATCTGTTCCGCCGCATGCAGCAGATCGCGGTCGCGATCTTTATCGAGGAGTGCAAGGCTTTCGACCTGACGCCGGTGCAATACGCAGCCCTGATCGCGATCCGCACCCATCCCGGCATCGACGCCACGCGGCTTTCCGCGGTGATCGCGTTCGACCGTTCGACGCTCGGCAGCGTGATCGAGCGGCTGGAAGCCAAGGATTATGTCGAGCGCAAGCCGGCACCAGAGGACAAGCGCGTCAAGCTTCTGTACCTGACCAAGGTCGGCAGCGACCTGTTGCACGACATCATGCCGTCGGTCGATCGCGTGCAGGTGCGGATTTTGCAGCCGCTCAAACCCGCCGACCGCAAGACGCTTTTGACCCTGCTTGAACAACTCGTCGATCTCAACAACGAGGCCTCGCGCGTGCCGCTCCGCGCCGAAGATGCGCTCGAACATCTGGTGTCCCGGTCATGACCGCACGTGACACGCAGCCGATCCTGATCGCGGGCGGCGGCATTGGCGGCCTTGCCGTGGCGGTGGGGCTCGCACAAAAAGGCATCCGATCGATCCTGCTCGAGAAGGCATCGGCGCTCGGCGAGATCGGCGCCGGCATCCAGCTTGGGCCGAACGCGTTTCACGCCTTCGATTATCTCGGCGTCGGTGAGGCCGCGCGCAGCATGGCGGTCTATGTCGATCAACTTCGTCTGATGGATGCGATGACGGCGCGGGAAATTTGCCACGTCGATCTCGGTGAGGCGTTTCGCGGGCGTTTCGGCAACCCTTATGCCGTGGTGCATCGCGGCGATCTGCACGGCGTTTTCCTGAAAGCGTGCCGCGACAGCGACCTGATCGATCTGCGCGTCAGCTCGGAAGTGGTGGGCTACGATCAGGACGGTTCGTCCGTCACCGCGCGTCTTGCCTCCGGCGATCGCGTCACCGGATCGCTCTTGATCGGCGCGGACGGGTTGTGGTCGAACGTCCGCAAGCAAGTCGTCGGCGACGGCAAGCCGCGCGTCTCCGGCCATACCACCTACCGCTCAGTGATCCCGACCGAACAGATGCCGGAAGATTTGCGCTGGAACGCCGCGACGCTGTGGGCCGGGACAAAATGTCACCTCGTGCATTATCCGCTCTCGGGTTGGAAAGTATTCAATCTCGCCATCACCTGTCACAACGACGCGCCCGAGCCGGTGGCCGGCAAGCCGGTGTCGAAAGAAGAGGTGATGAAGGGGTTTGCGCACATTCACGAGTTCGCGCTCGACATCATCCACCACGGCGTCAACTGGAAACTCTGGGTGCTGTGCGACCGCGATCCGACCGAAAATTGGGTCGACGGCCGCGTCGTGCTGCTCGGCGACGCTGCCCATCCGATGTTGCAATATTTCGCGCAAGGCGCCTGCCAGGCGATGGAAGACGCGGTCTGCCTGTCGCATATGCTGGGCAGCCATATAGACGATCATGCCGTCGCATTGGAGAAATACCGCGAGTTACGCTTCCCGCGCACCGCAAAGGTGCAGATGCTCTCGCGCGTGATTGGAGAGCACATCTATCACCCGGACGGTGAACACGCGCGCTTGCGCAACGCCATCATGAGCGCGAAATCGCAAGGTGAATGGCACGACGATCTCGCCTGGCTTTATGGTGGGACGGGTCTGACGGGGTAGCTACCGAGCAATCCCGCCGGAGCTCCTGCACCGATGTGGCGCCGACGGAACTGCGCTCCCTCTCCCGTGGGAAGAGGGTCGGGGTGAGGGGGTACGGTCTTTCGATAGACCATAACCCCTCACCCGGCGCTTCGCGCCGACCTCTCCCAATGGGAGAGGTGGCGATCCAGCTACATCCGCATCACGGCCTGACGGTCGATCTTGCCGGTGCCGGTCTTGGGCAACTCGTCGGTGAATTTGATCTCGCGCGGATATTTGTACGGCAGGAGTTTTGCCTTGACGAAATCCTGCAACCGCTTCGCCGTTTCGCGGTCGTCAGCCGCGGCCTTGTTCATGACGACGACGGCCTTCAGCGTCATCCGCCGGTCCGGCAGTTCGGCAGCAAAGACCGCGCATTCGCGCACATCAGGATGTTCGGCGAGACAGAGCTCGACCTCGAGCGGATAGACCCACTGTCCGGAAATCTTGATCAGGTCGTCGGCGCGGCCACGGAAGAAGTAAAATCCGTCGGCGTCGCGCACAAAACGATCGCCGGTATAGATCCACCCCGCCTCGCGGATGGTCTCGGCGGATTTGTCGGGCCGGTTCCAGTACAGCGGCGTGTTGGAATTGCCGCGTACCCATAAAATGCCTTCTTCATCGTCGCCGACGTCGCGCCCGTTGCTGTCTTTCAGCGCGATCTCATAACCGGGAACGCGGAGGCCGGCGGCGCCGAGCTTCTTCTTCTCCTGTCGATTAGAGAGATAGATGTGCAGCACCTCGGTCGAGCCGAGGCCCTCCACGATCTCAAGACCGGTCAGGGCTTTCCACCCCTGGAAGACCTCGGCGGACAATACCTCGGCTGCCGACACCGCGATGCGCAGCGAAGCGAGATCGGCCTTGTCGGCACCTTCGGCCTTGGTCAGGGCGGTGTAAAGCGTCGGGAGCCCGAAGAAGACCGTGGGGCGGTAGCGGGCGATCGCCTCAAAGATTGTCTGCGGCTTGGGCTGGCCCGGCAGCAGCAGCGTCGCCGCGCCGACCGAGAACGGAAAGGTGACGGAATTGCCGAAGCCATAGGCGAAGAACATCTTTGGCACGGAGAAGCAGATGTCGCTCGACGTGAGCTTCAAAAAATTCCGTGCGTAGGCCTGGTCGCTATAAGCCATGTCGTGCTGCAAATGAACGATGCCCTTGGGCCGCCCGGTCGAACCCGACGAATACATCCAGAACGCCATTTCGTTGCGATGGGTGCCGGCTTCGGCAAGTTTGTTGGAGAAGCCGGGCAGCCAATCCTTGGCGATCACCGTCTTCGCGACGGCGTGGCGGCTCGCCTCGCCATTGACCACGATCAGCGTCCGGAGCGCGGTGTCCTGGCAGGCGACCTCGTCGAAGCGCGTACAAAACTCCGCGTCGGCGATCGCAACCGTGGCGCCGGAGTCCGACAGATAAAATTGCAGCAGGTCCGGTGGCGTCAGCGTGTTGATCAACAGCGGTACGAAGCCGGCACGCACCGCGCCGAAGAACGCGGCGGGGTAGGCCGGCGTGTCGTCCATAAACATCAGCACGCGATCGCCACGCTTGAGACCGAGCGAGATCAAGCCGTGACCCCAGCGTGAGGCATTATCGCATAACTCCGCATAGGTCACATTGCCGAGCGGGCCGGTGAGTGCGAGGCGATCGCGGTTGCCCCTTTCAAGGTTGTCGAACAGAACGCGGCTTGCGTTGTAAAGGCTCGGAATCGAAAAGCCGATCTCGCGCGCGCCGGCGCTGTCGGCCGGCACCTGATCGGAAATCTCCAACGGCGCGGACGGGATCATGATTTGCCTCCGCCGGCCGCGCGCGGCCGCGACGCCTCGTAGCGCGCCATGAAAGACGGTGCCATCGCGCGCAGGCGCGCATCGTCGATCCGCCCCGAACGGGTGATGTAGCTATAGGCGAAGTCCATCAGGTCCAGCTTCATATGCTCGGGGAATGTCGCATACCAGTCGGCGCTGGTGCGTGCGGCGGTCACCAGCTTCTTGACGATGGGTTGCCGCTCGCTTTGGTAACGGGCCAGCGCGCTGCCGACGTCGCGTTCTGCCTCCAGCGCCCTGGTGAGCGCAATCGCGTCTTCGATCGCAAGCCGTGTGCCTGAGCCGATCGAAAAATGCGCCGAGTGCAGGGCGTCACCGATCAGCACCATATTCTTGAAGAACCAGCGCTCGTTCCAGACCCACGGAAAATTGCGCCACACCGATTTGTTCGAGATCAAGCCATGGCCATCGAGGGTTTTGGCGAACACCTGCTCGCAGATCGATTTGGATTGCTCGACCGTCTTGTCGGCGAAGCCGCAAGCCTGCCAGGTCGCGAGATCGCACTCGACCAGGAACGTGCTCATGTCGGATGAATAGCGATAATGATGGGCATTGAAACTGCCGAGGCTGGTCCCGACAAAAGTCTGCGAAAGCGTCTCGAAACGCTTGGTGGTGCCGTACCAGGCGAATTTGTTGGCGGAATAGGACAACGAAGTGCCGAAGTCGCCTTCGAAGGTCCGGCGCACCATGGAGTTCAAGCCGTCAGCGGCAACAATCAGGTCATAGCCGCTCAATTGATCAAGCGAAGCCTGCGTGTCGAAATGCAGGGCGACGCCGGTGGACGCCGCGCGCGCCTGGAGGATTTGGAGCAGATCGAGCCGGCCGATCGAGGAAAAACCGACGCCGTCGATCTCGACGCTTTCGCCGTGCAAATTGAGCGTGATGTTTTTCCAGCTCTCCATGCGCGGCGCGATCGCATCCACCGTGTCGGGATCATCAGTGCGCAGGAATTCGAGCGCCTGTTCGGAGAACACCACGCCGAAGCCCCAGGTCGCGCCCGCGGGGTTCTGCTCGAACAGATCAATGCGCGCGTCGGGGTGACGCTTTTTCCAGAGATAGCTGAAATAGAGGCCGCCGGGGCCTCCGCCGATGACGGCGATACGCACGCCTCACTCCCTAGTGGTCCGATTCTAACATTCACATGCCCTCGCAGCAGCCCCTTTTGCGAATGTTAGGATCAGGGACCACCAGCAAAATATATAGGTTTCTAGTGGAGTTTTGGATTTGACATTCGCATCGCGAATTCGCGGTTACAGGATAGCGAATGTCAAATCCACTCCACTAGCGGTCCGATTCCAACACGGGCAATTATTGCACGGCGAATTCGGACAATACGCCGCGGCAATCCGGGGAGAGCGAAGCGGACTGCGCCGCCAGGCACTGCATCAGCCGGCCGCCGCCGGGAGTGACGCCGGCGCAAAGCGCCCGGACGTCGATGCCGCATGCCGAGCGCAGCACGAACAGTTCTTCGCGCGGCCGCATCGGACGAAGCACCAGTGCCGGCGCAACGGGCGCGCCCGCCGGGCTGGCCGTCGCCTCGGGTGCTGGAACAGCTCCGCCAGCCGTCCGTGGCCCGGCATTTCCGCCCACCGCAGCCACGGCCTTCTGGCAGGCCGCCGAGACTCTCGACTTGTTCTTTTCCAGGCACTGCAATGCAGGGGCACCGCCAGTGGGCACGCCGGCGCAAACTCTTGAATAGTCGCTTCGGCACGCGCTGCGGATCGCGGCAATATTCGCATTGCTTGGCTTGCCGGTTGTCGCAGTGGCAGCCTTAGGAGGTGCTGTCTTGGGGCCGGCCGGAGCTGCGCTTTCTACGGCCGGCTCGGATCCCGTCTTTGCAGGGGTTGTCGGCGGCTCAGCCTTAACTTCAGACGGAGCCTTCGCTTCAGATGGAGTCTTCGTCTCAGACGGGGCCTTGGCTTCCGACGGTGTTCCGGCGGCGCGCACGGCGCTTTGGCAGCCCGAGGAAAGGCTCGACATATTTTTCTGCAGGCATTGCAACGATGCCATTCCGCCCGGCGGAATACTTGCACAATGGGCTTGGTAGTCCGAGCGGCACTCGGCCCGGATCGCGCTTCGCTGCGCATCGGTCGGGGCTTGCGAATAGGCGGATGTGGCAATGGCGATGCCAACGGTCACCAAAGATATCCAAACTGCCGCCGCGCGGCTCAACGTGCCGATCATGGGCATCCATCCCTGTCGTTTTCGCCGCAAGCCGTCGTTTTAGCCGACGTCAAAATTATGAATACATTGGTCGTGAAATAGTGGCGGCGGGTTATTGTCGTTTTTCGCCGCCACAAGTCAATTGCCTGGCGGATGAATCACAGCAGGCTGGAGCCGCATCACAGCTTGATCATCCGTTTGCCGCGGTTTTCGCCGGCGAGCAATCCGATCAGCGCCTTTGGCGTGTTCTCAAGACCCTGGATCACGTCCTCCTGGACCTTGAGCGTGCCTGCGGCGACCCAGGATTGCAGGTCGCGTATCGCCTCGTTGCGGCGCTGCATATAGTCGGTCACGATGAAGCCCTGCATGGTGAGGCGCTTGACGACGATCAGGCCGGGCACGCCGCGCGGACCGGTCGCCGACGGCGCGCTGTCATATTGCGAGATCGCGCCGCAGCAGGCGATGCGGCCGCGAATGTTCATCTGCGCCAGACACGCCTCGAGAATATCGCCGCCGACATTGTCGAAATAGACATCGATGCCGTTGGGCGCAGCCGCCTTCAGCGCCTTGAACACCGCGCCGTCCTTGTAGTCGACCGCGGCATCGAAGCCGAGTTCGGAGGTGAGCCAATGGCATTTGTCCTTGCCGCCGGCAATGCCGACGACACGGCAGCCCTTGATCCGGGCGATCTGGCCGACGATCGAACCTACCGAGCCTGCGGCGGCAGAAACCACCACGGTCTCGCCGACCTTGGGTTTGCCGACGTCGAGCAATCCGAAATAGGCGGTGAGACCCGCGATGCCGTAGACACTGAGCAGATAGGTCATGGGCTCGACCTTCGGCATTTTGACGAGATGCTTGGCGGGCACGGCCGCATAATCCTGCCAGCCGGTATCGCCAAACACGATGTCGCCCTCAGTCAGTTCCGGCGCTTTCGACGAGATGACTTCGGCGATGCCGCCACCTGCCATCACGGTGTTGGCTTCGACCGCCGCGCGATAGGTGGCGCCGTGCATCCACGCGCGGTTGGCGGCGTCGAGCGAGATGTAGCGTACCCGCAACAGCGCCTCACCATCGCGCGCCTCGGGGATGGTTCCGTCCCGCATCTTGAAGTGCTCGGGTGCGAGCTTACCGGTCGGCTTCTCCACGAGAAGCACCTGGCGATTGACACCGTTGGTCATGGCTTTCTCCCTGTGGCTGTTCTTGATGCAGTGGGCGCGCAAGAAATGCGCAACTCCCGCATTGTGCGTTGCATAAGAGGCTAGTCTTATGGCGCGCGTTCCACAACGGTAACCTCATGGCCATGGAAGCGTGTTGCGTCGGCCCTGAAATCTGCCAAACTCCGCGGCTGGAGAGTTTACGGGGGTAAGATATGTCCAACAGGTTTACGCAATACATCCTGATCGCGATGGTGCTCGGCATCGTGATGGGAACGCTGGTCTTCAACTATCTGCCAGATAGCCGCGCCGATATTGCTTCAAGCGTAAACCTGATCGCCATGCTGTTCCTGCGCCTGATCAAGATGATCATCGCGCCGCTCGTCTTCGCAACGCTGGTCGGCGGCATCGCCCATATGGGCTCGGGCGCCAAACTGGGGCGCATTTTCGCCAAGACCATGGGATGGTTCGTCAGCGCCTCCTTCGTGTCGCTGCTGCTTGGCCTCGTGATGGTCAATCTGCTGCAACCCGGCGCCAATTTCCCCGGCACGCTGCCGGACAAGGCGCAATCGACCGGATTGCCGGTTTCGGCCTTCTCGGTCGAGAAGTTCCTGACCCACTTGATCCCGACCTCGATCGCGGACGCGATGGCGCAGAACGAGATTCTTCAGATCGTGGTGTTCGCGGTGTTCTTCTCGGTCGCGCTCGGTGCGATGCCGGAGCGCTCCAAGTCGATGCTCGCGCTGATCGATGACCTCGGCCATATCATGCTCAAGGTCACCGGCTATGTCATGCTGTTCGCACCGGTCGCGGTCTGGGCGGCTATCATGGCGACCGTTTCCAAGAACGGCCTTGCCGTGTTGTGGAAGCTGATCGTGTTCATGGGCGGCTTCTACTTCTCGCTCATGCTGCTGTGGGGCATTCTGGTCATCGTCGGGTTTATCGTCATCGGGCCAAGGTACAGTCACCTGCTGCGGCTGATCCGCGAGCCGCTGATGATCGCGTTCTCGACCGCGAGCTCGGAGGCCGCCTACCCGAAGACGCTGGAAGGCCTCAATCGGTTCGGCGCCTCCTCGCGGATATCGAGCTTCGTGCTGCCGCTCGGTTATTCCTTCAATCTCGACGGAACGATGATGTACTGCACCTTCGCCAGTATCTTCATCGCGCAGACCTACAAGATCGAAATGTCGCTCGGCACGCAGTTCGCGATGCTGGCGACGCTGATGATCACCTCAAAGGGTGTCGCCGGCGTTCCCCGCGCCTCGCTCGTGGTGATCGCCTCGACGCTCAGCCAGTTCGGCATTCCCGAAGCCGGCCTGTTGATGATCATGGGCATCGACACGTTCCTCGACATGGGACGTAGCGCCACCAACGTGATCGGCAACTCGCTCGCGACCTCCGTGGTGGCGAAGTGGGAGGGCGAGCTCGCGCCGGAGCATGCGCTCGGTCCCGACGATGTGGTGCCGCCGGGCATGATTCCGGGCGAAATTCCCGCGATGGCCGGCCATTGACGGAGGCGGCAATGCGCCAGCGGTTGGGAAGATCGATCGGGGGGGCCTGCGGGCTATGGCTCGCCGGCTGCCTGCTGACCACGGCCGCGTACGCCCAGAGTGAAGGCGAAGGGCTGAGCCCGACACTTGCCGCCATCAAGAGTCGGCACAGCGTGCATCTTGGCTATCGCGAGAGCTCGCCGCCGTTCTCCTTCCTCGATCAGGCCAACCGGCCGATCGGCTATAGCCTCGAGCTGTGCCAGGCGGTCGTGGACGAGATCGGCGTCGAGGTCGACGATCCCGCTCTCAAGATCGATTACGTGAAGGTCACCTCCGACGACCGCATTCCCGCGGTCGTGCAGGGCAAGGTCGATCTGGAATGCGGCTCGACCACGGCCAACGCCGAACGGGCAAAACAGGTGGCGTTCTCGCCGCTGATGTTCGTCGCCGGCACCAAGCTGATGGTGCCGAAGGATTCCACGATCTCCGCGCCGAAGGACCTGCAAGGCAAGACCATCGTCGTCACCAAGGGCACGACCAACGAGCAGGCCATGCATGCGGTGGACAAGAAATTCAATCTCGGCCTGAACATCGTTACCGCAGGCGACCACGAGCAATCCTATCAGATGCTGGTCGACGGCAAGGTCGCAGCGTTCGCGACCGACGACATCCTGCTTTACGGCCTGATTGCGCGACACAAGTCGCAGGACAAGTTCAAGGTCGCCGGCGACTATCTGTCCTACGATCCCTATGGCATCATGTTCCGCAAGGGCGAGCCGCAATTGGCGGCGGTGGTGGAACGAGCCTTCCGCAAGCTCGGCACCAACCACGACCTCGTTCCGCTCTACAACAAGTGGTTCGTTGCCCGCCTGCCCACCGGCGAGCGCATGAACGTCGCGATCTCGCCGCAGCTCGAGGATGCCTTCAAGGCGCTCGACGACAGCGATGGCGTGAGCAATTGATGTTCCGCCCGCGGGCTTTTCGCCCGTGGGATATGCCCGTCAGGCAGGTCCGGGAACCTACTTGATGTGGAGCAGCGATTTGGTCGCGTTGACCGCGCTGTTCAGGGTTGCCTTGGTTTGCCCCGCGATCGTCTGGGTGTCGTAAGTCGCACCGGACGTAAAGCCCGTCTGTGACCTCACCCCGATTGCGACCTCGGTCCTGCGGAGAAGATTGCCGAACAGCGACGATGATCCCGTTTCGGCCTGGACCTGGTTCGGGTTGTTCGCCGGCTTGCTGACAACGGGTGGCGTTAGAGACGGAACGGGTAAGATGCTGGCCATGGGATGCTCCCGATACGCGGGCAACCATCGGCCAGTTATGGTTAACGAATCGTTACCGGCTGGAAAGCCTTCAAAAGAAGCTCAGCTGCTGCGCATCCAGCCCGCGCGCGACAGTGGCGAATTCGATCGCGGTGAACAGGCCACCTGCCACATAAATCCTCCGCTTGGGAAAGGCGGCCAGAGTCTGGCTCAAACCGAACGCTTGCTCGATTGTCGCGGCGATCTCGACATGGGCAGCCGGATTGGACCTGCGCATGGCGTCCGCGAGCACGATGGGGTCGCCGCCTTTGTGATGCGCGGATGTACAGATGATGGTGTCAAAGTCCGGCGCGAGCGCGGCCGCGATCTCGCCGGCTTTCTTGTCGAAGGAAACGCCGACGACGAGAATCCAGTCTTGTTCGCCGTAAAGCTGCTTCAGCCCGGCGAGCGCCTGCCTGATTCCATCGGGCGTATGACCGACGTCGATCACGGTCAAAGGATTTTCGGCAATCGTTTCGAGGCGGCCGGGCCAGCGCGTATTCCGCAGGCCGGACCGGATGGCAGCCTCCAGATTTGCGTCGCTTTCCGAGGGACGCACATGCTTCAGCCAGTGGAGCAGAAGCATGATCGCAATGGCGGCATTATTGATCTGGAAACTGCCGGGCAGGACCATCTCCAATGCGCGAAATTCATAAGCGCCGAAAATAAAATCGAAGGCTTGGCCGGCGGCTGTCACGGTCTCGCCGCCGATCCGGACTTCGTCGCGAATGAACAGGCTCTCGACATTCCGGTTGCGGTTATATTCGAGGATATGCGGCCGCAGTGGCCGGCAATTTTCGCCATAGGTGACGACGCCGCCCGATGCGCAGGCATCGCTTTTGTCTGACACGATCAGTTCCAGCGAGTTACCGAGCAATTCGAGGTGCTCGTAATCGACCGAGGTGACCGTTGTAACGTAGCTGCCTAATAGGCGAACGGGGTCGTAGCGGCCGCCAATGCCGGCCTCGAACACCATGAATTCGCAATCGCTCTCCTGAAAATACAGACACGCCAGCGCGAACATGGCCTCAAAGGCGCCGAACTGTTCGCCGCGCTGTTGTGAAATCCTGTCGATAGCGGTTGCGACGCTGCCTGCGAGTTCACTCAGCGCGCTATCTGTAACCGGCACGCCGTCGAGCTGAAACCGCTCGTTGATGCGAAATAGATGCGGTGAGGTGAACAGTCCGGTGCGCAAGCCATAGTTTTGCGCGATCGAGGCGCAAAACGCGGCTGTCGAGCCCTTGCCGTTCGAGCCCGTGATCGCGACCGACCGCTCCCGCAATTTGGCGCGGTCGACGGCGAGGGCCTCCAACAAGACGGCCGTTCGCGCGAGGCAAATGCCCTTGCCGTATTTCGGCAAATCAAACATCCAATAGTCCGACTGCAGAGAAGCTGTGTCGCCAGATTTTCAGGATCAAATCCGGCCGCTGCAATTTCTCCAGCAGGCGGATCGAAGGGTTGGAATTGACCTCGATGATCGCCGCCGCATCCGGATTTCCGCCGAGACCTGCAAACAGGTCGACCGCGGCGGCCCGCAGGCCGAGCGCGCGGACGGCCTTCTGCGCCATCGTGAGCGTCGTGGGGTTGGGCGAATCGAAAGCCATGTGGCCGCCCGCGCTCAGGTTGGTGCGTCCTTGAATTTCAAGGCGCTCGCCTATCGGCAAGACCCTGTCGAGATCGGCCTCGGATATCGCCGCGGGGACGACGGACGAAAGCGCGCGGCTTGCCAGTGAGGCGTTGTGTGCCGTGAGCAGATCGCGCGCGCGATGGGTACCGTCGCCTTCGAGAGCCGGCGGAAATTTGCGCGCGGAATAGACGACGTCATCGTCGAGTAGAAAGATCCGGTATTCGATGCCGCTTGCGACCGGCTGCATCAACACCGCATCGTAATGCGGCGCGAGGTCGTCCAGATATCGATCGAGCTCGGCTTCGCTATCGATTGCCTGCGCGAAGTCGCCGCGCGATCCCGTCAGCGGCTTGAGGAAGGCGCGTCCGTTCAGCGTTCGAAAATAGTCGAAAGCGTCCTCGCGGTCGTGGCCCTTGGGACGCAGCGCGCGGTGGCGCGCGCTCAAAAAGAAATAGTTGCCGCCGAGCGTCGCGACACCGGCATCTTCAAGAATGCGGTCGGTAAAATACTTGTCGGAGGCGAGCGTCGCCGCGGTCGCATTGTTTTGCGGATACCAGGAGCAGCGGCCGGCGCCGAAGTAGACGGCTTTGGTTTTCGAGGCGACACGAAAGGCGAGGCCTGTCCCGTCATCGATATCTTCAAAGCTTAGTCCGAGTTCGACGCACGCATAGGCGGCATAGACCGTATGGTCCGGATAAGAGGCGGGCTTTCCCGCGCGAAATTCCCGCAAGTTCCGCATGCAATATCAGCCGATCTGGCATTCCGGCTCGTCCAAAGAATATCTCTAACGGATTTCTTCCCGTGCGGGGCGGCAATTAATCACGCGAATTGCCCGCGATTTCAGCAAGTTAATTGCGCCGAAACCGCCTGTCGAAGAAGATTTTGGCCGGAGCCGGGCAAGACCCACTGCTCTGCGATTTTCGAACCCTTATCCTGCACTGCAACATATTGACTATTGGCGAAATTGGCGTAGGTCAATTCGCAGAATTCCTCAGTGTCCACAGGGGCTTCCGCCGCCCGGCGCGGTGAAATCCCGTCGGCCGTTCGAACATACATAAGCAGAAAAGCAGGCCCATGAGCGCGTTTCATAAAGAAAAGGTTCTTTCCGTCCGCCACTGGACCGACACGCTTTTCAGCTTCCGCGCCACGCGGGATGCCGGCTTCCGGTTTCAGAACGGCCAGTTCGCGATGATCGGGCTCGAAGTCGACGGCCGCCCCTTGTTGCGCGCTTATTCGATGGCGAGCGCCAACCACGAAGAAGAGCTCGAATTCTTTTCGATTAAGGTAGCCGATGGTCCGCTCACCTCGCGCCTGCAAAAGATCAAGGAAGGCGACACCATCCTGGTCGGCCGCAAGGCGACCGGCACGCTGATCGCCGACAATCTGCTTCCGGGCAAACGCCTGCTGTTGCTGTCGACCGGCACCGGGCTTGCGCCGTTTGCAAGCCTGATCAAGGACCCGGATGTCTACGACAAGTTCGAAAGCATCGTTCTCGTGCATGGCTGCCGTCAGGTGTCGGAACTCGCTTACGGCGAAGAGGTGGTCAAGAACTTGCAGAGCGACGAACTGTTCGGGCCGCTGTTGGCCGAAAAACTGGTCTATTACCCGACGGTCACCCGCGAGCCGTTCCGCAATCGCGGCCGCATCACCGACCTGATCACTTCGGAGCAGCTGTTCAACGATATCGGCCAGGAACCGCTGAATATCGAAGGCGACCGCATCATGATGTGCGGCAGCCCGGCGATGCTGGAGGAATTGCGCCAGATGTTCGTCGCCCGCGATTTTGCCGAAGGCAACCACAGCGAGCCCGGTCACTTCGTGATCGAGAAGGCGTTTGTCGAGCGCTGAACGATTCGCAGGCGCTCTCTCAATCGACGATAAAAAGCTTCACGCCGGTCTTGGTCGACGAGCGATGCGCGGCATCGCCAAAGTCCGACACCTGGTAGCTCATGCCCGCTTTCAACGTGAAGCGGCGGCCGTCGCGCAATTCGCTGATGAGCTCGCCCTCCAGCACGTAAAGTACGTGGCCGCGGTCACACCAGTGGTCTGCGAGATATCCGGCCGTATACTCCACCATCCGCACCCGCACGTCGCCGATATCCAGCGTGCGCCAGAACGCACTCCCGCTTTCGCCGGGATGCGTCGTGGCATCTACCTTGCTCCAGTCGGTGACGGTGAAGGGTAACGTAGGAATCTTCATTCGGCGGTATCCTCAAGCTCTGGTGCGCGGACCGGACGATATCGGCTGGCGCGCGATTGTCACGATCTTCCGGCCAAATATCACGGCCCGCTGTTCCGCCGGGTCTTCCGGCCACACCCGCTCTTGATGATACGGTCATTTAGCCTTTTGCTATAGGTTTGGAAAACGACGCGGGCTTATCAAGCGAAGCATTGACTCTGGGGGGTAGATTTTGTCCGCGTCAATTCAAGACGAGACGGCGAAGACGGCGTTCGTCTTCGCAGGCGGCGGCAGTTTCGGCGCGATTCAGGTCGGCATGATGCACGCGCTCGTCGCCAATGGCGTCACTGCCGATATGGTGGTCGGCTCCAGCGTCGGCGCCATCAACGGTGCGTATTATGCCGGGGCGCCTCACCTGAAGGGCGTTTTGGAGCTCGAAACGATATGGCGCGGGCTAACGCGCCACGACGTCTTCCCGATCACCTGGCGAACGATGCTCGGATTCATCTGGCGCCGGGATTTCCTGATTTCGCATGACGGCCTGCGCAAGCTGCTCGAGGATCATCTGCCCTATCGCAATTTGCAGGAGGCGCAACTTCCGGTTCATATCGTCACCACCGACATCGTCACCGGCGAAAGCATCGTGATTTCCGAAGGCTCGGCCGTGGAGGCGATCGTGGCGTCGACGTCTATCCCGGGCGCATTCGCTCCGGTGCCGTACCGGGGCCGCTATCTTGCGGACGGCGCAATCTCGGCCAACACGCCGGTCAGGGTCGCCGTCGCAAAGGGGGCGCGCCGCCTCATCATCCTGCCGACCGGGTACGCCTGTGCTTCCGACGCGCCGCCGGTAGGGGCGGTCGCCAATGCGCTCCACGCGCTGACGCTTCTGATCGCGCGGCAAATGGTGAGTGAGCTGGAAAACCTCCCGCCCGAGATTGAATACTTCGTGGTCCCGCCGTTATGCCCGCTGGTGGGATCGCCGTACGATTTCTCGCTCACCTCCGAGCATATCGAGCGGTCGATCCAAAGCACGGAGGAATGGCTGGCCAACCATGGTCTGGAGAAACAGCACATCCCGGGCGCGTTACGGGCACACGGCCACTAAGCGCCGTGGTTCTTGCTTCTGGCCGCCATTCGCTGTCTTTTTAAGACGCCACGTTGCAGTGCGAAACCGGCTGGGGCTCGATGGGTGCTGGACCCTGGTGTGATACGAACCCGGGAATCGGGACACCAGTGGTTCGTTTCCGAGTCTGCGGCTAGGCGGGTAGCGAATGTCAAATCCACTCCAGTAGGATGGATTGATCATCGCGCAGATGATTAGATAGCCTTGGAGCGGGCAAATCATCTGGCGCAATTTGTCATATATGTGACTGTTGCCGCCGCTATCGTATGGGCTGGCAAATCGGCCTGAGGGGACCCATGGAAACACTGATGCTGCCGTTCTCGCCGCGTTTCATCGTTCTCACGATATGCTCCGTGGTGACGGCGTTGCTGCTTGGCATCGGCATTGCCGATCACAAGGTGTTCGAGCTGATCGTCATTCCATTGGTGATCTTCGCCGCGCTCACGCTGCTCGGCATTCGCGATCTGACGCAGAAGAGCCACGCGGTGCTGCGCAATTATCCGATCTCGGCGCATTTGCGTTTTTTGCTCGAGGAAATCCGCCCCGAAATGCGGCAGTATTTCTTCGAGAGCGAGAAGGACGGCATGCCGTTCTCTCGCGACACCCGCGCCGTGATCTACCAGCGCGCCAAGATGGTGCTCGACAAGCGGCCGTTCGGAACGCAGGAAGACGTCTATCGCGATGGCTATGAGTGGATTCACCATTCGGTGGCGCCGAAGGTTCATGCCGACCAGAATTTCCGCGTGACCGTGGGCGGCCCGGATTGCGCCAAGCCTTATTCGGCGTCGGTCTTCAATATTTCGGCGATGAGTTTTGGCGCGCTCAGCCCCAATGCGGTGCGCGCACTCAATGCCGGCGCCAAGAAAGGCGGCTTCGCCCACGATACCGGCGAAGGCGGCGTCAGCCCCTATCACCGCGAGAACGGCGGCGACCTGATCTGGGAGATCGGCTCCGGCTATTTCGGCTGCCGCAACCTCGATGGCACTTTCAATCCCGACGAGTTCGCGCGCATCGCGGCCAGCGATCAGATCAAGATGGTCGAGCTCAAGGTGAGCCAGGGCGCCAAGCCCGGTCATGGTGGCGTGTTGCCGGCGGCAAAAGTCTCCGAGGAGATTTCACGGATCCGGGGCGTCGCCATGAACGAGGATTGCATCTCGCCGGCGACGCATGGTGCGTTTTCGACGCCGTTGCAGATGATGGCCTTTATCGGCGAGATGCGCCGCCTGTCCGGCGGCAAGCCGGCCGGCTTCAAGCTGTGCATCGGGCATCCCTGGGAATTTCTGGCGATCTGCAAGGCGATGCTGCAAACCGGCATCTATCCTGACTTCATCGTGGTCGACGGCAATGAAGGCGGCACGGGCGCGGCTCCGCTCGAATTCATGGATCACATGGGCATGCCGATGCGCGAGGGCGTCAATTTCGTCCACAACGCGCTGGTCGGCATCAATGCCCGCAGCCGCATCCGCATCGGTGCGGCGGGCAAGATCGCGACCGCTTTCGACATGGCGCGCGCCATGGCGATCGGCGCCGACTGGTGCAATTCGGCGCGGGGCTTCATGTTCGCGCTCGGCTGCATTCAGTCGTTAAGCTGCCACACCGATCGCTGCCCGACCGGCGTCACCACGCAGGACCCCTCGCGCAACCGCGCGCTGGTGGTGCCGCACAAGGTCGAGCGGGTCTTCAACTACCACCACGCCACGTTGCATGCGCTGGCCGAGCTTCTGGCCGCCGCCGGCCTCGATCATCCGCAGGATTTGCGGCCGATCCATTTCTCGCAGCGGACGTCGACCACGGAAGTGCAGACCTTCGCCAAACTCTATCCGTCGCTGCGGCCGGGCGAATTGATCGACGGCACCAGCGATTCCCGTTTCCGCGAGGCCTGGGCGATGGCGCGGGCGGACAGTTTTGCGCCGGTGCTTTAGGTAAGCACGTCTTAATGCGGATTTTCGAGGCTGAAGGTTTCCGACTGCTCGTCATAGGCGAACAGCTCGGCATAACGTCCCCATGAGATGATCGTCTTGAGCGTTTCGTCGGCCGCCCCCTCGCTCATATAGTCCTCGAGTTCGTTGCGGAAGCGCGCCTCGGGCGCGGTGTGCGAGGGCCGCTCATCCAGCACGCGCTTGATCAGGCCGATGACCGGCACGTAGTTGGTCATGTGCTCGGCGAACAGCTTTTTGCGCGCGTCGGTCTCCATCGTCGCAAAACGCTTTCCGGCGTCGGTCAGCATCAGGTCGCCTTCGCTCAACTGCGCGAAACGTAGCAGTTGCAACGATTCGCCGAGGTGGAAGATTTCATCCGCCTCGAGTTGCAAATGGCCGGCCAGCACCGGCAAGTCGGCATGGCCGTTATAGGGCGGCGCGGCCAGCGTCTCGATCAAGCCCGACAGCACGTTCGATGAGACGTGGTTGAGGATCATGCCGACGCCGGTGCCCTGGATGCCTTCGATCGTTGGCGCCCTGGGCTCCGGCCGCTGCGTCATCCGGGCATAGATGCTGTCGACCAGTTGGCGGAAGGTCGGATCAAGGCGGTTGCGCGGATGCGGCAGGTCGACCTTGATCTCGGCGGCGACGCGGCCGGGATTGGATGAAAATACCAGGATGCGGTCGCACATCAGCACCGCTTCCTCGATATTATGCGTCACCATCAGCACCGACTTGATCGGCAGCCGGCCTTCGATCCAGAGATCGATCAGGTCGGTACGCAGCGTTTCGGCGGTCAACACGTCGAGCGCCGAAAACGGCTCGTCCATCAACAGCAGGTCCGGATGCACGACGAGCGCCCGGGCAAAACCGACGCGCTGGCGCATACCGCCCGACAATTCCTTCGGGTAGGCGGATTCAAATCCGTCAAGGCCGATCAGATCGATCGCCGCCAGCGCGCGCTTGCGGCGCTCGGCGCTTTCCACGCCAAGCGCCTCAAGGCCGAGCTCGACGTTTTGCAGCACCGTCAGCCACGGAAACAATGCGAACGACTGGAACACCATCGAGACGCCGTTCGGTGGGCCTGCGATGGTTTCTCCGCGGCATTTGGCATCGCCCGAGGAGGGCGCGATCAGTCCGGCGATGATACGGAGCAGCGTGGACTTGCCGGAGCCGGAGCGGCCCAGCAGGCCGACGATCTCGCCTGAACGGATCGTAAGATCGACTTTTTCAAGAACTAGCAGTTCCTCGCCGCTGCCCTTCGGAAACGAGCGGCATACGCTGCGGATATCGAGCAGGGTGGCTTCTTTGGAAGTGTCGAGCATGGGCTTTCCTTAAGATTTACCCGAGGCGAAGGCGGCGTTCTCCGAAAGCGTAAAGCGGCCTCCAGAGCAGACGGTTGAACAGCGTGACCAGAATGCACATGACGGCGATGCCGAGCACTACGCGCGGAAAATCCCCGGCTTCGGTCGCCTGCGCTATATAGGCACCGAGGCCCTTGGCGGTCAGATGGGTGTTGCCCCAACTCGCCACTTCCGCGACGATGGAAGCATTCCATGAACCGCCCGAGGCGGTGATGGCGCCGGTGATGTAATAGGGAAAAATCCCGGGCAGGATCGCCTTGATCCACCATCGCCATCCCCGAAGGTGAAAACTGCTGGACGCTTCGCGCAGATCGGAGGGGAAGGCGCTCGCGCCTGCGATGACGTTGAACAGGATGTACCACTGGGTACCAAGGATCATCAGCGGGCTGAGCCAGATATTGGCGCTCAGGCCGTAACGCACGATGATCACGACGAAAACGGGAAAGGCGAGGTTGGCGGGGAAGGCAGCGAGGAACTGCGCGAGCGGCTGGATGCGCTCGGCCAGTTTCGGCCGGAGTCCGATCCAGACGCCGACCGGCACCCAGATCATCGACGCCAACGTAATCAGCACGATGACGCGCGCGAGCGTGAGCAGGCCATATCCGATGGCCGCGATGACGTCGGACGGGCCGAGTGTGGCCGACATGTATTGATAGGCTCTCCACCCGGCATATCCAGTGCTTGCAATAACGAGGGCGAACCAGGCCCCATCGACGATGCGCGAGGGCGGACCGGATCTGGCCGGCAGCTTCAGGCCGCCCGGGATCGTCAGATGCAGGTTCGAAATCGCCTTGTTGAGGGCAGCGAACGGAAGCGTCAGCGCCCGAAGCGCCCGTGTGCGGCGGAACAGGTCGAGCATCCAGGAGGTCGGCGCCGTCGCCGAGGCGGTCTGTTCGAACCGAAACTTGTCGGCCCAGGCGACGACGGGGCGAAACAGCAACTGGTCATAGGCAATGATCACCAGCAGCATGGTCAGGATCGCGTAGCCGATCGCCGGCAAATTCTGCTTTTCGATGCCGAGCGCAACGTAGGAGCCGATGCCGGGTAAGGTGACCGTGGTATTGCCGACGGTGATCGCCTCCGACGCCACGACGAAAAACCAGCCGCCGGACATCGACATCATCGTGTTCCAGATCAGGCCGGGCATGGCGAAGGGCACGTCCAGCCGCCAGAACCGCTGCCATCCCGACAGATGAAAACTTTTGGTGGCTTCGTCGAGGTCCTTCGGCACGTTGCGGATCGACTGGTACAGGCTGAAAGTCATGTTCCAGGCTTGGCTGGTGAAGATCGCGAACACGCAGGCGAGCTCCGCGCCGAACACCTGGCCGGGGAACAAATTGAGGAAAAACACCACCGTAAAGGTTAGGAAACCGAGGATCGGTACGGATTGCAGGATGTCGAGCAGCGGGATCAGCACCATCTCCGCCCGTCGGCTTTTGGCGGCAAGCGCGGCGTAGACGAAGGTGAAGATGATCGAGCAGACGATGGCGAGCAGCATGCGCATCGTGGTTCGCAGCGCGTAGAGCGGCAAATTGGCCGGATCGAGCGAAACCGGAGCGGTATCGAGCGCCGACAGCGGCAGCGTGGTCTGCTCGCCGCCATAGACGATCAGCACCATCGCGCCGATCACGAGAACCAGCGCGACCACGTCCCAGACGTTCGGCCGCAACGCCTGCCCCAGTCTCGGCGTCAGAATATCGTCCAGCGTCATGCGTGCTGCCTTCGTGCTGTCTTGGTTCGATTGGCCGGACCTGCCGGTCTTGGGGAGGGTGACCCGACGTTCAGTGATAGGCCGGGTTTATGATGGGTTTATAGTCGAGCGAAGACCTGACAGAGCACCTGATTTTCGCAATTGCAAGTCTCCGCGATTTGGCTAGTGCGGCGAATTTGAAGTTCCTATCAGTTTCGCCGAGAGTCCATTATAGGAACTTCAAATTCAGAAGCCGCACTAGCATCAATAAGTTGCTAGAGCTCCTTTGATTCCGAAGTTCGTAAACGTGGAGCCGCAAATATGATACGAACTTCGGAATCGGAGCTCTAGTTATTCCAGCAGGGGGCCGACGCTCCAGCTTGCAGCCGAAACGGTCGGCTCCAGGCTGAGGCGGCCGACGACCTGTTCGAGCACGGCGTCGTTCTTGACGGGCGAAGTGAGCAAGGCATTGACCTCGACACGTCCGCTTTCCTCAAGGTCGGTGCTGTCGAGCTGCCGCAGGCTGAGATGACCGTTGCCGGTGGTCTGCAACAACAGCGCCCGGACATGGGCCTCCTCGGGGCTTCGACAGACGACGCGAACGCTGTAGCGGAAGTCGGTCTCGGCCTGCGCGATCGGCTGCTGATTGATGAGGCGAACCAGCGGCCGCAGCGTCAGGTTGACGAGCACGATGAACACCGTCGCGGTCGCCGCATGTAAGGGGTGCCCGCTGCCGGCCAGCAGTCCCACCGCCGCCGAACACCACAGCGTCGCCGCCGTGTTGAGGCCGGTCACCTGAAGTCCCTCGCGAAAGATGATGCCGGCGCCGAGGAAGCCGATCCCCGAGACGACCTGGGCTGCCACCCGGGTCGGGCTTCCCTCGTCGGGAAACAGGCTTTCGAACACGACAAAGCTTGCCGCGCCGATCGCGACCAGCGTATTGGTTCGCAAACCGGCCATCCGCTGGCGCCATTGGCGTTCGAAGCCGATGCAGGCGCCAAGCAACGTGGCGAAACCGAGGTTGAGCGCGGTCTGCTCGATCGAGGTGATCATGGCCAGCCCCTATCCAGCTTGTTGGATCGCCGGCACGGCGAAATCGCCGCGCACCGCCAAGGCGAAACGGCTGAGGAAAGGGCGTTTTGCTGCTGTCGTCTTCATCGCTCGCCTCCACTTCCGCTGATAGCGCGGCAGGCCGGTGAGCAGACGGTCGTCTTAAGCGGGACCGCCAATTCTCACGCGACGAAAACCGGCGCGATCGCGTCTGAATGTTGCTGGCCCCGCAGGCCCGGTCATCGCCGGGGTGACGTTGCCGAAGGTGGTACTGCCCATGATGGGTGATTTGACTCTTTTGTCAGGATTGAAGGATTTGTTTGACACTAATGTAACAGTGACGCGCGGCACCTACGCCCGGTTCCATCAGCTGTCAACCGCGGATTTACGAGAAGTGGTGCACCTCGACGGTGACATGCGACAGATCGTGAAAATGCGCCAGTCTCTGCCGGTAGTGTGCCGCTTCACGCTGTGCCGATGTCGCGACCGAAACAATGGCGCCGAGATGGCCCGGCCCCAGCCGCCAGAGATGCAGGTCGGTGACGCGGTCACCATCGCTTTCGATCGCGAGTCTGACCTTCTCGGCCATGCCGGGATCTGGCGTGCGGTCGAGCAGGATCGCGCCGGTATCGCGTATCAGCGCAACCGACCAGCTTGCGATCACCAGTGCGCCGATAAAGCCGGCGAGGGGGTCCATCCAGAGCCAGCCGAAGGTGCGCGCCAACAGTAGTCCGGCGATGACCAGCACGGATACGGCGGCATCCGCCATGACGTGTACGATGGCGGCGCGCATGTTGTTGTCGCGATGATGCATGTCATCGGCGTGGTCGTGATCATGGTCGTCTTCATTATGATCGTGAGCGTGGCCATGGGAATGACCGTGATCGTGATGATGCCCACCCGCCAGAAGCCAGGCGCTGGCGATATTGACCAGAAGCCCGAGCGCGGCGATCGGGATCGCCTCATTGAAGGCGATTGGAACCGGATCGAGAAAACGCGATATCGCTTCATAGGCGATCAGGAGCGCGATCATCGCCAGCACGATGGCGCTGGAATATCCGGCCAGATCGCCGAACTTGCCGGTTCCGAATGTGAAGCCGGGATCTTCGGCATATTTGCGGGCAAAGGTGTAGGCGAGCGCGGCGAGCAGCAGCGCGCCCGCATGGGTCGACATGTGCAGGCCGTCGGCGATCAGGGCCAGCGAGCCGAACAACGCGCCGCCGACGATTTCGGCGATCATCATGACCGTGCAGAGGATGATGACCGCCCATGTCCGCCGCTCGGCCCGCTCGTGATCGTGGCCCAGGAACACATGGCTATGCGGCGACACTTCAGTGGCTGGGCCTGAATTGGTCATGTTCGCCTCACTTCAGATAGGTATGAACCACATCGATGAGTTGGTCGGCTGCGTCCGCATTCAGCGCGCCGGGATTCCTTTCCGGGTCGACCAGATGTGTTCGGATATGGTCCTCGACCACTTCCGCCATCAGCCCCGCAACGCTGCCGCGAATGCCGGCGATCATGTGCATGATGCGCTCGCATTCGGCCTCTTCAGTCAGCGCGCGCTCGATGGCCTCGACCTGGCCGCGGATGCGGCCGACCCGGGCAATCAGCTTCTTCTTCTCTTTGATGGTGTGAGACATCGCAGGCCGGATATAGGGTACCCCCCTATGCTATGTCAACGCTGCCTGTAAGGATGGGAGGTGGGAACCGCGTGCGGCACGAAGTCAGCTTTTCGGGCGGTTGGACAACAGTTGCAGGTCGAATCGATCGACCTCGGCGAGCAATTCGCAGAACGCTTTGGCGCCCTGATCGAGCAGGCGTTCGCCTTTCTCCGGCGTTGCCTGCGTTGCATCGCCGACCGCGCCGCTCGGATGAAGATCCTGGGTCTGCCAGGCAAACGGCGCCGGCCGTTGCGCGGAGAGCCAGCGAAAATTCTTTTTCATGGCGATGGTCGAGGGACGAAAATCGGCGATCGCCTCGCGCTTCACCTGTTCGCCATGGCGTGCCAGCATGATCGACGTCTCGATGGCGCCGCCGTGGATGCCATGCTCGACCTCCTCGGCGGAAAACAACGTCGCGGCTGCCGAGAGACGTCCCCACGCGGTGGCAACGACCAGCATCTGGTGACGGGCGCGCAGCTCCTGCGCGACCAGGCTCATGGCGGCGCTGTTGCCGCCGTGGCTCGTGACCATCACGAGCTTCCTGATCCCGGCACGCGCCACGCCCTCGCCAAGCGCCAGCCATTTACTGACGGCGGTTTCCGGCGAAAGCGTCAGCGTGCCCGGAAAGTCCGTATGTTCGGTCGAAATGCCGACGGGCTCGATCGGCAAAAAAGTGACCGGCAAATCCTCAGAGAGCCATTCGCGCGCCCGCGCCAGATACGCCTGCGCGATCAGGATATCCGTCTCCAGCGGCAGATGGGGGCCATGTTGCTCGGTCGCAGCCAGCGGCAGCACCGCAATCCAGTGGGCACGATCGACGCCGGCCATTTCGGGCCAGCGAATGTCGGTCCAGTCGCGGAGCGGGAGGGTTGAAGTCATCGCGCAAAGATAGTTTGTATGGATGTCTGATCGCCCCCATCATGAGGCCAAATGACCTGCGGAGTCCAATCATGAAGCTTTCGCCGCCAGCGTTAATGGCTCTTTTGGTGGCCATGGTAGCGGCTGTGTCGCCTGGTCGGGCCCAGACCACGCTCGACAAGGTTTCCTTCGGCACCAACTGGGTCGCCGAGGCCGAGCACGGCGGATTCTTTCAGGCCGCGGCCGATGGCACCTATGAAAAATACGGCCTCGACGTCAGGATCGTGCCCGGCGGTCCGAACGAGAACAACCGCATGCTGCTGATTGCCGGCAAGCTCGATTTCTTCATGACCGCCAACACGCTGATGTCGCTCGATGCGGTCGCCAATGACGTGCCGGTCGTCACGGTGGCGGCGATCTTCCAGAAAGATCCGCAGGTGCTGCTGACCCACCCGGAATTCAAGATCACCAAGCTCGAAGATCTCAAGCCATTCACGCTGTATGTCTCGAAGGAAGGTATCTCGAGCTATTTTCAGTGGCTGAAGTCCGAATATGGCTTCAGCGAAAACAAAGTGAGACCTTACACCTTCAATCCGCAGCCGTTCCTGGCCGACGCGCACAGTGCGATGCAGGGTTATGTCACGTCCGAACCCTACGCCATCGAGAAGGCGGCCGGATTCAAGCCCGGAATCATCCTGCTCGCCGATTACGGCTTCAACACCTATTCGACCCTGATCGAGACCCGCCGCGACCTGATCGACAAGAAGCCGGATCTGGTGCAGCGCTTCGTCGACGCATCGATCATCGGCTGGTACAACTACCTCTACGGCGACAACGCGGCCGCGAACGCGATGATCAAGAAACTCAATCCGGAGATGACGGACGAGTTGATTGCCTATTCGATCGCCAGGATGAAGGAATATGGCATCGTCGATTCCGGCGACTCGCTGCGCGACGGCATCGGCGCCATGAACGATGCGCGGATGGCGAGTTTCTTCGACAAGATGGCGCGCGCCCATGTCGTCCGCCCCGATGTCGATTATCGCAAGTCCTACACGCTTCGTTTCATCAACAAGGGTGTTGGCGTCGATCTGCGGCCGAAGAACTAGGTCTGAGGTAATATGGCTGATTCCGGCGCGTCGGCTGACACGGACTCCGATCCGGCGGATGGGGCGATCGCGGTCAGCCTGCGCAGCGCCACCAAGGTCTACGACAATGGCGTGGTTGCGCTCGGCCCGATCGATCTTGTGGTCCCTCGCGGCGAGTTCGTGTCGCTGCTCGGGCCGTCCGGCTGCGGAAAATCCACCGCGCTGCGTCTGATTGCCGGCCTGAGTACCCCGACCTCGGGGACGGTCCGCCTGGCGCGGCCGGCTGCGACGGCCGGCGGCGGGCACCCGGTCGGCTTCGTGTTTCAGGAACCGACCCTGATGCCGTGGACGACGGTGAGCGAAAATGTCCGCCTCCCCTTGAGGCTCGCGCATGTTCCGTTTCCGGCGGCCAAGGCGCGCGTGGACGAGGCGCTCGCGCAGGTCGGCCTGTCCGAGTTCGCTGGAGCCTACCCCCGCGAATTGTCCGGCGGCATGAAGATGCGTGTGTCGCTGGCGCGCGCGCTGGTTACGAAGCCGGAAATTCTTTTGATGGACGAGCCCTTCGCGGCGCTGGATGAGATCACCCGCTTTCGCCTCAACAACGATCTGCTGGCGTTGTGGCGCTCCTTGCGAAAGACCGTCATTTTCGTCACGCATTCCGTCTTCGAGTTCGGTCTATCTGTCGCAGCGTGTGCTGGTGATGACGGCCCGGCCCGGACGGATCGCCGCCGAAATCGGCATTGAAACCACGGAGCCTCGCGGCGAGGATTTTCGGACCTCGGCCGATTATGCCGGCTACTGCCGGAAGGTGTCGAACGCGCTCGCGCCCGCCTATTCGGGATTATCGGCATGAGCATGCCCGACGTGTCTCCATCGCTCGCCGCTCCCGCGCGCTCCGGCAACACGCGCGCTTTACGTCTCGGTCGTATCGCGCTGCCCGTCGTTGTGCTGGTGGCAGGCATCGGGCTGTGGGAACTCGTGGTTCGCCTCAACGACATCAAGCCCTATGTTCTGCCGGCGCCCTCGGCGGTGCTGACCACACTGATCCGCGATTGGGACGTGCTCTCTCAATCGCTCCTGACCACGCTTTTGACGACGTTCGAAGGTTTTGCGGCCGCCGCGATTGGCGGTGTCGCGCTGGCGCTGTTGTTCAACCTGTCGAAGTGGCTGGAATATTCGTTATTCCCTTATGCGGTGGTGTTGCAGGTGACGCCGGTCATCGCGATTGCGCCACTATTGTTGATTTATCTGCCGCAACCCACAGCCGTGGTGGTCTGCGCCTGGATCGTCGCCTTCTTTCCCGTGTTGTCCAACACGACGCTCGGCCTGAATTCGGTGGATCGCAACCTCGCCGGCCTGTTCCAGCTCTATCGCGCATCGAGGCTGCAAACCCTGTGCTTTCTGAAGTTGCCCGCCGCATTGCCGTTCATCCTCGGCGGACTTCGCATTGCCGGTGGACTGTCCCTGATCGGCGCCGTCGTGGCCGAGATCGCGGCCGGGTCGGCCGGCGCGGGATCGGGGCTTGCCTATCGAATTGCGGAATCCGGATACCGCCTCAACATTCCCCGAATGTTCGCAGCGTTACTGTTGCTCTCGGCGGCCGGAATTGTCATTTATGGGCTGCTGGCGCTAACCTCGCACCTGGTGCTGCGGCGCTGGCATGAAAGTGCGCTTGGAAAGGAAAATTAAATGGTGGGCGGAAATATTTCATCGGAGAAGATCGATCTTCTGGTCTATGGGCCGAACAAGCCGATCATCGACAAGGGCTTTTCCGATCAATTCGTGCTCCATCCCGTCGAGACGCGCGCTGACCTCAATCGCTTGAGCCCGGCGGTCGCCGCGAAAATCCGCGGCGCCGCGGTCACCTACAGCACAGCCCGCTGCGACAACGGCGTGATGGCAATGTTCCCGAAGCTCGAAATCGTGTCGTCCTTCGGCGTCGGCTACGACCACGTCGACGCCAACTATGCGCGCGAGCATGACATCGTCGTGACCAACACGCCCGACGTCCTCACCGAAGAGGTCGCCGATATCGCGATGGGGCTTCTGATCGCCACGTTACGCGAATTCGTAAAGGCGGATCGTTACTTGCGCTCCGGGCTCTGGACCACGCAGCAATACCCCTTAAGCGTTGGCTCGCTGCGGGATCGCAAGGTCGGAATTGTCGGCATGGGCCGGATCGGTCAGGCGATCGCGCGCCGCCTCGATGCTTCGCTGGTGCCGGTGGTCTATCATTCGCGCAACCCGGTATCCGGCTCCAGCTACAAGCATTATCCTGACCTGATCGAGATGGCGAAAGCCGTCGATACGCTGGTGGTGATCGTGCCCGGCGGCCCCGCGACCGCGAAAATGATCAATGCCGATGTTCTCAAGGCGCTGGGTCCGCGCGGCGTCATCATCAATGTCGCGCGCGGCTCGGTCGTCGATGAAGAGGCGATGATCGCGGCGCTGAAGTCCGGAACCATTCTGGCCGCCGGCCTCGACGTGTTCGCTAACGAGCCCGCCGTGCCAGACGAACTCAAGGCGATGCAGAATGTCGTACTGCTGCCGCATATCGGTTCTGCATCGGTCGTCACCCGCAACGCGATGGATCAACTCGTGGTCGACAATCTGAAAGCCTGGTTCGGCGGCAAGGGACCGCTGACCCCGATCGCCGAAACCCCGGCGAAGGGTCGCTAAATGATGAGCCGGCCGCGCATGGTGATGGCGCTGCTGGCGTCGTTCGCCCTGACGCATCCGGCTGGCGCGCAGGATGCGACCACCCTGAAAAAGGACATGGTCGGCCAGTGGGAGCTCTCGACCACCGAGCGCAGCAAGACCTGCGTGGTCACGTTGAAAGCCGATGCGACGTCACAGGGCTTCAAGCTCGAGCTCGAGCCGGGCTGTGCCAAGGCATTGCCCTTTGCCAAGGATATTGCCGCCTGGAACGTCAAGGGGCTCGATATCGTTCGCTTGCAGGATGCGAGCGGCCAGCCGGTGATCGACTTCACCGAAGTCGAAAGCGGTATCTTCGAAGGCGTGCGGCAGAACGAGGGCGTCTACATCCTGCAAAATCTTGCAGCTGCGCGCTCGCTCGCCAAATCGATGGACCAGATGATCGGCGACTGGGCCATGGTGCGTGGTAACGGCCAGAACATTTGCGGCCTGACGCTGACCAATACCGATGCAGGGCAGGACAATTTTCAGGTGTTCCTGAAGCCGAAATGCGATGCCGCCATTACCGCCTTTGCGCCGACGCGGTGGCGGCTGGAGCACGGCCAGATGCTGCTGATGTCCGACAAGGGCGAAACCTGGCAGTTCGAGGCCGACGACAACGCGCAGTGGCGGATGGTGCCGGACAGTACCGATCCGCTGATCATGATGCGGCAGTGATCTTGACGCGCCGGCCGCCCCGCAGGGCGGCCGACACTTTACTGCGCACTTAGTCCCGCAACGTGGATCAGCTGCGGCTTGCTTCGCCTCAAACGCTGGCGCGGTGGCCTTCAGTCATCTGGCCGGGCTTTATCACTGTGGTTGGGGATCGAAGCCACGCCTCGTGGGTAATGGCGGTCATCGAGGGTTGATCGACGATGCCGATGGAGTCCCATGTAAACAGGGCATAGCCCGGCTTGGTGCCGTCGATTCCGGCTGGAGCCGCGACCTTGAGCTGCCCTGCGAGCCAGGCGAGCGAGCCGTAACCGCAGAGACTGACGCAATGGTCCTCGGCATTGTCTTGCTTGAAACCGAGGCCGAACCATCCTGTCTGACCGTTGGTCGTCCGCCATGCCGTTTCGAGTTGGGTTGCGGCGACGCCGATCTTGACCGGCCCTTTCGAAATCGCGCTGTTGAGCGTCGCCGGATTGGTCCAGTCGACCGAGAAGATCTGACCGTCGTCGAAGGTCTTTCCGCTCTCCTGAAAACCACCGTTCTGCATCCACTCCAGGACCTGGTGAATATTGGCGCCTTCGAGCACGTGATGCTTTGTGGCCCAGGCCATCGCGATCTGGTCCGTGATGAAGATTTCCGGCTTATAACAGGCCTTTGCAAACGCCTCTTCGGCGGTGACGCAATCGCCATGGTCGAAATTGCCCCACGATGAAATCTGATGCGGCAGGGTGAGGGAATTCGGCGGTGCTCCTTCAACCGGGGTATGCGGCATGGCTGCCGCCAACTCGCTCCTCAACGAGGGGGATGCGCCGCGTCTGGGGGTCTTGCCTCGTCCACTTCCTCCAAGTTCAATAGCCATGGTGTTGCTCCTTGCTTGAATGAACCAGATTATTTGTCCGTGTCCTTGGTATTGCTCCGATCGTCTTCAGGTTGAGCAGGATCCGGCGAACGATTTTTAGTGCCTTGCTGATCGTCCGCCGCATCGTGGTCGGGGATGTAGGGTGTCGCCTTGTCGCGTACGTCCTTCGGTGTTGGAAAAGCACCGCGCTTCGGAACGGGAGGTTTGCCGCTCATCCCGATGCCTCACTCCCGTTTGGAAAATTATTTTCTATCAATGGTTGAGCGGACTGAGTTGAGCACGAATTCCATGTGTCCGATGTGAACTCGTTCACATTGGCGCGCTTTTTCTTAAAAGCAGGAGGACAGAGCGCCGGTATGGAGGACGGCTGACGAGGGGCACGGCCCTCAACTAATCTTGAGCGGGCTTCAGTCCCGCATCACCGATTTTTGTCAGCCGGCGGAAGCGTTCCCGATGCGTTTGGCGACAACATCGGCTGTAGTTTGGATCATGCGATCCTACATGGGTGACGAGTTGAGGTGTGGAACCGCACCTCGCTTTGACGAGTTCTCGGTGTCTCGGCCGTCTCGCGCGGCATTCGAAGCAGCCTCCAATAAAAGAATTCTTGGGAAGTCCTTGGGAAACGTGCCGGCAGGGCCATCGCGAAGTCCCTAGCAAGCGAATGCCTGACCATGTCCGTAAGCAACCTGGCTCTGAATTCATTTCCCTTTGTGTGCAAGCGCGGAAGACCGCGGCGGATCGCGCCGTCGGTCCACCCGTGGAACGCGTGAGGACGGACCAATGGGTATTGTTCGTTTCGCGCTACGCTTTCCGCATACGTTTTACGTCGTCGCCGCTCTGATCCTGTTTCTGGGCGCGGTTGCTTGCATCAAGACGCCGACCGATATTTTCCCGGAGATCAACATTCCCGTGGTGACGGTGGTCTGGAGCTATACGGGCCTGAGCACGCCCGAGATGGAACAGCGTGTCACCACTTACAGCCAGTACTCCATCAGCGCCAACGTCAACGGCATCAAGAATATTGAAGCGCAGACCATGGCCGGTCTGTCGGTGCAGAAGATCTACTTTCAGCCCGACGTCAATCTCGACCTCGCGATCGCACAGATCGTTTCGGCGACGAATGCGATCCGCGCGCTGATGCCGCCGGGAATCCAGCCGCCGATTGTCGTGCAGTTCAACGCCTCCAGCGTGCCGGTGCTCCAGATCAGTCTGAGCTCCGATACGCTAAGCGAGCAAGAGCTCTATGACTACGGCATCTACCGCGTCCGCCAGCAGCTCGCGCCCATTCCCGGCATCACGCTGCCGACGCCCGCGGGGGGTAAATATCGCCAGATCATGGTCGATATCGATCCTGCCAAACTGGTGGCGAAGGGGCTCACGCCGCTCGATGTGGTGAACGCAGTCAACGCGCAGAGCCTGACGTTGCCGGCGGGCACGGCAAAGTTCGGCAACACGCAATATGTCGTCCGCACCAACGCCACGCCGACGTCGATCGGCGACCTCAACAACATCCCGATCAAGGTGGTGAACGGTGCAACCGTCTTCGTCAGGGACGTCGGCCAGGTTCATGACGGCTGGCTGGTCCAGCAAAACGTGGTGCGCGATAATGGTCGCCGCTCCGTCCTGCTCTCGATCATCAAGAACGGGAATGCCTCGACGGTCGCGGTGGTCAACGCGGTGCACGAGGCGCTGCAGACGGCGCGTGCCGCGGCGCCACCAGGCATGCAGATCACCGAGCTGTTCGACCAGTCGGTGTTCGTGAAGCAGTCGGTCGTGGGCGTGTTGCGCGAGGGCGCAATCGCGGCTGCGCTGACGGCGTTGATGATCCTCTTGTTCCTGGGATCGTGGCGGTCGACCGTGGTGGTCATGATCTCGATACCGTTGTCCATGCTGACCTCGCTCGTGGTGCTCTATTTCCTTGGCGAGACCTTGAACACCATGACGCTAGGCGGGCTCGCGCTCGCGGTTGGTATCCTTGTCGACGACTCCACGGTCACGATCGAGAACACTCACCGCCTGCTCACCGAAGAGGGCCAGCCGTTGCCGCAGGCGACGCTGCATGGCGCCGCGGGCATCGCCGTGCCGACGCTGGTCTCGACGCTTGCAATCTGCTGCGTGTTCACCTCGGTCGTGTTTCTCGACGGACCGGCAAAATACCTGTTCACGCCGCTCGGGCTCGCCGTGGTCTTTGCGATGCTGGCGTCCTATGGCCTGTCACGGACGCTGACACCCATCGTCATCGGCCTGTTGCTCAAGAACGAGCATCATGGTCCGAGCGGTGAAGCGCCGCGCGGCGCGTTCGCGCGTTTCCACTCGGCCTTCGAGCGAGGCTTCGAGACGATGCGCCATTCCTATTCACATTCGCTCACCGAATTGCTCCGGCACCGCTTCATCATTCCGGCCGGGATGCTTGCAATGGGAGGGCTCGGCGTAGTGCTGTTGCCGATGGTCGGCCGCGATTTCTTCCCCCTGATCGACGGCGGGCAGATCCAGCTTCATGTCCGCGCGCCCGCCGGGACCCGCATCGAGGCAACGGAACGAAATTTTCAGGACGTCGAGAACAAGATTCGCGAGGTGATTCCGGAAAATGAGCGCGAGTTGATCGTCGACAATATCGGGCTGCCGGCGCGCGCCTATAATCTCGCCTTTACCGACGGTTCGACGATCGGCGTGAATGACGGGGTGATCCTGGTGTCGCTTAAGGAGGGTCACCGGCCGACCACCGAATATGTGCGCAAGCTGCGCCAGGTGCTGCCGGCGTCTTTTCCCGAAGATACCTTTTATTTCCAGGCCGCCGACATCGTTACGCAAATCCTTAATTTCGGGCTGCCGGCACAGATCGACGTCCGCACCGTCGGCTACGACCGCCAGAACAACTTGCGCGTTGCGAAAGAATTGCGCCGGCGCATTGCGGCGATCAGGGGCGTGGCCGATGCCCATCTGCAACAGGAGGTCGATGCGCCGGCCTTCTATGCCGATATCGATCGTGCCAGGGCGGCGCAACTCGGGTTAAACGCGAATACGATCGCGACCAACGTCAACGTCAGCCTGAGCTCCTCAGAGCAGGTGACGCCGAATTTCTGGACCGACCCGAAATCCGGGATTCCCTATTATCTCGCCGTGCAGACGCCGGAAAATCGGATTTCTTCACTCAACGATCTGTCTAATACGCCGGTTTCGACGTCGCTGGCGTCGGGCCAGAGCGACACGCCGATCCCGGGCATGCTCGGCAACGTTGCGACGTTCAAGCGCACCAGCCTTCCGACCAACGCCAACCAGGCGAATATCCAACCGGTTTATGAGGTTTACTCCAGCGTACAGGGGCGTGATCTGGGCGGCGTGGCCGGCGAAATTAGCAAGATCGTGGCGGATCTACAGAAGGAGCTGAAGCCCGGCAACAGAATCCAGGTGATCGGACAGATCGAGAGCATGAACGGGGCCTTCATCAACCTTGGCATCGGGTTGTTGTTTGCGGCCGTGTTCGTCTACCTCCTGATGGTCGTGAACTACCAGAATTTCGGCGACCCGTTTGTCGTAATCCTGGCGCTGCCGGCAACCTTGTGCGGCATCCTGACCATGCTGTTCATCACAGGTACGACGCTCAACGTGCCATCGCTGATGGGGGCGATCATGGCGGTCGGCGTTGCGTCCGCGAACTCGATCCTGCTTGTGACCTTTGCGCGCGAGCAGCAGCTCGCAGGCAAGACCGCCTTCGACGCGGCAATCGAGGCCGGACATACCAGGATCAGGCCGGTCCTGATGACGGCGGCAGCAATGATCGTCGGCATGATCCCGATGGCGATCGGAGGGGCTGGCGAGGAGCAGAATGCGGCGCTGGCGCGCGCGGTAATCGGTGGGCTCTTGTTTGCGACGCCGACCACGCTTCTGGTCGTGCCCTACCTGTTCGCGATGCTGCGCAAGGGCAATGACGGGAAGACCCACCACGGGGTGTTTGAAGAGGTGCTGGAATGAACTTTAACGGGCCACTCGACGCCGAAGGCACGGCTGGAGCCGACCGCGCTGCGAAGCAGCCTGCGCGCGGAAGAAAAGAGCGTGGACGGCGAGGGCGCCTCATCGTCCTCGGCGTGGTGGTGGTGTTGGCGGGAGCGCTCACCGCAGGCGCCTGGAATCATTTGACGGAATATCGCCTCAGCGCGGATGCCGCGGAACAGGAGCGCGATTTTGTCCCGCAAGTTCGCGTCGCCAGCGTCGAGCCGAGCAGCGAGATCAATGTCGTCAATCTGCCCGCGACCACCGCGGCCTTTGCAACCGCAAACATCTTCGCGCGCGCCTCCGGCTATATCGGCACACGCGAGGTCGATATCGGCGATCACGTCAAGCAGGGGCAATTGTTGGCCGATATTGTGGCGCCGGAGCTCGATCACCAGATCGCGCAGGCCGAGGCGACGCTTAGTCAGCTCAAGTGGTCACTGCAGCAGGCCGAGGCAAATCGCGAGCTTGCGAAGGTCACCTGGGATCGTGATAAGCCGCTGGTGCAGAAGGGCTGGGTGACCGCGCAGCAGGGCACGATCGACGAGCAGACGCTGAAGGCCCAGGAGGCCGCGGTCTCGGTTGCCCAGGCTAACGCGACGGCCGAGGAGGCTCAGCTTCAGGTGCTGCATCAGCAGAAGGCCTATCAGCGCGTTGTCGCGCCCTTCGACGGCGTCATCACCCAGCGCAATATCGACGTCGGCAGCCTGGTGCAGGCGGACGCGACCTCCGGCACGTTCATGTTCACGATCATGCAAGGCAATGTCATCCGCACCCAGGTGTTCGTGCCGCAGGACTCGGCGTTCGGTCTCAAGCCCGGTATCGATGCGGTGGTGCATGTACCGGAGATCCCGGACCGCAGCTTTCCGGGTAAGGTGACGCGGATTGCGGATGCGATCCAGCCTGGTTCGCGGACATTGCTCACCGAGATCGACATTCCGAATCCGGATGGCGCGCTGACGTCGGGCATCTACTGCACGATCGAGCTGCATATCCCGCGCAAGACGCCCAGCTTCACGGTGTCGGCGGACGCGATTATCTTCAACGAGGCCGGACTTCGGGTCGCAGTCGTCGAGAACGGCGTGGTGCACTTGCGCAAGGTCGGCGTGGTCCGCGACCTCGGGCGTCAGGTTCTGGTCGACAGCGGGGTGAAGCGCGGCGACCAGGTGATTCTTAATCCGGCGGTCGACATTGCGGAAGGCAGCAAGGTGCAGATTCGTCCTGCGCCGGCGCGGACATCTTGATCGGCATCCCGCGTAAAGGTTCGATATCAATCGCGACCGACCGGCTGCGCTAGATCAGCTTCATGCCCTTCAGGCTCGCATGGCCGCCTCGGCCTACAATGATGTGGTCGTGCACGGCGATGCCGAGTGGCGAGGCAATACCGATGATCGCTTTCGTCATCTGGATGTCGGCCTGCGAGGGTGAGGGATCGCCGGAGGGATGGTTGTGCACGAGGATCACAGCGGTTGCGGATAATTCCAGCGCCCGCTTGATCACCTCGCGCGGATAGACCGGCGTGTGGTCCACCGTCCCGGTCTGCTGCACCTCGTCCGCAATCAGCTGGTTGCGCTTGTCCAGAAAGAGAATGCGAAACTGCTCCTTGTCGGCGAAAGCCATGTTGGTGCGGCAATAATCGATCACCTCGTTCCATGACGACAGCAGCGCGCGCTCTCGAAGCTCACCCTTGGCGATCCGGTGCGCGGCAGCAGTGATCAGCTTGAATTCGGTAATGGTCGCCTCGCCGACGCCCTTGATTTCGCGCAAGCGCATTTCGGGAGCATTGATGGTTTCCGCGAATGAACCGAAGGTCTTGATCAGGGTCTTGGCCAGCGGCTTGACGTCGCCGCGCGTGATGACGCGGAACAGCACCATTTCGAGCAGTTCGTAGTCGCTGAGCGCGGCGGCGCCTGCCTGGCGAAAGCGCTCGCGCAGCCGTTCCCGATGGCCGTGGTAGTGCGGCGGCTCCTCGCGCGCTGCCTTCGGGTCGATTGGATCGCTGGTCTCGTTGCCCATCGGCCGCAATGTGCCGTGACGACAAAGTTTTGCAACCGGGAAGTGCGCGGTCGGGTCCAGAATATTGCCCACGCAGGCGTGATTTGAATAGAGAACGATCTATCCCTATCTCGCCGAGATGAACAGGACAGCGAAAGTCGTGCCGGAATTGGCGCGCCCGCGGGGACGGCCACGCGAATTCGACATGGACGAGGCGCTGGACCGGTCGATCCGGGTTTTTCGCGAGCAGGGGTACCATGCGACCTCCATCGGCGACCTGATCGACGCGATGGGGCTGGCCTCTGGCAGCATCTACAAGGCCTTCCGGGACAAGCGGGCGGTATTTCTGGCCGCGTTCGATCGCTACGTTTCCCTGCGCGACGCGCAGATTGCGGCCGTGGCCAATACCTCCAAGCCGGCTTGGGACCGGCTGGGCGACGTGCTCGCGTTCTATGTCGAATCGGCAAAGGGCATCGAGGGCCGACGCGGCTGTATGGTGGTCGGCAGCGCCGTTGAGCTTGCGATCGTCGACCGCGAGGTAGCCGCGCGCGTCAACGCCAGCATCTCCAAGAACGAAGCGTTTCTCGCCGATCTGATCCGGCAGGGGCAGATGGATAAATCGATTCCGGCGGGGATCAATCCGGAGGAGACCGCGCGCGTCATGGCCTGCCTCACCCAGGGCCTGCGCGTGGCCGGAAAATCCGGGCGCGCGCCGCAGGATACGGCCGCCGCCGTTGCCATTGCCATGAAATTTCTGGCGTGAAACGCCCGCCTGAATTCACTCGCCGACCTTTTTGGCAAATTAGAGAATGGATGCTTTCAAAATGGAGCGTCCCCAGAACAAGGAAAAAGACGTGACAGCGATCGCCTCCGACCTTCCCGACCAGTCGCCCTCGATGTCGAGCTGGATGACGTTCCTGCTTGCGCTGTCCTGCGGCGTGCTGGTCGCCAACGTCTATTATGCTCAGCCGCTGGTCGGCCCGATCGCAGCCGAACTCGGCCTGTCGCCGCAGGCCGCGGGCCTCATCGTGACCATGACCCAGATCGGCTACGGGGCCGGACTGCTTTTGATTGTGCCGCTCGGCGATCTCATCGAGAACCGCCGGCTGGTGCTGTCCGTGATGGCGCTCGGTGCGCTGGCGCTGGCCTTGGCAGCTCTCGCGACACATATGATTCCGTTCTTTATCGCGGCGCTTTGCGTCGGCTTCGGATCGGTCACCGTACAGATTCTCGTGCCCTACGCCGGCCATCTCGCGCCTGCGCGCATCCGCGGGCGGGTGATTGGCAACGTCATGACGGGATTGATGCTTGGCATCATGCTGGCGCGGCCGGTTTCGAGCTTCATTGCCTCGGTGTCATCGTGGCACGCGGTCTATGGGCTGTCGGCCGGCGTCACGGTCGTGGTGGCGGTGGTGCTGTACTTTGCATTGCCGGAGCGAAAGCCGCGGGCGGCTCTCGGCTACGCCGCGTTGCTCGCATCGATGGTGCATCTGGCGCGGACCACGCCCGTATTGCGGCGTCGCGCGCTGTATCAGGCCGGCCTGTTCGGCGCGTTCAACCTGTTCTGGACGACGGTGCCGCTGGTGTTGGCCGGGCCCGCCTTCCACATGTCGCAGACCGGGATTGCCCTGTTCGCGCTTGCCGGCGTCGGCGGTGCCCTCGTATCGCCCGTCGCCGGCCGCCTTGCCGATCATGGTTGGACCAAGCCTGCGACCGCCCTTGGGATGTTGCTGACGACGGGTGGCTTTGCGCTGACGCTGGTCACCGCGCCCGGCTCGACTTTCTCACTGGCCGCCTTCGTTGCCGCGGCGATTGCGATCGATGCCGGCTCACAGGGCAACGTCACCCTTGGCTATCGTGCGCTGTTCATGCTCGGCGGCGAGCACCGCAGCCGCTTGAACGGGCTTTACATGACCGCGTTCTTTCTTGCGGGAGCGGCGGGTTCGTTCATCGGCGCCTGGGCCTATGCGCACGGCGGCTGGACGCTGGCGGCGTGGATCGGAGGTCTGTTGCCGATGCTCACGCTGATCTATCTCGCAACGGAATGAGGGGCTCGCCGTGCGCAACGCCTCAGGCTAGCGTCGGCGGCTTCTCCTGATGGCGTTCCGACAGCGTGAAGATCTCGAAGCCGGTCGCCGTCACGCCGACCGAGTGCTCGAACTGGGCCGACAGCGAGCGGTCTCGCGTCACCGCCGTCCAGCCGTCGGACAGGATCTTCACGTGCGGCTTGCCGAGATTGATCATCGGCTCGATGGTGAAGAACATTCCGGGTCGAAGCGGCACGCCTTCGCCCGGCCGGCCGACATGAATGATGTTCGGCTCATCGTGGAATAGCCGGCCGAGACCATGGCCGCAGAAATCGCGCACTACGCTCATGCCCTGCGGTTCGACGAAGCTCTGGATCGCATGCCCGATATCGCCGGTGGTGGCGCCGGGCTTCACGGCGGCAATGCCGCGCATCATGGCCTCGTAGGTCACCTCGATCAGCCGCTCGGCCTTTCGTGCGATCGGCGCAATCATATACATGCGGCTCGAATCGCCGTACCAGCCGTCGACGATGAAGGTGACGTCGATATTGACGATATCGCCTTCCTTCAGCGCCCGGTCGCCGGGCATGCCGTGACACACCACATGGTTGATCGAAGTGCAGGTCGAGTAACGGTAGCCCCGATACATCAGCGTCGCTGGAAAGGCGTCATGGCTGAAGGCGAAGTCACGCACGAAATCGTCGATTTTCGAGGTCGGCATGCCGGCCTTGACGATGTCGGTCAGCTCGTCGAGGCATTTCGCCACCAGCGCGCCCGCCTTGCGCATGCCGGCAAAAGAGCTCGCGCCGTGCAGCTTGATCTGGCCGGTTTTGCGCAGGGATGTATCGGAGGCCTCAACATAGCTCATGGGCGGATCGTGTCTCGGTGAGAAGGCGGATTGAAGGGTCTAATTTAATGATTGTCGCGCGCCGCGCAAGCGATCCGGGGGCCGAGCGAGGGGCCGGAACCGCGGTCAATTGGAGACCTCGACCGTGGTATCGACCGGCAATGCCCCGCCGCGAACGCGGATTTCGCGCACCGGATAGGGCACCCGGATGCCCTCGCGCTTGAACGTCTCCCAGAGCGACAGCATGACGTCGCTCTTCACGTTATCCATACCGTCGGGGTCGGCGATCCAGAAGGTTAGCGAGAACCTCATGCCGGTCTCGGCGAACTCGGTCAGGATGCAGTTCGGCGTCCTGGACTTGATGGAGCGGGGCGCTGCGCCTGCGATTTCGGCCGCCAGCCGGCAAACCTGCCGCGGATCGGATTCGTAGTTGGTGCCGAAATTCACCTTCACCAGCGTGTTCTTGTCGGTGTAAGTCCAGTTGGTGACCTTTTGCGTCACCAGATCCTCGTTCGGGATCAGGAATTCGCGGCCGTCGCCGGCGGCGACCGAAATGTAGCGCGTCTTCATCGCGCTGATGCGCCCCGAACTGTCGCCGATGGTAACGAGGTCGCCGGGTTTGACCGACTTGTCCGCCAAAAGGATGATGCCGCTGATGAAGTTGGCGACGATCTTTTGCAGGCCAATGCCGATGCCGACGCCGACCGCGCCGGAAAATACCGCCAGCGCCGACAGGTTGATGCCGACCGCGCCGAGCGCCACCGCGATCGCGACGACCAGCAGCCCCATCCGGATCATCTTCACCAGCAGGACCTGGATCGACGGCGTCAGATCGGTCGATTGGTTGATCCGGCTTTCGGCAAAGTTGCTGGCGACATTGGTAAGCCAGAGAGCTGCGATCAAAAGCAGGCCGAGTTTGATCACGACCAGAGGCGTCAGCCGCAATCCGCCGAGGACGATCGAAATCGAATCCAGCGCATCGACCGCCGGATCGAGCTGGTTGATCACGCTCAGCGCTGCGATCACCCACGCCGATACCGATATCAGTTTGACCAGGAACGCATTGCGGATGACCGAGGTCGCAAGGCGGATCACCAGCCAGGCGACCGCGAGCTTGGCCGCGACCACCAGCATATAGCTGCGGCTTGGCCAGGTCGAATGGTACATCACGATACGCGCGGCAATGACCAGAAAAGCAAACACGACGGTGGAGAAGCTTTCCACCAGCACATGGGCGAGGCGCCGCAGCGGCGGCGGCCAGCGATTGGCGAGCGAGTCGGTGTTGACGCGCCCCTGAAGCGCGGCATTGGCGGCCAATGCGAGCCCGGCCGCGGTCAGGATCAAACCGAATTGCAGATAGAAAAAGGGCGAGGAGATCTCGGCGCCAACGGAGCGCGCCACCATTCGCAGGTAATCGATGACGTCGCTTAAATCCATCGTCAAAATCTCGGTTCGGGGCTGATCGCTATGGAGCACTTGATTCGAATGCGGGCAGGATTTTCACATAACCGAGCCTTTAGCGCTATCGCGGCGGCGGCATAACGACGCGACGGCGCTGAGGAGCCGCAGCAGGGCAGAAATGGGTTGGCGTCGAACTGTGGCGACGATAAGGATGCTGTTGCAAGGATTTACGTAAAACCCATGGCCTCACTCGACTCGGTCAGCATAGCCATTCTGCTCGGTGCGGTGCTTGTGATGGCCGGCATCTTGTCGAGCCTCCTGGCGCTGCGTTTCGGCGCGCCGTTGCTGCTGGTGTTTCTGCTGATCGGCGTCATGGCCGGAGAATCCGGTCCCGGCAAGCTGCAGTTCGACGATCTGCGCACCACCTATCTGGTGGGGTCGGTGGCGCTGGCGCTGATCCTGTTCGACGGCGGCCTGCGAACGCGTTTCCAGAATATCAGCGCCGTGATAGCGCCGTCGATGGTGCTGGCAACCGTCGGCGTGTTGCTGACCGCGCTGATTACCGCGCCGGTTGCCAAATATGCCCTTGATCTGAACTGGACCGAAGCCTTTCTGGTCGGCGCCGTGGTGGCCTCGACCGATGCGGCGGCGGTGTTCCTGCTGGTGCATGCCCAAGGATTGCGGTTGCGGCCGCGCGTCGGCGCGACGCTGGAAGCGGAATCCGGCACCAACGATCCGTTTGCGGTGTTTCTCACATTGATGCTGGTCGAACTGATTTCGGTGGGTGGCAGTTCGTTCACCCATGTCGCGGTCGAACTCGGCCGTGAAGCGGTGCTGGGCGCGGTCGCCGGGATTGTCGGCGGCAGGCTCGTGGTATTTTCGCTCAACCGCGTGGCGCTGCCGCAGGGCCTGCACGCGCCGTTCGTGCTTACGGCAGCGCTCGTGATCTTCGGCGCCGCGCAGATCGCGCATGCCTCGGGGTTTCTCGCGGTCTATCTCGCCGGCATCATCATCGGCAACCAGCCGACGCGGGCGCATAATGCGGTGGTGACGTTCCTGGATGCGGCGACATGGCTGGCGCAGATCGTGATGTTCGTGCTGCTCGGGCTACTTGCCTCGCCGCAGCGTCTGGTCGGCAGCATTGGACCGGCGGTGATCGTCGCGCTGGTCCTGATGCTGGTGGCGCGCCCGCTCGCGGTGTTTATTTGTCTGGCGCCTTTTCGCTTCAACTGGCGGGAGAAGATCTTCATCGCATGGACCGGCTTGCGCGGTGCGGTGGCGATCTTTCTGGCATCGATTCCGATGCTGGTAGGTTTATCGAAGGCCTATCTGTATTTCGACGTCGCCTTCGTTATCGTCGTCATTTCGCTGCTGTTGCAGGGATGGACGCTGGCCGCGGCCGCCCGGCGGCTGCATGTCGCATTGCCGCGCGCCGATCGCGGCCCGCGGCGGGTCGAGCTCGATCTTCCAGGACAACTGGAGCAGGAGCTGGTCGGCTATCCAGTCCGGTCAAAAAGTCTGTTTTTTCGCCGTGGCCTGACCCCGTCCTGGTCGAAGCCGACGCTGGTGATCCGCGACCAAAACATTCTCTCTCCGGTGGAGGCCGATCCGGTTCGTCCGGGCGATTACGTCTATCTACTGGCACCGCCGGAGAAGGCCGAGGCGCTCGACCGCTTCTTTGTCGATATGCCGCCGAGTTCGGCGCCCGATCCGCATTTGCTTGGCGATTTCACCGTGTCGGGCGAGCATACGCTCGGTGAGCTGGCGGAAGTCTATGGCGTGAGGATCGGCGCCGACCAGGCTAGCCTGACGCTTGCCGACTACTTCGACATCCATCTCGATCATGCGCCGAAGGATGGTGCGACGCTTGATCTCGACACCATCGTCCTGGTGGCGCGCAGCATCGGCGGCGGGAGAGTCAATGTGATCGGTCTTCGTCTGCCCGAAGATCCCGATGAAGTGCCGGAGACGACGAGGCTTGATTCGCTCAAGCAGAAGCTTGCAAGCCTCTGGTCGTCGGTGGCGGGGATTTGAAAACAAAATGGCGCGGGTCGCATCGGACCCACGCCATCGATCGATGAAAGTCTGCTGTATCAGTAGCCGCAGGAACCGCAGCGCGGCACGGCGGGGGCGTAGTAGGTGGGCGCGTAATAGGTGCGGGCGGGCGCAACCATCTCGACGCGTTCACGAACCGCGTATTGCGGCGCGACGCGCTCGTACGCAACGCCCTCGGGCGCGACCATCACCGTCTGCGGCACCATCACCGTGCGGTATTGCGGAGGCGTACGATGGGCGATGACGTGGCCGGGCTCGACCATCACCGTCTCCTGCACGGTGCGGTACTGCGGCGGAATGACTTGCGGCTGATAGCAGGTGCCGCAAGGCTGCGGCGGAGCGTAGCAGCCATAGCAACCGGCAGAAGCAGCGGTCGGAAGGGCCGTGACGGAAAGGGCTGAAGCAATCAATGCGGCATAGACGCGAGACATTTTAGGGCTGCCTTTGGGTTTGTGATATCGTCACCAATAGGCCCGCAACCTCAGGCGTCAACGATAGTTGTGCATTTACCTTTACGGAGATCATTAACGGAAAATACGACGTCTTCGGCGAAGTGTAGGCAACTTGATTGGCGTTACCCGTTCGGCGCCGCCGCCGGCAAAACCTCAGCTCCGCCAAACGCCGTCACGCGGCCACGCTTGATGATCGCGATTTGGCTCGCGAGTTTCCGCATCTCGGAGGGATCGTGGCTGACATAGACCATCGGGACACCGGCTTCGTCGCGCAGGCGAACCAGATAGGGCAGGATTTCTTCCTTGCGCTCCTCGTCGAGCGAACCCAGCGGTTCATCCATCAGCAGCAATCGCGGCTGCGACAGCAGCGCCCGTCCGAGCGCCACGCGTTGGCGCTCGCCGCCGGACAGCTTTCCCGGACGGCGATCCAGTAAGCCGCCGATGTCCAGAAGCTCAGTGACGCGCCGCCATTGCGCGGCATCTTCAGTGAGGCGGTTCATGCGCCGCCCGTAATCGAGATTGTCGCGCACGTCGAGATGCGGAAACAACCGCGCATCCTGGAATACGTAGCCGATCCGGCGGCGGTAAGCGGCGAGGTGTGTTCGTGTAGACGTATCATCCAGTGTCTCGCCATCAATGGCGATGGTGCCGCGGTCGGGTCGCAGCAAGCCAGCGATCATATTGATCAGCGACGTCTTGCCGGCGCCGGAAGCGCCGAACAGGCCAATGACGCGGCCCTCACTGGCAAAGGAGGCCTCGATTATAAATTCGCCGAGCTGTTTGAAGACATCGACACGCAACATCATCAATTTCCGTGCTGGCGCTGCAAGGCGCGCCGGGAAAACCATTCCGAAGCAACGAGGGCTGCCGTCGAGATCAAGACCGATATCACCACGAGCCGCAGCGCCGCCGTATCGCCATCCGGGGTCTGAATCAGCGAATAGATCGCAGACGAAATGGTTTGAGTCTCGCCGGGAATATTTGACACGAATGTAATGGTCGCGCCGAATTCGCCGAGAGCTTTGGCAAATCCGAGCACCATCCCGGCCAGCACACCGGATAGCGCCAGCGGCAAAGTCACGGTCAGGAACACCTGCCAGGGAGCGGCGCCCAAAGTCGCGGCGGCCTGTTCCAGCCGTCGGTCGACGGCCTCGATCGAAAGGCGGATCGGCCGTACCAGCAGCGGGAACGACATGATTCCGCAGGCGAGTGCGGCTCCGGTCCAGCGAAACGCAAAGACGAGACCGAGATGGTCGGCAAGCCAGGCCCCGACCGCGCCGCGACGACCGAAGGTCAGAAGCAGGAGATAGCCGGTAACGACCGGCGGCAGCACCAGCGGCAAATGGATCGCCGCGTCGAGCAGGGCCTTGCCCCAGAACTCCCGGCGCGCCAACAGCCACGCTGCGGCCACGGCGAGCGGCGTCGCCACCAGCGTGGCGACGGTCGCAACCCGCAGCGAAAGCAGGATCGCGGTCCATTCCGTAGGTGAAATGTCGAACACGCGGATAAAAGTGCTCAGGATGAGGGGCGGATCAGGAAGCTGAATCCGTATTTTTCAAAAATGGTCTTGGCCGCCTGCGAATGTAGAAAAGCAAGATAGCCGGCGGTACTTGCGCTGGCGGACGTGGTCGCGGCGACCGGATAGATGATGGGAGGATGGGAGTCGGCCGGGAAAGTGCCGACGATCTTCACTTCCGGTTCGACCTTGGCATCGGTGGCGTAGACGATGCCGAGCACCGCCTCGCCGCGCGCCACCAGCGTCAGCGCCGCGCGTACGCTTTCAGCCATCGCGAATTTCGGCGCGGCCGCGTCCCACGCGCCGAGCTTTTCCAGTGCGGCCTTGGCGTATTTTCCGACGGGGACCGAACGCACGTCACCGGTGGCAATCCGGCCAGTGCCGGCGAGCTTGGCGAGATCGAAGCCCTGGCCGATGGTCGCGCTGCCGATGGAAGAGTCCTTCGGTGCGATCAGCACGATACTGTTGCCGAGCAGGTTGGTCCGCGTTTCCGTGTTGATGGTTTTCTGTTTGGCCGCGTAATCCATCCAGTCGGTATCGGCGGACAGAAAAATATCGGCGGGCGCGCCCTGGTCGATCTGCCTGGCCAGCACGGAGCTCGCCGCATAGCTCGCGACCACTTTGACGCCGGTCTTGGCGGTGTAGGCGGCGTTGCATTCGTCGAGCGCGTTCTTCATCGAGGCCGCGGCAAATACCGTCAGGCCTTTTTCCTCGGCGGCTGCCGGCGGGAAACAAAGGCCGCCTGCGATCGCAAGGGCGAAAAGAAGTTTGACAAGCCGATTCATGGCAGCGCTCCGCGCCCGAACGCTGGCCGCCATGCGGCGCGCGACATCAGGCCTTGGTCTATCGTGAGGTGCGACCAGCGAAAGCGCCGTTCCGCTGCTCCCGCCGGCTTACGGCCACCGGGAGCTCCGCTAAAAGAAAACAATATCAGGTGGATGGTTCAGATCAAAGGGTCCAAATGCCGCCTCGGGCGAGGCGGCGGCCCGTTCATTCCGACGGCTGGATCACGATCGAGAGCGCATTTTCCCTGGCGCCGCTGATCTAAATCACGAAGGGAGTTGCCGAGAGGTCGAACTTCACGGTTTTGCGAATGCCGTCGCAATCGGTGGCGCCGCTAAACGCCGTTGGCTTCAAAAAATGACCGTCCTGCACCAGGTCGATCCAGGCGCCATTAGAAAGGCTGACCGTATAACTACCGGCCTTGGGCACCGCGGGGAATTTTGCGAAGCCGGCAAAGGTGCCGTCCTTCGGCGCACGCTCCGGTGGTGTCGGCAGTTTGGCATCGGCCGGCGCGACGAGGGCAATCGTCACTCCGGTTGCCGGCAAGGCGGCGAGCTCGCTGCCGGAGTTTAGTTTCGTGCGATCCGGTGCAGTCAGCGCCGCGCGTGCGTGGTCGATATTCCATTTGAACTTGTCGCAGCCGCTCGGCTCTTCGGCGGCAAACGCGGGGGCGGCGGCAAGCAGTGCGAGCGCAACGAGGAGGGATCTATGCATTAATCCACCGCGATCATGACGTCAGAAGCCTTCACCACCACGGTCACATGACCTTTGGCCTTGATGCCGAGCTCGTCGACCGCCTCATTGGTGATCGACGAGGTGATGATCTGCCCGTTGCCGATATCGACCCGGACATGGGAGGTGGTCGCACCTTTCTTGACTTCGAGAACGGTGCCCTTGATCTGGTTGCGAGCGCTGATGCGCATGATGATCTCCATGGTCTGGCCGCGCACGACCTGCCGCGGTGACGATCTTCCGATCGAACGGAAGAGGGGATTTTCGTCCCGGTTAGGCCGCTGCTTACGGCGTCGATATATACTACCGTATACAACAGGCGCGCGATAGGCTCGTCATTCAAATGTTACCGTTCGCTATTGCTTGGCGTTCGGCGCCGCCAGAACCTGACGGCACTCCGCCGGCAGTTGCGCGAGCGTCAGTCCCGGCTTTGGCTTTTCCGGTTCCGGTGACGGTTTGGGGTGGATCACCTCATCCTTGAACCAGTAAGCGAGATCGTCGGCGCCGCAGGCTTCGCCCTCCGTGGGTTCAGGCTGGCTCTGGCAGGTGGTGCTGCCGGCCGGGCATTTGATGCGGATGTGGAAGTGATAGTCGTGGCCGTACATCGGCCGGATCTTGGCGAGCCAGCTCCGATCGCCCCTGGCTTCGCGGCAAAGCGCCTTCTTGATCGCCGCATTGACGAAGATGCGCTGCACGTTCGGCTCCAGCGCGGCGTCGCGGATCACCGTCAGGCGCTGCGGCGTCCATGTGTTCGGATCGACGTCGAGCCGGTCGGATCGCACCATCATCACCGCGGACATTTCCTCGCGTTCGTTGCGCGACAAAGTATGATTCGGCATTGGCGTCAGCCAGACATCGGCATCGAGGCCGACCTGATGGCTGGCGTGGCCGGTAAACATCGGCCCGCCACGTGGTTGCGACATGTCGCCGACCAGGATGCCCGGCCAGCCGGCATCCTTACGCACCTTCGCCGACAGGCGTTCCAGCAGCGCGACCATCTCCGGATGCGCCCAATTGCGGTTGCGCGACAGCCGCATCACCTGCCAGGTCGGGCCGTTGATCGGCAAAGGCTGCGCCCCGGCAATGCAACCATGGGAATAGAAGCCGATCACCTTTGTCGGCATCGCTGCCGGCAGGGTCTTGCGCCCGAACAATTCCTTGGCGCCGATTTTGGGATCGTTCGGATTGGCGAGCGGCGGCAGCGGCTTCGGATCGACACTGCCTTTGTCCTGGGCCCGCGCAATGGAGCTGCCGACGACGAACAGGAGAGCCAGACATATCGAGATCAAAAATGGGCGCCGATTCATGGCCACACTCTACCTGACGTTTCGGCGGCGGGGAATTCACCAATCGGGGAAGACTACCTGAGCGTCCGCTCGCTTGCTCCGCGATTCCGCGGGTCTTCGCGCACGCCGTTTGTTCAGATGGCAAGTCAAGGCGTGGCCGGGATAGATTTCGCGCAAGGTCGGAACGAGAGCGGTGTCTTTACGCAGCTTCGCGCAGGCCGGCGAGGAAACTATCGACGCTCTTGAACAACGCCGAGGCATGCTGGCTGAGCTCACCGGACGCCGAGAGGACACTAGCGGCGAGTGCGCGCGATTGCTCGGCAGCTTGACTGGCGCCGGCCACGTTGACGGCGACTTCGCTGGTACCGGCGGCGACTTGCTGAACGCTTTGGGCGATCTCGCGCGTCGCCGTTCCCTGTTCTTCGACAGCGGAAGCAATCGTGGTGGCGATTCCGCTGATTTCGCGGATGGTATTGCTGATGCCGCCGATTGCGGTAACACACTCCGCGGTGGAGGCCTGGATCGCGGCGACCTGCCCGGCGATCTCTTCGGTAGCCTTGGCGGTCTGGCTCGCGAGCCCCTTCACCTCGGAGGCGACTACGGCAAAGCCCTTGCCGGCCTCACCGGCGCGCGCCGCCTCGATGGTCGCGTTCAGCGCCAGCAGGTTGGTCTGGCCGGCAATGGCGCTGATCAAGCGAAGTACGTCGCCGATCTTTTCGCTGGAAGCGGCCAGCGATCCGACCATCTCGTTGGTTTTCGCCGCCTTGCCGACCGCGGCATCCGCGACGTCGCTGGAATGGGTGACTTGGCGGCCGATTTCGGCCACGGAAGAGGCGAGTTCTTCGGTGGCGGCCGCGACTGTGTTGATGCTCGAAGAAGCTTCTTCGGACGCCGCGGCAGCGGCCGTTGCCTGCGCCGATGTCCCGTTGATGCTTGTGGTGATATCCGCCGCGACGCGTTGCATGTCTTCGGTCGCGCGCGCCACCGCAGTGACGAGGCTCTTCACGTCGGCTTCAAAACGGTCGGCCATGCGCCGTTGCAGCGCGCTTTTCTCCGTCTCGCTCTGCTTCTTGGCCGCTTCCTGCTCTTCGCGCAGCAGCCGCGATTCGATCATGTTGCGGCGGAACACATCGACGGCGCCGGCCATGGTGCCAAGTTCATCCTTGCGATCGCCGCCAGGGATCTCGACGTCGGTATCGCCGCTGGAAAGGCGATTCATGACGGCGGTGATTGCCGCCAACGGACGCGACATCCCGCGGCCAAGCAGGAAGGCCAGCATAGCGGCGGCGATCAGAATGGCGATAGTGCCGAAGATCAGCGTGCGCTGCGAACTGGCCGAGGCCTCCTCATACGCGGTGGTGTCCTTGATCAGTTCGATCACGGCCACCGGCTGGCCGGCATAGTTCTTGATTTGCCCGAGATAGAGCGCGGCCGGATGGCCGTTGAGTGCGGTGTCGCGGCGAAGTGCGCTGCCGTCAAAGGCGTTCTTCAATTCTTCCTGGCTCGCCAGCGACCGTTCGGAGAAAGTCGATCCGATGGTGACAAAAGCCTTGCCGTCGAAACGGTGCACTGCGAGGTCGACGCCGAAGCGTTGCTTGACGTTGTCGACAAACTGCTTGTTGAAGGAGACGCCGATATCGGCGACGGCAATGCTCTTTCCATCGCGCATGATCGGTGTCATGGCAAAAATACTGAGGGAATCCCGGCCGGCTTCGACGCCGACGATGGGCTTTCCGGTCCTGTTCGACTCCACCACCGTGTTGCGCCGGGCCGAGATGTCCTCACCAAAATGTTTCGGGTCGTGAACCCGGAAGAAGTTGATCGCCGGAGGTGCGTGGAAGCTGATCAGCGGGATGCCTTGCGCCTTGATCGCCTCGAGCGGCGCGCTCAACAACTGCTCCATCGCCGCGCGGTCGCCTTTGGCCACCGCGTCCGCAACTGGACGCAGGTTGGCCAGCACGGCGCTGACCGCCAACCCAGTGCGCCCTTCATAGTCGAGCGTGGCAATCACGCTGTCATATTGCAGTTTGAGCTGCTGATCGAGCGCCAGGCGCATCAGCGCGCGCTCCTGCATCACCGAGAACGTCCCGAGGATTCCGCAGGCCGCCGCAACCGTCAGCGAAATCGCAAGGATCAGGCGTGCCGCGATCGATCGGAGCTGGAACATGGGATTTCGGGCCTTGCCAAGGTGACCCGAAATTCCCAGAAAGTGCTTAATATCTGATTGCCTTTCAGGCGCGGCCGATCTCGCCGGCGGCCTCAAATCCCGTAAATGACGCCATTGTGACGCGCGCCGGAGCTTTCGACCTTCAGCCGGTAATGACAGGCCGGGCTAAATGGTCGGCCCGCGCGGAATCACGCTGTTGGTCAGGATCATCTTGCCGACGTCTTCATAGTGCGTGTCGCGGGCCTGAATCTGCTGCGCGATGGCGTGCATGTCGCGGAACCGCCGCTCGAAGGGATTGGATTTGAACACAGCTGTAGCGCCGGCCATGTGATAGGCCGTATCGACGATTTCGGTTGCCTGGTGAATGGTCCAGGTCGCGGAAAGACGAATGGCCGCGCGGCCTTTCTCGGAGAGCTTTCCGGTATCCAGCAATTCCTGCCACGCCTCTCTGGCGGTGGAGAAGTGATAAGCCCGTGCGGCGCGCAGTTTGGCCTCGGTGCGGCCGATCAGGCCCTGAACGGCGCTGTTATCCTTCATCGCCGCGATGCCGGCGGAGTGTTTTTTGCGGGCGAGATCGATCGCCGCATCCAGCGTCGCGCGGGCGACACCGAGCGACACCGCGCCAAAGCCCAGTCCGAACATGCTGTAGGTCGTGATGCCGTAGAGCGGGCCGTGCTCGCGCAGCGCCGAAAAATCGTCGCGCAGCGCGGCGAAATTGTCCGGAATGAACAGGTTCTCGACCGAGTAGGAATCAGTGCCGGTGCCGCTCAACCCGATCACGTTCCACACGTCGTACATGGTGGCGCTCGACATCGGAAAAATGATGGTGCGGATTTCAGGCGTACCGTTCGGCTTCATGCGCCGCGTGCCGTCGGCTTCAAGCACCTGAACATGCGCCCCGAGCCAGTTGGCCTGCCGCGAGCCGCTGGCGAAGTCCCAGCGCGCGCTGATCGTATAGCCGCCGGGAACGACCTGAACGTCGTGGGCGATCGCGCCCCAGGCCATGATGTCGTCGGGCTTGCCGAAAACCTGGTGGGCGACGTCCGCATCGAGATAGGCGGCGGTCATCGCAACGACGGAGCATTGCCCAACGCACCAGGCGGTGGAAGCATCCGCCTTGGCGATTTCCTCCAGCATTTCCATGAAAACCATGGGCGGGGATTCGAATCCGCCGATGTTTTTGGGTAACAGCGAGCGATAGAGCCCGTTTTCGATCAGGGCCGAAACCAGTTTCGGGGTCAGGCGCCGGGTCCGCTCGATTTCGTCGGCCTCCGCCGCGATCAGGGGCGCAAGCGCTTTGGCGCGTTCAACGAGGCCGATGCTCCCGGCTTCGGGCTTGTTCATGGCGTTTCCCTGTACTTTATCGAGTGATCAATTAGCGCCATGTTGATCCAACTCCCGCCCGGGATCAAGATGCACGCGAGGCCAGTCGATGCAGAATTGTCGGGTGCGCGAAGCGCAGGCCGCAGAGCTTAAGGTTCAGCTATCCACCTTCAGCGCGGCGATGAAGGCTTCCTGCGGAATGTCGACCTTGCCGAACTGCCGCATCTTCTTCTTGCCTTCCTTCTGCTTTTCCAGAAGCTTGCGCTTTCGCGTGATGTCGCCGCCATAGCATTTGGCGGTGACGTCCTTGCGCAGCGCGCGCACGGTCTCGCGCGCGATCACCTTGCCGCCGATCGCAGCCTGGATTGGAATCTGGAACATGTGCGGCGGAATCAGTTCCTTCATCTTCTCGACCATGGCGCGGCCGCGGCCTTCGGCACGGGTGCGGTGCACCAGCATCGAGAGCGCGTCCACCGGCTCGTTGTTGACCAGGATCTGCATCTTGACCAGATCGGCCGGCTTGTAGTCGGTGAGGTGATAGTCAAACGAGGCATAACCCTTCGAGACCGACTTTAAACGGTCGTAGAAATCGAACACGACTTCGTTCAACGGCAGTTCGTATTTCACCATGGCGCGGTTGCCGACGTAAGTCAGTTCCTTCTGCGAGCCGCGCCGGTCCTGACACAACTTCAGCACGCTGCCGAGATATTCGTCGGGGGTGAGGATGGTGGCTTCGATCCACGGTTCCTCGATCTCGGCGATCTTCACCACATCGGGCATGTCGATCGGGTTGTGGATTTCGATCGATTGGCCGTCGGTCAAATGCATCCGGTAGATCACGCTCGGCGCGGTCGCGATCAGGTTAAGATCGAATTCGCGCGACAACCGTTCCTGGATGATTTCCAGATGCAACAGCCCGAGGAAGCCGCAGCGGAAACCGAAGCCCAGCGCGGCGGAAGTTTCCATCTCGAACGAGAAGCTCGCATCGTTGAGCCGTAATTTTCCCATCGCCGCGCGCAGGGTTTCGAAATCGTCGGCGTCGACCGGAAACAGGCCGCAGAAAACCACCGGGATTGCCGGTTTGAAGCCCGGCAACATGTCGGTGACCGGCTTGCGGTCGTCGGTGATGGTGTCGCCGACGCGCGTATCGGCGACTTCCTTGATCGCGGCAGTGATGAAGCCGATCTCGCCGGGACCGAGCTCTTCGATCTGGTGCATTTTCGGGGTGAAGAAGCCCACCCGCTCGAGGTCGTAGGCGGCGCCGGTGCCCATCATCCGGATGCGCTGGCCTTTTTTCATCACGCCGTCGACGATCCGCACCAGCACGACGACGCCCAGATAGACGTCGTACCAGCTGTCGACCAGGAGTGCCTTCAGCGGCGCCTCGCGATCGCCTTTCGGCGGCGGCAGCCGGTGCACGATGGCTTCCAGCACCTCGTCGATGCCAAGGCCGGTCTTGGCCGAGATCATTACTGCGTCAGACGCATCGATGCCGATCACGTCCTCGATCTGCTTTTTGACCTGTTCGGGTTCCGCGGCCGGCAGGTCGATCTTGTTCAGCACCGGCACGATTTCGTGGCCGGCGTCGAGCGCGTGATAGACGTTGGCAAGCGTCTGGGCCTCGACGCCCTGGCTTGCGTCCACCACCAGCAGCGAGCCTTCGCAGGCCGCGAGCGAGCGCGACACTTCGTAGGCGAAGTCGACATGGCCGGGCGTGTCGATCAGATTGAGGATGTAGGTTTGGCCGTCCTTGGCTTTATAGGACAGCCGCACGGTTTGCGCCTTGATCGTGATGCCGCGCTCGCGCTCGATGTCCATGGAATCGAGCACCTGCTCCTTCATCTCGCGGGCCTGCAACCCGCCGGTGGTCTGGATCAGGCGGTCGGCCAGCGTCGATTTGCCATGGTCGATATGCGCAACAATCGAAAAGTTGCGGATGTTCGAAATCGGGACTGAGGTCATAGGGCGCGGGATAGCATTCGCGTCCCAGTGCGGCAACCATATTGCGGTATTTTAACGATGCTTCCTCACGCCAAGCTGATTTAACAGCAGCCGAAAACGCGCTACCCAAACCGGAACGCCAGAGATCAAGAGGCATTGGAGCGTATGTCCCCGACACTGCTTTCGTCCGCGACCCTGCCACGCCGCCGTTCCCTCCGGCGGCTGAGCCTGCGACGGCTCGCGGCCTGGGTGATGGCGTCGGCAACGGGTCGTCAAACAGCTTCGGCGTTCGTCTTCACCTTTGCCGCTATCCATGCGCTGCTCTGGACGGTGATCCTGATCAATCTGAAGGCAGCGCAGGACGTCCATATGGACGTCGCCGAGGCGTTTGCCTGGGGACAGAAATTCCAGCTCGGTTACGGCAAGCACCCGCCGCTGGCGGGCTGGATCGCCGGTCTCTGGTTCGACATGTTCCCGGTGACCGATTGGGCCACCTATCTGCTGGCGATGACGACGCTCGCGATCGGGCTTGTGATCTCGTGGCTGATCGCGATCAGGGTGGTGGACTATCGCCGGGCGTTTTTTGTCGTGGTGATGCTGGCGATCTATCCGATCTTCAATTTCAAGGGCTTCAAGTTCAATCCGGACTTGCTGCAACTCGTCACACTGCCGCTTCTGGTGCTGGCCTATCTGAGTGCGTTTGAAAAGCGAACGGCGCTCTCAGGCCTTTGGCTCGGGCTTGCCGCTGCGCTCGCTCTGATGACCAAATACTGGGTGTTGACCATGATCGGCGCGGTCGGGCTCGCCGCGCTCATTCATCCCGATCGGCTCAATTTCCTGCGCTCGCCGGCGCCCTGGGTTGCGATCGCAGCCGCGTTGGTGGCGATGATCCCGCATCTTCTGTGGTTGAAAGAGGTGGACTTCGCGCCGCTGGTCTATGCCGGCGACGTCTACGGGAACAGAACGCATGCCGAAAGCACGATGCTGGTTCTCGGTTACGTTGAGCACAATCTGGGACTGCTGGTCTTGCCTGTGGTGATCGCCGGCGTTGCCGTCGCCGGAACAGGACTGCTGCGCCGGCCGAAGGTCGCGCTGGCGCGCATCTGGTCGCGCGGCGCCAATACCGGCGTGAACCTGGCGCAGGCGCTCAACGTCTGGATCATCCAGATCGTGGTCGCGGTCGGGCCGCCGCTCGGCGGATTGATCTTGTCGGTCTACATGAAGACCGATTGGGGGATCTCGCTGTTCTTTCTGACGCCGCTGGCGCTGGTCGCCGTTCCACGCCTGCGCTTGCCCGCCGTCGCCCTGTTCCGGATCGCGGCAATCTGGCTGGTGCTGACGCTCGCCACGCTCGCCGCCTCGCCCAGCATCGCGCTGCACGGGATTACCGACAGTCCCAATGCGGCCTTCAGCTTCGGTGCACGCTCGCAACTGGCCCGCGAACTGACGGGCCTGTGGCACAACCGTTTCTTTTCACGCTGGTCCGTGGTCGCCGGGACGACCGAGATCGGCGAGCCCATGACGTTCTATAGCCCCGATCATCCGGCGCCGCTGACGCCGGGCGAACTCTGGTCGTCGGGCCTGACCTCGTTGGAACAGGCCAAGCGGCTCGGCTTCATCGGGATCTGCGACACCACCGACAACCGGCTGGCGGAGTGCGAGGCCTGGATGGCCGAGAATGCCAAGGATGCCGAGCAGGTGGCTGTGAGCACGCAGCGCTTTTTCAAGGGCCATCCGGGGCCGGCGACGACCTGGAAGATCTACATTCAGCCACCGGCGAAGTGACGGAAAACGACGCAAGCCGTCAGGTATTCTCTTCGTTGAACTTGGCGGCGACGAGTTCGCTGATTGCATCCAGCGCGGCCTGAGCCTGTGGTCCGGCCGCGGAGACGACGATCGATGTGCCGGGTCCCGCCGACAGCATCATCAGGCCCATGATCGATGTGCCGCCGACTGTCTCGCTGCCCTTGGTCACCCAGATTTCGGCTTCAAAGCGCTCGACCATCTGCACGAACTTGGCGGAAGCGCGCGCGTGCAGCCCGCGTTTGTTGACGATCGGCAGTTCGCGGGAAAGCGCGCCTTCCGGAACGCTCGGTCCGGAAGGGGTGTCAGGCGACGCGCCATCGTCGCTCATTTGCCGGCGAGCACCCGGCTTGCAATGGTCACGTATTTGCGGCCGGCTTCCTGCGCCATCGCAATGGCATCAGGAAGCGTTCGCTCCTCGCGGACCTTGGCAAGCTTGACCAGCATGGGAAGGTTGATGCCTGCGAGCACCTCCACCTTCGGACGGCTCATGCAGGAGATGGCGAGATTCGAGGGCGTGCCACCGAACATGTCGGTGAGGATCGCAACCCCATCGCCACTGTCGACGCGGTTGACCGCTTCGATAATGTCGCTTCGGCACAGATCGGAATCATCCTCAGCTCCGATCGTGACGGCTTCGATTTGTTTTTGCGGCCCCATGACATGTTCAAGCGCCGCCTTGAATTCGTCGGCAAGGCGCCCATGGGTCACAAGTACTAGACCAATCATCGAGAACTCCTCGCGGGTGCCTTTGGTGCACCGCACGAACGCGCCACTTTGACCATCCAGAGCCCCTACGCAAGAGGGGATCGCCGCATTTCTCCGGGAAATTGGTGAAGAGAAAGGGGGCAAGCGCCGGTCTATTCGGTCGCGATAGTGGGGTTGATATGGTTACCAAATCCCTTCGAACAATCCGCTGAAGATGAATTCGCGGTCATTGTAAGGGTAGCAATCACGAGCGGAAGCCCGGAAAATCCTTGCCGGACAGGAATTCTAGGTATCAAAATACCTTTAATTCGAACTTGAAGGGCTTCGGGCGGCGGCAAGCGCTCGGCATCGGGCGCATCGAGGTCCACGACCAGGCCGACCGCGGCTTCAGATGCAAAATCGCAGCGGCGGATTCCGAGGCCCCGGACTTCGATCAGGCCGGCCAGGGCGGGCGCCGGGCGAACCATCAGCGCGGTCGCATGCGGCCAGACATGGACGCGGTCATCTCCGACCAGCGTGGCGGGGGCGATATGGCCTGCGCGGCCGGCCAGCAGGAGGTCGAAGGCCAGGCGCGATTTGCCCGAACCGGATGGCCCGCGAATCAGAACGGCGCGGTCTCCGACCCGCACGGCGGAGGCATGGATGCTGCTGTCCGTCTCCGCGGTCATACCAAAGCGGGGAGGCGGACCACGAAGCGGGCGCCGGCCACGGTGGCTTCGCCGTTTTCGCCAGGCGGGCCGGCGCGGTTCTCAGCCCAGATCTTGCCGCCGTGGGCCTCGACGATTTGCTTGGAGATCGACAGGCCGAGCCCGGAATTCTGGCCAAAACCCTGATGCGGCCGGTCGGTGTAGAAGCGCTCGAAGATCCGGGAGAGCGCGTCGTCGCGTATACCCGGCCCATCGTCGTCGACGACGATTTCGATGTTCGAGCGCATGCGGCGGCATGTGATCCGCACCTTGCTGCCGGCCTCCGAAAACGACTGGGCGTTCGACAGCAAGTTGGAGACCACTTGGCCAAGCCGAGAATCGTGGCCCGGCACCGAGAAGGTATCGACGCCCCGGCCTTCGAAACGAAGCTCGACGCCGACATTGTTGCCGCGCCGGGTTTCGTTGGCGACCGACGCAAGCGCGGTGAGAAGGCGGCGGAGATCGACCGGCGCCATGTCCTGACGCTGCAACTCGGCATCGAGCCGGCTCGCGTCGGAAATGTCTGATATCAACCGGTCGAGGCGCTTGACGTCGTGTTCGATCACCGCGAGCAGCCGCGACCGGCTGTTGTCGGTGCGGGCAAGCGGTAAGGTTTCGACCGCCGAGCGCAGCGACGTCAGCGGATTCTTCAATTCATGGGCGACGTCGGCGGCGAACATCTCGATCGCCTCGATGCGGTTGTAGAGCGCGACCGTCATGTCGCGCAGCGCGCCCGAGAGATGGCCGATTTCGTCGCGGCGGCCGGTGAAGTCGGGAATCTCGACGCGGGTGCGGATACGGCGGCGGACCCGTTCGGCGCTGTCGGCGAGCCTACGCACCGGCCCTGCGATCGTACTGGCGAGCGCCAGCGACAACACGATCATCACGGCGGACGCGACGCCGCCGACCTTCAGAATGGCGAGCCGTTCGGCGGTGACCATCTGGTCGATATCGTCGCCCTGGGTCGAAAGCATCAGCGAGCCGTGGATCGCCCGGAAACGTTGCACGGGGACGGCGACCGAAACGATCACCTCGCCGCGGTCGTTGACGCGCACCATGCTGCTCTTCTGGCCGGTCAGGGATTGCGCCACTTCCGGATAGCCGTTGCCGTTTTCCGGCCCGAGCTCGGTATAGAGCGGCAGGTCGCCGCGATTGAGCCAGGTGCGGACCGCGATCATCGTGCGTTCGGCAATCCCGGGCTTTTCCACTGCGGGTGGCGGCAACTCGAAGCGGAGCACGTCGCCGCGGCCGTAAAGGCTGCGGCTATCCAGAATCAGCGAGCCGTCGCGGTCGTAAATCCGGGCGCGGGTCTTGGTGGGAGAGATCAGCCGGCGAAGCACTGGCGCCACGCGCTCCGGATTGATCGGAAAATCGAGCCCGGAAAACTCGTCCGGCGCGCCGTAGGTTTCGCCGGGCTTCAAATCCTGCAACCGGTCCGGATCGATGGTGATGGTGTTGGTTTCGACGGTCGCGGAAGCGGCGATCGCACCCGCGATGATCTCGGCCTGCACCAACAGGCTTTGCGCGCGGGCGTCGATCAGGCCGGCACGAAACTGCGAGAGGTAGAGAATGCTCGCCACCAGCGCCAGCAGGCCGGCGATGTTGAGTGAAACGATGCGTCGCGTGAGGCTGGAAAAACTGAGAGCAAAGAAGAATTGCCCGGCCCGCCGTAGCCATCCGAGCGGTTGCCATTCGGCGGCCGGCGGATTTTCGGCGGCAAGGGTATCCATGACGACAGGCGCAGTGTCGTCGGCGCTCAGGCTGGCATCAGGCTGCGTTCGATCAAGCAATGGCCAAAACCGGCGGTTGTTTCAAATGGGCTGCCCGCGATGCCCTATCGCGTTCGCATACTATCTCAAGCCGGGGGGCGCGTCAGTCGGCAAACCGCGATGACGCGACCATCCGTCAGGCCTCCTTGAAGCGGTATCCGACCCCGTACAGGGTTTCGATCATCTCGAATTCGTCGTCCACGACCTTGAACTTCTTGCGCAGCCGCTTGATGTGGCTGTCGATGGTGCGGTCGTCGACATAAACCTGGTCGTCATAGGCCGCATCCATCAGCGCGTTGCGGCTCTTGACGACGCCGGGGCGCGTGGCGAGCGCTTGCAGGATGAGAAATTCGGTCACCGTGAGGGTAACCGGCTCGTTCTTCCAGGTGCAGGTATGGCGCTCCGGGTCCATCCGCAGCAGGCCGCGGTCGAGCGCCTTGGCGTCGGTTTCCTTCGGCACGGCGGTCGGGTCTTTCGGAGAGGCGCGGCGCAGCACCGCCTTCACGCGTTCGACCAGAAGCCGCTGCGAGAACGGCTTGCGGATGAAATCGTCGGCGCCCATTTTGAGGCCGAACAACTCGTCGATTTCCTCGTCCTTGGAGGTCAGGAAAATCACCGGCAGATCGGATTTTTGCCGCAGCCGCCGCAGCGTCTCCATGCCGTCCATGCGCGGCATCTTGATGTCGAGGATGGCAAGGTCCGGCGGGCTGGTCCTGAATCCGTCCAGCGCCGAGGCGCCGTCCGTGTAAGTCATGATGCGATAGCCTTCGGCTTCGAGCGCAATCGAAACGGAGGTAAGAATGTTGCGGTCGTCATCGACCAGGGCAATGGTGGGCATGAGCCTGCTTTCGCACTATCGTTGCTGAAACGGCGGCTAATCTTGTGGTGCGCCGCATAATCGGGCTTCGGACGCGGTCAACGAGCAATGCAAGCTGGGCTGAAGTGTGACCGAGTTCCATGAAAGCGCCACTTAAGTCTAAGGCGCTTCGTCCCTTACGAACGTCGGTTTACCCGAAAAAAGGCTCCAATTGCAACAGGATGCGAGGAAATAATCGATGCAATTGACCCCGGATTTCGACCCCGCCAAGGTGGTTAAATCGCTTTTACGCCGCAGCCGGCAGGGGGCGCTGGCGACCTTGATGGCCGGCAGCGGCGATCCCTATTGCTCGCTGGTGAATGTCGCAAGCCATCCTGACGGCTCGCCGATCCTGCTGATTTCCCGCCTCGCCCTTCACACCAAAAACCTGATCGCGGACCCGCGCGTCTCGCTGATGCTGGACGAGCGCGTCGAGGGCGATCCGCTCGAGGGATCGCGGATCATGTTGGCGGGCCACGCCGAGGAAATCACGGATGACCGCGACATCGTGCGGCAGCGTTATCTCAACGCCCATCCCACGGCGGAAGTTTTCGTGGATTTCAAGGACTTTTCTTTCTTTCGAATCCGTCCCGCCGGAACGCATCTGGTGGCTGGATTCGGACGGATCCTGGATCTGAAACCTTCGCAGTTTTTGACGGATATTTCAGATGCCAGCGCGCTTCTGGAAGCCGAACAAAGCGCCGTTGAGCATATGAATACCGACCACCAGGAAGCGCTCGGCCTCTATGCCACGCGCCTTTTGGGAGCTGCGGCGGGCGACTGGCGGTGCAGCGGGATCGATCCTGATGGCATCGACCTGCAAGCCGGCAACAAGACCTTACGGCTCGACTTTCCGGAGCGGATGACCGGACCCGGGGATTTACGGAAAATACTGGTCCGCCTGGCAGAACAGGCGAGAACCCGAGACAGCGCTCCGGACGCTGCGCAAGACAGCGCAAGACAACGCGCAAGGGTAGCCACGGACAGCCAAAGCCAGTGAGGGTAGCGACTTTGCGTCGCAGCATGCGGCCAAGAGGCTGGCCGCGCCTTTTGGGAATAAACCAAATCGGGCGGATCGGCTTGGCAAGGCGTGCGTTCATCAATAATGATCGCCGGAAATTTCGTTCGCCGGGCCTCGGCCGGGCGGCTATATTCAACAGCCTAAAACCGTGACAGACGCGCGGCTCAAGGCATTCGCGCGATCGAGATACGCGGGTTCGAGGAGGAGTTTTCGTGCAAGAGACGGGCAAACGCAACGGCGCCTTTGGGGCCGACAAGTTCGGCTTGAAAAATCTTAAAGGGGTGCACTGGAACCTCGGCGCTGCGCAGCTTTATCAGCATGCGTTGTCGGCAGGCGAGGCGATCCTCTCGGCCGATGGTGCGTTGTGTGCGGACACCGGTGAGTTCACCGGCCGCAGCCCGAAGGACAAGTTCACGGTTCGCGATGCCACCACCGACAAGAACATGTGGTGGGCCGGCAACCAGTCGATCACGGCCGAGCAGTTCGAGACGCTCTACGGCGACTTCATCAAGCATGCCGAAGGCATGACGCTGTTCGCGCAGGACCTCTACGGCGGCGCCGATCCGACGTTCCGGATCAAGACTCGCGTCTTCACCGAACTTGCCTGGCATTCGCTGTTCATCCGCACGCTGCTGATCCGCCCCGCGCAGTCGGAGCTTGCCGGGTTCGCACCTGAACTCACCATCATCGACCTGCCGAGCTTCCGTGCCGATCCGAAACGTCACGGCGTGCGCTCGGAGAACGTGGTCGCGATCGATTTCGCCCGCAAGATCGTCCTGATCGGCGGGTCTTATTATGCCGGCGAGATGAAGAAGAGCGTGTTCACGACGCTCAATTACTATCTGCCCGCGAAGGGCGTCATGCCGATGCACTGCTCGGCCAATGTCGGCCCCGCCGGCGACAGCGCGATTTTCTTCGGGCTTTCCGGCACCGGAAAGACCACGCTCTCGGCCGATCCCAAGCGCACGCTGATCGGCGACGACGAGCACGGCTGGGGCACCGACGGCATCTTCAATTTCGAAGGCGGCTGCTATGCGAAGTGCATCAAGCTGTCGGAAGAAGCCGAGCCTGAAATCTATGCCGCCAGCAAGCGCTTCGGCGCGGTGCTGGAGAATGTGGTGCTCGACGAGTTCACGCGCATTCCCGATTTCGACGATGGCTCGAAGACCGAGAATACGCGATCTGCGTATCCTCTGGATTTCATCCCGAATGCTTCGCGCACCGGCCGCGCCGGCCATCCGAAAAACGTGGTGATGCTGGCGGCCGACGCCTTCGGCGTGTTGCCGCCGATCGCCAAACTTTCGCCGGCGCAGGCGATGTATCACTTCCTGTCCGGCTATACCGCCAAGGTCGCGGGCACCGAGCGTGGTCTCGGTAACGAGCCGCAGCCGGAATTCTCGACCTGCTTCGGCTCGCCGTTCCTGCCGCTCGATCCGTCGGTCTACGGCAACATGCTGCGCGAGCTGATCGCCAAGCACAATGTCGATTGCTGGCTGGTCAATACCGGCTGGACCGGCGGCAAATTCGGCACCGGCTCGCGGATGCCGATCAAGGTGACGCGCGCGCTGCTCACCGCCGCGCTCGACGGCTCCTTGCGCAATGTCGAATTCCGCACCGACAAGTATTTCGGCTTTGCGGTGCCGACCGCGCTGCCGGGCGTGCCGAGCGACATTCTCGACCCCGTCAATACCTGGAAGGACAAGGCCGAGTTCGACAAGACCGCGCGTGCGCTGGTCGGCATGTTCCAGAAGAACTTCGCCAAGTTCGAAGCCAAGGTCGATGCCGACGTCCGCGCCGCCGCGCCCGAGGTCAAGCTCGCGGCGGAATAAGCGATAGAGTTTCTGAGACGGCGAACGCACCGTCTGGAATGGAAAGGGCGATCGAGCGATCGCCCTTTTTCATTTTCTTACACTAGAGCGGCCGTGCCATTCCAAAAGCGAAATTCAATTAACTCGTTGATCTCGCCATACTGTTTGTTGCGCAAAAGGTCTTCCGCCGGATTGTCGGATATCCATACATCTTTCAGATCACCGGCAATCCGCTTGAGTGCAATGACGCTGACGTTGTCGGTTAAGCTGGCGAGAAAGGTTTCTACTGCGGAGACCTCGTCCTTTCCTGACAGTTCGGCCAAGATGCTTCCGTGCGTATGCCAAGGAAAGCCTTCAAAGCCAATCGTCCAATCGCCGTCGGGGCATGTGATCAGGAACTTCAACTGCCCATCCGGGCTGACATATTCGCCGACTGGCATCGTGAGATGAGTCAATGCGCCTCATCCCAGTTGTCGGCAGCGCGGGCATCGACATGCAGCGGCAGCGAGAGCGCGACCGCCGGAAACGGCGCGTCCTGCATGACGTGTTGAACCACCGGCAGCGTCGCCGCCACCTCGCTGTCAGGCACCTCGAAGATCAGTTCGTCGTGAACCTGTAGCAGCATTTGCGCCGAGAGCTTCTTCTCGGCGAGCGCCTCTTCCATCCGGATCATGGCGCGGCGGATGATGTCGGCCGCGGTGCCCTGAAGCCGCGCATTGATTGCCGCGCGCTCATTGAAAGCTCGGACCGAGGCATTGGAGGCCTTGATGTCAGGGTAATGGCATTTGCGGCCGAACAGCGTCTCGACATAGCCGTGGGCACGGCAGAAATCGCGCGTCGCATCCATGTAGGCGCGGATGCCGGGGAAGCGCTCGAAATACTTCTTGATGTAGGCGGAGGCTTCCTCGCGGGCGATGCCGAGCTGATTGGCGAGCCCAAATGCAGAGATGCCGTAGATGATGCCGAAGTTGATCGCTTTGGCGCGGCGGCGCACCTCGGCGGGCATGTCCTTGACGGGAACGCCGAACATTTCCGACGCCGTCATGGCGTGAATGTCGAGTCCGTCGCGGAACGCCTGCTTGAGCACGGGAATGTCCGCGATTTCCGCGAGCAGCCGCAATTCGATCTGCGAATAGTCCGCCGACACCAGTTTGTGGCCGGGGGAGGCGATAAAGGCGCGTCGGATCTTGCGGCCGTCCTCGGTGCGCACCGGAATGTTCTGAAGGTTCGGTTCGTTCGAAGACAGCCGCCCGGTGGTGGTGGCGGCGAGTGCGTAGGTCGTGTGCACGCGGTGGGTCTCGGGATGCACATAGGTCGGCAGCGCGTCGGTATAGGTCGACTTCAGTTTCGAGACCTGCCGCCATTCGAGGATCTTTTTCGGGAGTTCGTGGCCTTGTTCGGCCAATTCGTCGAGGATTTGCGCCGAAGTCGACCATGCGCCGGTCTTGGTCTTGGTGCCGCCGGGAATTCCCATCTTGCCGAAAAGAATATCGCCGATCTGTTTGGGGCTGCCGACATTGACCGGCTCGCCGGCGATCTCCTGGATTTCAGCTTCGACTCTCGCTGCGGTCTGGGCAAAGTCACCCGACAGGCGCGACAGCACCTGCCGATCGATCGAGATGCCGCGCCGTTCCATCCGTGCCAGCACGGCGACCAGCGGCCGCTCCAGCGTCTCATAGACCGTCGTCATGCGTTCGGCGACGAGGCGCGGCTTGAGCAGCCGCCACAGCCGCAAGATCACGTCGGCATCTTCGGCGGAATATTCGGCTGCCTTGTCGATCGCGACTTGATCGAAACTCAGTTTTCCTTTGCCGCTGCCGGTCAATTCGCCATGGCTGATGATGGCGTGGCCGAGCCAGGTCTCGGAAAGCGAGTCGAGCCCATGCGAATTGCGGCCGGCGTCGAGCGCATAACTCATGAGCTGCGCGTCGTCGGTGTTGCGAAGCGTGATACCGGCCTGCGCTAACATCACCGCGCCGAACTTGATGTTGAATCCGATCTTGAGAATGCCGGCGGATTCCAGCAGTGGCTTCAACGCGGCGAGCGCATCGCTCACCTTGATCTGGTCCGGCGCAAGGCCGGCGGCGAACAAGCCGCTGCCGTCGCCGGCCTGTTTGTGGCCGAGCGGAACGTAGCAGGCCTCGTTGGGCGCGAGCGCCAGCGCGATGCCGCAAACCTCGGCCTGCATCGGGTCTTCCGAGCTTGCCTTGGCCTCAAATGCGAACTGGCCCGCATCGCGCGCGCGTCCGATCCACGTCTCGAGTTCGGCGACGTTGCGAATCGTCCGGTACTTCTTACGGTCGACCGGCGTGTTGCGCGCCTCCTCGGCGCGCGCAGCCGCTAAGGCCTGCGGCGTGCCCTTCAGGCTCGAGGCCTTGTCGTCTCTCGCGCCCGGCTTGCCTGAAGGAGCTCGGCCCTTCGAGGCGGGTTTCTGGTCGGCGAATAAATCGCCACTACGTTCGGAAGCCGGCGCGTTGCCGGATTCATCGACCTTCTCGGCCAGAGGAAGCGGCGAAAAGACGCCGGCGTTAGCCGTAACGTTTGCAGGGTCCACCTGCGAATATTCGCCGACGCGCCGGGTGAGGGTGGAAAATTCCATCGCCTTCAAGAAGGCGATCAGCTTGCGTGCGTCAGGCTCCTGCACCGCCAGGTCGTCGAGCGGCACGTCGAGCTTCACCTTGTCGTCGAGCAGTACCAGTTGCCGCGAGATGCGCGCCTTCTCGGCATTCTCGATCAACGCCTCGCGCCGCTTCGGCTGCTTGATCTCGCCGGCCCGTTTGAGCAGGGTTTCGAGGTCGCCATATTCGACGATCAGTTGCGCCGCGGTCTTGATGCCGATGCCGGGAACGCCCGGCACGTTGTCGGTGGAATCTCCGGCCAGCGCCTGAACCTCGACGACCTTTTCAGGCGGCACGCCGAATTTTTCGATCACTTCGGGAATCCCGATGCGGCGGTCTTTCATGGTGTCGAACATCGTCACTTTGTCGGTGACGAGCTGCATCAGATCCTTGTCCGAGGAAACAATAGTCGTTGTGGCGCCGCGCTCGCCGGCCTCCCGCGCATAGGTCGCGATCAGATCGTCGGCCTCGAAGCCGACCTGCTCGAGACAGGGCAGATCGAAGGCGCGGACCGCATCGCGAATCAGAGAAAATTGCGGAATCAGATCGTCGGGCGCCGGCGGACGGTGCGCCTTGTAGTCGGGATAAAGCTTGTTGCGGAAGGTGATCTCGGACTTGTCGAAGATGATAGCGAGGTGGGTCGGCCGGTTATCCGGCGGCATGTCGCGCAACAGCTTCCAGAGCATGTTGCAGAAGCCGAGCACGGCATTGACCTGCAAGCCGTCGGATTTGCGGTTCAGCGGCGGCAGCGCGTGATAGGCGCGAAAAATATAGGAGGAACCGTCGACCAAAAATACATGGTCGCCCTTCTTGAGGGCTTTGGCGGCAACGGGCTTGGGGGCGGTATTCGAGGAGGTCTTTTCTGAGGTCTTGGGCATGGCCGAAACTTAAGGATTTTTACCGCGATTGACACCCTCGGGCGCGTGTTGTGCCGGGATTTTTGCCGGGCCCTCGGAGTTTCCAAGGATCCCAGACTTGGTGAGGTCCGGAATAGATTGCGCCCGCGGCCGTTCCATGGCCACCTCGGCGGCAGATTGACCTGAAAGGACGCGACATGACCGCGGCACTCGACGATTTGATGGAAAAGCTGCGATCAGTCGAAGCCGAGATCGAGACGGAACTGGCCAGACGACGGGAGGAACTGCGTTTCCGAATCGAAGATCGCCGGATCGTGTTCGAGAAGGAAGTGTTGCGGATCCATCACGAACTCAAGACGCGGGCGACAAGGTATCTGATCGACGCCAGCCCGTTGATGATACTGAGCTCGCCGGTGATCTATTCGCTGATCATCCCGATCGCGCTGCTCGACGTCTGGATCATGGCGTATCAGGCGATCTGCTTTCCGGTCTATAAAATTCCGAAAGCACGTCGCCGCGACTATCTCGTGTTCGACCGCCATCATCTGGCCTATCTCAACATCATCGAAAAGATCAATTGCGCCTATTGCTCCTATGCCAACGGCGCTATCGCGTTCATGCGAGAGGTCGCCGCGCGTACCGAGATCTACTGGTGTCCGATCAAGCATGCCCGCCGGATGCTCGGTCCGCACCCCTACTATCAGGGCTTTGCGGATTTCGGCGATGCGGAAGGCTTTCGCGAGAAGCTTGCCAAGATGCAGGGTGGCGTGAAGATCGCGGGAACGTAAGTTTTCGCGCGCTATTCAGCCGGCTGCAGCGCGGGGCCTGTTTTCTTCGGCGCGATCCAGAACGCTTCGGGGCGCTCGAACAGAAAGCTCGCGCCGCACCTGAGCGCGATCTGCCAGATTGCCAGCGCGCCGAACAGCGCCACCAGCGTGACCGTCAGCGAGATCGCGCCGAGGTCGTGGATGATGCCGGTGCGCAAGAGAAGCGTCCGTGTCGCCGCCATCGGGAGGAAGAAAGCGAGGTAGATCACGATCGAGTGCTCGCCGCAGAAGCGGATGAAGTCGATCCATCGTGCCCGCGCCAGCAAGGTCGCGGCCACAATGACGGCGCAGGCGCCGGCGAGCCCAAGCATCAGCGAAATCACCGGCCGTTCGCTCAATCCAAGCCACACGAGGCCCGCGTTGAGGATTGCCCAGATGGCGAGTGCGGCGAGCGCAAGACCCGGTTGCGTCCGCGCGCGGTCGGACAGTGCGAATACCGCATCGGCAAACAGGTAGCCGGTATAGAAATACACAAAGCGCGCGCCGAATTCGTCGATCGCGGTCCAGCCCGTCGAGACATGAGCCATCTCCAGCATTGCTGCGATAGCCCAGACCAGAAGTGACGGAACGCGGCGTGTCAGCTTGGTGACGACGAAGAAGATCGGCAACAAATAGATGAACCACAGCGTGCCGAACGGCTCGATGAAGGATTCCAGATACAGGTATCCGGCATGAGCCCAGTTCGAACTCGGCGGCAAAGCCAGGCGCCTTGAAGCCGAATTGAATGGTTACCCAGAGCACGTAGAAATAGGCGAAATGCACCACCTTGCGGTCGAGGTAAGTGCGCCAGTCGCGATCGATGACAAGGGCCAAGAACAGGCCGGAGATCAGGAAGAAATCCGGCATCCGGAACGGCTTGGCGAAGGCGACAAAGAGGTGCATGAAGCCGGTCTCGCCGGCGGCCAGTTCCACCCCCAGCACCGAATGCATCATCACCACCATGATGATGCAGATGCCCTTGGCGTAGTCGACCCAATCGACACGGCCGGAGGCGCGGTTCGGGGTAACGGCGGATGTGCCGTTTGATGTCATTGCAATCCCTTTCCGGAACGGCTTTGTTGCATCATCGGCCGTATCCGTTTCATTCTCCTTTATTCACGCAAATGACATGCCATTGTCATGATGGCAGCCTGTTTTCTGTTTGTGTCAAAATGCTTTAAGACACCCCCACAAATCGTACCGTTAACCATTTACGACAGGCTTTTGAGATGCATATCGCCATGATCGGCACAGGCTATGTGGGGCTGGTGTCAGGCGCCTGCTTTGCGGATTTCGGACATCAAGTCATCTGCGTCGACAAGGATGAGGGCAAGATCGCCGCGCTTCTCCGTGGTGAAATCCCCATCTTCGAGCCGGGGCTCGATGCGCTCGTTGCTTCCAATGTGAAGGCCGGGCGGCTGAATTTCACGACCGAACTTGCCACACCAGTGGCCGAAGCCGACGCGGTGTTCATCGCGGTTGGCACCCCGTCCCGTCGGGGCGACGGTCACGCCGATCTCAGCTATGTGCACGCCGCCGCGCGCGAGATCGCCCTTTCGCTGAAGGGATTTACCGTTGTCGTCACCAAGTCGACCGTGCCGGTCGGCACCGGCGATGAGGTCGAGCGGCTGATCCACGAAGCCAATCCCTCCGCCGACGTCGCGGTCGCCTCCAATCCGGAATTCCTGCGCGAGGGCGCCGCGATCCGCGATTTCAAGTTTCCGGACCGCATCGTGATCGGCACCTCGGATGAGCGCGCCCGCAAGGTCATGGGCGATATCTACCGGCCGTTGTCGCTGAACCAGGGGCCGCTGATGTTCACCGCGCGGCGCACCGCGGAGCTGATCAAATACGCGGCCAACGCCTTTCTCGCCACCAAGATCACTTTCATCAACGAGATGGCGGATCTTTCCGAAAAAGTTGGCGCCAACGTGCAGGAGGTGGCGCGCGGCATCGGGCTCGACAACCGCATCGGAACCAAGTTCCTGCACGCAGGTCCCGGCTTTGGCGGCTCGTGTTTCCCGAAGGACACCCGTGCGCTGGTGAAAATCGCGCTCGACCACGACGTGCCCTTGCGCATCGTCGAGGCGGTGCTTGCGGTCAATGACAACCGCAAGCGCGCGATGGCGCGCAAGGTTTCCAGCGCGGTCGGCTCGAGCCTGCGCGGCAAGACGATCGCGGTGCTCGGCCTCACCTTCAAGCCGGACACCGACGACATGCGCGAGGCGCCGTCGATTCCGCTGGTGACGGGACTGCTCGACATGGGCGCGAAAGTGCGCGCGCACGATCCGGTCGGCATGGAGGCGGCGCGCCGCGAACTGCCCGACATCGAATATTGCGACGATCCCTATCTCTGCGCCCGCGGCGCGGATGCGCTGGTGGTGGTGACCGAGTGGACGCAATACCGTGGCCTCGATCTCGAGCGTCTCAAAAGCGAATTGGCCCATCCCGTCGTGGTCGATCTGCGCAATGTCTATCGTCCTGAGGACATGGCGGCGCTCGGCTTTGTTTACGAGAGCGTCGGCCGGCCTGCCGAGCAGGTCTGAGTCTGTTGTCATTCCCCGCGCCTGCGGGGTATCCAGTCTTCGCCCGCTCCTTGCGCGCGATGACGGAACAGTGATTTGCCCCGCACTTTCGATACGCCGCTGCCGATCGACGCCGTGCTGGACGATCTGGCACGAACGCTGGACGGCCATAACGCCGCGGTGCTGGTCGCGCCGCCCGGCGCCGGCAAGACCACGCGGGTGCCGCTCGCGCTGCTCGATGCGCCCTGGGCCAGGGGCAAAAAGATCATCGTGCTGGAACCGCGACGGATCGCGGCGCGCGCCAGCGCCGAACGCATGGCGCATACGCTTGGGGAGAGGGTTGGCGAAACCGTCGGCTACCGCGTCCGTTTCGGCTCCAAGATCTCGCGCAAGACCCGCATCGAAGTCGTCACCGAGGGGATTTTTTCCCGCCAGATTCTCGACGATCCGGAATTGAACGGCGTCGCGGCGGTGCTGTTCGACGAATTTCACGAACGCTCGCTCGATGCGGATCTGGGGCTGGCGCTGGCGCGCGACGCGCAAACCGGCCTGCGCGAGGATCTGCGTATCCTGGTGATGTCGGCCACGCTTGACGGCGCGCGCGTCGCCAAGCTGCTTGGCGAGGCACCGGTCGTCGCGAGCGAAGGCCGCGCTTTTCCGGTCGAGACGCGCTATCTCGGCCGCAAGGCCGATGCGCCCGTCGAACGGCAGATGGCGGATGCGATTGCAACGGCACTGCGTGCCGATCCCGGTTCGGTGCTGGCGTTCCTGCCCGGGGCGGCGGAAATCCGCCGCACGCAAAACTTTCTCGCCGAGCGCATCCACGATGCGTTGATTGAGATCGTGCCCCTGTTTGGCGCGCTGGATGCCTCGGTGCAGGATCGCGCCATCGCGCCACCACCGAAGGGCCATCGCAAGGTCGTGCTGGCAACTTCAATCGCCGAGACCTCGCTGACCATCGAGGGTGTGCGCATCGTGGTCGATTCCGGCCTCGCGCGGGTGCCGCGCTATGAGCCCGACATCGGGCTGACGCGGCTTGAGACCGTGCGGGCCTCGCGCGCGGCGGTCGATCAGCGCCGCGGCCGCGCCGGCCGCACCGAAGCGGGCGTATGTTACCGGCTATGGGATGAGCCGCAGACCGCTTCGCTTTCGGCCTATACGCAGCCCGAAATCCTGAGCGCCGATCTGTCGTCGCTGGTGCTGGACCTCGCGCAATGGGGCGTCAGTAACCCCTCTGATCTCGCTTTTCTCGATCCGCCTCCCGCGCCTGCCTTGAAAGAGGCGCGAGAACTGTTGCGCGAACTTGGCGCGCTCGACGGGGAAGGGCGGATCACCGACGAGGGCCGTAGCTTGCGGGCGCTCGCATTGCCGCCGCGGCTGGCGCGGATGATCGTCGACTCGCATCGCCTCGGTACAGGCCGCACCGCCGCCGATATCGCGGCGGTCCTGACCGAGCGCGGGCTCGGCGGCGATCATGTCGATCTCGACGTGCGGCTGGATAATTTTCGCCGTGATCGATCGCAACGCGCCGGGGCCGCGCGCGGTCAAGCGCAGCGCTGGGCGTCGCAAGTGGCTCTTTCTTCTCTCTCCCCCCTTGCGGGGGAGGGTCGGGGAGGGGGGTATCAAGAGACAGATGTAGGTGTAGCTACCCCCACCCCTAACCCCTCCCCGCAGGCGGGAGGGGAACGGAGAGGCTTGCGCACGACGGAAGAAGAGCCGTCCAACGGCGTCATGCTGGCGCTGGCGTTTCCCGACCGTGTGGCGAAGAACCGCGGCAATGGCAGTTTCGTGTTGGCCAACGGACGCGGTGCCGCCCTCGATCAAACCGCGGCGCTGTCGCGGTCGTCGTATATTGCGGTCGCCGAGCTGACCGGCACCGCCATGCAGGGCCGTATTCTGCTGGCGGCGCCGATTACGCAAGGAGAGATCGAAGCGCGCTTTGCCGATCAGATCGAAATGACGGATGAGATTTCCTTCGATCGGGGTGCGATGGCGCTGCGAGCCCGGCGCAAGAAAACTCTGCATGCGATCACGCTGTCGGAAGCGCCGATCGCCATCGAACCCTCTGAGGAGACCGCGAAGATTTTCGCGGATGGTTTGATCGCCGCCGGCCTCGGTCAATTGCCGTGGTCGAAACCGATCAAGCAATGGCGCGACCGCGTGATGTTTTTGCGCGCTGCGGAGAGGCAAGCTCCGGATAATCCGTGGCCGGATTTGTCTGATGAAGCGCTCATCGCCCAATGCGAGAGTTGGCTGGTGCCGGCGCTGCTCGGCAAGACATCGCTGAAAGCCTTTTCCGCCGGCGATTTGTCGGACGCCTTGCAATCTTTGTTGCCCTGGGCCCTGCGCGGGCGGCTGGAAAAGGAAGCGCCGACGCATTTCGAGGCGCCGACGGGCACACAACTCGCGATCGACTACGAAGCCGAGCAGGGCCCGACCATTGCGGTGCGCTTGCAGGAATTGTTCGGATTGACCGGCCATCCCTCGATTGCCCGAGGCGCCATTCCGCTGGTGCTGGAACTGCTGTCGCCGGCGCATCGTCCCGTGCAGGTGACGCGCGATCTGCCGGGCTTCTGGCGCGGCAGCTATGCGGCCGTGCGCTCCGATTTGCGCGGGCGCTATCCGCGTCATCCCTGGCCGGAGGATCCGGCGAGCGCGATGCCGACCCGCCGGGTCAAGCCCAAAGGAACCTGAAAGAGGACACAACCGCCAGCGGCGGGCTCGTTAACCCTTCGCTCATCCTTTTCGCCAAAATTGCCGTCCGCGTGGCGTACCACCGGTCGAAGTTTCGCCGTGGCCGTGATGGAGTGGGCTGGTGCGGCGACCCTGCGATCGAGAGTGGCGTGATGCGTAACATTATGATCTTTGCAGCGATCATGATCGGGCTCGGCACCTTCATGGCGCAGATAGCCGACAAGATGGCTCCCGCGCCTGCTTCGGCGACCCCGTCGGTACGTTTGGCCGTGACGCCTGACGCGACCTCCGATGCCGGCCTCCGCAGCCTCAGCATTCCCCCTGACGGCCGTGGTCATTTCGCGACCGAAGGGCGGATCGATGGCCAGCGCATCGCCTTCATGGTGGATACCGGCGCTTCCGTCATTGCGCTGAATGAAAGCTCGGCGGCGCGGTTCGGCTTGCGTCCGTCGCGCAGTGACTATCGCGCGACGGTAACGACCGCCAACGGCACGGTGAAGGCGGCGCCGACAAGATTGGCCATGGTCGAACTCGGCGGTCTTATCGTGCGCGATGTCGATGCCATGGTGCTGCCGGACGAAGCGCTGTCGGAAAATCTGCTTGGCCTGTCGTTCCTGTCGAAGCTCAAGCGCTTCGAATACGCCAACGGCAAGATGGTGCTGGAGCAGTAGTCGTCACCTGTTGCGGCACCGCGCCTTAAGCTTTTCCGGAACTTGTCGCAATTAACCTTCATGGAGCGGTCGTTTCCGCCTTCCGTTGCGTCCCCGCATTCGCTATGGCTTCGGCCATATCGCTGAATGCTTGCAAGGCCGGTCCATGTTTCCAACACCCAAGCCCGTACTGGTTCCGAATACCTACGCTTTCGAGTCAGAGCCGATGGTGAAAGCGACCGGCTTTCGCGAGTATGATGCGCGATGGCTGTTCGGCAAGGAAATCAACCTGATGGGCGTTCAGGCCCTCGGCATGGGGCTCGGAGCGCTGATCGCCGAACTCGGCGTCAAGCAGGAGGTCGTGACCGGCCACGATTTCCGCGGCTATTCGGCCTCGATCAAATACGCTCTGATCTCGGGTTTGCAGGCGGCGGGCTGCCGGGTTCACGACATCGGGCTTGCGATGACGCCGATGGCCTATTTTGCGCAATTTGAGCTCGACGTGCCCTGTGTGGCGATGGTGACGGCTTCGCACAATGATAATGGCTGGACCGGCGTCAAGATGGGCGCCAACCGGCCGCTCACTTTTGGCCCCGACGAGATGAGCCGGCTGAAAGAGATCGTGCTCAACGCCGACTTCAAGAACAAAGCGGGCGGCTCCTATCAGTTTCACGAGAATTTTCCGGCGCGCTACATCGCCGATCTCACCAAGCGCCCCAAACTCAAACGCAAGCTCAAGGCCGTGGTCGCCTGCGGCAACGGCACCGCCGGAGCGTTCGCGCCGCAGGTGATGGAAGCGATCGGCTGCGAAGTGGTCCCGCTCGATACCGAACTCGACTACACGTTCCCGAAGTACAACCCCAACCCCGAAGACATGGAGATGCTGCACGCGATTCGCGACGCGGTTCTTCAGAGCAAGGCTGATGTCGGTCTTGGCTTTGACGGCGACGGCGACCGTTGCGGCGTCGTCGACAATACGGGGGAGGAGATTTTTGCCGACAAGGTCGGCGTGATGCTGGCGCGTGACATGTCGGCGATCCACAAAAACGCGCAGTTCGTGGTCGATGTGAAATCGACCGGACTTTTTGTCACGGATCCCGTGCTGCAAAAACAGGGCGCGAAAACCGTCTATTGGAAAACCGGCCATTCCTACATGAAGCGTCGCACCCATGAATTGGGCGCGCTGGCGGGCTTCGAGAAGTCCGGTCATTTCTTCTTCAACAAACCGTATGGCCGAGGTTACGACGATGGGCTGGTTTCGGCGATTGCGGTCTGCGACATGCTCGATCGCGCCCCCGGCAAGTCGATGGCCGATTTGAAGAACGATCTGCCGAAGACCTGGTCATCGCCGACGATGTCGCCGCATTGCGCAGACGAGACCAAATATGGCGTCGTCGATCAGGTGGTGAAGCATTTCGAGGGGCTGCAACGGCGGGGCGAAAAAGTCGCGGGGCAACAGATTCGCGATCTCGTCACCGTCAATGGCGTGCGCGTCACCGTCCAGGACGGCAGCTGGGGCCTGGTGCGGGCTTCCTCCAACAAGCCGGAGCTGGTGGTGGTCGTCGAAAGCCCGGTCTCGGAACAGCGGATGCGCGATATGTTCGAGGCGATGGATTCGGTGCTGCGCATGCGTCCGGAAGTCGGCGAATATAACCAGAAGATTTGACGGTTAGTTTGCCGGCACCGGAAGGGCGGTCACAGACTTGATTTTTTCCATGGCAAAGCGCGACGTCACATTTTTCAGCGGCACCGCGCCGATCAGCTTCTTGTAGAACACGTCATAGCTCTGCATGTCCGCGGCTACGACCCGCAACATGTAATCGACATCGCCTGCCATTCGGTAAAATTCCATCACCTCGGGCATCGCAGAAACCGCCTCGGCGAATTTCTGCAACCAGGCCTCGGAGTGATCGGCGCTTTCGACCGAAACGAAGACGGTGATGCCAAGCCCGATCTTGTTCTGATCTACCAGCGCCACCCGGCGCAGGATCACGCCATCGGCCTCCAGCCGCTGGATGCGCTTCCAGCACGGTGTTGAGGAAAGACCGACGCGGTCGCCGATCTCGGCAACCGAGAGGGAGGCGTCCTGTTGCAGCACGGTGAGGATTTTGCGGTCGATCGCATCGAGCCTGCGGTTGGGCTCGGCGGCGGCGTGAACGGCGAGTTCGCTCATGTTAGAAGAACTTTCTTCCATTTTTAAGGTTGTGAAACCTCATATATAGAAGATTCTTCTAGTTCAAGCCCATAGTCGCGGCAAGGTTACCGGGAGGGCGACCGCTTCTGGCTCAAAAGTGCTTCAACTTCAGCACGTTGCGGGGCCGCGAAGGCTCCGCCGAAGCGGGTGCATTTCAGCGCGGCGGCGGCGGAAGCGAAGGTGAGCGCGGAGCGTAAATCCTGGTTTTCGGTGATCGCCAGCGCAAACGCGCCGTGGAAAACGTCGCCCGCGCCCAGCGTATCCACGGTGTGCACCGGGAAGGCCGGCGTCTGTTGCAGGTACTGCTTCTCGTCGAGCCAGATCGTCCCCTGGGCCCCGCGCGTGCCTGCGAGGAAGGAAGGGGTCAGCTTGGCGATCTTCTTCAACGCCTCGCCGTCGTCGGTAACGTCGGCCGTCTCCTGCAACGGCTCGCTGGAAAAAATCAGGTGCGATGACGCCGTGAGCAGGCCTTCGCGCAACGACATGGCGCGGTCGACGTCGACGATCACGGGAATGCCGCGCCGCGTCGCTTCGGTGCAAAGATCCGTGCAGAAGGTGGCGCACCGGCTCTCGGTCAGGATGGCATCGCAGTCTTCCAGCAGCATATCGTGGTCGGGCAGGCGAACGTTCCACAATTCCGGATCGCGGAAGGTGACGATGGTGCGCTCGCCGCTCGGGTCGATCATGATGTTGGAGATCGGCGTCACCAGGCCCGGCATGTGCACGAGGTGTTTGGTCTCGATGCCTTCCTCCGCCATCTTCTCGTAGATGTAGCGGGACGTCGTCTCCTTCTCGTCCCCCATCGGTCCGCAGATCGAGGCGCGGCCGCCGAGCCGCGCAATCCCGATCGCGCCGTTGAGCGCGTTGCCGCCGCAAATTTCTTCAAAGTGGGTGGCGTTTTCCTTGGAGCCGCGCGCGGGCAGTCCGTGCACGCGAAACGTCAGGTCGCGCACCGGCATGCCGATGCAGAGGATCCGCGGAGAGTGCTTTCCCGCGACATGCGGGGTTGAGGTGGCGTCGGTCATGCTGACTCCGGGGTATTGGCGATTGGAGGCCTAACGAAAGTAGCCATCGAGGGTTCCGTTATGCGGGGTGGTCCGCTCCATCCTGCACCCACCGTCCGAGCAGATGGTGCGCGATCGCGAACGGGTGCGGGCCGGCAAGCCCGTCGGGATGTTCCCGCTTGATCATCAAGGTCGCCTCCGCGCGATCGAACCAGCGCGCATCTTCAAGTTCCGCGTGGTCGACCACGATGTCCTCGTTCAGGGCGCGTGCCGTGCATCCGATCATCAGGGACGAGGGGTAGGGCCAGGGCTGCGTCATATAATATTGGACGTCGGTGCAGCGGATACCGGATTCCTCGAGAATCTCGCGGCGAACCGCGTCCTCGATGGTTTCCGCCGCTTCGACGAAGCCGGCGAGGCAGGAATACATGCCGGGCAGGAAGTGCTTCTGGCGGCCGAGCAGGACCTTATCCCCCAAAGCCACCAGCATGATAACGACCGGATCGGTGCGAGGGAAATGCTCGGTCTTGCAGTTGGGGCAGTCGCGCTTCCAGCCTCCCTCCTTCATTGCCGAGCGGGTGCCGCAATTGGCGCAGTAGCCGTGCCGCTGATGCCAGTTCACCAGCGACTTCGCCATCGCGATCGCCGACAGCTCATCCGGGCGAACCGCGCCGTGCATTGCCATGCCACGCAGCTCGCTCACTGCGGCATCGTCGCGCGTCAAGAGTAGCTCGACCGCCGCCGGCGAAATGCCCATGCCGAAGATCGGCGCCTGATCGCGAAGCCCCAGAAAAATGGTGCCGGGATTGGCGCCGAACTTCAAAGCCTCCTCAATGCTCAATAGAGCGCGAGGCCCGGCCGCTTCCCGCCTTACCACCAGCGAATTGCGGTAGACGACATAGGCGCGGGCGTCGGGGTGGTTTTCCAGCGCCAGCAATTTCGCCTCGTCGCCGCGCAAATGGGCGGCACGATCGAGGATATGCGAGACGAAACCCGGCTGCCCCAATGGAAATGAATCGAATGCGTTCATGTGTTCAACCAAGTCAGATGTTCAACCAAGCCAGATTTTTCGTCGAAGCGCGCTGATAAATCGCTGGACCTCCTCGGCATCGTGCGCGAGCGGCGGCATCACCCCCCAGACCGGCCGCGGCCAAGCGGCATCGCTCGAACGTCGCGCGATGATGTGCACGTGCAATTGCGGAACCATGTTGCCGAGGGCGGCGATATTAAGCTTCTCGCATTTGGTGATCTCTTTCAATGCACGCGCGACGCGGGAAATCTCCGTCATCAACTGCGCCTGTTCGACGTCGTTGAGATCAATGATTTCCACAACATCGGGCCGCCGCGGCACCAGCAACAGCCACGGGTAATGCGCGTCCTTGATGACCAGCACGCGGCAGAGCGGCAGGTCGCCGATGTCGATGGTATCTTCCTTGAGCCGCGCATGGAGCGACCAGGCGGATTCCTCAGGCGCCATGGATATTTCCTTGGGTATTTCCTTGTCCGGCACGGCTGGTGGTATATCCGACTATCACCCTGCAACTAATGCCTTATCCGCGATTTTGCACAAGTGGCCCAAACCGCCCCGCACCCGCTTGCTTTCCGGGCCGTTTGGCTCCAAATATGGGCCGGGAGATTGGCGGTGGACGAGCCACTCGCCAACCGGGTCAGGTCCGGAAGGAAGCAGCCCTAACGAGGTCCGGATCGGGTCGCTCGTCAGTCTCCTACCTGTTTTGCCGGCGAATAGCGCATGCACTGCGACCGATTCCGCCGGGCGGCTGCTCCGCAAAGTGCCTGTTCCGCAAAGCCAGCTTCGCGAGATGATCAATTGCGGACCGACCGATGAATGATGCTGGCGCGCCCCTGACCCCTCACGATTTCGAAACTGCCGGCCAAGAAAATGCCGGCCAGGACGGCTTTGGCTTCGGTGCACAGGCAGAGGCTGGCAAGCCCTATCGCGTCCTGGCGCGGAAATACCGCCCCTCGGGTTTCGAGGATTTGATCGGCCAGGAGGCGGTGGTGCGTACCGTCTCGAACGCGTTCGAAACCGGACGCATTCCGCAGGCCTGGATCCTGACCGGCGTGCGCGGTGTCGGCAAGACCACCACGGCGCGGATTCTGGCGCGCGCCTTGAACTACGAATTGCCGGATGGATCGGTGAAGGGGCCGACGATCCATATGCCGAAGCTCGGCGTGCATTGTCAGGCGATCATGGAAAGCCGGCACATGGATGTGCTGGAAATGGACGCCGCTTCCCACACCGGCGTCGACGATGTGCGCCAGATCAACGACAGTGTGCGCTATGCGCCGGCGAGCGCGCGTTACAAGGTCTACATCATCGACGAAGTCCATATGCTCTCGACGGCGGCATTCAATGCGTTTCTGAAAACGCTGGAAGAGCCGCCCGAGCACGCCAAATTCGTTTTCGCCACCACTGAAATCCGCAAAGTTCCGGTCACGGTACTGTCGCGCTGCCAGCGCTTCGATTTGCGCCGGGTCGAGGCGGACGTGCTGATGACGCATCTGGCCAATATCGCGGCGAAAGAAGGCGTCGAGGCGGAAGCCGAGGCGCTCGGCATTATCGCGCGCGCGGCCGAAGGATCGGTGCGCGATTCGCTGTCGCTGCTCGATCAGGCGATCGCACATGCCGCCGGTCCGGTCCGCGCCGACGCCGTGCGGCAGATGCTCGGTCTTGCCGATCGCACGCGGGTGATCGACCTGTTCGAGCATCTGGTCCGCGGCGATATCGCAAGCGCCTTTAAGGAATTTCGCGAGCAGTATGACACCGGCGCCGATCCCGTCGTGGTGTTGTCGGACCTCGCCGAATTCGTCAACTTCGTCACCCGCGTCAAGATCGTGCCGGCAACCGCCGACAACGTCGCCTTCGGCGAAACCGAACGGAAACGGGCGCGCGACTTTGCGACGAAGATTTCGATGCGGGTGCTGTCGCGGATGTGGCAGATGCTGCTCAAGGGCACCGCCGAAGTACAGGGCGCCACGCGGCCTGCGGCGGCCGCGGAAATGGTGCTGGTGCGCATCGCCTATGTCGCCGATATGCCGACGCCGGATGAAGCGATCCGGATGATCGATCAGAATGGCGGAGCCGCCCCTGTGACGGTGCCGGGAAATGCTTCGCCCCGGCAGGCGACGGCGTCACCTGTCGCGTCCATGTCGTCACGGCCGGTCGCGAGCCCGCGCGCTGGCGCCGAGCCGTCGATGCGGCCGCAAATGGCGGCGCCATCGCCCGACGTTCAAGCAGCACCCGCGCGGCGGATCGCAAGCTTTCCCGAATTGGTGGCGTTGGCCGGCGAAAAGCGCGATTTATTGACGAAAGCAGCGCTGGAAGCCGATGTGCGATTGGTTCGCATCGAGGACGGGCGGCTGGAAGTGGCGCTGGAGCGCAGCGCCGCACGGACGCTGATCAATGATCTCTCGCGCAAGCTGGAGCAGTGGACGGGACGTCGCTGGACCGTGATCGTGTCCAACGAAGCCGGTCAGCCGACGCTGCGGGCGCAGAACGAGGCCGTGAAGAATCAACGCGAGCGCGCCGCCGAATCCGATCCGAGGGTTCAGGAAGTATTGGCGCGGTTTCCGGGTGCGAAACTGGTCGAAGTGCGCAGGCTTGCCGCCGAGCCGCCGGAATCCCATGCTGAGGGTGACGATCTCGCCGACGGTGGCGATGGCGACGAAGACGCGTAAAGATTTCAAAAAGGAACGTCGATGGCTGATTTTCTCGGCATGATGAAGCAGGCGGCACAGCTGCAATCGAAGATGCAGGCGATGCAGGAGGAACTCGGCAACGTCGAGGTCGAGGGCATTTCCGGCGGCGGTCTGATCAGCGTGCGGATGACTGCGAAGATGGAGGTCAAGGCCGTCAAGATCGATCCGTCTTTGATGAAGGCGGAAGAATGCGAAATCCTCGAGGATCTGCTGGTAACCGCGCTTGGCGACGCGCGGCGCAAGGCAGAAATCGCGATGCAGGAAAAGATGCAGGCCCTGACCGGCGGGCTCGGTTTGCCGCCCGGATTGGGCCTCGGTTAGTGGACATTGATTGATTTATGGCCACTGCGGTCGCCGGACCTGAAATTGAACGCCTGATCCAGTTGCTGGCGCGGTTACCCGGATTGGGGCCGCGCTCGGCGCGGCGCGCGGCGCTGCATCTGATCAAGAAGCGCGAAGCGCTGATGACGCCGTTGACATCAGCGCTTCAGGTCGCGATCGACAAGATCCAGGTCTGCAAAACCTGTGGCAATATCGATACCCAAAATCCCTGCACGGTGTGCACCGATCCGAGACGCGATCAGTCGATCATCGTGGTGGTCGCCGACGTTGCCGATCTCTGGGCGCTGGAGCGGGCGAATGCCTCGAGCGGCCTCTATCACGTTCTCGGCGCAACGCTGTCGCCGCTCGACGGTGTCGGTCCGCAGGACCTGACGATCGATGCGCTGGTCAAGCGCGCTCACGACTTACGGGTGAATGAAATTATCCTGGCGTTGAATGCGACGGTCGATGGCCAGACCACCGCGCACTACATCACCGACCTGCTGCAAGATGCCAATGTCAGGGTCACGCGGCTGGCCCATGGTGTGCCGGTCGGCGGCGAACTCGATTATCTTGACGAGGGCACGTTGTCCGCGGCGATGCGGCAGCGAACCCTGTTTTAGCCAAACAAACGGAATCGATTGAAATGACGAAACGTGGATTCGGCATACAATTCGCCTTGGGTGCGATCATCGCGGCGGCCATGGCGGTGCAGGTGGCGTGGGCGCAACAGGACGAGCCGGCCCCCGCGGCCGACAACAAGCCGGGCACCTTGATCAAGACCGGTGATGTGCTGTCAGGAGAACTCAATTCTCTTCGCAGTCATGGGAACAAGAAGGGCAAGCGCTCAGCGACCTACCAACTCACCAGCCAGCCCCACCGGCTGCCGCCGCCCGGTGGCCTTTGCGGGCTCGAAACCGGCCCCGAGACCTTTCAGATCGTGACCAATAGCGATGCGCAGGCCGCGCAACTGAAGGGCTTTGTCGGCAAGGAAATTTCGCTGCGGGTCGATGAAGTCGCCTGCGCCGAAGATGCCGGGCAGATGAGCGAGGCCGTGATCTCCAAATGGAGCGTGGTGACCAAGCATTAAACTTTGACGGGCCCGAGCGCCGCAAAATGTCCTCGCCGCTGCAACCACGCGAGCAGGATGAGGCTCGGCAGCGCGACCGTGACACAGATCGCGAAGAACAGCGGCCATCCGGTGGCCTTCGCCACATAGCCCGCGCCGGATGAAAGATAGGTGCGGCCGACCGCGGCGAGCGCGGTGAGCAGCGCATATTGAGTAGCGGTGTGCAGCGGGTTTCGGCACAGCGCCGACAGATAAGCGACAAAGATCACGGTGCCGACGGCACTGGTGAAATTTTCCGCCGTGATCGCCAGCACCAGGGCCCAGTGATTGACGCCGACCAGCGCAAGCCAGGAAAAGGAGAGATTGGCGAACGCCTGAAGCACGCCGCCGATCCACAAGCTCGCCGCCAGCGAATAGCGCCGCGCCACGAAGCCGCCGGCAAACCCGCCGATCAGCGTTGCCGCGAGCCCCACGCCCTTGACGATGGCGGCATAATCGTTGCGGGAAAAGCCGAGATCGATGACGAACGGCGCGGTCATGGTGCCGGAAAAGGCGTCGGTGAATTTGAACAGCACGACGAAGGCGAGCGCCGCCAGCGCGTCCGGGCGCAGGAGAAATTCGGAGAACGCGCCGGTCGCGGCCTGAACAACGCGTACAAAAGCCGTCTCGGTGCCAGTCGCCGCCTCCGCGCGCGCCGATTGCTCCGGCTCGGTGGCAGCGAGCGCGGTCGCGGTGCCGATCAAGACCAGCGCCGCCATCGTCATATAGCCCCACATCCAGGCGGACGCGCGTGCGATGCCGGTGCCTTCATAGCCGCTGACGAGAAACAACGCGCCGGCGGTCGAGACCAGCATGCCGATGCGATAGGCCGCGACATAGGCCGCCATGCCGGCGGCCTGCTCGCTTTCAGGCAGGCTTTCGACGCGAAAGGCGTCGACCACAATGTCCTGCGTTGATGACATCGTCGCCACCAGCAGCGCGCCAAACGCGACGAAGGCGGGCGATCTTGCGGGGTCGGCGAGCGCGAGCAGCAGGATGGATACCATCAGCAGCAATTGCGAGCATACGAGCCAACCGCGGCGGCGGCCGAAGGCGCGCGTGAAAAATGGCACGTGCAGCGCATCGACCAGCGGCGCCCACAGGAACTTCAGCGTGTAGGGCGTGCCGACCAGCGCGAAAAGTCCGATGGTGCCGAGGTCGACGCCGGACTCGCGCATCCAGATCAGGAGCGTCGATCCCGACAGCGCCAGCGGCAGGCCGGACGAAAAGCCGAGCAGCAGTACGATCAGCACCCGCGGCTTGAGATAGACAGCGAGGCTCTCCCGCCAGGAGGTGCGGGGCGTTTCGGCGGATGGTTTTGTTTCGGAGGCAACGTCGTCGGGAGAGGCCATAAGGCCTTGGTAGCAGATTCGAAGAAATCCTGTCGTCGCCCGGCTTGACCGGGCGACCCAAACCCGCGCGGCCGTGTTCTCGAATGCCGGATCGCCCCGGTCAAGCCGGGCGATGACAGTAACGTTTGGGGCGCTTTCCGCTACTCCCCCGCCTGCAATTTGCGCGGCAGTGGAAACAGCTCGGGCGTGCTCGGCTTGACCAGGCGTGGCGGCTCGGCGGGCGTTTCCTTGCTGAAGTCGAGTTCCTCGATCCGGCCGGCGCGCTTTTCGATCTTGTCGGCGGAAATCAGGATTTGCCGGACGTCCTCGTTGGCATCGGCAAAGTGCTTTTGCAATTTCAGCACGCGCTCGCGCAGCCGCCCGAGGTCGTCGCCAAGATTAAGCACCTCGGTGCGAATCTGGTCGGCGGCATCGCGCATCCGCGCGTCCTTGAGGATCTGCTGCATCACCTGGATCGCGAGCATCAGGAGCGAGGGGGACACCAGCACGACGCGGGCGCGGTAGGCCTTCTGGATCACGTCGTCGAAGCGGTCGTGGATCTCCGCGTACACCGACTCCGATGGCACGAACATCAGCGCGGTATCCTGGGTCTCGCCGGCGATCAGGTATTTCTCGGCGATGTCGCTGACATGCTTCATCACGTCGGCGCGCAGCCGTTGCGTGGCGATTTTCTTTTCCTCGTCCGTGCGGGCGTCGTGCAGCGCGGTGATCGCCTCCAGCGGGAATTTGGCGTCGATGCAAAGCGGCCGCTGATCGGGCAGGAACACCACACAATCCGGCCGCTTTCCGCTCGAAAGCGTGTGCTGAAACTCGTAAGCGCCTTTAGGCATGCCATCCTGGACGATCGCTTCCATCCGCGCCTGGCCGAACGCGCCGCGCGATTGCTTGTTGGCGAGCACATCGCGCAATGTCGTGACTTGTGACGTCAGGTCCGTGAGATTCTTGTGCGCGTTGTCGATGATACCGAGCCGCTCATGCAGCACGCGCAGCGAATCCATGGTGTTTCGCGTCGTCTGTTCCATGGATTGGCCGACACGATGGGTCACCGAATCGAGCCGCTCCGACACCGTGCGGGCCATTTCGGCCTGCCGGCCCGCCAAAGCCTGTCCCATCGCGTCAACGCGGCCGGTGGCCTCGCTTTGGGCGCGCAGCATTTCGCTCAGGCGCTCCTCAAGTTCGTCGGCGCGGATGGCCTGCGCCATCGCCAACTCCGCCCCGCGGCGGCCGGAGCGCGCGATCACGATGGCGATGACCACAAGCAGGATAAGCGCGAGCACACCGAAGGAGATCAGCGCTTCGCCGGCGTGAATTGGCCTGGTGCCGATCGTGAAAAGGATTTCGTTCATGCCGCCCTTGTAGCCGATTCGGCCTTGAATACGAACGAAGGGGGAACATTTATGGTTAATATTAGGTAAATTTTCTTGGTTAACGCCTGCCTAACAATCATGGTTAACCGCAGGTAAACGAGCGCCCGTTCTCATTGACCGTGGCGGGTTGGCAGCTTAAATCGCGCGCCAGCCCTTTAAGAGACATCATGGCAATCCGAGAAATCATCATCCTGCCCGACAGGCAGTTGCGGCTGGTCTCCAAGCCGATCGCGAAAGTGACGGCGGAGATCCGCCAGTTGGCCGACGACATGTTCGAGACCATGTACGACGCGCCGGGCATTGGCTTGGCCGCGATCCAGGTCGCGCAACCCTTGCGGCTGATCACGATGGATCTCGCCAAAAAGAGCGAAGAGGGCGAGGTGACGCCGCAGCCGCGGGTCTTCATCAATCCGGAGATCATTTCGTCCTCGGAGGAGACTTCGGTCTACGAGGAAGGCTGCCTGTCGATCCCCGAATATTACGAGGAGGTCGAACGGCCGGCGAAGGTGCGGGTGCGCTTTACCGACCTCGATGGCAAGGTGCATGAGGAAGACGCCGAAGGGCTTTATGCGACCTGCATCCAGCACGAGATCGACCATCTCAATGGCGTGCTGTTTGTGGATTACCTGTCGAAGCTCAAGCGCGACCGCGTGCTGAAGAAATTTACCAAAGCCGCCAAGCGCGCCGAGGAATAGGGCTCGGGGGCTTCAGTCTCTCTTCGTCATGCCCGGCCTTGTGCCGGGCATCCACGTCTTTGCGGCAAAATAGTAAGACGTGGATGGCCGGGACAAGCCCGGCCATGACGAGTAAACTAACTATTTTTCACAGGATACTCCCTCGATATGCCGCTTCGCTTAGTCTTCATGGGGACGCCGGAATTCGCGGTGCCGACGCTGCGCGCGCTCCATGACGCCGGCCATGAAATCTTGGCCGTTTACACGCGGGAGCCGAAGCCTGGCGGACGTCGCGGCCTGGAGTTGCAGCCGACGCCCGTTGAGAAGGAAGCCCGGCAGCTTGGTATCCCTGTTGAGACGCCCAAGACGTTGAGAACGCCAGAGGCGTTAGAAAAATTTGATTCCTACAAGCCCGACGCCGCCGTCGTTGTCGCTTACGGCATGATCCTGCCGCAAGCAATTCTCGACGCGCCGAGGCTCGGCTGCTTCAATCTCCACGCCTCGCTATTGCCCCGCTGGCGGGGCGCGGCACCCATCAATCGTGCCATCATGGCGGGCGATGCCGAGAGCGGCGTGATGGTGATGAAAATGGACGTCGGCCTCGACACCGGCGACGTGGCGATGGCCGAGCGCCTGGCGATCACCGATACGATGACGGCGTCCGACTTGCACGATGCGCTCTCGCCGCTTGGTGGCGATCTGATGGTGCGCGCGATGGGCGCGCTCGAACGCGGCACGCTGCAATTGAAGCCGCAGCCGAGCGAAGGCATCACTTACGCCGCCAAGATCGACAAGGCCGAGGCGCATATCGATTGGAATAAGCCAGCCTTTGAGGTGCTGCGCCATATTCACGGGCTGTCGCCGTTTCCGGGAGCTTGGTGTGAGATGCCGCTGGAAGGCGCTGCCCAGCGCGTGAAGATATTGCGTTGTGAAAGGGCACCCGGCTCCGGCGAACCCGGCAACGTGCTCGATGACCGCCTGACGATCGCCTGCGCACAAAGCGCGATACGAGTGCTCGAATTGCAGCGCGCCGGCAAGCAACCGATGAAGGCGGAAGAATTCTTGCGCGGCACGCCGGTGGGCCCGCCGATGCGGCTCACCTGATGCCCCGCTACAAGCTTACAATCGAATATGACGGCGCGCCGTTTTCCGGCTGGCAGATCCAGGACAACGGCCCCTCGGTGCAGGGCGCGCTGGAAACTGCGGTCAAGGCGATCAGCGGCGAGGACGTGCGCGTCCATGGCGCCGGACGAACGGACGCCGGCGTGCATGCGCTGGGGCAAGTCGCGCACTGCGATATTGCCAAGCATTTCGTGCCGGGCCGGTTTCGCGACGGGCTGAATGCGCATCTGCGCCCTCATCCGATCGGCGTCATCTCGGCGGACATCGTGCCTGATGATTTCGAGGCACGGTTCTCCGCAAAAAAACGCCACTATCGCTATCGGATCAAGAACACCCGCGCCAATCTCGCGATCGACATCGGCAAAGCCTGGCGGCTGCCGCGGCCGCTCGATACCGAGGCGATGCATACAGCGGCGCAACGGTTGCTCGGCAAGCACGATTTCACCACCTTTCGCGATACCGAATGCCAGGCGAAATCGCCGGTGCGAACGCTGGACCAACTTGATGTGATCAGGGATGGCCAGGAGGTCGATATCCTGACCTCGGCGCGCTCGTTCCTGCACAGCCAGGTGCGCTCGATGGTGGGCTCGCTGGTGTGGGTCGGCGAGGGCCGCTGGTCTGCCGACGATCTTGCCGCCGCGCTGGAGGCGCGCAGCCGGCCGGCTTGCGGCCCCGTCGCCCCGCCCGAAGGGCTTTATCTGGTGCGGGTGGATTATTAAAGCATGATCCGGAAAAGTGTGACGAGGTTTTCCCTCGCGACAAACGCGGAACGCGTTTGCGCGAAGATCGTGCTTCATCAAAGAACTAAAGCGCGATGACGATTTAACCAAATCTCATCGCGCTTTAGGCGCTATGCCTTGCCGATGACGACGTGCATCGCGTTTTCGGTAGAGACATGCTCGGTGCACTTGTAGCCGAGGCTCACCAGATCTGTTCCTGCGAGCAGATTTTCGCCCGACCCAAGCAGCGCCGGTGAAATCGCCATATGCAATTCATCGACGAGTCCGGCGCGAAGATATTGCCGGATGGTGGCGACGCCGCCGCCCAACCTGATATCCTTGTCGCCCGCAGCCTCTCGAGCCCGCTGCAACGCGGCCTCGATCCCGTCGGTGACGAAGTGGAATACCGTGCCGCCCTTCATGCTGATCGGCGGACGGGCGTTATGGGTCAGTACGAAGACGTCGCAATGATAGGGCGGTTCGTCGCCCCACCAGCCCTTCCATTGATCATCCGGCCACGGTCCTCGCACCGGACCAAACATATTGCGGCCTAGAATCCACGCGCCGATGTTGACGAAACCGCGCTTCGCGAAATCGTCATCGGGCCCCTCGGTGCCGCCGTCCTTTCCGAACAACTTTTTCTGGAACGTGCGCGTTGGCAATACCCATTGATGCAGGGCCATTCCACCGACGCCCATCGGATTGTTGACGTCCTGATGGGGGCCAGCCCCAAATCCCTCGGCGGATATGCCGAAGCAGCGTACCACCAGCTTACCCTTGGAAGAGCCATTCATGGCGTATTACGTTCCCGATGATGATGACGGCGTGTCAGGCAAAATAGCGATCAAGAATGCCACGGTATACTCTCGTGAGCTTTTCGATATCGGCGATTGAAGCGCGCTCGTCGATCTGGTGCATGGTCTGGCCGACCAGGCCGAATTCGATTACCGGACAGTATTGCGAGATGAAGCGCGCGTCCGACGTGCCGCCGGAGGTCGAGAGTTCCGGTTTGATGCCGGTGACATGCTCGATCGCCGCCACCGCGAGATCGGTGAAGGCGCCGGGCTTGGTCACGAACACGTTCGAATTCGACGGCTCCCAGGCGATGCGCGCCTTGATCCGGTTGCCGGCTGCCTTGGCGAGCCGCGCCTCGATCAGTTCGCGCAATGTCGCTTGGGTATGCCGATCGTTGAAGCGGATATTGAACCTGGCCCGAGCCTGACCGGGAATCACGTTGCTCGCGGAGTTGCCGACATCGACGGAGGTGAATTCGAGGTTTGAGGCCTGGAACTGCGCGCTGCCGTGATCGAGCGGTTCGTCGCTGAGCGCCACGATCAGCCGCGAAATGTCCGGCACCGGATTTGAGGCGCGGTGCGGATAGGCGACATGTCCCTGGATGCCTTCGACATGGAGCGTACCGGAAAGCGAGCCGCGGCGGCCGATCTTGATGCAGTCGCCGAGTGTCTCGACGTTGGTGGGTTCGCCGAGCACGCAATGGTCGAATTTCTCGCCGCGCGCGGCCGCCCATTGCAAAAGCTTGACGGTGCCGTTGACGGCAACGTCTTCTTCATCGCCCGTGATCAGAAACGAGATCGAGCCTTTTGGTTTCCCGCCATGATGGCCGAGATATTGCAGCACCGCGGCAACGCTGCAGGCGATGCCGCCTTTCATGTCGACGGTGCCGCGGCCGTAGAGAAAGCCGTCTTTCACCTCGCCGGAAAAGGCGCCAACCGTCCATGCCGATTCATCGCCGGGCGGTACCACGTCGGTATGGCCGGCGAAGGCGATGTGCGGCGCTTCGCTGCCGATGCG
>CAVVLH010000034.1:0-54765 GCA_963748805.1 uncultured Alphaproteobacteria bacterium | reverse complement strand
GAGGCGCTTGTGGCGGTCAACCACTCGGTCGCCGAAGTCGACAAATGGGAGCAGGCCCATTTCGAGGAAGACGAGATGCGCAGCGCCGTGAAAGACGCCAAGGCGAAATACGAAGATGCGCTGCGCGAAGAATTTTTCGGGTTCTAGCGCGCCGGCTCGTTTCCGATTCAACTTTCAAACAGCCACTTCGGCCTCTGGTTCGAGACGCGCCGCTCCGCGGGCGCTCCTCACCATGAGGGTTTAAACGGCTTTGATATGGTTTTCAGCTCGACTACGCTTTTCTTCGCCTGCAAGGCGGCGTCTATGCTGCCTGCTATTGATACGAGCAAATTTGGAGCTGTTAAACTGAAAACGCCGTCTTGCTGGCAATCAATAAAAATGGTTATGCATTCGAAGTTATTCTGAATTTCGGTCAGGACTTCGATGCATAATCGACGTTTTGCCAATTTTGCGAATGCCAAAGCAGGCCCTAATTTGACTGTTCTGAAGCTTTCGGGCCAGCTCTTGGGCTTCCGTTCTCCGTCCAAAAAACTGCGCATCACTTTCAACCGGGCCAGTAATATCAAATGGATTGTGAGAAAAAAATTCGTAGGATAATGTTCTCTCTAAATCCTCCCCTGAGGGCAGCTTTCCGTTACTCGAATAAAGCGGAATTATTGTTAGCCCAGATTCCCGGCCCCATTTTTTAAGTTTGGCGTTTCCCTTAGGGTCGCTATGCACGACAAAAAATAGCCTCGGCTCCAAGCGTCCTTTTATTTCACCGATGACCTGTTGAGCGAATGCGACGGTTCGGGCTTGCTGGTCGCGGTAAACGTTGCCGACAATTAAAATTTCTCGTTCCACCTCTAGAATAGCCCGAATTCTTTTGGATGGTCTCGCGAAAATCTTAAAATACTGGCCCTTCTCCCACTCGACTACTGTTTCGTACGTTATTTGAAATAGTATCGCGAGAGCATCCTTTGTTGACTTCAACAATTCATCGATTTCGGTGCTTGGGGAATTCATTCGTCTGACTTCTCGATAATGGGTCCGAGGGTCTTTTAGCTGATTACTCTACCTAAGGTAAGCAACCTCAGATCCATGTATTATGCTGCAGAGCGGAATTTTGGCTTTCAAGTCTATGCAACAACCTCTAGATTTGAGCATGCAGCAGTCGTAGGGGTAGCAAGGCAGAGTTGCGCGTTTTACCCTAGTGCGCCCCTACCCCACCCAAAATCCCGGCAGCGCCGACTCCAGTCTTCCACCCATCCGCACGGGTGCGACTTTCACCGCGAGCCCCGTCGCATCATCGGTCTCGACCGCGATGCCGGAAAGTGTCGCCGGGCCCAGCGCCGGCTCGAAACGCGCCGCCGGAATGCCTGATGTGAACCGCCGCATCGGCTCGTCCTTCTGCATGCCGATGATCGAGTTGTAATCGCCGGTCATGCCGGCGTCAGTCATATAGGCGGTGCCGGCTGGCAAAATCTGATGGTCCGCCGTCGGCACATGGGTGTGGGTGCCGACCACAAGACTGGCGCGACCGTCGCAGAAATAGCCGATCCCCTGCTTTTCGCTTGAGGCCTCGCCGTGGAAATCCACCACCACCGCATCGGCCGCCTCGCGCAGGGGGCAGGCCGCGAGTTCACGGGCCAAAGCCGCGAAGGGATCGTCGAACGGCGTCATGAAGACGCGGCCGATGGCGTTGATGACCAGCGCGCGCTTGCCGCTCTTGGTGTCGATCAGCGCCGCACCGCGGCCGGGCGTGCCCGGCGGAAAATTCGCCGGACGAATGAGCCGCGGCGCGCGCTCGATGAACACCAGCGCCTCGCGCTGATCCCAGGCATGATTGCCGAGCGTGACCGCGTCCGCGCCGGCATCGAGCAATTCCTGATAGATGCTTTCCGTGATCCCGAAACCGCCGGCCGCGTTCTCGCCGTTGACGACAACGAGATCGAGCGACCAGTTGCGGATCATCCCGGGCAGGTGCTCGACGACCGCGGTGCGGCCGGCCCGGCCGACGACGTCGCCGACAAATAGAATTCTCAATTTATGGTGCTCCGAAAATCGAACGCTTTCTTTTCCGTTAGCACATAATCGAGCGCGACGTCGTGCGCGAGCGCGGGGACAGCCTTGATTTCCTGCGCGGCAAAGCCGAGTCCGACCGCGATGATCGGCTTCGCCTTGCGCAGATGCGCCAGCGTGAAATCATAATGTCCGGCGCCGTAGCCGATGCGGTGGCCGAGGCGGTCGAAGGCAGCCAGCGGCACCAGCATGATGTCGGGAATGAGTTCGGCCATCGCCGGCGACGGCTCGAGAATGCCGAGCGGACCGAGCGTCAGGCGATCGTCCGGTGACCAGGCGCGGAACACCAGCGACTTGCCGCGCGCCATCACCGCCGGCAGCGCGAGTTTGGCGCCTTGCGCCGCGAGTGCGCGCATCAAGGGAGCAGGATCGAGTTCGCTTCGGATCGGCGAATAGCCGGAGACGACGGTGCCGGCCGCCACCTCGAACGGCAGCCCTCGCGCGGCGAGTTTTTCGCTTGCCGTGACGCGGGCAGCCGCATCCATCGCGTCGCGCGCATCGAGCGCGATTTTGCGCAAGTCACCCTTTGACGGGGATGTCGACATGAGATGTCGGCTCACCAACAATCGGCTTGTCATCACCCGCGCATGCGGGTGATCCAGTATTCCAGAGGCACCCGTGATCAAGCTGCACTGCCGCGGCGTACTGGATACCCCGGTTTCGCGGGGTATGACGGGCCACCGAATGATGCGCCTCAGTTCGGGTATAAAAACACAAAGAAAGTGCGAAGCCGCGGTCGCCGTTGAAGCGCTCGATCCCGGAGTTCCCTACGAAAGTAGGTGGGCACCATATGACCGGATCCACGGACCCGGCCAGGGACAGTTCCCTAAAGGATCGATAAGGCCCCGGGGATATATGGCTCCTGACGCGCGACGCAGCCTCGCGGAACCAATGTAACAACGATGCAGCCGAATAACCAGCGGCGTTGGTGAATACGCCGCTATTTCCTGCTGATCAATTGTCAAAGCCGATCCCGTCATTGCGAGGAGCGAAAGCGACGAAGCAATCCAGAATCCGTGCTGTGCACTGGATTGCTTCGCTGACGCTCGCAATGACCGGACAAGCCAAAGCGCCGTAATCCCGCTCGCCGCCCCTCTCACCCCGCCTGGCTGACGACGACTTCTACCGGGGTGGGCGCAAATCCGGCGGCGGGGTTGTTTTGCTGCGGACAGTTGGAGATCACGACGATCAGCGGCATTTCAGCCCGCAACACCACGTAGTCGCCCGGCTTTGAAAGTCCTTCCGATATCGTCAATTCGCCGTCTTCGGCAAACTTGACCCTCATGAAGAAATTGATGTTCGAGACGATTTCCGACGGCGACATGTTCCATGTCGCCAACTCCGCGATGAAGTTTGTCCGGCAACTCTCCGTCCTGTCGACCCCGTAGCGAACCTTGTCGATCTCGCAACTACAGCAGCCTGCAAGGGTGTCGTGATAGCCGCAGGTGTCCTCGAGCACCGACATCATGGCGCGCGCCCGGTCTGAATAGATCTTCGATCCCTTCGTGATGTAGAGCGATTTATTCAGCCGCACCGTGGTCGGGATATTGATCCGGTCGAGCGGCAGTTCAGCGCTGTAGCAGAGAAAGTCGATCGCCTGCTGTCCCATGGTGTCGATCATCTTCAACGTCTGACCGGGCTCCAGACGCATCGACCATCGTCCCTTGGCTTCGACGGTTTCGCGGCGAATGATCGGGTTTTGAGCGGACGCCATTCTACGGTTTCCTTTTGTCTTTAGGCCGCTATCTGGCGCAGTCTCCATTGCCTCGCCGACGACCGGCGAACCAAACGGCCAAAAGACTATTATTGGAAATTCCGGCCGGCTTCGCCAGCGCTCGCTGGTGTGGCGACACTGACGTTCCTTTCGGGGCCGCCGCGAGTTCTTCGAAGGAACGTCAGAAGTCAAAGCCACACTAGAATCATATGGTTGCTAGTGTCCCTTTGGTTCTGACATTCGTAAAAGTGGCCGCCGCGATAGGATACGAATGTCAGAACCGGGACACTAGTAAGGTCGGCGACAATTGCTGCGCATCCGATCGCGACGCCGCAACGTTCCGCGCCGCGCGCGCTCTACCCGTTCCGGTAGGTGTAGCTGTAGCCGTTGAGCGCCGGAGCTCCGCCTAGATGGGCGTAAAGCACCTTGGCTCCGTCTGGAAAGAAACCCTTTTTGACCAGATCGATCATCCCTTGCATGGACTTGCCTTCATAGACCGGGTCCGTGATCATGGCTTCGGTCCGCGCGGCGAACCGGATGGCGTCATTGGTTGCCTCACTGGGCACGCCGTAGGCGGGATAGGCGTAGTCTTCCAGAATGACGATCTCGTCATCGCGTACCTGGCGTCCGAGTTCGACCAGTTCGGCGGTGTGATCGACGATCTGGCGGACCTGCGCGCGCGTCTGCGCAGGCGTGCCGGAGGCGTCGATGCCGATGACGCGGTGGGCGCGATCATCCGCCGCAAAGCCGACGATCATGCCGCCTTGCGTCGAGCCGGTTACGACACAGACGATGATGTAGTCGAAGGTGACGCCCATCTGCTTTTCCTGGGCGCGGACCTCTTCGGCGAAGCCGACATAGCCCAGGCCGCCGTATTTATGCACCGAGGCGCCGGCCGGAATGCCGTAGGGTTTGCCGCCGGCGTCCTTCACCGACTGGATCGCGTCTTCCCAGCTCTTGCGGATGCCGATGTCGAACCCGTCCTCGACAATCCGGCTCTCGGCCCCCATCAGCCGCGTCATCAGAATATTGCCGACACGGTCATAGACCGCGTCTTCGTGCGGCACCCAGCTTTCCTGAATGACCACGCACTTCATGCCGATCTTGGCTGCGGTTGCCGCGACCATGCGCGTGTGGTTCGACTGCACCCCGCCGATCGAGACGAGCGTGTCGGCATTCGACGCGATGGCGTCGGGAACGATGTATTCAAGCTTGCGCAGCTTGTTGCCGCCCATCGCAAGGCCGGAATTGCAGTCGTCGCGCTTGGCATAGATCTTCACCTTGCCGCCAAGCGCGTCCGTCATCCGTGGCAGGTATTCGATCGGGGTCGGACCAAAGGTCAGCGGATAACGTTCGAACTTGTCGAGCCTGAGCATGTCGATCTCCGGGTCACGGGGGCGGCACAGATGTAGCGAAAATCCCGGGAAAGGTGCTCTCTAATTTCGTTCGCTTTTCTGTCTCGATTTCCTATGATGAGCCGGAATGCTATTTGAATATTCGGAAGAACTGGCAAAATATGAAAGATTCATTCATCCCGCCGGAGCTCGACCGCATCGACATCCGCATCCTTCGCCGGCTGCAACGCGACGGGCGGATGACGAATGCCGATCTGGCCAAGGCCGCCAATATCAGCCCGGCCACATGCCACCGGCGGACCCAGCGGTTGTTCGACGACGGCTATATTCGCTCCGTGCGCGCCGATATTTCTCCGGCCAAGGTCGAGCGCGGAGCACTTGTGATCGTCGGCGTGGTGCTCGATCGCTCGACGCAGGAGAGTTTTTCCGCCTTCGAGGCGGCGATCAGGAAACTGCCGTTCGTGCTCGACTGCCATCTGGTGGCTGGCGACTTCGATTTCTTTCTCAAGATCCGCGTCAAGGACATCGCCGACTTCAATCGGCTGCACGGCGAGCAGTTGATTGCGTTGCCGGGCGTCCGGCAGACCCGCACGTTCTTTGTCATGAAGGAAGTGGTCGACAATGCACCGCTGGACTTCTAGCGGGTCGCACGCAGGGCCTGAACGCATTGAGGCGAAGACCGGCTGCTCACCCGCCCCCTCGAAGGGAGGGTAAAAGCTACCCGATCGCGACGCCGCCGCCCACGGTGCGATTGAGCACCTGCGTGGTTTTCTCGATGCGGTCGGCGGCGGCGTTGAGCGCATTGGCCACCGCAACTTGCGTGGACTTGGCGCGGTCGGCCGCGACCGCGCGCACGTCGCGCAGCGCCACCAGTTCTTCCTCAAGCGCGCGGAGGCGGTTGCCGGCGTCCTGCAATTCGTCGCAGACGGTGAGCGCCGCCATCACGGTCAGCCGCGCGTCGCCGATCTCGCCGAACTTGCCGCGCAGGCTGTCGATCCGCGATTCCAGGGTCTCGGCAAGCTTCAGCAGCCGCACCTCCTGGCCTTCCTCGCAGGCCATGCGGTATTGCCGGCCGTTGATGGTGACGTTGATGTGGCTCATGGCATCTCTCCCGCCTCCAGCACCTCGCGGATGGTGCCGATCGCGGCATCTAGCTTTTCGGCGATCTCGCGGTTGGAGCGCTCAAGCCGTTTCGACCGCACCAGCGATCCGTCGAGTTCGTCGGCAAGCCGGGCCCGATCGGCCCCCAGCGCCTGGATCCGCGCCGCCAGTTCGTCCTCGTCGCGGTCGGCGTCACGCCGGCGCTCGACGGCCCGCTCCAGCGCATCCAGCGCCACCATCAGCCGGCGGGTGGCGGCATCGATATCGGCGAACGCCTGTTCGGGTTGGCCCGAACCGTTGACTGTTTGATCGTCCATGGCATTGCTCATGACAGACGGACGCTTTTCGCAAAATCAAGCGCTTGAAGGCGGAAACTTACGTAACGAACAAGGCCAGCGCAACGCCGCAACGGAACTATGCACCGCAAACCGGGTTGAAATGTTCCACTTCCTTTTGACTTTGGCAGATGAGGTGCTATCCACCCCCCTCCACTTCAGGTTCCAACCGAGGCGTGCGCTGTCCGCGCAGGCTGACCCGCTCGCTGACCGCGCAAGCCCATCCAAGCATCTCATTATCTAACGGAATTTCAACATGACGCAGGTCGATCACGTCCGCATGGCCAACGCGATCCGTGGACTCGCGATGGATGCGGTCGAGAAGGCAAAATCCGGCCATCCCGGCTTGCCGATGGGCGCCGCCGACATGGCGACCGTTTTGTTCACGCAATTCCTGAAATTCGATGCGGCCAACCTCGCCTGGCCCGATCGCGACCGTTTCGTGCTGTCGGCCGGCCACGGCTCGATGCTGCTCTACGCGCTGCTCTACCTCACCGGCGACAAGGAGATGACGCTCGATCAGATCAAGCGTTTTCGTCAGGTGGATTCGATCACCCCCGGCCATCCGGAAAACTTCCGCACCAAAGGCATCGAGACCACCACCGGCCCGCTCGGTCAGGGCATCGCGACCGCGGTCGGTATGGCGCTGGCCGAGAAGATGCTGGCCGCCGAATTCGGCAAGAAGATCGTCGATCATCATACCTACGTGCTCTGCTCCGACGGCGACCTGATGGAAGGCATCTCGCAGGAAGCGATCGCGCTCGCCGGCGTTTGGCGGCTCAACAAGATGATCGTGCTGTATGACGACAACGGCATTTCGATCGACGGCCCGACTTCGATCTCCGACTCGGTCGATCAGATCAAGCGCTTCAAGTCTGCGGGGTGGGCGGCTGAATTGATCGACGGCCAGGATCAGGCGGCGATTGCGGCGGCGATCGCCCGGGCGCAGAAATCCAACAAGCCGTCGCTGATCGCCTGCAAGACCACCATCGGCTATGGCGCGCCGACCAGGGCCGGCACTGCCAAAGCCCATGGCGAGGCGCTGGGTGCCGAAGAGCTGAAAGGCGCCAAGGAAAAGCTCGGCATTTCGCTGGAGCCGTTCTCGGTGCCCGACGACGTGCTGAAGGCCTGGCGCGAAGTGGGCAGCCGCGGCGCCGCGGCGCGCATCGAATGGGAAGCGCGCTTTGCAGAGTTGGGGCCGCGCAAGCGCGCCGAATTCGAACGGCGGTTGCGCCATGAGCGACCGGCTTCGCTCGCCAAGGCGATACGCGATTTCAAGAAGAAGCTGTTGGAAAGCCCGCTCAACATCGCGACCCGCAAATCCTCGGAAGCCGTGATCGATGTGATCGCGGAAGCAATGCCGATGGAGTTTCTGGCAGGCTCCGCCGATCTCACCGGCTCCACCAACAACAAGGCAAAATCGGCGGTGGGCTTCTCCGCCAAAGCGCCGAAGGGCCGTTTCATCCATTACGGCATCCGCGAGCACGGCATGTGCGCGGCCATGAACGGCATCTTCCTGCATGGCGGCTTTGCGCCGAACGGCGCCACCTTCCTGGTGTTCACCGACTATGCGCGGCCGGCGATGCGGCTCGCCGCGCTGATGGGAACGGGCGTGGTCTATGTGATGACCCACGATTCGATCGGGCTTGGCGAAGACGGACCGACCCATCAGCCGGTCGAACATCTTTCGAGCTTGCGCGCCATTCCGAACATGCGGGTGTTTCGCCCGTGCGACGCGGTCGAAGTCGCCGAGTGCTGGGAACTGGCGCTCAACCGCATCGATGGCCCGACCGTGCTGGCGCTGAGCCGCCAGAACCTGCCGCAGCTGCGCACCTCGGCCCCCTCGGATAATCCTTGCAGCCACGGCGCCTACGAGTTGGTCGCGGCCGATGGCGAGGCCAAGGTGACGCTGTTTGCCTCGGGCTCCGAGGTCGAGATCGCGGTCGCCGCGCAAAAGGATCTCGCCGGGCGCGGCATCGCGACGCGGGTGGTTTCGGTGCCCTCGCTGGAACTGCTGCTGTCGCAGCCGGAAGACAAGCAGAAGGCAGTGATCGGCAACGCGCCGGTGAAGGTCGCGATCGAGGCCGCGGTCCGCTGGGGCTGGGATGCCGTGATCGGACATGATGGCCTGTTCATCGGCATGCATGGTTTCGGCGAAAGCGGCCCGGCCAAGGACCTTTACAAACACTTCGGAATTACCGCCGAGGCCACCGTTAACGCAGTTCTGAAACGCCTCGGCTGAAGGTCACTAGTGCGGCGAATTTGAAGTTCCTATCAGTTTCGCCGCGAGTCCATTATAGGAACTTCAAATTCAAAACCGCACTAGCATGAACAAGTTGCTAGAGCTCCTTTGATTCCGAAGTTCGTAAACGTGGGAGCCGCAAATATGATACGAACTTCGGAATTGGAGCTCTAGGCGTTGAGATTGTTGGAAAAAAGGACTAGCTAGGAACGATCTAGTCCGTTTTCGCCCGGCCGAACCGGGTGAGCCGCCGTCCAAATCTCCGAAAGGGGTGCGTTATCCGCGTCCTTTTGGGGATGGCACCAGCTTTAGAGGAGAAACACGCATGGCAGTCCGGGTCGCTATCAACGGGTTTGGCCGCATCGGCCGCAACGTGCTGCGCGCCATCGCCGAGTCCGGCCGCAAGGACATCGAGGTGGTCGGCATCAACGATCTCGGCCCGGTCGAGACCAATGCGCATCTATTGCGTTTCGACAGCGTGCATGGCCGCTTTCCCGGCACGGTGACGGTCGAGGGCGACTTGATCAGCCTCGGCAACGGCAAGATCAAGGTTTCCGCCGAACGCGATCCGGCGAAGCTGCCCTGGAAGGCGCTCGGCGTCGATATCGCGCTCGAATGCACCGGCATCTTCACCGCCAAGGACAAGGCCGCGCTTCACCTCACCGCCGGCGCCAAGCGCGTGCTGGTGTCTGCGCCGGCCGAGAACGCCGATGCCACGATCGTCTACGGCGTCAACCACGACAAGCTCACCAAGGAGCACCTCGTGGTTTCAAATGGTTCTTGCACCACGAACTGCCTGGCGCCGGTCGCCAAGGTGCTCAACGACACCGTCGGCATCGAAACCGGCTTCATGACCACGATCCATGCCTATACCGGCGACCAGCCGACCCTCGATACCCTGCACAAGGATCTCTATCGCGGCCGCGCGGCGGCGATGTCGATGATCCCGACCTCGACGGGTGCTGCCAAGGCGATCGGCCTGGTGCTGCCGGAACTCAACGGCAAGCTCGACGGCGTCTCGATCCGGGTGCCGACGCCGAACGTCTCGGTGATCGATTTCAAGATCGTCGCCGCGCGCAAGACCAGCAAGGAAGAGATCAACGAGGCGATGAAGCGGGCTTCCGAGCAACAGCTCAAGGGCATCCTCGGCTACACCACGCAGCCGAACGTCTCGATCGACTTCAACCACGATCCGCACTCCTCCACGTTCCACATGGACCAGACCAAGGTGCAGAACGGCAACTTCGTGCGCGTGATGTCCTGGTACGACAACGAGTGGGGCTTTTCCAATCGCATGGCGGATACCGCGGTGGCGATGGGGAAACTGCTTTAAGTCCGTAAAGCCTCATGGTTCGAGACGCGCGCCGGCAGGCGCGCTGCTCACCATGAGGAAATACCTCATCCTGAGGAGCCGAGCGTAAGCGAAGGCGTCTCGAAGGATGAGCCGCACGAGGCTCTCAATGACAAAACCATTCCGCACCCTCGATGACGTCGACGTCAAAGGCAAACGCGTGCTGCTCCGCGTCGACCTCAACGTTCCCACCGACAATGGCCGCGTCACCGACGCCACCCGTCTCGAACGCGTCGCGCCGACGATCACCGAGATTTCCGCCCATGGCGGCAAGGTGATTTTGCTGGCGCATTTCGGCCGGCCCAAGGGCCGCGATGCCAAGGATTCGCTGAAGCCGGTCGCGGCGGCGCTGTCGCAGGTGATCCAAAAGCCGGTCGCCTTCGCCGACGATTGTATCGGCGATGTCGCGGCGAAAGCCGTTGCCGCGATGAAGGACGGCGACATTCTCTGCCTGGAGAACACCCGTTTCCACAAGGAAGAGGAAAAGAACGATCCTTCGTTCGTCGCCGAACTGGCCAAACTCGGCGACATCTGGGTCAACGATGCGTTTTCCGCGGCGCACCGTGCGCATGCCTCGACCGAAGGGCTCGGACACAAGTTGCCCGCCTATGCCGGGCGCACCATGCAGGCCGAACTCGACGCGCTCGGAAAGGCGCTGGAGGCGCCGACGCGTCCGGTGATTGCAATCATCGGCGGCGCGAAAGTCTCCACCAAGATCGATCTCTTGGAAAACCTGGTCAGCAAGGTCGATGCGCTCGTGATCGGCGGCGGCATGGCGAACACCTTCCTGCATGCCCAAGGCATCGGCATCGGCAAATCGCTGGCGGAAAAAGACCTCGCCGCGACCGCATTGCGGATTCTCGAAAAAGCGAAGACCGCCAATTGCGCCATTATCCTGCCGGTGGATGCGGTGGTGGCATTTCAATTCGCCGCCAATTCGCCGTCGCACGCCTATGGCCTCGATGCGATTCCCTCCGACGGCATGATCCTGGACGTCGGCCCGCAGTCGGTGGCGCGGATTTACGCCGCCATCGACGATGCCAGGACGCTGGTCTGGAACGGCCCGCTCGGCGCCTTCGAGATGACGCCGTTCGATCGCGGCACCATGGTCGCGGCCAGGCATGCCGCCGAGCGGACCAAGGCGAAGAAACTGGTTTCGGTCGCCGGAGGCGGCGACACCGTGGCGGCGCTTAATCAGGCAGGCGTTGCCGGCGATTTCAGTTATGTTTCGACGGCGGGTGGGGCCTTCCTGGAATGGATGGAGGGGAAACCCCTGCCCGGCGTGGACGTTTTAAAAAAGGGTTAGGCCCGACCTCATCCTGAGGAGCCTGCGTTTTAGCAGGCGTCTCGAAGGATGAGGAGATGAAGCGGATATCGAGGCCTCATGGTTCGAGACGGCGCTAGCGCCTCCTCACCATGAGGGACAAAAATCATTTCGGGCGATCAGCCCCAACGCGGAGAACAGGACCGATGGCTCGGATCACGTTGCGCCAATTGCTCGACCACGCGGCGGAGCACGACTACGGCGTGCCGGCCTTCAACATCAACAATATGGAGCAGGCGCTCGCGATCATGGACGCGGCCTCGAGCCTGGACGCGCCTGTCATCATCCAGGCCTCGCGCGGCGCGCGCTCCTATGCCAACGACATCATGCTCCGTCACATGATGGACGCGGTCACCGAAATCTACCCTTCCATTCCGGTCTGCGTGCATCTCGACCACGGCAATGAACCGGCGACCTGCATGACGGCGATCCAGGCCGGCTTCACCTCGGTCATGATGGACGGCTCGCTGAAGGCCGACGGCAAGTCCCCCGCCGATTGGGACTACAATGTCGGCGTGACCAAGACCGTTACCGACATGGCCCATCTCGGCGGCATTTCCGTCGAAGGTGAACTCGGCGTGCTCGGTTCGCTCGAGACCGGCATGGGCGACAAGGAAGACGGCCACGGCGCCGAAGGCAAGCTGTCGCACGATCAGTTGCTGACTAATCCGGACGAAGCGGTGAAGTTCGTCAAGGAGACCAAGGTCGACGCGCTCGCCATCGCGATGGGCACCTCGCACGGCGCCTACAAATTCACCCGCAAGCCGGACGGCGACATCCTCGCCATGAAGGTGATCGAGGAAATCCACCGCAAGCTGCCGAACACGCATCTCGTCATGCATGGTTCGTCGTCGGTGCCGCAGGATTTGCAGGACATCATCAACGCCAACGGCGGCAAGATGAAGCCGACCTGGGGCGTGCCGGTTTCCGAAATTCAGCGCGGCATCAAGAACGGCGTCCGCAAGATCAACATCGACACCGACAACCGGATGGCGATGACCGGGCAGATCCGAAAAGTGTTCAAGGACAATCCGGAAGAGTTCGACCCGCGCAAATACCTCAAGCCCGCGATGGAAGCGATGGCCAAGCTGTGCAAGCAGCGGCTTCAGGAATTCAACACCGCGGGCCAAGCGAGCAAGATCAAGAAGGTGATGACCACGGCCGACATGGCGAAACGCTACGCCAAGGGTGAACTCGATCCCCGCGTCGCGTAGCGAAGCGCGAAGATGGGGTGAGGCGAATGGAACGCGCTCCATCCTCCCCCTCTCCCCGCTCGCGGGGAGAGGGTTGGGGTGAGGGGGAGTATCCGCAAATGCAGTGACAGACGGATTCGCGGAGATCCCCCTCACCCGGCGCTTTGGCCATAGCCGAAGCTTCGCTTCGGCGTTCTCATTTAAAAACAGCCGCCAAGGCAGCCTATGCCTCTCCCCGCAAGCGGGGCGGGTGAACCGCCCGAACAGGCGCGCCGCAAATCCATTCCCTTCTACCAACGTTAACTCCTCTTTTGCCCGAGAACGGTCTATTTTGACCGCCAAAACCGCGCACCTTCCGGAGGAAGTTCCCGATGAATCTCGCCGATCTCAACAAAGTCGCCACCGCCATGGTCGCATCGGGCAAGGGCCTATTGGCCGCCGACGAATCGTCCGGCACCATCAAGAAGCGCTTCGACGCCATCAACGTGGAATCGACCGAGGACAGCAGGCGCGACTATCGCGAGATGCTGTTCCGCTCAAAGGAAGCGATGAGCCAATACGTCTCCGGCGTGATCCTCTATGACGAGACCATCTGGCAGACGGCCCGCGACGGCACCCCGCTGATCAAGCTGATCGAGCAAGCCGGTTCGATTCCCGGGATCAAGGTCGACGAAGGAACGCAAAGCTTGCCGAACTGCCCGGGCGAACTCGTCACCGTCGGCCTCGACAAGCTCGCCGAACGCCTGACAAAATATTACGAACGCGGCGCGCGCTTTGCGAAATGGCGCGCAGTGATTGATATCGGTCACGGCATTCCCTCGATGACCGCGATCAGCGTCAATGCGCACGCGCTGGCGCGCTACGCCGCACTGTGCCAGCAGGCGCAGATCGTGCCGATCGTCGAGCCGGAAGTATTGATGGATGGCGATCATGACATCGATCGCTGCTATGAGGTCACGAGCCGCGTGCTCAACAAGACGTTCCAGGAATTGCGCGTCCAGCGCGTCGCGCTCGAAGGCATGATCCTCAAACCCAACATGGCAATATCGGGCAAGAAATCGTCGAAGCAGGCCAGCGTGCAGGAAGTCGCCGAAAAGACCATCCACCTGTTGAAGGCTTGCGTGCCGGCGGCGGTGCCCGGCATCGCGTTTCTATCCGGCGGACAATCCGACGAAGAAGCCACCGCGCATCTCAACGCCATCAACGTGATCGGCAACCTGCCGTGGAAAGTCACTTTCTCCTATGGCCGGGCGCTACAGGCCGCACCTCAGAAGGCATGGTCTGGCAAGGCGGAAAACGTCGCGGCCGGACAGCGCGCCTTCAGCCATCGCGCGCAGATGAACGGGCTCGCCAGCACCGGCCGGTGGACGGCCGATCTGGAAAAGAAGGCGGCTTGAAAGTTGGCATCAAAGCCCGCCCCGCCGCACCCGCTTCCGCGCCTTTATCTGGCAACGCCGCCTGTCGACGACCCGCAGGCTTTGCTCGGCGTGCTTGCGGATATGCTGAAAGCGGCCGATATCGCGGCCGTGCTGCTGCGGCTGCAACCGTCCGATCCGCGCACGCTGATCTCGCGCATCAAGGCGCTCGCGCCCTTGATCCAGGACCGGGGCGCGGCGCTCTTGCTCGACGGCCATGCGGACCTCGTGGCGCGTGCCGGCGCCGATGGCGCGCATCTCGCAGGGCTCGAGGCGTTTGAGGAAGCCTTGCCGACTCTCAAGCCCGATCGCATCGCCGGCGTCGGCGGACTAGCGACACGTCACGACTCGATGACGGCGGGCGAACGGGGCGCGGACTACGTGTTGTTCGGCGAGCCGGACGAAGACGGACAGCGCCCGTCGATGCAGGCGATCTGCGATCGCCTGCAATGGTGGGACGAAGTGTTCGAACTGCCCTCGGTCGGCTTTGCCGGCACGCTGGAAGAGGTCGGTGCGTTCACCGCGGCGGGTGCCGATTTCATTTTGGCTGGCGATTTCATCTGGAATGCAGCCGAAGGCCCGCTGAAATCCCTGCACGCCGCCGCTGAGGCGATCCGCAAAGCCCATGGCGCCATTCCGGCGAATGCCGAAGCACCGCAAGGGTAGAGCTGGACAATGAAGAGCGCGCTTCTATTTCTGATTATGGCTGCGGTCATATTGACGGCTCACGCTTCGGCGCAGGTGTCGCTCGCGCCGCCGGGAGCCACACCGGATAAACCGGCAACACCGGATAAAGCGGCCGCGCCGGAAGCCAAGCCGGCCAGGCCGGCTCCTGCCACGCATAAAGTCAGGCCCGCGGCCAGGAAGCCCGCGCCTGCCCCGCCCCCCGCAACCACGGCGGCGCCCGCCCCGCCGCCCGACGATCCCAATGCCGATCTGGTGTACGGCGCCTATCAGCGCGGCCTCTACAAGACCGCGTTTGATCTCGCGACCAAACGCGTGCAGGACAACGGCGACCCCAAGGCGATGACCATGCTCGGCGAACTCTACGCCAACGGGTTCGGCGTGAAACGCGACGACGCCAAGGCGGCCGCCTGGTACAAGCGTGCTGCGGACGCCGGCGATCGCGAGGCGATGTTTGAGCTCGCGATGGTTCGTCTGGCCGGCCGCGGTGGACCGGTCAATCGCGAGGAAGCGGCCAAACTGCTGGCGTCCTCGGCCAAGCTCGGAAATTCCAAAGCCGCCTACAATCTCGCGCTGATGTATATCGGCGGGGAGACGCTGCCGCAGGACTTGCGGCGCGCGGCAGAATTGCTGCGGGTCGCGGCGGATGCCGGCAGCGCGGAGGCCCAATACGCGCTCGCGACCTTCTACAAGGAGGGCACGGGCGTGCCGAAAGACGCCGAAAAGGCGGCGCGCCTGCTCCAGGCAGCCTCACTCGCGGGCAATGTCGACGCCGAGGTCGAATATGCCATCGCGCTGTTCAACGGCACCGGCACCCCCAAGAACGAGGCGGCGGCGATCACCTTGCTGCGCAAGGCAGCCAAACAGAACAATCCGGTCGCGCAAAACCGGCTGGCGCGGGTGCTCGCCAGCGGCCAGGGCGTTCCGGTCGACAAGGTCGAGGCGCTGAAATGGCACACCATCGCCAAGACCGCCGGCAAGGGCGATCCCGATCTCGATCAGGCCCTCTCCACGATGAGCCCGGAAGACAAGGCCAAGGCGGCCGCCGCGGTGCGCAAATGGCTCGGCACCAAATGAGCTTGACGCGGCTACCGCCACAGGGCACCCACATCCTCGCCGATCCCTTGCAGGGGACGGGCCTTCATTTTTCCGCTGAAGAAAAGTTGGCTGGTGTGGCGGCGCAGAAGTCTGCATTGTTTACGCCGCGGGTTCGTTATGCGGAAATCTGATCGATTCCGAAGTTCGAACGTGGCCTCTCATATGATACGAACTTCGGAATCGGGACACTAGATCATGCTGCACTCAGCCCTTATCAACGTCATGGTCAAGGCGGCGCGCCGCGCCGGTCGCAGCCTCAAGCGCGACCTCGGCGAAATCGAAAATCTTCAGGTGTCGCTGAAGGGACCGGCGAACTTCGTCACCATGGCCGATCGCCGCGCCGAAGAGATGCTGTACGAGGACCTTTCCAAGGCGCGCCCGGGCTACGGCTTTATCGGCGAGGAAGGCGGCTCGCGCCCGGGCGACGACAAGACCCACACCTGGATCGTCGATCCGCTCGACGGCACCACCAACTTCCTGCACGGCATTCCGCAATTTGCGATCTCGATCGGACTTCAGCGCGAAGGAACCATCATTGCCGGCGTCATCTACAATCCCGCCAATGACGAGCTCTATATCGCCGAACGCGGCAAGGGCGCCTTCCTCAACGATCAGCGCCTGCGCGTCGCCGGCCGCCGCAAGCTCAACGAATGCGTGATCGCCTGCGGGCTGCCGCATATCGGGCGTGGCGATCATGAACTGTCACGCGCCGAGATGAGCGAAATCCAGAATTGGGTGGCGGGCCTGCGCCGGTTCGGTGCGGCTTCGCTCGATATGGCTTTTGTCGCCGCCGGGCGTCTCGACGGCTATTGGGAACGCAACCTACAGCCGTGGGACATGGCGGCGGGCCAGATCCTGGTGCGCGAGGCCGGCGGCGTGGTCAGCGGCATGGCCGGCGACGACGATCCGCTGCTCACCGGTCACGTGATTTGCGGCAACGAGTTCGTCCACGGCGAACTGGTGAAGATCCTGAAGCCGCTGGGCAAAGCATGATCCGGAAAAGTGTGAAGCGGTTTTCCCTCGCGACAAACGCCGAACGCGTTTGCGCGGAGATCATGCTTCAACGAATTAAAGCGCGATGACGATCCAACCAAGTCTCATCGCGCTTTAGGAATCGGGAGAGCCTCCCTCGCTATACCGCCTTCAGCCTGTAGTGGCTGACGCCCCATTCGCTGCCGCCTGAAAAGCCGAACAGGCCGGCGGTGGCGAGGAAGAACCAGCGCCAGCGCCGCATCCACAGCGCGGTATCGGCGCCATAAACGCCGCGCAAGACAGTTTCGATCTCGCCGCGATGGGCATCGAAATTGGCAAGCCAGTCCATCGCGGTGCGCTGGTAATGCTCGCCGCTCCAGCGCCACTCCTTCTCGACCTCGAACAGATCGGCATATTGCCGGATCAGAAGATGGCTCGGCATCACCCCGCCGGTAAAGAAATGCTGCGCGATCCAGTCCGCATCGTCGTTGCGATCAAACAGATAGGCGCCGGCGCGATGGGTAAAGATGTGCAGGAACAAACGGCCCTGCGGCGCGAGCCACGACCGCGCCCTTCCCAGAAGTTCGCGCCAGTTCATCATGTGCTCGAACATTTCCACCGAGACGATGCGGTCGAATTGCCGGTGCGGATCAAAATCATTCATGTCGGCGGTTATCACCGACAGATTCGTCATGCCGCGCGCGGCCCCTTCACCCTGGATATGCATCCGCTGCGAATGCGAATTCGACACCGCGACCACTTTTGAGTTGGGAAACTGCCGCGCCATCCATAGCGACAGCGAACCCCAGCCGCAGCCGAGTTCGAGGATCGACTGCCCGTCGGCAAGGTCGGCGTGATCGACGCTCTGGCGCAGCGCCTCTTCCTCCGCTTCCTGCAAGGTCGAGGCGGCCGCGCGATAGAAACAGGAGGAGTATTTGCGGTTTGGCCCGAGCACGCGGGCAAAGAAGGCCGCCGGCACCTCGTAATGCTGCGCATTGGCCGCTTCCGCATGTTCGGCGACGGCGCGCGCCGCCATTTCCCGCGCGAAATCGGCATCGCTTGCCGCATCGCCGGTGGCAAGCCGCGCCGCCGTGCGCGAGCAAAGCTGGTGGATCGCGGCGCGGATCACAAAATCGGGCAGCGGCACCCGTTCGGCAAAGCCGATCACGCCCGAAGTCAGGCTCACCTCGGATCTCCCGAACGCTGTGGCAGCGGGAAGAACACGCTGGTGCGCGACTGGTAATCGCGATAGCGATCGCCGCGCGAACGCAGCATCTGCGCTTCCAGCGGCGGGACGCCGGTGACGTGGACGAGGATCCAGTACATGAAGACAGGCGCGAGCAGGCTCGCCCAGCCCCACCCATAGTCCGGCGAGATCGCGATGACGGGATAAGCGAGCCAGCCGAGCCACTGGAAGAAGTAATTCGGATGCCGCGACCAGCGCCACAATCCGACGTCGCAAACCTGGCCGTGATGGCCGGGACTTTCCCTGAACTGCTTGAGCTGGCCGTCGGCGACCGCTTCGCCGATGATGGCCACCAGCAACACCAAGGCGGCGACATAATCGCGAGCGCGCATCATCTCACCCGGAAAATGCGCCGCGACAAAGATCGCAAATACCAGCGGGATCGAGCCCAGCGCCTGGTTCTGCAAAAACAGCAACATCCGGCGCGGTGCGCCTAAACCCCATTCCTGCGCGAACGCCGCATAACGCGGGTCGTCGGAAATGCCGGCCGTTCGCACCGCGATATGCACGCCAAGCCGCAACGACCAGATCGCGACGAGGACTGCGACCAGCCATTGCCGGGCATTCGGCGCTCCATTCGAAAGCGGCCAGAGCGCGCTGGCCGCACCGACAAGACCGACCGAAAACGTCCAGATCGTATCGACCCAGCCGGAATTGCCGGTGCGTTGCTGCACGACCCAGGCGCCCGCCATCAGGATCGAAAGCGACAGCGCAATCGCTGCCAGCGCCACCAAGTACGAGATCATCGAAAATTCCTGCCTAACCGCCTGACGTGTCAGGGCTTTGCCTAATTACGGACGAGATGCCGCCCGGTTTCACGCGGAAGTTCCCATCCGATCTTTCCCGCCCGCCCCAAGCAGCCTTTTATCTCGGGCTCGCTGTGCCATATTGGTGCCTCGAAAAAAGCCGCAACAGGTGAGCCCGGCAATGCCCCCTTCTTCCCGCTCCGCGATGGAACTCGAATTCACGAAGCTCGCCCCACCGCGGATCTTCCTGGTGCGGATGCTGGTGTTTCTGGTGCTGTGCACGCTGATCATGGTCGTGCTCTACAAGCAGATCATTGCCGCTTTCTTCGCCAATCCCGGCCTGAATGCGCTGATCGGCCTGGTGCTCCTGATCGGCATCGTCCTGTCGTTCCGCCAGGTGATCCGGCTTTATCCGGAAGTGGCCTGGGTCAATAATTTCCGTATCGCCGATCCCGGGCTGGCGATCGCCCGGCATCCGACGCTGCTGGCGCCGATGGCGGCCATTCTCGGCGGCGAGCGAAGCGGACGCATCACGATTTCGCAGCAGACCATGCGGCATCTGCTCGATTCCATCGCCACCCGCCTCGACGAGGCGCGCGACATTTCCCGCTACATGACCGGCCTTCTGGTGTTTCTCGGCCTGCTCGGCACCTTCTGGGGCCTGATCGAGACCGTGGGCTCGGTCGGCCATGTCATCGACGGCCTGAAGGTCGGCGGCGACGCCGGGGCGCTGTTCGATACACTGAAAGAAGGCCTCGCTGCGCCGCTCGGCGGCATGGGCATTTCGTTTTCATCCTCGCTTTTCGGCCTCGCCGGCTCGCTGATCCTTGGCTTCCTCGACCTGCAATCGAGCCAGGCGCAAAACCGCTTCTATACCGACCTTGAGGACTGGCTCGCCTCCACGGTGGGCAACTATTCCGGCGAGACTGGACCGAGCGGCGACCTTCAGGCCGCGGTCGACCGGCTGCGCGTGGCGCTGGAGGAAGGCGGTAACAATAAGAGCACGACAACCGCGATGGCCAACCTCGCCGAAGCCATCCAGGGCCTCGTCTCCCATATGCGCACCGAGCAGCAGATGATCCGCGAATGGGCCGACGGCCAGGGCGAGCAGAACCGCGAGATCAAGCGGCTGCTCGAGCGCATCGCGCGTCAACCCGAGAAGAGCTGAAGCGCCGGATCGGAGCATGCTGGATCACGTCACCATCGGCGTCGAAGATATCGAGCGGTCGCAGCGATTCTACGATTTGGCGTTGCGGCCATTGGGCGTCGCGCGGCTCTACGGCGACGGCAACCGTTTCGCAGGCTATGGAGTCCGGCCGAAAGCCTTCTTCTGGATCGGAATTCGCAATGCTCGGCAGACCGGCGCACATATCGCGTTTACAGCCGATGACCGCGCCACGGTCGATCGATTCTACCAGGCGGCGATCGCGGCCGGCGGCAAAGACAACGGACCGCCCGGGATACGTCCGCACTATGATCCAGACTACTACGGCGCGTTCGTGTTCGATCCCGACGGCCACAATATCGAGGCCGTGTGCCGTCTGCCGGAGAAGCGTTAGGCGCGGTTTCGGACTCATGGGAGAAAACTGAATGGCACTGGCCCGAGCACGACGCAGCGAAAGCGCCTTCAACTATTGGCCCGGCTTTGTCGACGCGCTGTCGACGCTCGTGCTGTCGATCGTGTTCCTGCTCTCGGTCTTTCTGGTGGTGCAGTTCTTCCTGTCGCAGGAGGTCACCGGCAAGGACAAGGCGCTGGAACAGCTCAATGCCAAGATCGCCGAGTTGAACGATTTGCTGTCGCTGGAAAAGCTCGGCAAGATCAGTGCGGAAGACCAGCTCTCGCAGGTGCGCGCCGGGCTTGTCGCGGCCGAGACCGAGCGCGACCGCGTCAAGGGGCTCTATGAAGGTCTTGCCGGCGCCGGCAGCGATGCCGCCAGCCGCGCCGGCGAGCTCAACAAGGCGCTCGATTCCGAGAAGCAGGTCTCGGCGCGAGCACTCGCCCAGATCGAGGTGTTGAACCAGCAGATCAGCGCTCTTCGCCGCCAGCTCGCGGCTCTCGAAGAAGCGTTGCAAACTTCCGAAAAGCGCGACCGGGAATCGCAGGGACGCATCGCCGATCTCGGACAACGGCTGAACGTCGCGCTGGCGCAGCGGGTCCAGGAATTGTCGCGCTACCGCTCGGAATTTTTCGGACGGCTGCGCGCCATTCTCGGCAACCGGCCGGACGTGCGGATCGTCGGCGACCGCTTCGTGTTCCAGTCCGAGGTGTTCTTCGATACCGGCCAGGCGCTGCTGTTGCCTGAAGGCCGCGCCGAGCTCGACAAGGTCGCAGCCGCCCTGACCGAGCTCGACAAGCAAATCCCGGCCGAAATCGCCTGGGTGTTGCGGGTGGACGGCCACACCGACGTCCGTCCGATCACCAACAGCCCGCTGTTCAAATCGAACTGGGAACTGTCGTCGGCGCGCGCGATCTCGGTGGTGCAATATCTGATTTCGCTCGGCGTGCCGGCGCAGCGGCTGGTGGCCGCGGGCTTTGCCGAATTCCAGCCGCTCGACACCGGCACGACCGAAGACGCCTACAAGCGCAACCGCCGCATCGAACTGAAGCTGACGGAGCGGTAGGGCATGAAGGCACTCAATCAGCCCGGTCGTCATGCCCGGCGACAGCAGTCTGCCTTGCGCAGACTGCGTAAACTTGTCTGGGTTGCCGGGCATCCACGTCTTTCTTTCTGGCAACAACACAAATCGTGGATGGCCGGGACAAGCCCGGCCATGACGGTAGACATTTGACGCCGCCGTTTATCCTTCGGCCTTACAATGAGTCCGACGAAGACGCGGCCATCGCGCTGTGGCGCGAGACCTGGAGCCAAGCCTATCCGGACATCGATTTTACCGCGCGGGTGCCGTGGTGGCGCGAACGCTGGCGCAGCGAGCTGGTGCCGAACGCGGCGATCATCGTCGCGGAACAATCGGGCGCGCTGGTCGGATTCGTGACCATCGACGTCAGCGCCTATCTGGATCAGCTAGTGGTCGCGCCCAGGCTTTGGGGCTCAAGGCTTGCGGACGCGCTGGTCGATGAAGCCAAGCGGCTGTCGCCTGATTCCATCACGTTATTGGTCAACGAAGACAATGCCCGCGCGATCCGCTTCTACCAGCGCAACGGTTTTGTCGATGCCGGGAAAGACGTCAATCCGACCTCAGGCCGCCCGGTCTTGAAGATGGAATGGAAGCCCTGAGGCCTCACACCCCTTCGAACTGCAACCGCGCCAGCCGCGCATAAAGGCCGCCTTGCGCGACCAGCGAAGCATGCGTGCCCTGCTCGACGATCTTGCCCTGATCCATCACCAGAATGCGGTCGCACGATAAGACCGTAGCCAGGCGATGGGCAATCACCAGCGTGGTGCGGTGGCGCATCAGTTCTTCCAGCGCGGTCTGCACCAGCGTCTCGGATTCGGCATCGAGCGCCGACGTCGCTTCATCGAGCAACAATAACGGCGCGTCGCGCAGGATCGCGCGCGCGATCGCGATGCGCTGGCGTTGTCCTCCGGAGAGCGTGACACCGCGCTCGCCGAGCGGCGTGTCGAGGCCGCCAGGCAGCCGGCGCAGAAACTCGGAGGCATGTGCCAGATCGGCCGCGCGTTCGACCTCGGCGTCGCTGGCCTCGGGCCGGCCGAAGCGGATATTGTCGCGGGCGCTCGCTGCAAACACCACCGGATCCTGCGGCACCAGCGCGATGCGCCGGCGCACTTCGGTCGGATCGGCGGAAGGAATTCGTACGCCGTCGACCGAAATCGACCCCGAAGCCGGATCGTAGAACCGCAGCAGGAGATGAAACAGCGTGCTCTTGCCCGCGCCCGAGGGACCGACGATGGCGACCTTTTCGCCGGCGCGCACCGAAAATGAAACGCCGTCGACCGCGAGCGCGTTGGGACGCGTCGGATAGGCGAAACGGACGTTGTCAAAGCTGATATCGCCACGTGCGGGCTCCGGCAACGAAAGCGGCGACACCGGGGATGCGATCTCCGACTTCACCCGCAGGATTTCAAACAGCCGTTCAGCGGCGCCCGAGGCTGCCGAGACTTCGCCCCAGACCTCGCTGAGTTGACCGAGGCTGGAGGCGGCAAATGCCGTGTAGAGCACGAACTGGCCGAGCCGGCCCGGACTGATCAGGCCGGCTTCGACATCGTTCGAACCGATCCAGAGAATGACCACGACGCTGGTGAAGACGATGAAGATGACGATGGCGGTGAGCACGGCGCGGGCCCGGCTCGAACTGCGGGCGGCATCGTAGGCCTGTTCGACTTCGCCACCAAAGCGCGCATTCGCAAGCCGCTCGCCGGTATAGGCCTGCACGGTGCGGATCGCGCCCACCAGTTCGGAGGCATAGGCGCTGGCGTCGGCAAGCGTATCCTGCGCGTTTCGCGACAGCCGCCGCACCCAGCGTCCGAACGCCATCAGCGGCAGCACGATCAGGGGGATGGCGAGCAGCACCAGGCCGGAAAGCCGGGAACTCGTGATCACCATCATCGCGGTCGCGCCGATGAACAGCATCAAGTTGCGCAGCGCGATCGAAACCGACGCGCCGACGGCGGATTTGATCTGGGTGGTATCGGCAGTCAGGCGCGAGACTAATTCGCCGCTGTGCGAGGAATCAAAGAATGCCGGCGATAGCGACATCAAATGCGCGAACACATCGCGCCGGAGATCGGCGACGATCCGCTCGCCGATGGTCATCACCAGATAGAAGCGTGACGCGCTCGCGAGCGCCAACAAGGCGACCACCGCAATCATGACGCTGAAATAGCTATTGATGCGGGCGATGCCTTCGGGCGTGAAGCCGAAATCGATCATCCGCCGCACCGCGACCGGCACGACCAAAGTAGTGATCGCAGCAACCGTCAACGAAATGAAGGCAAGCGTGACGCGGCCACGATAGCACGCCATGTAGGGCGCGAGCGCAAGCAGCGGACGTAGCCTTGCGGCGCGTTCGGCAGGAACCGGATTCAGGGCCACATCGAGCGGCGAGGCCACCTCGCCGGGTGGGGACTGTCCGGCCACCCCATCGCTGGATGGCGTCGCTGGATCATGCCCGTCTTCAAGCCGTTCAACCGCGCTCATGAATTCAAACCATTGGTTTTGCCACCTCCAGATAGGCTCCATCATTCACGCTGGCAAATCGGCATCCTGCGGGCCGGCCGATGGCAGGCCTCAAATCGGCGCCACAAGCTTGTTTTGGCGCGCCGCTTGCGTTATAGACCCGGCCAAATCCGACACCGCACAACCGAAACACGGGCGCCGGCGCGCCGAAGGGACTGCTATGAAAGCGGAAATTCACCCGAATTATCATACGATTACGGTCGTGATGACCGACGGAACCGAGTATCAGACGCGCTCTACCTGGGGCAAGGAAGGCGACAAGCTGAACCTCGATATCGACCCCAAGTCGCACCCCGCCTGGACCGGTGGCGCCCAGCAGCTCATGGATCGCGGCGGTCGCGTTTCGCGTTTCCAGAAGAAGTTCTCGGGCTTTCTCAAGAAAGATTGAGGCCCCCCGAAAGGTTGAGGCTTCTCGCTTTACGACAAATGAAAACGCCCCCGTGACATTCGGGGGCGTTTTTATTTTGCGCCGGTGTGACCGGCGCGCGGTTATTGTTCGAACGCGGCCTTCAGGCGATTGAGCTGCGGCACCAGGGGATTGCCGATCGGAGCGCGCTCTGTGGTCGGAGTTGCATGGATGGTGGCGTCGAGACGGCGCACCTTGCCTTGCAGCGCCATCGAGCGGGCGATCAAATCCTGTAACTGCTGAGGCAGCTTTTCGACCATCTCGTCCGGACCGGGATCGGCTGCCGAAAGTTTGACCTTGGTTTTTTCGCGATTGGCCTGGGTCAGGGTCATTTCGCCTTCCTTGACCGCGCGGTGCAGCAACAGCCACGAGGCCAACTGCATCAGGCGGGTGGTCAGCCGCATGCTTTCGGTGGCGTAAGTCAGGCTGACGGAACGCTCGAGCGCCTTGGCTTCGGTACGGCCGGCGCCATCGAGATAGGCGGCGGTCTCCTCGACCAGATCCATGCCTTCCCGGAATAAAGTGCCGAACGCCGCCGAGTTGGTCAGTCGCTCGTTGAATTGGACAAGCGGGGTTTCGCCTTGCGACCGGTCCGACATATTAACGCCTCACGCAACTGTTCATCGCCGGCTGGCGCCAGATAGGCGGCACTTAAGGGGCCGGGATTATTATGATGAACAAATCATTGCGCGTGCGGAGGCGAGAGTCCAGCCGCAAGCGAATTTATGGTTTCCAACGCCCTCTGGAAAGCTCGCGCGAACGCCGCGAGGACTTCAGACTTGTGCCGAAGGTACGGCGAAAAAGGGCAAAAAAAGAGCCGCCGTTTCCGGCGGCTTTAAAGTTGATAACAGGGAGGCGTCAAACAGAGTGGACAGGAGCCACTCGGTGTCCAAAGAGGACAGTGTCAGTCATACCTGAGAAAGCTTAATCAACCGTAAATGAGCGGATTTTTTTAGGCTTTGTTTGCCATATCGGTCATTGGCCGACACGTGCCCCCTCTTACGACTTGAAGAAATTGTTCGCCGCTTCCTTCGAGGCGCGCTTCTTGGTCGCCGCCGCCTGCAAGCGCTCGATCTCGGACGTCAGCAGTGAAATGCGCTCGTTGAGTTCTTCGACCGAGAGCAGCGAGAGATCCTGCCCGATATCGTGACTGACTTTCCGTCTCGGCTTGTCGTCGTCCTCGATGGCCATGCGCGCCGCTCCGTGATCGACAAAGACATGGGGACTAGCTAATCAATGGGGACTGGCTAATCAGACCTCTCTTCCGAAATTCTAGCGTTTAGCCGAGGACAAATCATGGAAAAAATCCCTTCGCAAATGACCGTCATCGGCATCAGCAAGCCCGGCGGTCCGGAGGTGCTTCTGCCGGAGACGCGGGCCGTGCCTGCGCCCGGACCGGGCGAAATCCTGATCAAGGTGATGGCCGCCGGCGTCAACCGGCCCGACGTGGCACAGCGTGCCGGCGTTTATCCGCCGCCGCCTGGAGCCAGCGATTTGCCCGGCCTTGAGATCGCAGGCGAGGTGGTCGCGCTTGGCGAGGGAGCGCGGAAACACAAGCTCGGCGACAAGGTGATGTCGCTGGTCGCCGGCGGCGGCTACGCCCAATACTGCATCGCGCAAGACGCGCAGGCGATGGCAGTGCCCGCGTCACTGTCGATCCTTGAGGCTGGCGCCACGCCGGAGACGTTGATGACCGTCTGGCACAATGTATTCGAGCGAGGCCAGTTGAAAGCCGGCGAGACCATCCTGATCCATGGCGGCTCGTCCGGTATCGGCACCATGGCGATCCAGCTTGCGAAAGCTTTCGGCGCCAAGGTGATCGTCACCGTCGGATCGAAAGACAAGGCCGACGCCTGCCTCAAGCTCGGCGCCGATCACGCCATCAACTACAAGACCGACGACTTCGTCGCCGCCGTCAAACCGATGACCGAAGGCAAAGGCCCCAATGTCATTCTCGATATGGTGGGCGGCGACTACGTCGAACGCAACTATGAGGCCGCCGCAACCGACGGACGAATCGTGCAGATCGCGACGCTTGGCGGCGCCAAGATATCAGCCAATATCGCACAACTCATGGTGAAGCGGCTGCATCACACCGGTTCGACACTGAGACCCCGTAGTAATGCGGATAAAGCGGCGATGGTCGCCGCGATCGAGGCCAAGGTGATGCCGCTATTGCGTGAAGGGCGCATCAAGCCCCTGATGGACAGCAGTTTCCCGCTGGAAAAGGCGGCGGATGCGCATCGGCGCATGGAGACCAGCGAACATATTGGCAAAATTGTGTTGGCGCTTTAGCACCCGCGAGCAATCGCAAGCCGGAAACCCTTTGATTTCCTTCGCATTCATGTCATCTATCCGAACGCGCCGGGCGCTGATTTGGCGCCGGCGAATGGTGTCGACCGCGGAGAATTGACATTGCGTCTGATCAGGTGCCTGGCGGCGTTAGCGCTGGGCCTCATGATTGTTGCGGCCAAGCCTGCGTGGGCTGTCGACGCCGTCAGCGTCCGCGGCGACGTGTCCGCGATCGACCTCACCGCCGTGCTCGAGCATCAGCACAGCGATACTGACCGCATCCAGGTTTCGACCGCGCCCGGCACCGACGGCATCGTCCGTCGCATCGAAGTCCGCGCCCGCGAGGGCGGCCAGAACTGGGTGGTGTTCGCGCTCGCCAACAACACCGACGACCAGCTCGACCGCCTGATTGTCGCGCCTCACTACCGCATCGTCTCGTCCGGATTGTTGTGGCCCGATCTTGGGCTGTCGCGCATCGCAACCATCACGCCTTCGACCGGCGACCGTCCGGAGCGGCAGGAGAGTGCGACCGCCGATATTTTCCGCATCACGCTCGATCCAGGTTCGGTCGTCACCTATGTCGCGGAGCTGCGTACCGACAAACTGCCGCAGCTCTATCTGTGGGAGCCCGACGCCTACAAGGACAAGGTCAACTCGTTCACGCTCTACCAGGGCATCGTGATCGGCATCTCCGGATTGCTGGCGCTGGTTCTGACCATCCTGTTCGTGGTCAAGGGCTCAATCATGTTTCCGGCGGCGGCTGCGCTTGCCTGGGCGGTGCTGGTCTATATCGGCGTCGACTTCGGCTTCTGGGGCAAGGTGCTCGACATGTCGAACAACGCCGAGCGGGTGTGGCGTGCCGGCGGTGAAGCGATCCTCGCCGCCACGCTTCTGGTGTTTCTGTTCGCCTATCTCAATCTTTCGCGCTGGCATGTGCGTTACTCTCACATCACGGTCGGCTGGCTGGTGTTTCTGGGCTCGCTGGTCGCGCTCGCGCTATTCGATCCGGCGGTCGCCTCCGGCATCGCGCGAATGTCGCTGGTGTTGATCGCGATCGCCGGCTTTGCGCTGATCGTCTACCTCTCCACGCACGGGTTCGACCGCGCGGTGCTGCTGATCCCGACCTGGTTCCTGCTCGTGGTCTGGGTGATCGCCGCCGGGATGACGATTTCGGGTAGCGTCACCAACGACATCGTCGGCCCGGCATTGCTCGGCGGCCTGGTGCTGATCGTGATGCTGATCGGCTTTACCGTGATGCAGCACGCATTCGCCGGCGGCGGTGCCTCAACCGGCATCGTTTCCGACGTCGAGCGCCGGGCGCTGGCGCTGGCCGGATCCGGCGACCTGATCTGGGACTGGGATGTCTCCTCCGACAAGGTCTTCACCAGCCCCGAGACGGAATCGCTGCTTGGCCTCAAGCGCGGGACGCTGGAAGGCCCGGCCGCCAAATGGCTCGAAGTGCTGCACCCGCTCGATCAGGATCGTTTCCGTGCCGCGCTCGATAGCGTGCTCGACCAGCGCCGCGGCCGCTTGGTGCAGGACTTCCGCCTGCGCACGCCGGACGGACACTTCATGTGGTTCGCGCTGAAGGCCCGCCCCGTCGTCGGCTCCGACGGCGAGGTTTCCCGCGTGATCGGCACCTTGACCGACGTCACCGAGAGCAAGAACGCCGAGGAGCGCATGCTGCACAACTCGGTGCACGACAACCTCACCGGGCTGCCGAACCGCAAGCTGTTCATCGACCGCCTGGGCGCGGTCGCCAATTTCGCCAAGGCCATGCCGAATCTGCGGCCGACGCTGATGGTGATCGACCTCGACCGCTTCAAGCAGGTCAACAACTCCGTCGGCATTGCGGTCGGCGATTCCATTCTACTGACGCTGGCGCGCCGCCTCACCCGCATACTCAAGCCGCAGGATACGCTGGCGCGGCTGGCCGGCGACCAGTTCGGCCTGATCCTGATGTCGGAACAGGATCCGGCACGCATCACGGCGTTCGCCGAAACCATTCGCAAGACCATCCGCGCGCCGATCGCCTTCAACGACCGTGAGATTTTCCTGACCGCGTCCATCGGGCTCGCGCTCTCCGACCCGCAGATGCAACTCTCCGACGAGATCATCAAGGACGCCGAGTTGGCGATGTATCACTCCAAGCGGATCGGCGGCGATCGCATCGATGTCTACAAGCCGGCGATGCGGGCGCGGAAGACCGACCGCCTGACGCTGGAGAGCGAATTGCGCCGCGCCATCGAGCGCGAGGAGATCACGATCCTCTATCAGCCGATCGTGCGGCTGGAAGACCGTTCGATCGCCGGCTTCGAGGCGCTGGCGCGCTGGGATCATCCGAAGCTCGGGCGGATGTCGCCGGTCGAATTCATCTCTATCGCCGAAGAGATCGGCCTCATCGTCGATCTCGGCACCTTCGTGCTCGACCGCACGGCGAGGCAACTCGCAATCTGGCAGCGCGCGATGCGCTCGCGCGAGCCGATCTTTGCCAGCGTGAACGTCTCCTCGCGCCAGTTGCTGCGGCACGACCTCATTCACGATATCCGCACCGTGTTGTCGCGCTCCTCGGTGGCGCGCGGCACGCTGAAGCTCGAATTGACGGAATCGCTGGTGATGGAAAATCCGGAGCACGCAGCCCAGATGCTGACGCGCATCCGCGAACTCGGCACGGGTCTGTCGCTCGACGATTTCGGCACCGGCCACTCGTCGCTGGCCTACCTTCAGCGCTTTCCGTTCGACACCATCAAGATCGACCAGTCCTTCGTGCGCACCACGAGCCGCGGCACCCGCCCGGTGATCCTCAAATCGATCATTGCGCTCGCCCACGACCTCGGCATGGACGTAGTGGCCGAAGGCGCAGAGACCGATTCCGACGCGGTCGAGCTTTATCAATTGGGCTGCGAATATGCGCAGGGCTTTGCCTTCGGCGAGCCGATGGACGCCGACGCCGCGATGCGGCTGTTGACCGAGGTTCGGTTGGAAGCGGCGAGCTAAAGCATGATCCGGAAAAGTGTAAAGCGGTTTTCCCTCGCGACAAACGCAAAAAGCGTTTGCGCGGAGATCATGCTTCATCAAAGAACTAAAGCGCGATGACGATGCAACCAAATCTCATCGCGCTTTAAAGCTAGTCCTCGCTCTCGCGCGGACGGCGGGGAGGTTTCATACGGGTGAACCGCACGCTTTTGCCGTCCGGCAGCCTGGTCGCGATAAAGCCCGCCTCGAGACAGGCTTCGCGCTGCGGCATCTTCTCCTGCGGGCTGCGCAACGTCTCCCACCAGGAGGCGCGATGGGCCGCACGCGGCAGCGCCGCATCGATGATCTCCTCAATCTGGTCGAAGCTCAGTACGAATTCCGCCGGCTTCTGTTGCTTCAGGTAGTCGCGTAGCGCGTCATAATGGGTCACGGCGGCTCTCAGGGGCAGGCATCGTTTACCGGACAGAGTCGGTGACACTCGTGTCCCGGTTCTGACATTCGTATCCTATCGCGGCGGCCCTGAAAGGAACGTCAGAGTCGCCACACTAGGCACTGTTCTAGTCGCTTCAGGGCGTCCTTCAAAGCGCAGACGCGTCAGACCGTCCGGCGGCAACTAAACATTAACGTATTGCAGCTCTCACCCGGCACACTTAAGCCGACGGCAACCATTCGCGGCGCATTTCCATGCTTCCGGGAGCGAAGCGATGGGATTTGGACGGCGCAAGGACAGGGCCAGCCGGCCATGGCGGCTATCAGCAAAACTGCTGATCGTCTCCTCTATTGCTACGGTGATCGGCTTCTCGGCGATTTGCGTCAGCGTGATGCTCGACATGCGTCGCAGCGAAGAAGAGCTGGCGCGACAGACGCTCGAAAATCTTGCCTCCGGCATCGATTCCGACATCGGCCGCAACGTCGAACTGTTCGATCTTTCGCTGCGCGCGGTCGCAAGCAACATGTTGGCGCCGGAAATCAACGGTGTCAGCAAGCCGCTGCGGCAACTGATCCTGTTCGACCATGCCGCGACAGCCCGCCATTTTGGCGCGATCCAGGTATTCGATTCCACGGGAAAACTGATCGTCGATGCTTCGACGCTCGATCCGCTGCCGGAAAACCGCAGCGGCGAGGAGTATTTCACGGTTCACCGCGATGAACCGGATGTGGGCCTGTTTATCAGCCGGCCGATGCTGTATCACGGCGCCTACGCCATCGTGCTCAGCCGCCGCATCACGGGCGAAGACGGCCGTTTCCTCGGCGTGGTCGCCGGCTCGATCCGCTTTTCCTATTTTCACGATCTGTTCGGCCGGCTGCGGCTTGATCCCGATGACGTCATCACGGTGTTCCGGCGCGATGGCACTGTGATCATGCGCACGCCCTTCGATCTTGATATGATCGGCAAGAACCTCGGTAACCTGCCGGGGGTGCGGCGGGTGCTATCCGAACCGAGCGGTTCCTATTCAGGGGTCGCTTCCGCGACCCACTCGCCGCGTCTCTATGTATGGCGCGACGGCACGCGGCCGCTCGTCGTCCTGATCGGCAAGCCATGGGCCGATATCTACAGGCTGTGGCGCGTCGAAGTGACACGCATCGGCTCGATCATGGCGGTGCTCGCCGTGTTCGTGCTCGGCGCGACGCTGTTTCTGGCGCGCGAAATCAGCCGCCGCGCGGCGGCCGAAGAAAAGCTCGAGGAGCTTGCCACCACCGACGCCCTCACCGGCTTGCGCAACCGTCGCAAGTTCGACGCCTCGATCGAGACCGAGTGGCGGCGCGCGGCGCGGCTGAAGCGGCCGCTCGCGCTGCTGATGATCGACGCCGATCACTTCAAGACCTTCAACGACACCTTCGGCCATCAGGCTGGCGACGAGGTGCTGGTCGGTATCGCGATCTGCATTTCGGATTCGGTGAAGCGGGCCGGCGACTGTGCCGCCCGCTATGGCGGCGAGGAATTCGCCGTGTTGCTGCCGGACCTGTCGCCGGCGGAAGCATTCGTCGTGGCCGAGACGATCCGCCTCAAGGTCGAGCAATGGTGCGGTGAAACGGCGACCACCACGGTCAGCATCGGCGCTGCAAGCCTGGTGCCCAACGCCAATATGGAATGGACGGCCATGGTCAGAGCGGCCGACGAAGCGCTCTATGCAGCGAAAGCCAGCGGCCGCAATCGCACCGTGCTGGCGACCGGCTCCAGGCTGTCGCTGGTTGCCTGACAAGCCAAACTGTCACTCCGGACGGCGCGCGAGCGCGCCGATCCGGAATCTCGAATTTGTTAAGCGCGGCAGGCGGCACAAGATTCCCGGTTCATATCGTCGATGCGCCCGGGAATGACGACATGAACGAAAGGCGCGCCTGTCGTTACTTCCCGGAATATTTCTTCATCTCCGCCAGCAGGCCCTCGCGCAATTCCGGCCGCGCCATGCCAAAGGCGATGTTGGCGCGCAGAAAACCGGGCTTTGAGCCGCAGTCGTGCCGCTCGCCCGCAAACTCGACGCCGTAGAATTTCTGGGTTTTCGCCAGACCGATCATCGCATCGGTGAGCTGGATCTCGCCGCCGGCGCCGCGCTCCTGGGTTTCAAGGATTTTGAATATTTCCGGCTGAAGGATATATCGCCCGGTGATCGAGAGGTTCGACGGCGCCGTTCCCTTCGCCGGCTTTTCGACCATTCCATCGACCTCGAAGACCTCGCCGTGGCGCTTGCCGACGCCGCAAATGCCATATTGGTGCGTGAGGTGATCGGGCACCGCTTCCACCGCAATCAAGTTCGACTTTTCACCGAGCTTGCCCGCCGCCTCGATCATCTGCGCCAGGCATCCGGGCGTGTGAAGCACGAGTTCGTCGGGCAGAACCACGGCGAAAGGCTCGTCGCCGATAATGTCTCGCGCGCACCACACGGCATGGCCGAGCCCGAGCGGCGCCTGCTGGCGCGTGAAACTGATGGCGCCGGCTGCCGGCTGGTCCCGCGCCAGGATGTCCATCTCCGCCTTCTTGCCCCGCGCTTCGAGCGTGGCATCCAGTTCATACATCCGGTCGAAATGATCCTCGATCACACCCTTGTTGCGGCCGGTGACAAAGACGAAATGCTCGATGCCGGCTTCCTTGGCTTCGTCGACCACGTACTGGATCAGCGGCTTGTCGACGATGGTCAGCATCTCCTTCGGCATCGCCTTGGTGGCGGGCAACACCCGGGTGCCGAGACCGGCGACCGGGAACACGGCTTTACGGATTTTCATGGGCTGGCACTGCCTTGCAGAAGCTCGATTGAAAACGATATTTGGTAGCGGGTTTGCGACCGGGAACAAAGGCCAATTGGGCCCGCAGTTCCAACCGAACCGCTGTTTTTTGCCAAATCCCTAACGACAAAAGCCTGCCTTTGTTAAGCTATTGGAAACGACATCAAGGCCTCCTGAGGGTGGGCCTTGCGATAGATTTTACGGGTGGATGATGAGGCGGAAAGCCGAACGGCCAATGCGACACACAGGCGCAGCGATGCTCGCGGTCGCGCTGCTTTGGTCGGCCCCAGCGCCGGCCCAGTCGGCCAGCGGCCCACTCGACTTTCTCGGCAATCTTTTTGGCGGCAAGTCGAAAGCGGATCAGACCGGCTCGGCGCCTGCGGCCCAGCCGGCCTCGACCGGCGGCTCGACGGCCTGGAGCGGGGAGGACGGCGCCTCCGGTCATCCCTTGATGACCGCGAGCGCGATCCGCGAAGCGGCGGCCAATTTCGACAGTTGCGTCTCCTCGATGTGGCCGGATGCCGCACGTCGCAACATTTCCCAGGAGAACTTTCAGCGCTTCACGACGGGGCTCACCCCGGATCTGCGCATCATGGACCTGCTCGAACTCGCAGCCGGAATTCACCAAATCGATCTGGGATTATCTCGACATCCTGGTCAACGATGTCAGACTCGCCAAGGGCCGCGAGGTTCTCGCCAAGTACAAGCCGCAATTCGAGGCGACCGAAAAAGCTTACGGCGTCGACCGTTATATCATCGCGGCGATCTGGGGCATCGAATCCAACTATTCGACGCAAATGGGCGATCGCAGCGTCCTGCAATCGACCGCAACGCTCGCCTGCATCGGTCGCCGTCAAAAATATTTCCGCGACGAGTTTCTCTCGGCGCTGGAAATCCTCAACCACGGCGACCTCAGTCCCGAACAGATGCGTGGCTCCTGGGCGGGCGCATTCGGGCCGACCCAGTTCATGCCGACGGCGTTCAAACGCTATGCGGTGGACGCCAACGGCGACGGCCGCCGCAACGTCGTCGACGATCCGGCCGACCTGATTGCCTCGACCGCCAACAACCTGAAAAAGGACGGCTGGCAGAGCGGCCAGAGCTGGGGCTACGAGGTCGTGGTACCCAAGGACTTCAACTACATGCTGGCCGACCGCGCCAAGGTCATGACGTTTGCGCAGTGGGAGCATCTCGGCCTCAAGCGCGCCAATGGCCAGCCATTTCCGGCGACGGGCGACAAGGCCTATCTGCTGGCCCCCGCAGGCGCCGAAGGTCCCGGCTTTCTGATGTTGCAGAATTTCCGCGTGATCATGAAATACAACCCGGCGGAGGCCTATGCGCTTGCGATCGGCCATTTCGCCGACCGCTTACGTGGCGGGCAGCCCTTTGTGCAGGCCTGGCCACGGCAGGAACGCGAATTATCGCGCGCCGAACGGCTGGAACTGCAACAATTGCTGGCGCAGCGCGGGTTTTACCGCAGCACCCCGGACGGCCAGTTTGGTGGCGAAACCCGGGAGGCGCTGCGCAGCTTCCAGGCCTCGGTCGGGGCGCCCGCGGACGGATTTGCCTCTTCCGAAATGCTCGACCGGCTGCGGGGACAGTGAATCCCACCGGCAAGTAGCTGTATTCGGCCGTTATCCCGGATTGCGGTGGAAAGCCGGTTCCAAGTCGGTCCGGATCGTGCTCTACGACAGGGCTTATAGACTTTAACGGTAACCTATTGTGTCCGCCTATAGCGGGCTTTTATCCGCCCGTTTGCAGCCCGATTTTGTTACTATTGTTGCCTGAGCGCCCCATTGCGACCGAGCCGCATGCCAAAGACACGATCCTTTTTGCGCCTGTTCACGGAGACCGGACCGCTGGTCGCCTTTGCGGTCGCGTTTCTGATCGGGATCGCCGCTCCCGCTTCAGCGCAGTTCTTCAATTTCGGCGGGCCACCCCGACCCCAACAGGGGCCGCAGCGCGGGCCGGGCGGCTGGTTCGGTGGCGACCTGTTCGCTCCCTTCCAGCAGCAGGCGCCCCGCGTGATCGAGAATTATTCCAAGGCGCCGCCGCCGCAAAAACGCGACACCATCCCTGAGCGCAATGTGCTGGTACTGGGCGACGCCATGGCCGACTGGCTCGCTTACGGCCTCGAGGATGCCTACACCGAACAACCGGACATGGGCGTGATCCGCCGGCACAAAACCGTCTCCGGCCTGATCCGGTATCAGCCCAAGGGCGACCCGGCCGACTGGGTGGCGGCGGCAAAAACCATCCTTCCCGCCGAGAAGCCCGATGTGATCGTCGTCATGCTCGGCCTGAGCGATCGCGTCTCGCTGCGCGAGCCTGCGGCGGAAAAAGCCGACTCCAAGACTTCCGACAAGACCAGCGATAAAAAGAACGACAAGAAAGACGCTCGCGGCAAGACCGACGGCAAGCCGGGCGATGCAAAGGGCGACGACACGAAGGACGCCGGCAAACCTGAAGAGAAAGTGCTCGACGCCGAATTGCCGCCCGACGATGCCGACAACGGCGATACTCCTCAGGTGATGGTACCCGAAAAAAGCGGTCGCACACCCAACGGCGTAGTCGAATTCCACGACGATCGCTGGGTCGAACTCTACAACAAGAAAATCGACGAGATGATCACCGTCCTGAAATCGAAGGGCGTGCCGATCATCTGGGTCGGCTTGCCCGCCGTGCGCGGAGCGAAGGCCACCGCCGACATGCTGTTTCTGGATTCGCTCTACCGCGAGGCTTCCGCCAAGGCCGGCATCACCTATGTCGACGTCTGGGACGGCTTCGTCGATGAAGCCGGACGCTTCCTGCAACAGGGGCCGGACTTCGAGGGCCAGATCCGGCGGCTGCGTTCCTATGACGGCGTCTATTTTACCAAGGCCGGCGCGCGCAAGCTCGCGCACTATGCCGAGCGTGAAATCACGCGCTTGTTGGCTTCCCGCTCCGGGCCGATCGCGCTGCCGAGCGAACCCGCCACGCCCGACGTCAGCGCGCAGCCCGGTCAGCCGGCGCCACGGCCGCTCGCTGGGCCGATCGTGCCGCTGGTAGCGTCCTCGGTCGGCACCGACCAGTTGCTCGGCGGCCCGGGATCGCGGCCCGCCGCGGTCGATGCACTGGTCGCGCGCACGCTGGTGAAAGGCGAACCACTGACACCGCCTGCCGGCCGCGCCGACGATTTCGCCTGGCCGCGCCGGGAAGTCGGACGCGAACAGGCGAGAGGCGACACCCCAGTGGCCTCGGTTTCTCCGGATGGAACGCCGGCCGCTGCTCCGCCGGCACCGTCGCAAAAGCCGAAGCGGCCGGCGGCCGCGCAGCCGGGCCCCCAACCACTTCAAGGGGCTCCGCCCGCAATCCGTAACCTGTTCGGCTTTGGCCCGCCTCCGCCGCGACAGCTTCAGCCGCCGCCCCGACCCGCGCCCGGCCCCAATGTGCCGCGGCCACCGGCCAGTGTCGGACGATCGGCGTCGGTGCCACCGGGCAACATCGCGCAATAGATCTGCCGCGTCCGAATACCGAACGCGCGGTCAACGCTTGTCTCGATCCGTTGACTTCACGGCGACCAGTAGTAGCCTTTGGCTGAAAAGACAGCGGAGAAACCGCGCACCAATCAGGGAGGCTCGCGATGGCCGTGACAATTCGCCAACTTCACCCGCATTTTTTCGGTGAGGTCTCCGGCGTCGATTTGCGAACGCCGCTCACGGCGGAAGAAGCCAGAGATATCGAAGCCGGCATGGATAAATACGCCGTGCTGCTATTCCCCAATCAGGACATCACGGACGAACAGCAACTGTTGTTTGCCCGGAACTTCGGCGAGCGCGAGAGCGCGCGCGGCGGCACCGTCACCAAGCGCGAAGATTACCGCCTCACCTCCGGGCTCAACGACGTCTCCAACCTCGGCAAGGACGGCAAGCCGCTGCCACGCGATCACCGCACCCATTTGTTCAACCTCGGCAACTGCCTGTGGCATTCCGACAGCTCATTTCGGCCGATCCCGGCCAAGTTCTCGCTGCTCTCGGCGCGGGTGGTGAATCCGAAGGGCGGCAACACCGAGTTTGCCGACATGCGCGCGGCCTATGACGCGCTCGACGACGACACCAAGGCCGAGATCGAGGACCTGATCTGCGAGCACTCGCTGATGTATTCGCGGGGATCGCTGGGCTTCCTGGATTACACCGAGGAAGAAAAGCAGATGTTCAAGCCGGTGCGGCAACGGCTCGTCCGCACCCATCCGGTTCATCGCCGCAAATCGCTTTACCTGTCCTCACATGCCGGCGCGATCCTCGGCATGAGCATTCCGGAAGCGCGGCTGTTGCTGCGTGACCTCACCGAACACGCCACCCAGCGCGAGTTCGTCTACGCCCACAAATGGACGCTGCATGATCTCATCATGTGGGACAACCGTCAGACCATGCATCGCGTGCGCCGTTACGATCAGTCGCAACCGCGCGACATGAGGCGCGCCACCGTGGCCGGCACCGAACCGACCGTCGCGCAGCAGGCGGCGGAGTAGAGAAGCACTTCACCTCGCCCCGCTTGCGGGGAGAGGTCGCAACGCATCGACGGATGCGTTGCGGGTGAATCTCTGCGAACTCGGTGTGTGAAAAAAGCCCCTCACCCCAACCCTCTCCCCGCAAGGGCGGGGCGAGGGAGAAGTCACGCATGCCCTGCTTCGTTCGAAAGCATGCCGACGTCGATCCCGATCTTGCGCAGCGCCCGGGAATATTTTTCCTCGATATCGCTGCCGAAGATCAAATCGGAATCCGCGTCACAATGCAGCCAGCCATTGTCCTGGATTTCGCTTTCGAGCTGGCCCGCGGCCCAGCCGGCATAGCCCAACGCCAGGATCGCATGTTTCGGCCCGGATCCCTTGGCGATGGCTTTCAGAATATCGACGGTGGCGGTCAGGCAAATCTCGTGATCGATCCGCAATGTCGCATCCTGGATGAAAAAATCGCTCGAATGCAGCACGAAGCCGCGGCCGGTTTCGACCGGGCCGCCCTTGAGCACCTTCAAGGTTTCGGCGTTTTCCGGCAGCTTGATCTGATCGGCCTTCTTGATGATGTCGAGCTGGACCAGCAGGCCGGGAAAATCGATACTGCCCGCCGGACGGTTGACGATGATTCCCATGGCGCCTTCCGCCGAATGCGCGCAAAGATAAATCACCGAGCGTTCAAAGCGCGGGTCGCCCATGACGGGCATGGCGATCAACAACTGGCCGTCGAGATAACGATGGCCTTCGGTTGCACCAACGCCGGCAATTTCGCGGCGGCCCGTTCCCGGTCTTTTGCTTTCAGAGCTCATCGCTAAAGACTTCGCATAGGTGATCCATCCTGATATCGGGCTTAAGTTCTGTCAATCAAGCTTGGGTTATGTTTCAGAGTGCATCACAAGCAATTCAATGGCTTGCCATCTTGGTTGGAGTTAAGGACGCTTTATGAACGCAATGGTTCCCCTCTCGCACCAGCGCGCGCCGACGTTGCGCGGCGCACGATCGGCGGCTTTATTCGCCCTGGCCGCACTGACCTCGCTTTCACCGATGCAAGCGCGGGCCCAGGATGCCTCGCCATGGCAGAAGGGATCGCATGCCGCGGTGCGGCTTCTTGCGGGATCGCGCAGCGGACCGGTGCTGCTCGGTGGCGTCGCGGTTCAGCTTGATCCTGGCTGGAAAACTTACTGGCGTACCTCTGGCGATTCCGGCGTTCCGCCGCGCTTTGATTTTTCCAAATCCGATAATGTCGAGGCCGTGACCGTTCTGTGGCCGGCGCCGACGAAATTCGACGATGGCGCCGGCGGCTTCTCGCTCGGCTATCACGATCAGGTGGTGCTGCCGCTGCGGATCGTGCCGAAGGTCAACGACAAGCCGGTGACGCTGCGTGCCAATATCAACTACGCGGTTTGCGAAAAGATTTGCATTCCGGTCGAAGCCAGTACGGAGCTGACATTCGCAAGCGTTGCGAGCACCGAAGACAGCGTGCTGTTCGCCGCGCTCGATACCGTGCCGAAGCCCGCCTCGGTCGGCGACCCCAACCCGCTCACCATTCGCGACGTCAAGCGCGAAGGCAAGTCTACGGTCGTGGTCGATGTGCTCTCGCCCGATGCGCGAACGGTCAATTTGTTTGTCGAAGGTCCGACCCCGGACTGGGCGCTGCCGGTTCCAAAACTTGTCGAGCACGGCCCGCCCGGCATCAAACGCTTTTCCTTTGAACTCGACGGTGTTCCGCCGGGCGTGAACCCTGAGGGCGCGGCCCTCAAATTGACGCTGGTCGGCGGCGATCGCTCCTACGAGTTCAACATCAATCTGGATTAGTGGAGTGGATTTGACATTCGCTACCCACCTAGCCGCAAATTCGCAAAGCGAATGTCAAATCCGAAACTCGCCGCTTTCCAACCGAATCTTAACGAAGTGTTGATAGCCAAAACCTCGGCCGCGACGCCTGCGGCGTGAGGACTTCCTGCTTGGCCGTCATGGACGCTCAATCCGCTACCACTCAGCTCGCCGGCGTGCTCGCACGCCTGCAATCGATGCTCGGCGGTGAAGATCCTAGCGAAGCCTCGGTCACCCGGCGTCTGGCGGGGACGGTCTTCATCATCCGCGTATTCAGCGCAGCCCTTGCCTATTTCTCGCAAGTCCTGCTCGCGCGCTGGATGGGCGGCTCCGACTACGGCATCTATGTCTATGTCTGGACCTGGGTGCTGCTGCTCGGCAGCATGATGGATTTCGGCATTTCATCATCGGCACAGAAGATCATTCCGGAATATCGCACCCGCAACGAGCACGCGCTGTTGCGCGGCTTTGTTTTCGGCAGCCGCTGGATGACGTTCGCGGTCTCGTCGATCGTCTCGGCGTTGCTGGCCGGCTTCGTCAAACTACTCTCGCCGTGGATCGGCGGCGGCGAGGTCGTTCCACTCTACATCGGCTGCGCCACGCTGCCCGCTTTCGTCGTGGCCAACACCCAGGACGGCATCGCGCGCTCCCATGACTGGATGCGGCTCGGATTGATGCCGCAGTTTGTCATTCGTCAGGCGCTGATCATCGGTGTCACCGCCGGACTTTTCGTCCTCGGCTTTCATCTCGGGGCCACGGCTGCGATGCTGGCGAGTGCAACCGCGGTCTGGATCGCCATGATCGGTCAGATGGTGGCGCTCAATCGCCGCCTCAAAGGTCACATCCCGCCCGGCCCGAAAGCCTATGAGGTCGGTTTCTGGCTTTCGATCTCGCTGCCGATTTTGATGGTCGAGGGCTTTTACCTGCTGTTGTCCTACACCGACGTGCTGGTGCTGCAACAATACCGCTCCTCGCAGGAAGTCGGCGTCTACTTCGCGGTCGTAAAGACGCTCGCGCTGGTTTCCTTCATTCACTACGCGATGTCGGCAACGACCGCCCATCGCTTTGCCGAGTACCACGCGCTCGGCGATCGGGCGCGGCTTGAGGCCTATGTCGCGCATGCGATCAAATGGACGTTCTGGCCTTCGCTGGCCGCGACCATCCTGCTGCTCGCCCTTGGCAAGCCGCTACTCTGGCTGTTCGGGCCGCAATTCGTCGTCGGCTATAACATCATGTTCGTCGCCGCGATCGGCCTTGTGGTGCGCGCGGCGGTCGGCCCGGTCGAGCGGCTGCTTAACATGCTCGGCCATCAATATGTCTGCGCGCTGGCCTATGGGCTGTCATTTGCCTTGAACGTTGCGCTCTGCATCGCGCTGGTGCCGCGCTTCGGCGGCCATGGCGCCGCGGCCGCGACCTCGATCTCGCTGGTCTTCGAGACCGTGCTGTTGTTCTACATCGTCCGCCGGCGGCTCGGCCTGCACGTGCTGGCGTTCGGGAAACGCGACGCATAGAAAAGCCGCATCACTTGCGATAGTGACGCGGCCCCTCAACGCAACTTAACCTCAGAATTAAAGCGTCACTCCGCGGTCCAGCCGCCGTCGATCGAGAGATTGGCGCCGGTGATCTGCGCGGCATCGTCGCTGCACAGGAACAACGCGAGCGCGGCAACCTGCTCCGAAGTCACGAACTCCTTGGTCGGCTGGGCGTCCAGCAGCACGTCCTTGATGACCTGTTCCTTGGTCATGTTGCGCGCCTTCATCGTCTCCGGGATCTGGTGCTCGACCAGCGGCGTCCAGACATAGCCGGGGCTGATGCAGTTGCAGGTGATCTTGAAGGTCGCAAGCTCAAGCGCCGCGGTCTTGGTGAGGCCGGCGATGCCGTGCTTGGCCGACACGTAGGCCGACTTGAAGGGCGAGGCGACCAGCGAGTGGGCGGAAGCGGTATTGATGATGCGGCCCCAGCCGCGCTTCTTCATGACGGGAATGGCGGCGCGAATGCCGTGGAACGCCGACGACAGGTTGATCGCGATGATCGCATCCCATTTCTCGATCGGAAACTCCTCGATCGGCGACACGAACTGGATGCCGGCGTTGTTGACCAGGATGTCGACCGAACCGAAGGTCTTTTCGCCGAGCGCGATCATGTCGGCGATCTCGGCGGGCTTGGTCATGTCGGCCGACGAATAGGCCGCCTTGACCTTGTAGTCGGTCTCGATGGCGGAGCGTTCCTTTTCGATATCGGCGGGCGCGCCGAAGCCGTTGATCACGACATTGGCGCCGGCGCTGGCGAAGGCCCGGGCGTAGGCCAGCCCGATGCCGGAAGTCGAACCGGTCACTACCGCCGTCTTGCCTTTCAAATCAGTCATTTCTGTTACTCCTTTGTGGGGGATTTTCTTCGCCCGAGAGATCGTAGGTCACCATGGTCTCGCCGGATTGCGGCCGCTCCAGCCATTCCTTGTGTTTCATCGAGCTGTAGACGTCGCGTACGCCCGCTTCCCAATGCTCGATCATGGCAACGTGGGAAAAATCATAATCCTTCGAGCCCGAACTTGTAATTTTTGCTGCGGTAGATCAGATGCACCACCGTGACGGTGTTCTCCTTTGCGGCCTCGCGCAAAAAGACCGCCGATGGATCGTTCTTGAGATGGTCCGGCAATTTATTGATCAGATCGCGGACCGCCTTGCGGGCGTTGTGAAGCTGCCGGTTCTTGTCGGTATTCATACGCGTGCGGCTGGAGAAGCGAATATCCTTCTCGCGTTCGGCCGCCTCCAGCATGGATGTCGGCAGCGGTCCACGGGCACTGAAGAGATCGACCTGGAAAATCAAGAGGTCGTTGATGGTTTCCATATCCAGCACATAATCGAGCGGCGTATTGGAGGCGATGCCGCCATCCCAATAATGCTCGCCATCGATGACAACTGAAGGAAAGCCGGGCGGCAGCGCACCCGAGGCCATGACGTGCTCGGGGCCGAACAGCTTGCCGAGCTTGTTGAATTCGACATTGTCGAAATATTTGAAGTTGCCCGAGGTCACACCCACCGCCCCCACGCTGAGCCGGCACTTCAGGTCGTTGATGCGATCGAAGTCGACCAGCCGCTCCAGCGTCTTGCGCAACGGAGCGGTGTCGTAAAAACTCTGCGCCTGCGGGCTGCCTTTTGGCCATAACGGCGCCGGCGGGACGCGCGGGGTGAAGAAACCGGGCGTGCCGAAGGTGGCAACCATCGCTGCGCTGGTTTCGTTATAAAGCGAGCGCTCCCGATCTCCCTTGGTGATCGGAGTCGGAAATCCACGGCGCCACCGAAGAAACCATCTGCCAGAATTCTTTCAGCCGGTCGACGCGCTTTGCCGGCTCATTGCCGGCGATGATCGCGGCATTGATCGCGCCGATCGATATCCCCGCAACCCACTCCGGTTCGAAATCGAAATGGCAAAGCGCCTGGTATGCGCCGGCCTGATAGGAACCAAGCGCGCCGCCGCCCTGAAGGACGAGTACGCGCTGTGCTTTAGAGGGCGTCGTTGCCGGATTCATCATTGCCTGGAGATATCACACAAATGTCGGAACCAGGACATTACCGCGGGATTGTCAATCGCCGCCAGTGGGGACCGGGATGCCGGTTTGTTCGCGCGGATCGGTTGATGCGAGAATGAGCGTCCAGAATACCTTGTACTTGGTATTGGGAGCATAGCTCGCCGCGATGCCCATTTTTGTGACACCCGTTTGCAGCATATTTGCCCGGTGCGGCGGCGAGTTCCGCCAGCCGGAAAACGCCTCGGCCAGGGTGTGGTATCCGGCTGACACGTTTTCGACCGCAATCGTTGCTTTGTATCCGGCCGCTTGCAGGCGCTTGGGCAGTGGGGCCTTCACATCGTGATCGAGCTTGTTGCGGCTCGCCATGGCCTGGGACTGACCTTCGGCGATTTTCATCAATTCGGGGTCAATCACCACGGCGCCCACGCCGTTATTCTTGCGGTAGAGCGAGATCATCGAGGCCGCAGCCTGGGAATTGAGCTTGGCGCCCTCGGCCATGTTCAAATACATGCTGGGCTGTTCGATCGGCGCTTCCGGCGCACAGCCGCCCAGCACCAATAGCCCGATCATCGCGACCCGAGCGCGCATCAATGGAACATCCCCCAACAAGCCTGAGGCGCGGTTGTTGCACGCCAACCGTGGCTGAAAGGTGAACGGGGCGGTTTTTTTCGGGCCAAGGTGGCTCTGTCCCCCAAGGGAGCCGCCACCTACTCGTTACTGACCGGCGCTCTCCGAATGGCGCTGCTGCATCCGCCGGTGAAGCGCGGTGATCCGGCCATCGCCGGTTGGTTGATAGAACACCGAATAGCGCCTGGCGGTGAGTGCGAAAGCCTCGGCGTCGCTCTCCTTCTTGACTTCGAAAGCGTCGAAGCCCGCGCGCAGCATGAACAGGAACTGGTCGCGCAACACCTGTCCGGTGGCGCGCAATTCGCCGTCATAGCCGTGCCGTTCGCGCAACAGCCGGGCCTGGCTATAAGCGCGGCCGTCGCGAAAGTTCGGAAATACCAGCGCGACCGAAGCAAGCCGGTCGAGATACGGCAGGAGGTCGTCGAGATTGCGATTATTCGGCCAGATCACCCCGAGCTCCCCCATCCTCGCTAACAGGGCTTTCGGGTCTTCGAGAAACCGCGCGGCCGAAACCAGCACGGCGCCGCCCTCGGGCAATTCTGCATCGTCCGTCACGTGAACGAAAATATCGGCGGCAATCTTGCCGTTCTTAACGAGTGGCATAGACCCGCTCCCTGAAAGGTTCGACGCCAAGCCGCTTCACCGTATCGACGAAGAGTTCGTCGGGACGTTCGCGCAATGCCAGATAGGCTTCGACGATATCCTCGACCACATCGGCAACTTCGCCGTAAGCCACGGCGGGCCCGATCAGGACACCAAGCTCGGCGTTCTCATCGGCGCGGCCGCCGATCGTGATCTGATAAAATTCCTCGCCATTCTTCTCGACACCGAGAATGCCGATATGGCCGACATGGTGATGACCGCAGGCGTTGATGCAGCCGGAAATGTTGATGTGCAGCCGGCCGATCAGTTCGGCGGTGTCGTGGTTGGCAAAGCGGCGGGTCAACTCCTGCGCGATCGGAATCGAGCGCGCATTGGCCAGCGAACAATAATCCAGTCCCGGGACAGGCGATGATGTCGGAGACCAGGTTAACGTTGGGCGTCGCCAATCCAAGTTTGTCGAGCGCCTTCCACAAGCGCCGGCAGGTCACGCCTGGCGACATGGGGCAGTGCGAGATTTTGCTCATGGCCGACGCGGATTTCACCGAAGGAATATTTGTCGGCGAGATCGGCGAGTGCATCCATCTGATCGGCAGTCGCATCGCCCGGCGGTCCGCCGACCGGCTTGAGCGACAGCGTCACGATCGCATAGCCCTGCACCTTGTGCGTGAATACCGAATTGCGCCGCCAGCGCTCGAACAGCGGGTCGTTCGCCGCTTTCTTCAGCTCTTCCGGCATGTGCGGCAACTTTCTCGTAAGCCGGATAGGTGAAAGCGCGAGCGGATATCCTCGATGACGGCGTCATCCAGCGTCAGTGCGCTATCGCCCATCGCGCGCCATTCGTTCCTCGACCTCGGCGGCGAATTTCTCGATGCCGAGCTCGTGCACCAGGATCTTGATGCGCGCTTTGTAGATATTATCGCGGCGGCCGTACTGGTTGTAGACGCGCAAAATCGCCTCGACATAGCTCAGGAGATCGCGGCCATGAACAAACGGCTTGATGGTCTTGCCGATAAACGGCGTACGGCCCAAGCCCGCCGCCGACCAGGACCTCAAATCCGGTCTCGCCTTGCGCGTTCCGGAGAAGCCGCAGCCCGATATCGTGAACTTTGATCGCCGCGCGATCGTGCGCGGACGCCGTAATCGCGAATTTAAATTTGCGCGGCAGGAACGAGAATTCCGGATGCAGTGTCGTATATTGCCGAATCAATTCAGACCAGATGCGAGGATCCTCGACCTCGCCCGGCGCCACGCCCGCCCATTGATCGGACGTGACGTTGCGCGTGTTATTGCCCGACGTCTGCATGGCGTGGATGCCGACATCGGCGAGATCCGCAAGCGCATCCGGCAATTCGGCAAGCTTGATCCAGTTGAACTGGATGTTCTGCCGCGTCGTGAAATGCCCATAGCCGCGGTCATATTTTCGCGCCACGTGCGCGAGCCGACGCAACTGCTGGTCGACGACAGCGTGCCGTAGGGAATCGCGACGCGGAACATATAGGCGTGCAATTGCAGATAGACGCCGTTCTGTAACCGCAGCATCTTGAATTCGTCTTCGGTGAGCTCGCCGGACAAGCGGCGCTTCACCTGGTCGCGAAACTCCTCAACGCGTTCGTTGATAAGCGTTCGGTCGAGTTCGTCATACGCATACATTGCGACTTGGCCTTATCCGAAACGGGAAGAAGATCGATGGTGAGGCCGCTTGAGGCGAATATGTTCGCGCAGATTGCCGGGCTTGATGCGTCGCCATCCCTGATGTCTCGACCGGCGCGATATAAGGGCCGACCGCGCCGACATCATCGGCGACCGCCTCCGCCAGACAGCGCGCGCGCCTCCTCGGCGTTGCGAACGATGCGCGGCTTCCGCCAGGTCCGTCGACCAGCCGCTGGGCGCTGTTGCGATAAATCACCGCGCCGTCGAGGTGCGGTTGGCGGTGATGATCGATGGGCCCGTGATCCTGATCTTTTGTTGCAGCGGCGATGTCATTCGGCAGCGACCTGAAAATAAGGAGGCGAGTTGGGAGAGTTGCTGATGGCGCGAGGGCGCGGATGCGCGACGACGTCGCCGATGATCAGAACGGCGGGACCGCCGGCGATCTTTTCGGCAAGATCGGGCAATTCATCAAGTGTCCCGATCGCGGCCGCTGCGTCTTTGCGCGTGACGCGCGCGAAGACGCCGACAGGAGTTTGCGGCGAACGCCCGGCGGCGAGCAAGCCCGCGCGCACTGATGGCGCCGCCGTCATCCCCATATAGACCACGATCGTCATCTTGACGTCGGTCAGCGTCGACCAGTCGACAGCCTCGGCATCCCTGGCCTTGTGCGCGGTAAGAAAGGTGATGCGCAACGCCTCGTGGCGAAAGGTAAGCGGTACCTCGAATTGTGCGGCCGCCCCTAACCCTGCGGTGATGCCGGGAATGACCGAATAGGCGACGCCCGCCTGCCGCAGCGCCTCGATTTCCTCGCCGCCGCGGCCGAAGATGAAGGGATCGCCGCCCTTGAGCCGTACCGCGCGGCGGCCGGCACGCGCGGCTTCGATCAACAACTCGTTGATGGCGTCCTGGCCGATGCCGGGCTTGCCGACACGCCGGCCAACGGGAATGCGAGCCGCATCGCGACGCGCGCGGTCGAGAATTTCGCCCGCCACCAGCTCATCGTAGAAAATTACATCGGCATCCTGCAACGCGCGCAACGCCTTCACCGTAAGCAGATCGGGATCGCCGGGGCCGGCGCCGACGAGCGTGACCCTGCCCTCGGCTTCGCCCGACGGCGTGCTGCCTGCGAAAGCGGAGGCATCTTCGATATCCTTCAAGGCTGTTTCGGCCTCGTCCGCGCGTCCGGCCAGCACCAGCGCGCCGATCGGACCATCGACCACGCGCTCCCAGAAACGGCGGCGCAGCGCGAATTCCGGGATTCGGCCGTGGATCGTCTTGCGCCAGCGGCCGATGAAGCCGGCGAGTTCGCCGATCCGGGCGGGCAGCATCGCTTCGATGCGCTCGCGTACCCGTCGCGCCACCACCGGCGAGGCACCACCGGTGCCAACCGCGACCACGACATCACCGCGATCGACGATAGCCGGAAAGATGAAGGTGGAATGTTCGAGATCGTCCATCACATTGACGGGCAGACCGATCTTTCGCGCGTGCGCCGACATCGCCGGGCCGAGCTCGCCCGCACCTGCGCACAACACCGCGATGACGCCGCTCAATTCCGCCGTCAGCGGATCGCCTGCGGCGAATTCGATGCGCGATGCCTCGTCGAGGCCGAGACCTGGGAGATCGTGATTGCCGTCGGTCGCATACCAGCGAACGCGGGCGCCGGCGGACACGAGCAAACGCAGCTTCGCGCGGACGAGTTCGCCCGAACCGACAAGCATCACCACGCCGCGTTGCAGATCGAGGAATACCGGTAGAAACCGCATGCGCTACTCGTTTTGCCGAAGCTCGGGCAGTTGGAATAATTTTCTATATATGCGTCTTTATAGGCCTGCAAAGAGAAGGTAATTTCAACTCTATTGCGGTGCAACTGTAGAATTTTCGCCTCTCGACGCCAAGAGCGGGAGATGCATCTTCTCAACGCCGAAGGGGACGGATCAGGTCGTTTTTCACGGAGCCGCGCTCCGGTCACGTAAAGTTCAGAGCCTCGCCAAACCCCAAGCGCCGTCCGAAAGGCCCCGTTTAAGCGTGTTTTGGCTGCATCCTGTAGCGAGCTGTAGCGCTGCCAGGTCTGTCCAAGGGCTTTTCTTCGGATGCGCTTTAGCGCTAAAAGGCCGTCGAAACTGACGCCCTGCTGGCGCATTTTTTGCCTCGAAATTCCCTTGAGACCGCGCTTCCAGCGCCGTCCGTTGCGAGAAAAATCCATCATGAATCGTATCGACGCCCATGGCTTGAAGATTGCCCCCGTCCTGTTTGATTTCATCGCCAACGAGGCCGCCCCGAAAACCGGGATTTCGCCGGACGCGTTTTGGGCGGGACTCGCCGGCATTGTGCGCGATCTGGCGCCGAAGAACCGCGAGCTCCTGACCTACCGCGACACTTTGCAGGCCAAGATCGACGGCTGGCACCGCGCCAACAAGGGCAAGCCGCTCGACCTCGGGGCGTACACTGCCTTTCTGAAAGAGATCGGTTATCTGTTGCCGGAACCGGCGACCCAAAAGGTCGAGACGGTCAATGTCGACGAGGAGATCGGCAAGATCTGCGGACCGCAGCTCGTGGTGCCGCTGACCAATGCCCGCTATGCACTGAATGCCGCGAATGCGCGCTGGGGTAGCCTCTACGACGCGTTTTACGGCACCGATGCGATCCCGCATGATCCGAGCGAAGCCGGCAAAGGCTTCAACAAGGCGCGCGGCGACAAGGTGGTGGCGAAGGCCAAGGCCTTCCTCGATTCCGCCGTGCCGCTCGCCACCGGCAGCCACAGCGACGTGGTTTCCTATAGCGTCATCAGCGGCAAGCTCGCGGTCAAACTCAAGAGCGGCAATGCCACGGCGCTGAAATCCAACGATCAGTTCGCAGGTTTCGTGGGCGACGCCGCCTCGCCGTCGGCCATTCTTCTGGTCAATAACGGACTGCATATCGAGATCAGGATCGACCGCAGCCACATGATCGGCAAGGACGATTCCGCCGGCGTTGCCGATGTGATTCTGGAAGCTGCCGTCAGCACCATCCTTGACATGGAAGACAGCGTCGCAACCGTCGACGCCGAGGACAAGGTGCTGGTGTATCGCAACACGCTCGGCCTGATGAACGGCACATTGTCGGCTGACTTCGAAAAGGGCGGCAAGACGTTGAAGCGCGCGCTCAATCCGGATCGTGTCTATACGACCCCGGACGGCAAAGAGCTCAAGCTCCACGGACGTAGCCTTTTGTTGATCCGCAATGTCGGCCACCACATGTTTACGGATGCGGTGCTCGATGCCGCCGGCGAAGAGATTCCGGAAGGCATTCTGGACGCGGCCATCTCCGGCCTGCTCGCGATCCACGACCTCAAGGGACATTCCAGCTTGCGCAACAGCCGCGCCGGCTCCGGCTCGGTCTATATCGTCAAGCCGAAGATGCATGGACCGGACGAAGTGGCGCTGACCTGCGAACTGTTCGCGCGCGTCGAGAAGGTGCTGTCCTTGCCGGAAAATACCCTCAAGGTCGGCATCATGGACGAGGAGCGCCGCACCACCGTCAACCTCAAGGCCTGCATCCAGCAAGCCTTGAAACGCATCTTCTTCATCAACACCGGCTTCCTCGATCGCACCGGCGACGAAATCCACACCTCGATCGAAGCTGGCCCCATGATCCGCAAGAACGAGATGAGGGCGCAGCCCTGGATCAAGGGCTATGAGGACTGGAACGTCGACATGGGCCTGATCGACAGCCTGCCGGGCCACGCGCAGATCGGCAAGGGCATGTGGGCGGCGCCCGACATGATGGCCGATATGCTCACGCAAAAGATCGCTCATCCGCAAGCCGGCGCCACCACGGCGTGGGTGCCGTCGCCGACCGCAGCCACGCTGCATGCGCTGCATTATCATCAGGTCAACGTGCTGGCGCGCCAGCGGGAACTCGCCAAGGGCGGCCCGCGCGCCAAACTGTCCGACATCCTCACCATCCCGGTCTCGAAATCGAACTGGGCGCCCGATGATGTACGCCAGGAGATCGACAACAATTGCCAGGGCATTCTCGGCTACGTGGTGCGCTGGATCGACCAGGGCGTCGGTTGCTCGAAGGTGCCGGACATCCACGATATCGGCCTGATGGAAGACCGCGCGACCTTGCGTATCTCGAGCCAGCATCTGGCGAACTGGCTGCTTCAGGGCGTCGTCACCGAGGAGCAGGTGATGGATTCGCTCAAGCGCATGGCCGTGGTGGTGGACGGCCAGAACAAGGGCGATTCCCTATACCGGCCGATGGCGCCCGCCTTCGACGGGGTTGCTTTCAAGGCGGCCTGCGATCTCATCTTCAAGGGGCGCGAGCAGCCGAACGGCTACACCGAATACATCCTCACCGCACGTCGCCGCGAGGCCAAGGCCGCCGGTTAAGCGCGGCCTGTTTTCAGGAACGATCGCCCATCGCAGTCGTTGATTCATCTTCTCAATGGAGGAGATGACGATGGACTGGAACCAGGTCGAAGGTAACTGGAAGCAGATCAAGGGCAAAGCGAAAGAGAAGTGGGGCAAACTTACCGATGACGACCTCAACGTGATCGAAGGCCGCCGCGAGCAGCTCGAAGGCAAGTTGCAGCAGCGTTACGGTTTTGCCAAAGACCAGATCCACAAGGATGTGGACGACTGGTTCAGGACGCTCAGGTAAAATTTTGGCGCGAATGGCTCCGAGTAAAAAAGCCCCGGCATCGCCGGGGCTTTTTCGTGAGAAGCGGAGAAGATCAGCCCGCTAAACAGCTCAGCCTGCTAAAATACAGCGATATATTTGAGCAACGACAGCACACCCAGAATGATCACGATAACGCGAACGATCTGCTTGGCACGACCATCGAGCGGCAACAGGTTAACAAGATATAAAATCAGAATAACGACCAGAAAGGTCACAAGCGCACTGATGAGCATGTAATTTCCCCTGATACACGCGAGAAGAGCGAAAGAACGTCGGCGGTGCAGCCTTAACGCAGAGACCGCCCCGCAGGTTCCTTCTACGGAACTCCCTACAAATATACCAGCCGGATCAGCGCTTTCCCCCCGACAACGGCAGTCCCGCTGTCTAAAAATTTACCCTTTTTTGTCTATGTGGCGTGGCTTGCCTTGGGGGTGTCATGCTCGATCGCTTTACGGTGTCATCACTGATCAAGTCGGTCATCGTTCTGATGGCCCTCTGCATGACGGGGTTGCTCAGCGTCAGCGCCTGGAATTCCTGGGGACGGCTGGTGGTGACCGGCCGGATCCTGCTGGTTTCGGACGCCTCCTCGGGCCTCTTCAAAGCCTTGCACAATCTGCGCAGCGACCGCTCCGCCACCAGCCGCAACCTGAAGGAAGATGCGGTTCTGCCGTCTACCATGAAGAGTTACATGCGCGATGTCCGCGACGCCGAACTGTCCGCGATGCGATCGGCAAGCCAAACGCTCAGCGAGATGGATTTTTCCGATCGCGCAAAACTGCTTTCCGAACTGAACCGGCTGATCGACGCGTTCGCCGTGCTGGAGACCGAATCCTGGTCGGCGCTGAACAAACCGAAGGCTTCGCGCCGGCCTGAACTCGGCAAGGAGTTCATGGACAATACGGCCGCACTTGTCGAAACGCTCGACAAGCTTTCGATCAGGGTCGCCGCAGCCGTCAATCACGACGATCCGGTCATCGACCAGATGCTGATGATCAAACAGCTCGCCTGGCTGATGCGCAATACCGCCGGTGAGGCGTCGCTCCTGGTATCGAATGGGCTTGCGGCCGGCCACATGACGCCGGATGTCCGCCAAACCTATACCAAGCTCGTCGGCGGCATTGAAACGGCATGGAACGGCTTGCAGACCGTCGCGGCTGCGACTGACATGCCGCCCGGTTTTATCCAGGCGATGGCGGAAGCCAAGGTCGCCTATTTCGACCCGCCGTTTCTTGGCCTGCGCGACCGGCTGATCAATGCGCTGGTGAGCGGCGACAAGCCGGAAATGAAGGCCAACGAGTGGAATCCGTTTTCGGTCCAGCACATGACCAGCATCGTTGCGGTCGCCGAGCGCGCGCTTGATATCGCCAGGGAGTATGCCGCGGCTCAGCACACTGGAGCCCAGCGCCTTCTGGTGCTCCAGTTGATCCTGCTCGCCGCCGCGATCGCGTTGACCTGCGGCACCATGATCGCCGTGACCCGCCGCATCATCCGCCCGCTGCACATCATGCGCGATGCCATGCTGAGCGTGGCTTCGGGCGACCTGACCGTCGATACGGGGTATGCGCAGCGCCGCGACGAGATCGGAGCCTTGGCCGGCGCGCTCGAAACCTTCAAGCAGCAAGCCTCGGACAAGCTCAGGATCGAGCAACAGGAGCGTGAGCGCAACGCCGGCGCCGCCGCACGGCAACGGGCCATTGAAGGTTATGTCGGTGAGTTCGAAAGCCAGGTGCACCAGACGCTGGACCGCTTGAACGACGCCTCCAACGGGATGCGGGGGACTTCCTCGGACCTGTCGAAGGTCTCGGAGCAGACCAATTCGCGGGTGAAGATCGCCGAGAAAGCCTCCGGCGAGGCTTCGATCAACGTCGAGAGCGTCGCCTCGGCATCGCATGAGTTGAGCGCTTCGATCGGCGACATCAGCCGCCAGGCCTCGCACGCTGCCGGAATTGCCAGCCGCGCCGTCTCGAGCGCCCGCGAGACCGACAATACGGTGCAGGGATTGGCAAAGACGGCGGCCGGAATCGGCGAGGTGGTCGGCCTGATCACCTCCATCGCGGCCCAGACCAACCTGCTGGCGCTGAATGCGACCATCGAGGCCGCACGTGCCGGCGAAGCCGGCCGCGGCTTTGCCGTTGTAGCCTCCGAGGTCAAATCTCTGGCGAGCCAGACCGCCAAGGCGACCGAGGAAATCTCCGGGCAGATCACCGAGATTCAGAGGGTTGCCGGCGAAGCCATCGAGGCGATCAAGGCAATCGGCGGGATCATTGGCGAGGTCAATGAGGTCGCAACCGCCATTGCCGCCGCGGTCGAAGAGCAAGGCGCGGCGACCCAGGAGATCTCGCGCAACACGCAGTCAGCAGCGCAAGGCACCCGAAACGTTTCCGAAAACATCGCGGGCGTCAAAGCCGACGCGGATGCGGCGGCTACCGTTGCACAAAACGTCAAGCAGGCGTCGGAAACGCTGGAGACCCAGGGTCTCGAGCTGAGCAATCAGGTCACCGAATTCCTGCGGAAAATCCGCGCGGCCTGAACCAGACGCCGCCGCCTACTGCGAAGCTACGACCGGCACGTGCCGGTAGCGCGAGCGTATCGAGTCCGGCGCGGGGGAAAGATCGAGCGAGGCGCCCCTCCGGTCGGCACTGCGACCGGCCACCATCAGCCCGTTAGGTCCGGCGACGATATCGCCCCGGCGCAACGTCGGATCGTCTTCGATTTTCACTTGGGCAAGACCGATCGAGTCCTTGCCGTTACACGTGCAGCCGACGACAAGTTCGTCGCGATAGCGAAAGGCGTTGGGCAGTTCGGAATAGGATTTGCCGCTCTCGGTGACGGCGTTGTCGATATTGCCGCCATAGACCACCTTGGTTTCGCTCGCCGGGCAAAAACTGTTGCAGGACGCCGCGCGGCTTTGGTTGCCGGCGCTTGAAATCGGGAAATAGCGGCCGTCGCAAGTGCGCACGCAATAGGCCTGGCCACCGCCGCCATAGGCGCGCTGGCGCGAGAACTGGCCCTCAGGCGGAAACGCCGTGTTTTCTTCGCCGCCGTAAGGCATCGGCGTCATCGACGCCGGCTGCGACCGATGAGCGCCGAACGCGCCAAACAGAGTAGAAAGGAAGTCCTCGGCCTGTGCCGATGGCGACATCGCCACCGCGACCAGCGCAGCAACCCCGCCCAATGCCATCTTGCTCTTAGCTATGCTCATGCCGCTTCGCCTCAATAGTCGGTCCAGGGCCAGGCTCTTGTCCTCAGTACAGCGACGACATCGAAAGGTTCACCGCCCGACGTCCCGAGGGAAGCGTCGTTACCTCGGCGCGAGATTGCGGCACGACGGAAGCCACCTCGCCTCCACCGATCGGCCGCGCCGCGATATGAGCGGCGTTTTTCGGCAGCACCACCACCTTCGTCCCCACGCTGACGCGGCTGAACAGGTCGGTCACGTCTTCATTGGTCAGCCGGATGCAGCCGCTGGAAACGAATTTGCCGATGGTGGTGGGATCATTGGTACCGTGAATGCGGTAGTCGCTGGAGCCGAGATACATCGCGCGGGCGCCGAGCGGATTGCCGGGGCCACCCGCCATGAAGCGCGGTAAATAAGGCTGGCGGGCAATCATCTGCGCCGGCGGATGCCAATCCGGCCATTCCGCCTTGTTGGTGATGGTTTGTACGCCCGACCAGGTGAAGCCTTCGCGGCCGACGCCGACGCCGTAGCGGATCGCGCGGCCCTGGCCGAGCACGTAATAGAGCACGGTGTTGCCGGTATCGATGATGATGGTGCCCGGCGCCTCATTGGTATTAAGCGCAACCGTCGTCCGGCGCAGCCGCTCCGGAAGCACATTGGTGCCGGGCGCCCCATCAGCGGAATCATCCGGTACCATCGCGGTGTCATCGGACGGAAACGCCGACAGCGGCGCCGACGCATAGCCGAGCGCTTGCGCGCTTGCCGGACTTGAAAATGCCAGCGGTGCCAGGGAAAGTACGCCGGTGACGAAGAGCGCCTTGACCGTCATCGTCCGCTGCTTTCGCGCCGGCCGATCGGTTCGTTCGGTTCGCTGTGACATGCTTGCCCCACTTTTGCTGCGCATCGGGAGATGCGAGTTACGCGGGACAAACGCCTGGACGCCCGTCCGGTTCCGCTGCGGCACGCCGCCATATTCTCGCTGTCAAGAATGAGAGGATTCACATCTGCGCGACGGAACTTTTAGCCGTGCGAGGATTTGTATTGGCATCATCTTTTTGGTCGCGACGCCGCGGCAAGCCGCGGGGAGAGCCGTTTGCGTGTTGTACCCAACGAGCGTGCGCCGGCTAAGGACGACATCGATGCGCGATCCCTCGACGATGGCAGCGAGTCGCGGTCGATGCTTCAGCGCACCGAGGTTATCGCCTTCGCGCTGATCTCATTGCTGATCATCACCGTCGTTGCCGTTCTTTGGGCCGCTAAGGCCTTTTTCCTGCCGATCGTCGGGGCGTTCGTGA
>CAVVLH010000033.1:0-6371 GCA_963748805.1 uncultured Alphaproteobacteria bacterium | reverse complement strand
ACCCTCACCATCATCTCGCCATTTTCTCGCCACCCTCTCGCCACACTCGCCACCCTCTCGCCACCCTCGCCACTCTCGATCCGCCTCCGCCACCCTCTCGCCACCCTCTCTCTACCTTCTCGCCAGTGGCACTCGTGGCAGTGCCACGCATGCCACGCTGCCTACTGTAGCACTGTGCTACTGTAGCACTGTGCTACTGTAGCACTGTGCTACAGTAGCACTGTAGCACAGTGCTACTGTAGCACTGTGCTACAGTTTAACAGTGTAGCAGAGGGTGGCGAGAAGGTGGCGAGAGGGTGGCGAGAGGGTGGCGAGGTGGCGGAAGGTGGCGAGAGGGTGGCGAGAGGGTGGCGAGAGGGTGGCGAGAGGTGGCGAGAGGGTGGCGAGAGGGTGGCGAGAGGGTGGCGAGAGGGTGGCGAGAGGGTGGCGAGAGGGTGGCGAGAGGGTGGCGAGAGGGTGGCGAGAAGGTGGCGAGAGGGTGGCGAGAGGGTGGCGAGAGGGTGGCGAGGGTGGCGAGAGGGTGGCGCGCGGTATTGGCCATCGAGGAGCGTAACACCGCACCGCTGTCGAGTTTGACCTTATAGCTCGTCATGCCGCCGAGGTAACTGGCATCGGTCACCACCCCTTCGAGCCGGTTGATGGCTCGCGTATCGTCAGACGCGGGCGCACGGCGCGACAGCTTGACCTTTTCGGGACGGATCGCGACACAAATATTGGTCTTGGTGAACGGCTCGCGCGGCTCGGCCACATAGATCGTTCCGGCCTCGCCGGTTGCGATGGCGATCCGCCGCGCCATGGTGGCGTAGCTTCCATCGCCTGTCTCGAGCGTGCCCTCGAACAGATTGATGTCGCCGACGAATTCAGCGATCCAGCGCGAGCGCGGCGCCTCATAAAGTTCGCGCGGGGACGCGACTTGTTCGAGACGGCCGGCATCCATCACCCCGATCCGGCCCGCCATCGTCATCGCCTCTTGCTGATCATGGGTCACGATAATGAAAGTGAGGCCGAGGCGCCGCTGCAATTCCGTCAATTCGAGTTGGGTGCTTTCGCGCAGTTTTTTGTCGAGCGCAGCCAGCGGTTCGTCGAGCAACAGCAGTTTTGGGCGGCGCGCCAGCGACCGCGCCAGGGCCACCCGTTGCCGTTGGCCGCCGGACAGCTGGTCGGGTTTACGTTTTTCCAGTCCATCGAGCTTGACCAGCGCTATCATTTCGGCGACGCGCGTATTGATCTCGGACTTCGACATGCGGGCGCGCTTCAGTCCGAACGCGATATTGTCCCGCACGTTCAAATGGGGAAACAGCGCATAGTTCTGGAACATCATGTTGACGGGGCGCTGATGCGGCGGCACCTGCGCGATGTCCTTGCCGTCGAGCAGGATGCGGCCTGAGTCAGGCGTCTCGAACCCGGCCAGCATGCGTAACAGCGTGGTCTTGCCGCAACCGCTCGGGCCGAGCAGCGCGAAGAATTCCCCGGCATGAATATCGAGCGACAATGCGTCGACCGCGCGAAATTGGCCGAATGTCTTGACCACCGCATCGATGCGCAGGAGCGGCATGCCGGATGCGGCGTGCGGAATGGATTGCGGCGAATCCGCCTCGCGCGCGGTCTTCGCGGGTTCTTCGGTCATGCTGCCAGCCTACCCCATGAAAGGGGCACGCTAACCCTGCTGCCGCCCAGGCTCAACCACGGCGCTGTGGACAGCGATTGGAGAATCGACCCGTGGCGTCGCCGACGCCATGAACGCCGCCAGGCGTTCGCGATCCTCCGGGGCGATGCTCAAGCCGAGCTTGGTGCGGCGCCAGAGGATGTCGTCCGGGAAGCGCGCCCATTCCTTTGCCATGAGATAGCGCACTTCCGCTTCCGTCAGGTCCGGCCCGAAGCTTTGGCCGAGATCGGTCTTCGCTCGGGCTTCGCCAAGCACCTGATGAAGCCGCGAACCGTAGGCCGAAACCAGGCGCAACGCCTGATCGGCGGTCAAAAACCTCCAACGCTCGCGCGCGGCTTCGACCTCGGTCTCAAAACGCTCGGCCTGAAAATCGCCGCCGGGCAGCGGCGTCTCGGCGCTCCAGCGCGGCGACATCGGATAGAACGGCAGGAGACAGGAGACGGCGCGCTCGGCGCGAAGCCGCGCCGTGGTGACGTCACCGCCGAAAATAGTCAGAAGCGGCGCCCTGCGTCGCCGCGCATCGAAGGTCACCGTTCCCTCGCGGGCAAATCGTTTGCCGGGACGCCCCGCAACGAGATTGACGCCGGCGACCGACCGGATCACGTCCGAGGTATCGATCCGCTCGCGAAAATACCGGTTGGCCGCATCGCAGAGATAGGCGATCTCATCGGCCGCCATCGCGACCGCCGCCGGGTCGCCCTTGAAATTGCGCGCCACGGTGCCGATCAGGGTGAAATCGCGCTGATAGGGACTGGCAAAAACCAGCCGTCGGTCCGGGTTCTGCAAGACGTAGACGTTATCGGTCTCGAACAGGCGCCTGACGATGATCTGCCCCAGCTTGACCGCAGCCGTGCGCGGCGGCGGCACCCGCAACACCGTCTCCGCGACGCTCGCGCTCCACGCGCCGGAAGCGTTGACCAGCGACCTTGTCGTGATCACCTGACGATGCCCGCGATCGATCACCACCAGCCGCCAGATATCGCTCCGGTCGGCGCGCACGCAGCGCGCCCCGGTGCGGATCGCCGCGCCCCGCTCGGCGGCGTCGATGGCGGTCGTCACCACCAGCCGCGTATCGTCGACCATGCAATCCGAATATCCGAAGGCGGTGCCGAAGGGTCGTTGCAACGCATCGCCGATCGGATGATGGGAGATGTCGATGGTGGCCGAGCGCGGCAGGCTGCCGGGCGGGGCCAGGCGGTCGTAGAGATACAGCCCCAGGCGCAACAACCAGGGCGGACGCTCGTCGGAATGCGCGGGAATCACGAAATGCGCCGGCCGCACCAGATGCGGCGCGATCCGCATCCAGACCTCGCGCTCAGCCAACGCCGTGCGCGTCCGCCGGAACGCCTTGCGTTCGAGCACCGAAAGATCGCCCTGGATCAGTTGCCCGCCGGCCGTCGACGCCGCGCCGCCAAGATCGCCCTGCTCGATCAGAATGACCCTCAAGCCACGTCCGGCGGCGTCCCGCGCCACGCTGACGCCATTCAATCCGCCGCCGATGATCGCAAGATCGTAGTCCGCCATGAGTAAAGCTATAGCGTCTTCACTTGTTCATCGCTTGACAGAAATGGCGCAAGAGTTAGCCGGTCTTGCGGGCAGGCTCGGCGGGATCGCTTGGCGCACGTCCAACCAGCGTGTCGTATTGCTCGATCGGGAACGGCTTGCCGATGAAGTAACCCTGCACGGCGTCGCATCCCTGTTCGGCGAGGAAGTTGAGCTGTTCCTGGGTTTCCACGCCTTCGGCGACGATCGACATTTCAAGGCCGTGACCGAGGCCAATAACCGCGCGCACGATCGCCGCCGATTGCGGGTTGCGCCCGAGATTCATGACAAAGGCGCGATCGATCTTGATTTTGTCGAACGGGAACGCCTGCAGATAGCTCAGCGAGGAGTAGCCGCTGCCGAAATCGTCCATCGAGATTCGTACGCCCAAGCCCTTGAGGCGGCGCAACAGCGCCAGGCCGCGATCGAAATCCTCGATCAGCACGCCCTCGGTGATTTCGAGTTCCAGCCGCCCCGGCGCAAGGCCGGTTTCGAGCAGGATCGAATGCACGAGACTGACGACGTCGCCGTGCATGAATTGCGCCGGCGACAGGTTGACCGCAACTTGCAGTGGAACGGGCCAGGAGGCGGCCTCGCGGCAGGCCTCACGGAGAATCCACTGGCCCATCTCGAAGATCAGGCCGCTTTCTTCCGCCAGCGGAATGAAATCGGATGGCGGTACAAAACCGCGCACGGGGTGACGCCAGCGCGCCAGTGCCTCGAAGCCGATGATCTCGCTGTTGCCCGACTGAAGCGACGATGCCTGCGGCTGGTAGTAAAGCGAGATTTCCCCGTTCTTGATCGCGATCGAAAGATCCTGGTGCAGCACGCGCCGGTCGCGGATCTGCTGATCCATCTCCGGTTCATAGATGCTGATCGTGCCGCGCGATTTCGCCTTGGCGCGCGACAGCGCCGCTCCGGCATTGGCGAGCAGAGATGCGGCGTCTGCGCCATTGTACGGAAATATCGAAATGCCGGTGGTCACGCCGGTTCGGACCGATTTGCCGTCGATCATGATTTCCTTGGCCATCGTCTCGGCCAGTTGCTCGGCCAGCAACATGCCGGCAATCGGCTGCTTGCCGTCGATGATCAACCCGAATTCGTCGCCGGAGAGCCGCGCCACGACGCCGCCGCGCGCGGACGCCTGCAACCGCTGCGCCACTTCGATCAGGAGCTTGTCGCCGGTGTCGTGGCCGAACACGTCGTTGACTTCCGTCAGACCATCGAGATCGATCGACAGGACGGCGAATTGCTCTTCCGCTTCGCTGCAAGCCTCGATCATCTGCGTCAGCGCTTGCAGGAATGCGGCGCGGTTCGGCAGATCGGTCAGCCCGTCGTGATAGGCCATATGGGCCATCCGCGACTCGGTCTGACGGCGGTCGGTGACGTCCTCGTGGGTCTTGATCAGATATTGCGGCTCGCCGGCGTCGTCGAGCACGGTCACCCGGCGCGTCAGGAACAGCCGCAGGCCATCCTTGGTGCTGATCGGGTGCTCCTCGGTGACAGGCCGGCGCTTTTTGAGTGCCGCCTCGTCGCGCGCCATGATCAGCTTGGCTTCGCGCTCATTGAAGATTTCTGCCGCCGTCAGCCCGGCGACCTCTTCGCGACGGCGGTTGAGGATGATTTCCGCGCTGCGGTTTGCCAGAAGGTATCGCCCGTCGCTCGCCCGTTCGACCGTCAGCGAGACCGGAATGTTGTCGACGACCAGTTCGAGGAACTTCTTGGTGTTCTCCAACTCGTGGGAAAGCACATTGCGGTCGGTCACATCGTCGAACAGCGCGATCAAAAATTCCGGCTCGCCCCTGTCGTTGCGGGCAATCACGCGGCTGGAGGCGAGGACCCGCTTCTGCGAGCCACGCTCCACGGTGAATTCGTTTCTGAACTGGCCTTCCGTCGCGTTCAACGCAGCGCGGTCGGCCGCCTCGATGCCGGCCGTCGTGTCGGGCGAGAAAATCTCGTCGGCGCGCTTGCCGATGATGTAGTCTCGCGAGAAACGCGAGAAGCGCTCGAACGCGCGGTTGGCGAAGATGTAACGGCCGTCCTCGATGTTTTTGGCAGCCACGCAGACCGGAATGTTTTCCAGCACGGATTCGAGAAACTGCTTGGTGGAAGCGAGCTGCCGCGAAAGCTCGCGCTGTTCGCTGCAATCCTCGTGCGTCGCGATCGATCCGCCGTTCGACAATGGAAAATATTTGACGTGAATGAACTGCCCGTTCGGCAGTTCGGTGACAAGGCCCTCCGGGTTGCCCGCCTGGGCATAGAACTCGTCGACGCTGATATCGAGCTTACCGTGCTTACGCCGCAGTTCGAGGAGCTCGGCGCCGGTCATGGTCGGCGTGATGTCGGAACGCGAGAGGCCGTAAATCTCGAGGTAACGGTCGTTAAGGAAAACAATCCGTTGCCGCCAGTTGGTGATCACGACGCCCTGCTTGAGATTATTCAGGGCGGAGCTGACAAACGCATTTCGGCGCTGTTTCGATTGCTTGACCCGGCGCAGCGTGGACATTACCGACAACCCGACAGCGACCAGAAAGCAGCAGACGACCAGGCCGCCGAGCACTGCATCCGAGACAATCTCCGGATCGGCCGTATCGAAATACCCGGTAAGGGTGGATTCCGCGCCCGACGCAATGACGGCCCACACGGACGCAACCAGACACACCACGATTCCTGCCGGAATCATGATCCCGCCGCCTGCCTGCCAGTTCTCGTCAGCCATCGGTCACCCGCGGATTTCTGCGGCTGACTTTCTGGCTTCACGGGTTTGGATCAGGTAAACGCCTACCCCGACCTGGCTCTTTTGCCATGCGAAATTGCGCCAATTGCCGGGACATGATTAATGGATCGCTAACGAGGCAAGTGGACCAAGTTCTGGAACAAATCCAAAGAGTTGGGTAAATGTGCAGACTACAACCAAAACCCCCGGCCAAGTGAGCCGCTAAACGCGAGAGTTGCATCAGCCGACTCACGCGCTGTCCCCCTTTGAGCCAAACATATCCGGATCAGAATCTTCCATGGAAAAGGTCGAATGCGTCGTCGTCGGTGCGGGAGTGATCGGCCTTGCGGTTGCGCGATGGCTGGCACAAAGCGGCCGCGAGGTGATCGTGCTGGAGGCGGCCGAGGGAATCGGCACCGTCACCTCCTCGCGCAACAGCGAAGTGAT
>CAVVLH010000032.1:0-50994 GCA_963748805.1 uncultured Alphaproteobacteria bacterium | reverse complement strand
CACGTATCTACCGGTTGTGGCTCACCATGGTGAGTTTCGCGGCCGGACTTGCTGGCGCGAACGCGATCACCGTGCTGCCGCATACGCTGGCGCTTGCATTTCGCCGAATGCGTTCGCGCGGCGTGTCGCCTGCAATACGCAAATGCTCTCCTCGAAAAATAATCCAATTGGCAAAAGTGCTCCGATCCCGCCGCTGCTTCTGGTGCAATTGAAAGCCTGACGTGGAGCCCAGGGGACTTTTACGTTGTCCAGGAGAACGCCCGGCGGCGTGTTCACCGCCCTCGAACCTCTTCTCATCCAAGCGAAAGGTCGCCGGCGACCCTCGCGCACCGCGGGGCGCAAGCAAGAACTGACCGGCGCCACCGCGTTTCCGAACCTCAAAGCCGCTCCAGGTCGCGGTTCCGAATGTCAAAGCCTTTGTCGCCCGACTTCGAACGAGCCGGTCAAGTTTGAAACGCTCGTCGCCGCTTCGGCTTGCCGCGCCCTTCGAACTTTGCGCCATCGCTCCGATGATATCCTGAAAGCGAAGGGAGCAAGGCCCAGGGTCTTCCTCGCCAACCTCGGCACGGCGGCCGATTTCACCGCACGCGCGACCTTTGCAAAGAGTTTTTTCGAAACCGGCGGCATCGAGACGATCGCTTCGGAGGGTTTGACCGATCCGGCGGCGCTCTCGGTTGCCTTCAAGGCTTCCGGCGCGGCGCTCGCCTGCATCTGCTCTTCCGACAAGGTCTATGCCGAACGCGCAGGTGATGCCGCGAAGGCCCTTCAAGCGGCCGGGGCGAAACATATCTACCTTGCAGGGCGGGCGGGCGAGCAGGAGCAAGCCTTGCGGGCAGCAGGTGTTAACGAGTTCATCTTTGCCGGCGGTGACGCGCTGGCTGTGCTGCAAAAGGCCTACCAGTTCGCGGAGACGGCATGACGACAGCGGCAAAGCCCGTTCTGACCGGTGGCTGCCAATGCGGCGCGATCCGCTTTGCTTTGTCGGCGTCACCCAGCAAGGTCAGCATCTGCCATTGCAGGATGTGCCAGATGTTATCGCATCGAACGGTTCCTGAGCATGGGCGGGATGGGCGAAGTTTACGTTGCGCGGGACACCGAACTTGATGTGCCCGTCGCGCTGAAGACCATCCGCCCCGAATTTGCATTCAACGATCAGATGCTGGCGCGGTTTAAGCGCGAAGTGCTGCTGGAGCGCGAAGTGGTGCACGAGAATGTCTGCCCTTTGTATGACTTCTCCCGTCATCTAACGGAGGGCGGACGGAACCGTTCACTACTTGACGATGCGCTACCTCGTCGGCGAGACGCTGGCCGATCGCTTAAAGAGAGCGCAAGCGCTGGAGTCGGCGGAGGCGGTGCGGATCGCGACGCAAATTGCAAACGGGCTGGATGCGATTCACCGGGCGGGCATTCTGCATCGCGACTTGAAAAGCTCCAATATCATGCTGGTGCCGGGTTCTGGAGGGTTGCGCGCGGTGGTGATGGATTTCGGGCTGGCGGGGCGCATCGAGCCGAATTCCTACCGATCCCAGGGCAGGCGATGGGCACGTTGGCATATATGGCGCCTGAGCTGGTGGTGGGGGCGTAGATGCCGCCACGTTCGGATCGTCCGTTTTCGGATACCTCATCGGCGGGGCGACAAAGCTCCGCGAACGGTGACACTAAAGGCATATCAATGAACGACGGCTCGTTCGATAGATCGTTGTATCGATTCCCACCGGACCCGGCGGGCCACGTTGGGGGAGGTGATTGCTTGGTTGCACCCACGGGTAGAGTGCCGAGGGGGCCCCGTGCGCACCCGAATCGCCCTAGTCGGGGCAATGCTACTGGTGGTAATCCTGTCCTTTTCCTTCACGATTTGGCGCTTATCTAAGGCGAGTGGCACTTTCAAAGTACAACTCAGTGAATTGCCTTTAAAGTGCCACTCGCCTTAGATAAGCGCCAAATCGTGAAGGAAAGGGACAGTATTACCACCAGTAGCATTGCCCCGACTAGGGCGATTCGCTTTCGCGCGGGGGCCACCCGGCACAACTACCGTCGGTTGCAACCAAGCAATCACCTCCCCCTACGTCGCCCGCCGGGTCCGGTCGGAATCGATACAACGATCTATCAACTTCTGCCATCGTTCATTGATATCCGCTTTAGTGTCACCGTTCGCGGAGCTTTGTCGCCCCGCGATCATATCCCGAAACACAATGCCGAACGCGTACACATCAGACGCCGTTGAGGCCGTCTCGCCGGCCAGCAGCTCAGGCGCCATATATGCCAACGTGCCCATCGCCTGCCCTGGGATCGTTAGTCCATCCGGCTCGATGCGCCCCGCCAGCCCGAAATCCATCACCACCGCGCGCAACCCTCCAGAACCCGGCACCAGCATGATATTGGAGCTTTTCAAGTCGCGATGCAGAATGCCCGCCCGGTGAATCGCATCCAGCCCGTTTGCAATTTGCGTCGCGATCCGCACCGCCTCCGCCGACTCCAGCGCTTGCGCTCTCTTTAAGCGATCGGCCAGCGTCTCGCCGACGAGGTAGCGCATCGTCAAGTAGTGAACGGTTCTGTCCCGCCCTCCGTTAGATGACGGGAGAAGTCATACAAAGGGCAGACATTCTCGTGCACCACTTCGCGCTCCAGCAGCACTTCGCGCTTAAACCGCGCCAGCATCTGATCGTTGAATGCAAATTCGGGGCGGATGGTCTTCAGCGCGACGGGCACATCAAGTTCGGTGTCCCGCGCAACGTAAAACTTCGCCCATCCCGCCCATGCTCCAGGAACCGTTCGATGCGATAACATCTGGCACATCCTGCAATGGCAGATGCTGACCTTGCTGGGTGACGCCGACAAAGCAAAGCGGATCGCGCCGCATTGGCAGCCACCGGTCAGAACGGGCTTTGCCGCTGTCGTCATGCGGTCCCCGCGAACTGGTAGGCCTTTTGCAGCACAGCCAGCGCGTCACCGCCGGCAAAGATGAACTCGTTAACACCTGCTGCCCGCAAGGCTTGCTCCTGCTCGCCCGCCCGCCCTGCAAGATAGATATGTTTCGCCCCGGCCGCTTGAAGGGCCTTCGCGGCATCACCTGCGCGTTCGGCATAGACCTTGTCGGAAGAGCAGATGCAGGCGAGCGCCGCGCCGGAAGCCTTGAAGGCAGCCGAGAGCGCCGCGGGATCGGTCAAACCCTCCGAAGCGATCGTCTCGATGCCGCCGGTCTCGAAAAAACTCTTTGCAAAGGTCGCGCGTGCGGTGAAATCGGCCGCCGTGCCGAGGTTGGCGAGGAAGACCCTGGGCCTTGCTCCCTTCGCTTTCAGGATATCGTCGGAGCGATCGCGCAAATGTTCGAAGGGCGCGGCAAGCCGCATCGGCGACAACGGTTCAAACTTGACCGGCTCGTTCGAAGTCGCGGGTTCAAAGGCTTTGACATTCAGAACCGCGACCTGGGCTTCGTTGAGGTTCGGAAACGCGGTGGCGCCGGTCAGTTCTTGCTTGCGCCGGGCGATGTCGGCTTCGCGCATCGCGCGGGTCGCCGCAACCTTTCGCTGGATCAGGTTTTGTTCGAGGGCGGTGAACACGCCGCCGGCTTTTTCGATGTCCTGGAACAACGTCCATGCCGCTTCGCAAAGGGCCCGCGTCAGGCTTTCGATTCCGCCGGAACCGGCGGCGGGATCGGACACTTTTGCCAGATTGGATTCTTCGAGGAGAACAAGTTGCGTATTGCGGGCGACACGCCGCGCGAACGCATTCGGCAATCCAAGCGCCAGCGTATGCGGCAGCACGGTGATCGCGTTCGCGCCAGCAAGTCCGGCCGCGAAACTCGCCATCGTGGCCCGCAGCATGTTCACGTAAGGATCGCGCTGGGTCAGCATTCGCCACGCGGTTTCGGCGGCGACGAAGCCTGGCTTGGGCGCAAGACCGCAGGCTGCTTCAATGCGGGCCCATAGCAAACGCAGCGCGCGGAATTTCGCCATCGTCAGGAACTGGTCGGCGTCGGCGGCAAGCCGGAACGAGATCGCCGTGCGGGCGGCATCAAGATCGATGCCGCCGTCCTCCAGCATCCGCAAGTAAGCGACGGCCAATGACAGCGCGAACGCCAGTTCCTGGACTTCCGACCCGCCCGCATCGTGGACCGCACGCCCGTCGGCCAGCACAAACGGTCCACGAAAACCTCGCTTCATCAGCCCGCCGACCACGCCGGCGAACGGCTTGGCCATCTCGCTCCATTTGGCCGGCGCGCGGCCGCGCACCGCCATCGTGCTCAGCGCCTGATAATTGAAACGCAGGTCCACCTTGGCTGGATCGACACGCCGTTCCTCGATCAACGCGGCGAGGGTCTCGCCGGCATTTCCCCTTCCGACCACCGGATGAAGCGCGATCGAAATCCCTGCATCGAGGAATATGCCATCAAACAGCCGCTTCAACGTTTCCGGCGCGCCATCGACGACACCGAAGCCGCGGGTGCCCGGCCCGCCGGCAAATTCGATCTCAAGTCCGCTGGCGCCGTTTTCCAGTTCGTGGATCGCCAGCGCGTTGGCCGCCGCAGGATCGGGATGGTCGATCCGCTGCATGATCTGCCAGGGCACAGCCGCAGCCCGGCCGGCGATTGGCGCGACGCCCAGGGCGCGACGGTAGATCGGTTCGATCGTGAGCCCGTCATAGGTTTTGCCGACAAGCTTCTCGAACGGGGCGTCCTTCAAGACGCCATCGACCAGCTTGCGCCAATCCTCGTAAGTGGCAGGCGCAAAATCCGCAGCCAGGGTTGGTTCGTCGGGCGGTGTCATTTCCAAAGGCGCTGTCATTGCCTGTCGAAATTGCCACGGGCGAGCCGCGAAGCCAAACGCTGTTTTAGGCTTCAGCGGGCTTGGGAAGGCGCTCAATTCCCACGGTGGACAGCTTTGCCAATACGGAAGCGACGCTTTGGCCGCCGATCACGCGGTCTGGTGATATCTCGGCCAGCGGCACCAGCACGAACGCGCGTTCGAACAGACGGGGGTGGGGCAGTGTCAGTTCCGGCTGCTTGATCGAGACATCGTCATAGGCGATCAGGTCGAGGTCGAGCGTCCGGGGCCCCCAGCGTTGTTCCTTGGCGCGGTCGCGGCCGAATTTGGCTTCGATCTTGTGCAGCGTGAACAGCAGCGCATGGGGGTCGAGAGGTGTGTCAATTTCGATGCAGGCATTGATGAACGGCGCCTGTTCCACCTCGCCCCAGGGCGGGGTGGTATAATCGGAAGAGCGCGCCAGAAGGGCTGCTTGCGTCATGCCGCAGATATTGGCGATCGCCTTTTGGAAAGTCGCGCGGACATCGCCGACATTGCCGCCGAGCGCGATTAGGGCGTGTGCCATCAGAGCATGATCCGAAAAAAAGGAAACCGGTTTTTCGAATGGATCATGCTGATTTTAGAGCTTTCGTGTCCGGGTGATCACGACGCCGACGTCGTCGAAAATCGCCGCGATCGGGGCGTGCGGTTTGTGAACCGTAACCTCGACGGCGCTGATTTTCGGAAACGCGGACAACACGGCATCGGCAACCGCGCCCGCCGCCCGCTCCAGCAATTTATAGTTGGCGTCCTTGAAGGCGGCCGTCGCGGTGGCTACCACGTTGGAATAGGAGACGGTGTCGGCCAGCCGATCGGTGCGCGAGGATTCCGAGAGGTCGGCCGAGAGTTCGAGGTCGATGACGAAGCGTTGCCCGACCTCGGTTTCGTGGTCCAGGACGCCATGGCGGGCATGGACGACGATGCCGGTAATAAAGATCGTATCGCTCATTCTTTGTCCCAAATGGCTGTGGCCACACGCAAGGCCTGCACGGTCTCCTGCACATCATGGGCCCGGATGATCCGCGCGCCCGCTTTGGTGGCGATCAGATGCGCGGCGATCGAGCCGCCAAGCCGCTGATCCGGTTCGGATGGCGACACCGTCGCGATGAAGCGTTTGCGCGACGCGCCGACCAGGAGCGGGAGGTCATATCTGTGGAGCTGCGCCAGGTTGGCCAGCACCATCAGGCTCTGCTCCTGCGTCTTGCCAAAGCCGATACCGGGATCGAGCGCGATACGCTCGCGGGAAATGCCGGCCTTGGTTGCGATCTCGATCGAGCGCGAAAAAAATTCGGCGATATCTCGCATGATGTCGACGTCGGGATCGGCGCGATCGCGGTTGTGCATGATCACGACAGGGCAACGCCGTTCCGCAATCAGTCTGGCCATGTCCGGATCGCGTTGCAGGCCCCAGACATCGTTGGCGATGGCCGCGCCGTGATCCAGCGCCCAGGCGACAACCACGGACTTCATGCTGTCGATCGAAACGGGAATTCCGAGCGAGGCGACGTCGGCCAGGATCGGCTGCAAGCGCCGAATTTCTTCGTCGGCCGAGATGGCTTGCGAACCGTAAGGCCGGGTCGAACTCGGCGCCGATGTCGATGATGTCGACGCCCTCGGCGACCATGCGCCTGGCTTGAGCCAGCGCGCTTTCTGGCGCGAGAAAGCGCCCGCCGTCCGAGAACGAATCCGGCGTGATATTCAAAACCCCCATCACCAGCGGATATGGTCGAGACAGCCGTTCCGGCCAGGTCCGATGATCCGCCAAGGCGGCCGCGGGGGCGGTTCCGGGCGAGGTCACGATCATGCGGTGGCTTTGCGCGGTCGGCGTCAGGGAGTCAAGAGAGCGACCGCGGGGGCGCAGGTCCCCTCGGCTCAAGCGATCGTGTTCAGCTGAAGATTAAGGGATCAGTAGGTGATCTTGGGCTGAAGCTTCCGCGCCTTGGCGATCAACTGCTCGACCGACTTTTCGGAAGGCAGCACCCGCACCAGCTTGCGCCTGATATTCACTTCTTTCATGTTCTGCGCCAGCCGCGACGGGTTTCGGAGCGCGAGTTCGCGAACGGTCGGGACGCCGGCGGCGCGCACCAGTCCGACCTTGGCCCTGCCCATGCCGGGAATGCGCATATAGTCGGAAAAATTCGCCCATTCGAGCAACTGCTGTTCGCTGATGCCGGTCTTGGCCGCAAGGGTCTTGCGCCCTTTGACCGTGCGTGCCGCCTCCAGAAGGCGGTCCGTGGTGCGAATGCCCAGCGATTTCAGTTTGGTAGCCGCAAAAGAGGGAAGGCCATCAATTTCGGAAATAGGATATGTCATGACTTTTCGATGTGAAATTGTTTCAAGCGAATTGATTGAGGCCGGGGGTGCCCGCAATGATCGCGCCCATCTGATCTTCCCCGATCTTGTCTCGGCCAAACCGGAAAAGTTCGCGCGCGACGTTCTGGATGTCGCTGACACCCAGACCCAATCCCATCAGCCGCGTACCCACGGCCATCAGGCCGCCGCCCATCAACTTTGACAGGCCACCACTATTCTCGGACGCGGAGATTGCTTCTTCTGCTCCAGGAATCTTGTCGATCAAGGCCTGAACCTTGTCGTGAGGTCCTTCGCGGCGAAGGAAACCCAGAATGATGCCGATGGTTTTTTCGGCCACAGCATTGTCGATGCCGGCCTTTGCGGCCAGCCACCCTGTCAGTTCGTCCATTGCGCCCCGTCCTCGGGCCGGCTTATCCGCCGGATCCGTGCTCGCGATTTATCTTGATCTTCTGCGAGACGAATTACAAGCGATCACCGTCATCGTGGATGTGAATCGAATCGCGAGTGTTGCAGCAATGCAAGAGCGAGTGACGATTTCGCGCCTTGACGGATGCGTTTCGTTCAAAAAACGATGTCGCTCGGCGACAAAATCAGTTGAACGCACGTTCATCGCAACGTGTTTCCCATACGTATACGTTCGTTGAAGGTTTCAATCGGCTTGCAACATGCCTTATAAATGGGACGCTTGGACTGTGCGATGCGCACAACAAAGGCGATGCAATGGCAATACCCGATAACCAGACCGCAGATACCGTTGAAAAGATTTTTATCGGCAAGGGCGAGCAGCCGGCGTGGCTGACGCTCGCGCTTGCCAATCGGCATGGTCTGGTGACGGGCGCGACCGGAACAGGAAAGACCGTTTCGTTGCAGGTGATGGCTGAGGGGTTTGCGCGTGCCGGGGTTCCCGTGTTCGCAGCTGACATCAAGGGCGACCTGTCCGGCATTTCGGAAGTCGGTGAGGCCAAGGATTTTATCCTCAAGCGGGCCGAGGATATGGATCTTGCCTTCCATGTCGACCAATTCTCAACAGTGTTTTGGGATGTCTTCGGCGAGCAGGGCCATCCGGTGCGCGCCACCGTCTCGGAAATGGGGCCGCTGTTGCTGTCGCGCATGATGGACTTGAATGATGTCCAGGAAGGCGTGATGAATATTGCCTTCAAGGTCGCGGACGAGCAGGGCCTGCTGCTTCTCGACATGAAGGATTTGCGGGCGATCCTGACCTTCATCGCCGAGCACGCCGGCGAGCTGACCACTCAATATGGAAATGTCTCGAAACAGACGGTGGGGACCATCCAGCGTCAGCTTCTGGTGCTGGAAAACCAAGGCGGTGATAAATTTTTCGGCGAACCGGCGCTGGACTTGAAGGATTTCATGCGCACCGACCGCGATGGCCGGGGCATGGTCAACATTCTGGTCGCCGACAAGCTGATGCAGTCTCCGAGACTGTACGCGACCTTCCTGCTATGGATGTTGTCGGAGCTGTTCGAGCAGTTGCCGGAAGTCGGCGATCCTCCCAAACCGAAACTCGTGTTTTTCTTCGACGAAGCTCATCTATTGTTCAACGAAGCGCCGAAAGCGCTGATGGAGAAGATCGAACAGGTGGTGCGGCTGATCCGCTCAAAGGGCGTCGGGGTTTATTTCGTCACGCAAAATCCGATCGACGTGCCCGACAAGGTGCTTGCCCAATTGGGAAACCGCGTACAGCACGCGCTTCGTGCCTTCACGCCGCGGGACCAGAAGGCGGTTACAGCGGCAGCCCAGACCTTTCGTCCCAATCCGAAGCTCGATACCGCGCAGGTGATCATGCAGCTCGGCAAGGGCGAAGCGTTGGTGTCGTTCCTGGAAGGCAATGGCATTCCGGCCGTGGTCGAACGCGTCATGGTTCGGCCGCCGACCGCGCGGATCGGGCCGATCACGCCGGAGGAACGCAAATCCATCATCGACAACAGCCCGGTGAAGGGAAAATACGACACCGCGATCGATTCCGAATCCGCCTATGAGATATTGCAGAAGCGGGTGGCGGGAGCGGGCGGCGGAGGCGGCGGAATACTCGGGCAGATCGGCGCCATCGTCGGCACGATTTTCGGGACCAATACGCCGCGTGGCAGGTTGTCGACCGGCCAGGTCATCGCCCGCAACGTCACCCGCTCTGTTACCAATAAAGTAGTCGGCGGGGTGGTCGCCGATCTCGGTAAATCGGTCGGCGGTTCGATCGGCGGCTCGGTCGGCCGCGCCATCGTGCGCGGCGCGCTCGGCGGACTGCTGCGACGATAGAAGTTGGTGCGGGCTTGTCCATTTTTAGAAAGTGACGTGTATTGAGATACCCCTCGTTGCGAGCGCCGCTCGATGTGCTTTTCCTGATCTGTTGCTTCATCTTGACGGCCGACGTTCTCGGCCCCGAGATTTTCGGCCACGGAAAGACAAAGGATTATCCGCTGTGGTTCTGGGCGGGCCAGCAGGTTTTGCAGGGTGGCGACCTCTATCCGCACGACCCTCACGCTGCTTTCGCGTTTCTGTATCCGCCGCCGGCGGCGATCCTGCTGGCGATCCCCGCCTTCTTCGGAAAAATTCCACTTTATATTTGTCTGTCGCTGCTCAACGTCGCCGCCTGGTGGATCGTGGCGCAGCTTTCGAACGCGATGACCGGCGACGGTGAGGTTCCAAGCCCTTGGCTCGCGGCGTTGCCGTCGATCGCGATGATCTCGTTCACCTTCGATATGTTCGATCTCGGCCAGCCCAATCTCGTTTTGCTGGCGTTGATGTTGTCAGGGTTCTGGCTCCTGCAACAGGGTCGCCCCTGGAGTTCGGGAAGCCTGTTTGCGCTCGCGACCGCCATCAAGGTCTTTCCGGTGGCTGTGCTGCCTTATCTGGTGTGGCGGCGGCAATGGGCGTCAGCCGCGAGCATGGCAATCTTCCTCGTCGTCTTCCTGATCGTTGTTCCAACCCCGATTCGCGGCTTTCAGCATAATCTCTCCGAGCTGAAGACCTGGTATCAGGGAATGGTCGGATCGAGTTCGGAAGCGGGCTTCGGACAGCGCGACGATCAGAACTGGTCGTGGATGAACCAGTCCATTATCTCCTTGACGCACCGCCTGGCCCGTCCGGTCGACTACAACCAGGACAATCGGAACACGGCGCCAGCCTACATGAACTTGCTCGATCTCGACTTCAGGACTGCCAACTGGATCGTGCTGGGCGTTTCGCTCGTCATCGGACTTGGCTTCATCGCCGTGATGCCTCCACGACAGCGCAGAACGCCCCGGTCGGATGCGGAAGAACTCGGCATTCTGTTCTGCCTCATGACCGTCGCCTCGCCGCTGGCGCGCCAATATTATTTCATATGGTTGTTTTTTCCGCTCACCGTCCTGTTGCATCGGGCGGCCTATGATCCCCGCGCCGCCGTGCGCAGGGGAACATGGATCGTGCTGGCGATCGCGGGCTTTCTGGTTTGTCTGTCGCTTCCGCCGTTTCCGCATGATTGGCAGGCCTACGGAAACAATTTCCTCGCAACCGCCGTGATGGCCGCGGGCCTCGCCTGGCATCTCCTGCATCCGGTGGAAGACAAGACTAATTCCCTGGCAGGTTCGCTCTCCGGCTCCTTGTCCGCATCCGGCCGCGTGCCGTAGAATAAAGACCATAAAGCAAAGTCAGAAAACTCCCGCCAGCGAGGAAGATCGGAAATGTCCGACGCCGCACAGCTTCAAAAAGTCCTCGAGCGCATCGATGCCGACTTCGACAACAGCCTCGAGCGGTTGTTTGCATTGTTGCGGATCAAGTCGATTTCGGCCGATCCTGCCTTTGCCGGCGAATGCAAGGCGGCCGCCGATCATCTGGCGAAGGATATCGCCTCGCTCGGATTGGCCAGCGAGGTCAGGCCGACCGACGGGCACCCGGCCGTGGTCGCCAAATCGAACGGGAAGTCGAGCGGCGGACGGCCGCATGTCCTGTTCTATGGCCACTACGACGTGCAGCCCGTCGATCCCCTGAACCTCTGGCATCGCCCGCCATTCGAGCCTGCCATCACCGATCACGCGGATGGACGCAAGATCATCGTCGCGCGCGGCGCGGAGGACGACAAGGGGCAGTTGATGACCTTCGTCGAGGCGTGTCGTGCCTGGAAGTCGGTGACGGGTTCGCTGCCGGTCAATCTGACGATCGTGATCGAAGGCGAAGAGGAGGTTGGCTCGAAAAATTTCGTTCCGTTCCTCGAAAAGAACAAGGCGGATCTTGCGGCGGACTATGCGCTGGTCTGCGACACCGGCATGTGGGACTCGAACACGCCGGCGATCACGACTTCGTTGCGCGGACTCGTTTACCAGGAGGTGAAGATCAAGGCCGCTAATCGCGATCTGCATTCCGGTATCTTTGGCGGTGGCGCCCAAAACCCCATCCGCGTCCTGACCCGCATTCTCGGCGGCATTTTCGACGACGATGGCCGGATCACCATTCCGGGCTTCTATGATGGCGTGAAAGATGTGCCCGCGGATATTCTGGAGCAGTGGGGCAAGCTCGACCTGACCCCGGAAAAATTCCTCAAGCCGATCGGTCTGTCGATTCCGGCCGGCGAGAAGGGCCGCTTGCTGATCGAGCAAATTTCCTCGCGCCCGACCTGCGACGTCAACGGCATCGTCGGCGGCTATATCGGCGAGGGCTCAAAGACCGTGATCCCGGCGGAAGCGTCCGCCAAGGTTTCGTTCCGGCTCGTCGAGGGTCAGGATCCCGAGAAGATCCGCCAGGCTTTTCGCGATTACGTCACCGCGCGGTTGCCGGGGGATTGTCATGTTGAGTTCATCGACCACTCCAACGCGCCCGCGGTTGCGCTCGACTGGAATATGAAGCCGCTCGCGGCAGCCCGGCGCGCTCTGGCAGCGGAATGGGGAAAGGACGCGGTTCTGGTGGGATCGGGTGCTTCGATCCCGATCGTGGCCGATTTCAAGCGCACGCTTGGTCTTGACTCGCTCCTGGTCGGCTTTGCGCTCGACGATGACAATATTCATTCGCCGAACGAGAAGTACGACCTCAGGAGTTTCCACAAGGGCATTCGCTCCTGGGCCAGAATTCTCGCCGCTCTGGCGGAATAGATTTGACCCAAGTCTTTGACCCAAGTCTTTGACTCAAGTCCATATTAACGACGATCGGGCGCCAAACGTAAAAACGCCGCCCGGAATTGGACGGCGTTTGGATTCGATGTGTAGAGGTATATGAGAATATCTCTACACCCGTTTTCCCGCTTTTTCAATTCTTGTAACTCGGGTCCAACCGGTCGAGCTTGCGCAACAGCGGCGGCCACACCAGCGTGGTCGAACGCAGTTCCTGCCGTTCAGGGTTGGCGAGCAGCCGGGTGTTCTTGTCGATGACATCAGGATCGACGGGGTAGGCCGTCGGTCCCAGCATCCGGGTACGAACCTGCATGGTGCAGGCCCGCTCGAGGTGGAACATGCGTTCAAAGGCCGACGCGACCGAACGGCCGACCGTCAACGTCCCATGGTTGCGCAACAGCATGTGATTTTTGTCGCCGAGATCGTGTTGCAGGCGCGGACGCTCATCATGATCGAGCGCGATGCCCTCGTAGTCGTGATAGGCAAGATCGTAGGTGACGAGTTGGGCGGTCTGGTTGAGCGGCAACAGGCCTTCCGCGCTGCTTGCCACCGCCGTGCCGTCCGGCGTGTGCAGATGAATCACGCAGCCCGCATCCTCACGGACTTCGTGGATCGCAGAGTGAATGGTGAATCCGGCCGGATTGATATGGTACTGACTTTTCGTCAGCAGGTTGCCGTCGAGATCGACCTTGACGAGGCTGGAGGCGGTGATCTCGTCGAACATCAGCCCGTAAGGATTGATGAGGAAATGATGCTCCGGCCCGGGCACCCGCGCGGAGATGTGGGTATCGACCAGATCGTCCCAACCATAATAGGCGATCAGGCGATAGCAGGCTGCAAGATTGACCCGCTGGCTCCACTCGGCTTCCGTCATTCCCGACGGCACTTCCTTCAGGCGCGCTTCCGCTGGCGACATGACGGGATCTCCTGTTGATCGCTGAATTTCCGAAAAGCCTATTCTTGCCGCCGGCCGGCTTCAAGGCGCGTTGCGTACTTGCAGTCATGCTTCTTGGGCCGCAGGCGGCGCCGCTTTACGGCGGCGGGACCGACAACAGGCTCGAAATGCTGCGCCCGCGGATATCGTAGACGCGGGCATACACGACGTCGTCGCGCTTGATTTCAACCATGATTGGCGCGCTGATCAGGCCCTTGCAGTAGAATTCGCCGAGCGTCATCGCGAAATCGGCGACGTGGCTATCCCAGCCGATGGTGAAATCGGGGCCAAGTGCGACCTGCGCCCCCCGGTGAGGCCCGCATACGGCGACATTCCACTTGTGTCCAGGCGGCGGGGTTTCATGCCGCTCGTCAAGCTGCTCGCGCAGGCTGTCGGAGGCCTGCTTGAATGCCAACCCCCAGTAATCGAGCATATAGCGGTCATCGGCGCCGCGCACGGTGCCGGCGATATGGTTGAAATGGGTGTATTGATAGGGATGCAGGCGGATCATTTCGCCCAGCGGCAGCAGCAGGCCGAACGCGAATACGGCGAGAGCCGCCGGCTGCCAGCCGCGGCGATTTTCCTTAAGCCAGTCCATTCCGCGCGCGAAGGCTACGCCCGCGAGCACCGTCATCGGCGGAATGACGAAGATGAAGTGGCGGATGCCGTTGTAAAGCGCGGGCCGTTTCACCATGGCGACCGCAATCGGCAGCACCGCCGCCAGCGTCAGCATCAAAAGGATCGTCTTGCGTCGCGCCGGCACCTCGCCGTGCGTTAACGCCAGGATGCTCGCGACGACACCCGCGGTGGTCAACGCCAGCAGAACTTCCGGAAGCTGCAAAGCGAACAGCGTCGGAAGATACGACCACGGCATGTCCGGGACCGGCAGGATGGCACCGTTAAACATCTCCTTCCACGGTTTTTCGAAGAAGCTCGAGAAGTAGGTGGCAGCTTCGAAGGGATGGCCGGGTTCGATGATCGACCACGGCCAGATCAATCCCATGATGATATAGCCGAGGATCAGGCCGGGCAGCAGCGCGTAAGCCATCCCTGCAAATCGCCTGCAAGCCTCGCGCTTGCCGTGCGCGCGAACCTCCTCGATCAGCATCGGCACAAAGCCGACCAATGCATAGAGCAGCGCCATACCGCCGAGGATGCGCGAGCCGATCGAAAGACCGGCGCCAAGGCCGACGATCAGAACCGTCCGCGGCGAGGGATACGGATATTCTTCGGCCAGCCGGACCAGGCCCAGCATCAGGATCACCATTGCCACGGCAAACGGTGCATCCTTCGGATTCATGAACATGTGGCCGTAGAAGGTCGGGCACAGCGCCAGGAGCAATAGCGCCGCAAGTCCCGCCAATGGGCCGCCGACACGCCGGCCCAGTCGCCAGGTTACGGCAAGGCCGATCAAGCCCACGATGGCGCCGAGCAGCCGCCGCGTTTCAAACAATTCGAGCGGGATTATCTTGTGCAACAGCGCTGCGGCCATATCGAAGCCGCCGCCATACATATAGAGGTTGGCGAACGACAATGCGCCGGTGTCTTTGAATCCGGAGCCGTACATCCGCAGCAACAAATCGGCGTATTCGGCGTGGGTATAGTCGTCCCAACCGAGACCGTAATCGCGGAAAGTGAAGCTCGCGACCAATCCGACCGCGACCAACACCATCATCGCGGCGTCGTCGCAAATCCGCTCCATCGAGCGCCGTGAAGGCGTATCGAGAGCCGAGGCCGTAATTGATGACATGACTATTGGTTACCCGGTGTCCCTTGGCCCAGTCAGCGCTTTGGGCCTCATTCCCCCGGCAGCCATATAGCGCAGTTCCGTTGCCAAGTAATTGGCAATTGTGGCGTAATTCACCTACCGCAGCGCAACGAGAGGACGGATTTTGCTGTTAACCCAGTTCCACAAGGTTCCCCAACTATCGGATTTGACTCGACAATTGCCGTTGGCGGGGGGCGCAATATGACGGTATCGTGGCATTTGGGGCAGCAAAAGATGGGGCGGCACAGCTGCGCGTGGGGGCGAAGCGCGGCTCAGGGGTAGTTTTGATGACGATTGGAATGTTGATCGCCGGGATTGCCTGCCTGCTGGCAGGTGTTCTTGCGATCGGTTTCGGGATCCCGATCAACGAGTTCGGTCTTGGCAATACATTGATTCTGGCTGGCGCGGTTACCGCCTGCACCGGGCTGATCATCCTGAGCCTGTGGGTCGTCGTCAGAGAGCTGAAAAAAATGGCCGGGCGGCTGGGCGCCGGTCCAGCTCTCGAGAAGGGCAATGCATGGCAGCCGGTGGCGTTGCCGGAGGATTTGGCGGGCGCTGAGCCGGGCGTCGCGGGTGCCGGCGGACCTTCATCCGCGTCGTCTGCACCCTGGCTCGAAGAGGCCGCCGGGCGCGACCGTCCGCGTCAGGAAGCCCCGTCATCTGCGCCCGAGCCGTCGGCCGCCAAGCCGCGGCGCAACTTGATGTTTTCCTCGAGCTCCCGAAAGGAGCGCGAGCGCTCCCAGGCGCGTACGGGCGATCCTTCCCCCACCGAGCTTCGTCCCGAGGTGATCGCGCCGCCGTTGGAGATCAACGAGCCTCCCCCCGCAGCCTTCGACGACGCGTGGCCGAAATCGGAACGGGTGAGGCCGATCGATGCGCCGCCGCCACGGCGCGCCCCGCGCTCCCCATCGACGTTCACCGACACCGCTGCCCCCCGTCAGGCTCCGGTCGTCGAGGATCAGCCGCCAGTGACGGTGCTGAAGTCCGGCGTCGTCGATGGAATGGCCTATTCATTGTATTCGGACGGATCGATCGAGGCCCAGATGCCGGAAGGCATGATGCGTTTTGCTTCGATTGACGAATTGCGCGCCCATCTCGACCAGCGTCCATGACGGCCCAAATCCGGTCTTGCCGGAAAAATCGCAGCGCCGTTCTTGTCTATGCTCGGCTATTCCGCTCATATTTGTCCGGCGGCTGACGGCTAAATTGCGAATCGTCGTAAAATCACGCGCGTGATGAGAATCTTGAGAAGGCCCAGGCCATGACCGACACCGGAGCCAAGAATTTCATCGATCTGACGGCGAATATCGTCTCGGCCTATCTCAGCAATAATCCGACGCCGGCATCGGAAATTCCGGGTCTGATCAATCAAATTCATGCAGCGCTGGTACGTGTTTCAACCGGCAGGCCCGAAGCCCCCTCGGAACCGGCAAGGCCGGCGGTGTCCGTCAAGAAATCCATAACGCCCGACTATCTGGTCTGTCTGGAAGACGGCAAGCGTTTCAAGTCGCTGAAGCGCCACCTGCGCTCGCAATATAATATGACGCCGGAGCAGTACCGGGAAAAATGGGGATTGCCGCCGGACTATCCGATGGTCGCGCCCAACTACGCGGTCGCCCGTTCGCAACTCGCCAAGAAAATGGGGCTGGGCCAGCAACGCCGGCGGCGCAAGTAGGTCTTGGTCTTTATGAAGCTGCTGCTAATGCTTCACGCGCATCGTTACGGATGCGTTCGACCATCGCGCGCAAACCGTTCGAGCGTTGCGGCGTCAGATGTTCCCGAAAACCGAATTCGTTGAATATGGCAATCGCATCCGTGGCGAGAATTTGCTGCGGCGTGTGGCCCGAATAAAGCGTCAGCAGGATCGCAATCAGCCCGCGCACAATATGGGCGTCGCTGTCGCCCAGGTATTTCAGCAAAGTTTCATCGGTGTCGCTGCGTTCGACGCTCTTCGAAAGCCAAACCTGGCTCGCGCAGCCCTGCACCTTGTTGGCGGCCGAATGCGCGGCTTCCGGCATCGGCTCGAGCGTCCGGCCGAGTTCGATGACGTACCGGTAACGGTCGTCCCAATCCTCCAGCAGCTCGAAATTTTCCCTGATCTCGTCAATCGTCATCATGATCGTGCTCAACCTTCGGGCCCTATATAGGCCCCCAGGTGGCCGAAAGCGAGTTGGAGCCTGTTGATTACGGAGATGACGGCGAAGCGCCCTGCCACTCGATCTGCATATCGTCGGGCGTCAGCGTATCGTGCGCCTCGGATTGTGCAGCCTCGGCGCTCTCCATGCCGCTGATCGATCCGGTATGGTCGGGCGCACGCTTGTCGGATTTGTCGGGCTTGTCGGTGATGATCTGGTACAGCTTTCGCGCGCCGCCCTGGGCGCGTTGACCGATCACGGTTGCGGCCTGGCTGCCCACTTCGCATGCCGCCGGCTGACGCTTGCAGAACTGGGTCATATCGGACACCGCCGCGGTGGCGGCGGAAACCGCCTCGGAAGCGTTGATTTGCGGCGCCGCCTTGTCGGTTTCCGGAGCTTTGTCCCTCGGCAACAGAACGAGCACCAGTCCAACCCAAAACGCCAAGCGAAGCAGAAAAAACATCTTGCTACTCCGGCTGCCTCTCTTGTTCCGCTGTTTTCAACCCGAAAGACGATCACTAACATTCGTCGATAAATCGCAAGTGTTTGCGTTGAAGTTAAATCGGGAAGAATTCGCGAAAAAATCGATCGATTTGATTCGGCGTAAATTTTCAATTGATGAAATGCGACGAACGAAATCCGTGTCTATCCACCATTTCGAAACCATATCGGCCTATCGCCGGAAACCCGCCATTCACCATCTGCGTTGATTGGCCGTCGCATCCGACACCGAAAGCGCTGTGGAGATACGGTCTTTAGCCGCAGCCTCACTCAGCCTTAGCGTTCGTTTAATGTCACTCTGACAGTTTGCGATCACGACAAGGGGGACGTTCCGGGGCGTCTGTTAGACGCGCAGGCGAAAAGCACGGAAGCTGTGATAGTTCTGAGTACCATTCGCGATTGCCTAGATGCGCTGCTGCACCCATCGGCGCGATACGATGTGCTGGCGCGCGCGCGCCATCGCGCCTTTATCGCCCCGCGGTTGTTGGGAAGCCTGACGGCGTTTGCCGCATTTCCGGTCTACCTCGCCATGCACGGCGCGCCTACGGCGCTCGGGGTGGCGGCCTTCGCATGGTTGATCGCTCCCATTCTGTTGTCGTGGTTCCTGTCGCGTACTGGCCGTTACGAAGGAGCCTGCGTGCTGTCGTCGTTGGCGTTCGCCGGCCTGATCATGACGCTCGCCTCGGTCACCGGCGGCATCGGATCGTTCGCCGCGATCTGGCTTGTGGTGGTGCCGATGGAGGCCGCGATTTCGGCATCGCGCCGGGTAGTGGCGTTCGCCTCCGCGCTGACGCTGAGCTGCGTCTCCCTGCTGATCGTCCTCGGTCATTTCCAGTGGCTGCCGGCATCTGATGTCGCTCCGGGGCTGCACGCGGTCCTGACAGCGTTCGGCGTGGCATCGGCGACGCTCTATGCCGCAGGGCTGGCCTTCGGAGCCGAACTGCTAGCGCGCACCAGCGCCTCGCTGCTTTATGTCGAGGAGGAGCGTTATCGGCTGCTCGCCCATAATATGAGCGACGTGATTTCCCGCCATCACCGCAACGGCGCCGTACGTTTCATATCTCCGGCCGCGGAAGCGCTATTGGGGATGCCGGCCTCGCGGCTGCTCGGCTATGGCCTGTTCGACCGCGTCCACGTCGCCGATCGTCCGGCCTATCTCACGGCGCTTTCGGATGCCGCGCGCGGCGGCGAGGCGCAAAGCGTCGAGTTCCGTCTGAAGCGGGAACTGACCCGCGGCCGTGAGGCGGGGCCGGCCGGTCAGGTCAATTTCATCTGGGTAGAGATGCGTTGCCGGCCGCTCGAACAGCTGTCGCCGACCTCAAATACATCCGAGGCCGAAGTGGTCGCGGTGATGCGAGACGTCACCGATCGGAAAAATCAGGAACGCGCACTGGATCTGGCTCGTTCGGCGGCGGAGCAGGCGGACGCATCTAAGACACGTTTCCTTGCAACGATGAGTCATGAGTTGCGCACGCCGCTGAATGCCATTATCGGGTTCTCCGAAATGATCATGCAAGAGGACGCGCTGATGCTGGATGCGGCGCGCCGCAAGGAATATGCCCAGTTGATCAATGATTCAGGCCAGCACCTGTTGTCGGTCGTCAACGGCATTCTCGACATGTCGAAGATGGAGTCCGGCAATTTCGAGATCATGCCGGAGCCCTTTGCGCCCCGGGAAGCTTTGATCAATTGCTGTAACCTGCTGGCTCTCAAGGCCCGGGAGAACGGCATCGATCTTGTCACGCGGGCACCGGACGACCTGCCTGTCATGATCGGCGATCCCCGCGCATTCAAGCAGATCATGCTCAACCTTGTCGCCAACGCCATCAAATTCACCGAGCGCGGCGGTGCTGTGACCGTGTCGGCAGGCGTCGACGGCGCGCGGCTCGTCATTCACATCGCCGACACCGGGGTTGGCATCGCAGACGACGATCTCAAGCGGATCGGCGATCCCTTCTTTCAAGCCGGCACCACCTATCAGCGCCGGCACGAAGGCACCGGTCTTGGGGTGTCGATCGTCAAGAGCCTCGTTGCCCTCCATGGCGGCGAAGTCACCGTGCAGAGCAAGGTTGACGAAGGAACCACCTTTACGGTCGCGTTGCCATTGACCCCGCCGGCCGTGCAACCCACGAGCAACATCGCAACGCTGGCTCCGCCGGCCCGCCCCGCTAAGTCAGAGCAAGGCCTCCAGGTGAAGAAAAGTGCCTAGGAAACGTTTGAACGACGATGATACGCCGCGCCGCCGCCGCGGCTCCAGAGAAACCGTGGTCGAACCGGATTCCGAACGCGGTCTGTTGATGCGCATTTTTCTCCACAGCCCGAAGGATGTCATCGCGGGCGCGCTCGCTCTCGCCGCCATCATCGCCATCATCGCCAACGCGCTGTTGATGCAGGCCGGACGTCATCCTGCGCCGATGTTCGGCACGGTCACTACATTACCCGCGGCCGCGACGCCCGTGGTCGCGTCGGTCCCCGCCAGTCTGTTACCCCGGCCGCGGCCGGTCGAGGCCGACACGGCGTTGCCCGAAACCAGGCCTGCCGACCCGAAAGCTGCCGATCCCCTGACCAGCCTGGTCAAGACGACCAGCACGGTACAGGCGGCGACAGCCAATATTCCGCGCCCACCGCTTGCCGTGCCGGTATCTTCCCGCGTCGACAGCGTGCCGGTCTCGATCGGTGGATCGCACCGCGTGGCTGCGGTACAGCGCGCGCTGACCGAATATGGCTATGGCCAGTTGAAGCCGACCGGCGTCGTCGGATCGGATACGCAGGCCGCTATCCAGAAGTTCGAGAAGGCGCGCAGGCTTCCGGTCACCGGCCAGGTTTCCGATCGTCTGGTGCGTGAACTCGCCGCCACGATCGGTCATTCGATCGAGTAGTGACTGCTTCCTTCCGGTAGCCTATCTTCCGTACATGCGATTGAAATCAAGCATATGGGTCGCGGCCTATTTACGCCGCTGCCAGACTGCGGGCGTATTCGGCGCGGTGCGTCGGCGCGGCGCGGAGGAGGCGGGAGCCGTTTTCGTCAAGGTGGCGTCACTCGACGGCAATGCCATGCTTTACGTGCCGGCGCCGCAGGCGGTCTACGACGACAGCCGGCCGATCGAGCGGCTTTTCATGCCGACCTCGAAAGAGCCGCTGCCGGAGCCCTTCGTGGAGGAACGTCTTCAGAAGGAAATCCGGTTCGATCCCGACGCCTGGATCGTCGAGACCGAGGATCGCTCCGGGCGGCACTTTCTCGATCTGTCGCGCGATTGATCGCGAGCCTTTAGATCAGCGTCCGGTGTTCTGCGACGAACCTGTCCGGGGTGCCGCAACGCCGCCTGCGGGCTGAGGGGCCACTCGGGTCTGAGCCACGGCGGGACGGGCGCGATTGCGCTCGTCGTCGTAAAGCGCGGGCCGGTATTTGGCGGGGGTCGTCATCATCGTCGAGCCGCGCCAGGCGGCCAACATGATCAGCGCCGATTGCTCCTTCAGCACGTCATAGAGACGCGAGAGCCGATACACGGTGTGGACGGATGTGCCGATCTCGGGTTTAAGAAAAAGCAGAACCCGCTGATACACCGGACTCGGCATGCCGAGCGCCTTGGCGGCGCAAGTGAGCGGCTCGCCGGTCGGATCGTTGACCACCTGGGTTGCGATCTTCCAGGGCAAGATCAGGGTTTCGCCAAGCTCGAGCGTGAAGTTTTCGACATCGGCGACAAAGGCGGCCATTTCCAGCGCTTCGATCGAGCGTTGCGCGCGCTGGGCGGGAACGCGCGGCGAGGCCTTCAATGGCGTCTCGGAGAGATTGTGCAGGATCAAGGCTCGCTCCGCAGAGCTTGCGCCGAAAAAGAGACTGCTGATTTCGGCGGCGTCTTTCGGCTGCATCGACAGCCTCGAAGCCATCTGCGATGGCGCCTCACGCGCGGTCCTGGCCGGCTCCGATGCAGCGGCAGTCTCTGGAATCAACCGTTCGGGAATTTCGCCGGCGAGCGGCACGCGCTGATCGGGCACGGATGGTTTGAGACCGAGTTGTTTCAGGACCGGCGCAGGTGTTGCCGGATAGACAGCGAGCCGTGCCCGCACGGCCGCGCGCGTGGCGTCATCAACCTGATCGATCAGCCGGGATGTGAGTTCGACGAACTGGCGGGCTTCCTGCTCGCTATGGGTGGTCGTCTGAACATAAAGATCAGCGAGAACGCGAAGCAGGGTGGGGCGGATGTCGACGCCCTCTCGATGAGAAAGGTTCATCAAACCGTCAAAGCCCGAGAACAGCGGAGGCGTTGTCATCTTGAGGGATACGCGACTGATTGGATCTCGCGAAAGCCTAAGGCAGTTGCTTTAACGCCGCGTTAAGGAAAACAATTCGTGAAAAGGCCCGGCCGTTATCTCGCCATCTCTGTTCTGTCGCCTCGCGTGATCGCCGTGCAACGGTCTGACATCAAATCGACGGGCGCCCGCGAATTAAGAAGCCGTTAACCACGTCCTGTTCTTAATGACGGCCGTCGCCGCAAATCGCATGAGAGCGGCAACCGGAGAGAGTTTGGGCATGGGCACCATCATTGAATTTCCAGCAGATGCGGCATCGCGGCGGCTGGGCCCAACCATCGATGGCGCCGCCCAGGGGAGCACGGGAACGGTGGTGATCCTTCCTGTGATCCGGATCGAGCGTCAGGTTGAAGAAACCAGCGGAGATCGAGGGCCGGAGCAGGGGACAGCTCCAGGCCGTCGTCGGCGGCGGCGCTGAAAGCCGGATGGTATGCCCGACACATTGCTTTTGATCCGGGTCGGGCGTCAGCCATCAGCTCGCCTGTCGGCGCTGATGTTGCTCACATCAGGCCTGATGCTGGCTGGCTGTAGCGGTGGCGATTTCGGACGCAGCCGCGAGGATTTCCGCAACGACGACATGCATCGCTGGTTAGGTGCCGAGGCGACCGGCAGCGTTGGCCTGAAAGCTTCGCAATTCCAGCTCACCGATGGCGAAAGGCAGCTTCGCGATCAGGCCTATCCGGTGATCGAACCGCCGCATTCGCGTCCCGCCTGGAAGGCCGTGTTCGGTGAATACCAGGTTGTGGCTTCGCCGTGGCGGGAGAAGGTCGCTTTTGATCGCACGGCCTATGGGCGGCAGTTGATCGACGAGCCTCACCGCTCGGACGCCTCGCGTTATTCGCAGTTGATCGACGACGTACGCGACGACATCACCCGCTTCGAGCCGTTCTATTCCACCGCTGCCCGCGTGCTCGATCTCGACCGCAAGCGCAATGCCAGCCTGGCTCATGTCTCGCAATTGTCGCCGCGGGAGCGCGCGGACGCGGTCGCCCGCATGGAAGAGAACACGCTAATCGTGCAGTGGGTCCAGCAATGCCAGGAGCGGCGAATTTCGTCGTACCGCTGGGCGCTGGAACGGCTGGTGGTCCAGGCGCCCGACGGCATGGCCGCGGAGGCCGACCGGCTTCTCAACGAATTGGCCGCTTTGGCCGCCAATCCGCCCCTCACGGTACAGCCGGTCACCGGTTACAAGCTTAGCTCGCGCGGCTAGTGCGGCGAATTTGAAGTTCCTATCAGTTTCGCCGAGAGTCCATTATAGGAACTTCAAATTCAAAACCCGCACTAGCATCAATAAGTTGCTAGAGCTCCTTTGATTCCGAAGTTCGTAAACGTGGAGCCGCAAATATGATACGAACTTCGGAATCGGAGCTCTGAGAAATCCGCCGGAAGAATTGCCGCTCAAGCTCAGCGTTTGGCTGGCGTCGGTTCGGTCTGCACCTTGCAGCTCGATGCGGCGAGCGAAGCCTGCGCTTGCGGCATCAGGCCTGGCTCCGGCGCCAGCGCCTTCATGACGATCAATCCGGCGGCGCTCGGAGAATCGATGATCAGCCGGTCCGCGGCCGTCACGTCCTCATCCTCGGGCAAGGCGGCGTGTTGAGCTTCCGTCATCAGGTCGAGCTCAATCACCTTGCGCCCGGCCGAGCGGTCGTTGATGGCATAATAGGCCAGTTCGTTGCGGGTATAGAACGACACCGACGTATAGGCCTGGCTCACAGGCACCGTCAGCTTGATCGGCCCTCCCGACAGGTCGTAACGGCAGATCGCCACCGCAAAGGCCGGATCCATGAACGGCAGTGGGGCCGTGGAGGGATCCGGCAACGGCAGAGGCGTCACGGCGTTGAGTTTCGTGATCGGAGCGAGACGGGAATAGGCGTCCTGGCTCGCGATGCGCGGCAGCGCCAGCACACTGACCAGGTGTACGATGGCGCCCAGGAGCACGCCGGCGATGATCGTGAACAACAGCCGGATCATGGGCACCCCACCGTTGCGACAGAAGGCATCGGGGCGTCGCGCTGGGTCCGCGTCGCAACGCCCACCGGCGTATCATAGAGCCGCAGCACCAGCGTGTAGCGCTCGATTCCGCCGGTCGGCAGCCAATTGCCGGCACGCGATCGCGCCGCGACCCGCACTTCGAACGAGCCGTCCGCGCCGCGGATGATTTCCTGGCTGGTGAAGCCGTAGCGTTGCAATGAATTTGAAACCAGCCGTCCTCGTGAATCGTAGAGCGTCAGCGTCCAGAACCGCGCCGGCGGCGTAATTCCGCTCACCACCACGTCGCATCGGCCGTCAAGCAACCGCTTGCGATCGTCTCTGGTGGCCGAGAATGCAACGCCATCGCCGGTACCAACCGGCAGTTCGCCGCTGCGGGCGATCGATGCGCGCGAATAAGGGTCGACGTCGGAAGTGCCGGTTCTCGGCCGTGCGGTCCATGCGCCGATCTTGAGCGTGCCGAGATCGGTGCCGCGGGTCGCCGTCATCCACGTGGCGCCGAGGCCGACGACGGCGGCGAGGATCAGCGCCAGCAAGGTGACGAATATCAATCGCACGTTTTAATTCTTGCGCGGAGCGGGGAGGGCGCCGGGCTCTCGGGCGACGCCGAAGCAAAGCTGTCGGTGAAGCCGGCAGAGGTCGAGGACACTGGCTTGGTCGGTTTGGCAGGCTCGCCGGCGGTTTTGGCTGCGTCATCCAGCAGCTTTTCCACGCGCACCAGGATGTCCGCACCACGCTTGGTGAGAACTGGCGGCGGCTTGATCTCCGCGGGCTTCGGACCGCCATTGGCCGCCATGACCGCGGCAGAAGGCGAGGGCGGAAGTTTCGTGCCCATTCCGATGCCCGGAATTTCCTTGATCTCGACGCCCTGATGCGCGGCGACCATGATGTCGTGCCAGGTCTGTGCCGGCAGCGAGCCACCGGTCATGCGATTGGTCGCGGAATAATCGTCGTTGCCGTACCACACGGCGCAGGTGAAATTGCCGGTATATCCGACGAACCAGGCATCACGATAAGCATTGGTCGTGCCGGTCTTGCCAGCGGTCGGGATGCCGTCCAATGCGGCGCGCCGCGCCGTGCCTTCGCTGACGACGTGGCTCATCATTTCGGCCATTTCGGCCGCAACGTTCGGCGGAATCGCCTGTAACGGCTTCTTGCCGTCGCGGTCGAAGCGCCAGACCAGATCGCCGGCGCCGGTACGAACTTCCAGCACCGCATGCGGCGTCACCGATCTTCCCTTGTTCGGGAAGGTCGCATAGGCGACCGCATGTTCGAGCACGGTGACTTCGTCGGCGCCGATCGGCAGCGAGGGTGTATCGGGCAGCGGCGCCTTGATGCCGAAGCGGCGCGCGACCTCGACGATCTTGGCACGGCCGACCTTGGCCGGATTCGGCGCCTTGCCGCCGAGCGCAATCGACAGTTTCACCGGAACGACGTTGATCGAGCGGGTGATCGCCTGCGTCAGGGTGACCGCGCCGGAGTAGGAGTGGCCGTAATTCTGCGGGCACCAGTTGCCAATGCAGACCGGCCCGTCGACCACAATCGAGGTAGGTTTAAATCCATTGAGCAGCGCGGTCGTATAGACATAGGGCTTGAACGACGAGCCGGGCTGCCGGTAGGCGTCGGTGGCGCGGTTGAACTGGCTGGCGCCATAGTCGCGACCGCCGACCATGGCGCGCACCCCTCCATCCAGATCGGAGACGACGGTGGCGGCCTGGGTTGCGTGATAATCTCGGCCGAACTGCCGCAACTGGTTTTCGATGGCTTCTTCCGCGGCGCGCTGCACGTTCATGTCGATGGCGGTGCGCACCACGAAAACGCGCTCATTGTAGGATTTCGGGAAGGTGTCGACGAGTTTGCGCATCTCGTCGAACGCCCAATCCAGATAGTAGTTCGGCGAATTCTCGTCGCGGCGGTCGACCGCGGTGGCCGGATTGCGCCGCGCGCCGAATACCTGACCTTCGGTCATGAAGCCGGCGTCGACCAGGTTGTCGAGCACGACGTTGGCGCGGGCGCGCGCAGCGGGCAGGTTGATGTGGGGCGCATATTTGGTCGGCGCCTTGAACAACCCCGCAAGCATCGCCGCTTCCGCGAGATTGACGTCGCGCGCCGACTTGTTGAAGTAGAAATGCGCCGCGCCGTCGACGCCGAAAGTGCCGCCGCCCATGTAGGCACGATCGAGATAAAGCTTGAGAATTTCGTTCTTGGTGAGCCGCGTCTCCAGCCAGATCGCGAGGAAGGCTTCGTTGACTTTGCGTTCGATGGTGCGTTCGTTGCTCAGAAACAGGTTCTTGGCCAATTGCTGGGTGATCGACGAGCCGCCCTGCCGTACGCCGCCGGCCTGGGCGTTGGTCACGATCGCGCGCAGCGTGCCGGCGACATCGATGCCGAAGTGGTCGTAGAAACGGCGGTCTTCGGTCGCCAGCGTCGCCTTGATCAGGACGTCCGGGAAATCCTCCAGCGGAATCGAATCGTTGTGCTTGATGCCGCGGCTGCCGATCGGATTGCCGTAACGGTCGAGGAAGGTCACCGCGAGATCGGATTTCTTCAGCCAGTCTTCGTCGGCGGTCTCGCGGAAGGCCGGCACCGCCAGTGCCAGCATCAGGACCAGGCCGCCGAGGCCGAGAGTGGCGGCTTCCGACAACGGCTCGATGAAAACCCAGCGTTTCCAGTGGCCGACGTAAAAGCGGTCCATAAAGGCGGAATACCGCTCATAGAGCTCGCGGGTGCCTTTGCCGGTCGAGAACAGCGTCGAATCGATGCGCGCGTCCAGATCCAGCATCCAGTGCCGGATCTTTTTTCCCCATTCGGCGAGATCAATCTTGCGCACGGGCAGGTGTTACCTGAAACCGGAATTCCGGTGTCGTTTTTCGATTTGAAGTCGATCACCGATTGCGGTGCGGGAACCTCAAATCTTGCGGGAATGTTGCGGCAAACCTAGGGCATATCAGTGCCCCGCCTGCCAACCTCCTATCTAGCCGAGCGGGGACGATAAACCAATGGCCGGGCTTACATTTCCAAAGGAAGGGATAACGTGAGCCGAAGTTCACGCGACGCAGTCGTCCTGCCGCTTGCATGGGCGCGCACGCTGCCCCTAGAAGGGCAGATGCGAAAGAAGCCCGAAAATCCCAAGCCGCTGCCCGAAAATCCCGCACCGCCTTCGGGCCAGGAGGGATTCTTCTGGAAAACCAAAACGTTGGAAGAGATGTCGGAGGCGGAATGGGAAAGCCTGTGCGATGGCTGCGCCCGCTGCTGCCTCGAAAAGCTAGAGGACGAAGACACCGGCAAAATCTATTTCACTCACGTTTCCTGCAAACTTCTGGATGCAGGCCTTTGCGCCTGCAAGGATTATCAGCATCGTTCCGAGCGGGTTCCCGACTGCGTCAGACTGACGCCTGCCAATGTGCGCACGTTGAATTGGCTGCCGCCGAGTTGCGGTTACCGTCTGGTCGCCGAAGGTCGCGATCTCTATTGGTGGCATCCGTTGATTTCGGGCGACCCCAATACGGTTCATGAAGCCGGCGTTTCGGTGCGCGGTCGCGTCGAGGGAACCGAAAACGAGATCGCCGACGAAGATCTCGAAGATCATATCGTGCAGTGGCCGGCGCTCCTGCCCAAACGTGCCCGGCTGAAAAAGCGCCCGCCGCCCTCACGATGACTGGAGCCTTGCGCGCTGACCGGGACGCTCCCATGCGCCTGCCCCGCTGCCGCAGCCTCAATTCGCCCCGTAAATAAGCGGGATATTTCGTGGCGGCGAGAACCGCTGCCCGCTCCGGCATAATCTCCGCATGAACAAGTTCGAACGACAAGGCCGTCCATCGGCCGATCAGGAAACATTGTCCGAGGCTCTCGCCAGTGAACCCACGGTGGTGCCTTCGGATATCCCTGATGTCAGTGACGCGCCGCCGATCGCGCCTCCTGCGCCGCTTAGTCAAAGTGAAGTCCGCACCATTTTGATGAGCCTGATGCTGACGATGTTTCTGGCCGCTCTCGACCAGACCATCGTTGCGACGGCATTGCCTACCATCGGACGGCAGTTCGGAGACGTTTCCAGCCTGTCGTGGGTCATTACGGCCTATCTGCTGGCATCTACCGCGGTGGCGCCGGTGTTCGGCACGCTGAGCGACATTTACGGCCGTCGTGCAACGATCGTCACCTCGATGAGTCTGTTTATCGTGGGCTCGATTCTATGCGCCGTTGCCCCCAGCATGCCGGTGCTGATCATCGCGCGCGGCCTTCAGGGCCTGGGCGGCGGCGGCATCCTGCCGATCGTTCAGACGGTGATTGCCGACGTGGTGACGCCGCGCGAGCGCGGCCAGTATCAGGCCTATTTCAGCGGCGTGTGGATGGCGGCGGGAATCAGCGGGCCGATCCTCGGCGGTGTTTTCGCCGAACATCTGCACTGGTCGATGATTTTCTGGATCAACGTCCCGCTCGGCCTGACGTCGCTGGCGATGCTGTTGCCGAAGATGGGTAAGATCCCGGTTTTTCACCGGCGTCGCAAGGTCGACTGGCTCGGCGGTCTTCTGCTGATGGCCGCCGCCGTCATGGTGATGCTGGTGCTGACCTGGGGTGGTAACCGCTATCTCTGGCTGTCGCCCGTCATCATGGCGATGGTGGGGGCTTCGATTGCGCTGGCATTTGCTTTCGTCTGGCATGCTTTGCAGGCCGACGAGCCTTTCCTGCCGTTGCCGTTGATGGGGGGAACGGTGGTGCCTTACGCCATGGTTTCCGGCGGATTCGCCATGGGCGCGATGCTCGGGCTGACCGTTTACCTGCCGCTCTTCTACGAAGGCGCTTATCATCTCAGCGCAAGTGAAGCGGGCTTGGCATTGATTCCGCTGGCCGCGGTTTCGACCGGCGGCGCCACGATTGCCGGGCGAACCATGTCGCGCTCCCGGCATTACAAGCGGGCTGCGATCATCGGTACGCTTGTGGCGGCCGTCGCTGCGGCGGCACTGATGCTCGCGCCGATGCCGCTCTGGGTGTTGCTGGCGCTGCTGTCGATCTTCGCATTGGGGTTGGGCACGGCGTTTCCGGTCTCCACCGTGTCGGCGCAGAACGCGGTCGCGCGCTCGCAGATCGGTACCATTACCGGGGCGACCAACTTCTTTCGCGCCTTGATGGCGTCGTTCACCGTTGCGGTGTTCTCGGCTATTCTGCTGATGGCACTCGGCGCCGACATTTCGCTTTCGGGCGAACATCATGATCTCGTGAATTCCGTTTCGCCCGCCGAAATGATTGTCGCCTTCCGTTATGTGTTCGGCGCCGCTGCGGCCATGATGATCGTGACGTCGATTTGCATGATCCTGATGGAAGAACGGCCGTTGGCCGGCCCTGCACAGCCCGCCGAAATGGCGGAGTAGGGCGGTTCGTCTCTCGTGCGCATGCGGGCGCCAGTGGATGCCATGATCACGCGCGCAAGGGTTGAGCTTCGTCGCGCGACAAATTTTTTAAAGTGCTGCGGTCGATCGAGGCGGTGTTCAAAATCGACGCTCGCGGATTTTCCATTTCGAATAAGGGGTTATCAAAAAATCGAGGACGGCAAGCCGTTTCGATTAATGGGCCATTCAGCCTCTTCTTCAATCCACCTGTAACCAATCGAATTTAGATTCCAGCACCATTAGAGGCGATGCAAGCGCTCTGTTTCTGCGAGCGGGAGTTTTGGATGCGGCAGCTGATTTCACAATTCCTGAACGACGAGTCCGGGGCGACGGCGATTGAATACTGTCTGATCGCGGTCGGCCTCAGCATCGTGATCATCACGGCCGTCAATGGCATCGGCAGCACTCTCAATGCCAAGTTCACCACGATCAACACGTCGCTGAAGTAACGGCGCTGCGCTATCCGGCTTTCTTGGCCCGTGCCGAACTGCGCACGGGCTTTTTCGCGGCTGGAGCCTTGGTTTCCGTCTTGCCTTCTTCTTTGGCGGCGCGCTTGCCGCTGATCGGCAGCAGCATCTCGCGCTGGCCTTCGATCCGTTTCTTCGGCCTTTTGCTCTTGACCTTGGAAGCGGGAGGAGGCGCCTGGCGTTCGTTGGCCAGGCTGCGTTTGAGCGCGTCCATCAAATTGATGACGTTGCCGCCGGTTTTGGGGGCGGTTTTGGCCGCCGGCCGAACGCCGCTGCGCTTTTTGTCGATCAGGTCGATCAAGGCGGATTCGTAATGGTCCTCGAACTTGTCGGGCTCAAACGAACCCGACTTCTTCTCGACGATGTGCTTGGCCAGATCCAGCATATCCTTGGTGACTTTGACGTTCTGGATATCGTCAAAATATTCCTTTTCGCTCCGCACCTCGTACGGGTAGCGCAGCAGCGTCCCCATCAGGCCCTGGCCGAGCGGTTCCAGCGCGACGATGTGCTCGCGGTTGGTCAGGACCACCCGGCCGATCGCGACCTTGTTCATGCTGCGAATGGTTTCGCGGATCACCGCGAACGCGTCGTGGCCGACCTTGCCGTCGGGCACGAGGTAATAGGGACGGATCAGGTATCGGCTGTCGATGTCGGTCTTGGGGACGAATTCGTCGATTTCGATCGTGTGTGTCGATTCGAGTGCGATATCCTCGAGCTCTTCCTTTGAGACCTCGATGTAGGTGTCGGTGTCGACCTTGTAGCCCTTGATGATGTCGTCACTGGCGACTTCCTCGCCCGTATCAGCGTCGACCTTGGCGTATTTGATACGATGGCCGGTCTTGCGATTGATCTGATTGAAGCTGACCTTTTCGGTGTCCGAGGTCGCGGGATAAAGCGCGACCGGACAGGTCACCAGTGAAAGGCGCAGGAAACCCTTCCAATTGGCGCGGGGGGCCATGGGATACTCCTCAACACGCAACCGACCAAAGACGAGACGATATCACCGGCGGGACGGCTTTAAAACACGCCGCAACGGGAATCTGACAACGGCGTTAACCCGGGAGAGTTGCGGTTTCTTTCGAGTGAAAGAATGTCGCACGTGGCGTACCCGAAATCGCCGCCTGCAAGGCCGTTTGATAGTGCCGAATACCGCAATGCGGGCGCCTGGCAAGGGCAGGAACATCATTGGAAATGACGCGTTGCCTATTACCCGGCGGCCACGGACGCCGAACGTCTGAAGCAGATCGAGGCGACCATGGCAGTGCAGCGGGACCATCAAATCGTCGAAACCCCGACCGAAGCGCGGCAGGCCGAGCCAGGACCTTCAGTGCTCGCGCTTTTGGCGGTTTCCACCGGCCTCGCCGTGCTGATCCTGGGTGTCGTCTGGTTCGCCTTCTTCCGCACCTAGAGAAACGCGCGCTCGCCGGCGGGTCGCCATCGATCGCGGCTTGTCGCTGGCCTGTTGATAGCCAGCACCGTGCCATTCCGGTGTCGCGCTATTCCGGTTTTTCAGCGATGACGAATCGCACATGATTGCGCCTGCGAGGGGTTGCCCGGTTCGGTTGCGATTTCGCGACGCGGGCAGGGTAAGCCTTCGACAGTTCAAATCAAGATGTCGCCCACCGTTCGGGCGGTCAGGAAGCGCGGGGGGATACCGGATGCATTCCATGTTCACTCTTCTCCTTCAGTCGTCGTTTTTCATCGCGGGTTTCGTCGCCGGATATGTTGTTTGCGCCTGGCGGTCGCACCGCCGTGAATCGCAATTCACGGGTCTCTCGCCGCGCATCTCGACCTTCGGCCATCCTCGCCGGGCGTTTTAGCGCTCGTGGCGCGCACATGATGGTTAACGAATGATGTGCGGCGTGACGAAGAGTTGAGCCAATTACGGGCGAAAATAACAATTGCCCCGCGCTATCCTCGTTTGCGAAAAGACGGGGAAAGCGTGATGAAAAAGATTTTGATACTGGCTGCGGCGATCGCTGTGAGCGTGAGCCAATATGAGGCGAAGGCAAGCCTTCTCGGCATGCCGCTCAACCTGAAGTCGGCGCTTGAAGCGCGCGATGCGCGGGCGCCAGCGCAAGCCTGCGAGTTTTATACCGACGATGTCTTTGCCGGTCCGGTATTGATCAGGGGATGCTGAGCGCTCGAACGGTGTTGCCGGAATCCTCGACTTAGATCGAATGATCCGGCTTGAGGCGGAGCAGGAAGGACGCCATTTGTCCGACACAGATTCCGCTAATGCCGCCCAGCGCCTTGACCAAGGCGTCCGCGGCGCGGCCATGGCGGTCCGGCGTCAATAGCTGAAGCATCTCCAGGCCCAGTGCCGCCCCCACCACGATCGCGAAAACCAGCAAGACGCGGTTCGGGTAAGCCAGCGCGAAAGCGAGACCGATCAGCGCAAAGGCGGCGAAGTGCTCCAGATGTGGGCTCGCGAGCGAGGGACGGGCTCCGATCGGCGAAAGCGTCACGAAGGCGATCATCCCGAGCGCCAGCCAGCCTATGATGACAGATATCCTGTAAATCATGCCTCTAGTGTCCCGATTCCGAAGTTCGTATCATTTTCCGGAGCCACGTTTCGAACTTTGGAATCGAAAGGACACTAGCAAACCTATTGATCGAGTGTGGCTTTGGTTCAGAAGTCCGCATGACGAACCCGCGGCGATCATGATGCGGACTTCTAAATCGCCATACTAGGTAAGCCACCAGAGGTCCGACCTCAACCTGTTCGGAGGCTTCCCCGGTTCGCTTTCAAGGATTATTGGCATAATGCTTGATTGGCGGGAACCTGCCATGACACCCAATTTCAAATCAAAGCCACATCGGACCCTGAGTTTACGACGAGTTCCTCATTCCAAGGTTTGAGTGAGCGTCCATCTGAATCGGAACTTGCGATGCCGATATCGAACCAGCGAATACGGCGCCTGCGATGAGCAATACCTTCGTTATTCCGGATATCCACGGCCGGCTGGACCTGCTGAATGACGGCCTCGCCGAAATTACAGCACGATCCAAAGGTGAGACCGACACCATCGTCACGATCGGCGACTACGTCGACAAAGGGCCTGACAGCAAGGGTGTGATCGACCGGCTGCGATCGAGCGTCGGCGGTGGTTTTGAACTGGTGATCTTAAAAGGCAACCACGACGCCATGATGATCGACGCGCTGCGGGACGGCTCGACGATGGCGGCGTGGCTGGCGAAGGGCGGCGATACGGCTCTGGCTTCCTATGGCGGCGATCCGGCACATGTGCCGCAATCCCACATCGACTGGCTCGGTCGGCTGCGGCTGTTTTACGCCGATGCCCATCGCCTCTATGTGCACGCAGGCGTCGATCCCGGAACGTCCCTGGATCTTCAGCGCGTGGAGACGCTATTGTGGAAGCGCTATCCCAAGGGATATCCGGAAGGCTTCGGCAATCTCCATGTTGTCCACGGCCATGATAACCACCCTGACGGCCCGTTGCTTTACGAAGGCCGCACCAACCTCGACACATTGGCCTGGCGAACGGGCCGGCTGACGATCGGCGTTTTTGACGACGAGCGTCCGGGCGGGCCGATCGACCTCATCACCATCAAGGGGACGCCGGCCGGGCGTTAACGAATTGGCGGTCCACTCGGCCGGTTTGCGGCCGGAATGTCGTTGAATGCCGTTGTGAAGAAAAAGTAATCTTGCGGGTCGCCGCCGTTCATAACCCATTCACGACGGTCGCGCTCATCTTGCGCCTGAGGTGATAACAGCATTGGAGACCCGCGTGCGCTTACTTGTCGTCGAGGATGATCCGGATCTCAATCGCCAGCTGACCACGGCGTTGACCGACGCCGGATATGTGGTCGATCGCGCGTTCGACGGCGAAGAAGGGCACTTCCTCGGCGACAGCGAGCCGTATGATGCGGTCGTGCTCGATATCGGCCTGCCGAAGATGGATGGCATTTCGGTGCTGGAAGCCTGGCGCCGCAACGGGCGTTCGATGCCGGTCCTCATTCTGACCGCGCGCGATCGCTGGAGCGACAAGGTTCAAGGCTTCGACGCAGGCGCTGATGACTATGTGGCCAAGCCGTTTCATCTTGAGGAGGTCCTGGCGCGAATTCGCGCGCTGCTCCGCCGCTCGACCGGTCACGCGCAGTCGGAGCTGACCTGCGGTCCGGTTTCGCTCGATACCCGCACCGGCCGCGTCAGCGTGTCCGGTAATCCGATCAAGATGACGTCGCACGAATACCGGCTGCTCGCCTACCTCATGCATCATACTGGACGCGTGGTATCGCGAACCGAACTGGTCGAGCATCTCTACGATCAGGATTTTGACCGCGACTCGAACACGATCGAGGTTTTCGTCGGCCGCATCCGCAAGAAGCTCGATGTCGACATCATCCAGACGGTCAGAGGACTTGGCTATTTGCTGACGCCGCCGGCAACGGGCGGTTGATCCGGCGTCTCCTCCTATGCTCTGTTCGGGCATGGGCCTTTTTGACGTTTGGTATCCCGCCATGTCGACGCGGCGCGGAAGATCGTTCGGGATGACACCCTGATGCGCCGCAGCTCGCTTGCGACCCGCTTGTTTTTGTCAGCGACCGCCTGGGTGGTTGTCATTCTGCTGATCACGGGCGTGATCCTTTCGTCCGTCTACCGCGACGCCACCGAGCGTGCCTTCGATCGCCGCCTCAATCTCTATCTGCGCACGCTGGTCGCCGAGGTGGCGACCCCTGACGAGCCGCCCGACCACCAGTTCCAGTCGCTGGGCGAGCCGCTGTTCGAACTGCCATTGTCGGGATGGTACTGGCAGATCAACCGCACGGATTCCGACAAGGAAGAGGTGCGCGCGTCGCGTTCGCTGTGGGACAAGAAACTGCCGAAGCTCGAGGATCACGGCGCAGAACTGAGCGCGGCAGGCATCCGCCTCGGCTATGTCGAGGGCCCCGAAGGGCAGACGCTGCGGATGGTGGAGCGGCCGGTCGATCTCGGCGCCGACGGCAAATTCCTTGTCGACGTCGCCGGCGATGCATCCGAGATTTTCGACGAGACCCGCAACTTCGACTACTATCTGGGCGGTACGTTCATGGCCCTTTCGATCGTCCTGGTCCTGACCACGATCTTCCAGGTCCGCTTTGGACTGGCCCCGCTCAAGCGCATTTCCGAGGCGATTGCCGATATCAGGTCCGGCCGCGCCGAAAGGCTCGAGGGCGAATTTCCCGTCGAGATCGCGCCGCTGGCGCGTGAAACCAATGCCCTGATCGACGCCAACCGGGAAATCGTCGAACGCGCCCGCACCCATGTCGGCAATCTGGCTCATGCGATCAAGACGCCGCTGTCGGTGATCGTCAACGAGGCCGCCGCCCATTCTTCCGATCTGTTTGCCGCCAAGGTTCTTGAGCAGGCGGACGTGATGCGGGATCAGGTCGCCCATCATCTGGAGCGCGCGCGGATCGCGGCGCGCCTCACCATCGTCGGCACCATCACGGAGGTCGGTCCGGTGGTCGATGCGTTGCGCCGCACCATGGAGAAAATCCATCGTGATCGCGGCGTCGCTATCGAAGTCGCCTCCGGGTCAAAGCCAAAGTTTCGCGGCGAGCGGCAGGACCTCGAGGAGATGGTCGGTAATCTCGTCGACAATGCCTGCAAATGGGCGGCCTCGCGTGTCTTCATCGAGGTCCTGGTGGACGAGCCAAAGGAGCCCGGCGCGACGCCGATGCTGCGAATTATCGTCGATGATGACGGGCGCGGCTTGTCGGAGCAGGAGCGGGCCCAGGTATCCCGCAGGGGCCAACGGCTCGACGAATCCAAGCCAGGCTCCGGGCTCGGGTTATCGATCGTGGTCGACCTTGCCGCGCTCTATGGCGGCAGTCTGACCCTCGGCCATGCCCCGACGGGCGGGTTGCGGGCCGAACTCCTGCTGCCGGCCGTATAAACGCGCATCCGGGGTGCAACTTTTAATAGATCAACGGTCATGATCATTCCCTGGGGTTGATCATCCTAAACGACTTCTTAACGCGGCGGCTTTTACTATGCCCTGTGGACGTATCTTTGCCGTCCGCGCCACACCAGCTTGTAGTCCGGGCGCATGAGCCAGACATCAACCGAACGGCTGAGAGACTATCTCGCCCAGCTGCCGCCGCGGTCGCAGGCGCTGCTGATGCGGGAGTTCGAGCGTGCCATCGAGCGTGGCGAAGAGACCACGATCGCTACCTTTGTGCTTGAACAGCTGCGCAAGATTGTGCGCGGCGCAGATGCCGATGATGAGGCTCGGCCGCGCACGGACAACCCGAGCCGGCTCCTGTTCCGCCCGCTGGAACCATTTCTGGTCGAAGGCAACGTTGCGGTTCGTGAAGGCCAGATTTGCCGCGCCTCGCTGTTGCCGGTCTGGCAGTGGCTGGCTCGCGAGGGAGCGCCGGAACTCGCCCACCAGTTCGAGACGGCACTTTCCCGCGGTCCGGAGAATGGCACGTCGCCCGAGATCGAGGCCGCGGCGCGGAAGCTTCAGCTGGCTACGGCCGAGGGGTTGCTGGCCGCCGTGGTATCCGGCGCCGATGACCGCCGCGCGCTGGCCCGCATTGGTCCGCCTGACGTGATCGAGGACCTGCCATCGATTGCCTGTGTGTTGCAGGCCCGCGAAGCGTTCGACACGCTCAACAGCCGTGTTCCCAGCTACATGCGTGTCTTCAACGAAGCGCAGATCGAGTTGGTGATCGCCGCGCTCAATGTTCCCTCCTTGCAGACGCCGCAGTTGCTGCCTTTCGTGTTGTCGCTGGTGATGCAGCGATTGGCCGCGCCATGGCAGATCATCCGTCTCGCGATCCGCATGGCGGCATCCGACGACGAGATGCGCGTCGCCTCGACGCCCTACGGCATCGCCGTCACCATTGCCCTGCACGACTTGTACTGTCTGGCGGCAACCCTGCGGGCCGATATCAAGCGCGGTCGCTTCGGCGAAGTTACCGAGCATTTGAAAACCCTTCACGATGGTGTGCGGGGCTTGCGAACCGAACTCGATCTGCGCAACGATTCGGCCTGGGGCAGGCAGCTCGCATCGATCCGCGCCGACATTTCCAGCGCGCTGCAATCGGAAATCGACAGCGTTCCCGGCCGCGTCAGGCGGATACTGCGCCAGCGTGCCGACAAGGACATCGGGGCTGCGGCCCAGATCAATTCAGGCGACGTCGAAGAAACCATCGCCCTGATCGAGTTTGTCGCAGTGTGCCGCACCTATGCCGGCGAACTGGCGATCAACGAAGTCACCATGCGGACCTATTCCGATCTCCAGCACTATGTCGAGCAATCGACCGAAGCGCTGGTGCAATCGCTCCGCGGCAGCGAAGGCAAGGCGAGGGCCTATCGCCAAACGCAGGTGGCCGCCGCCATCCGTTTTTGTGACCTGCTGTTTGGTGCCGATTATGCGTCGCTGATGAGCAGGGCCGCCGAAAACGCCTTGACGGGCGAGCGCAAATCATCGCGGGCGGGCTGATCAGGTCCGGGGCGGATTTGCTCTTGTAAAACCTCACATTTGGAGGTTTTGAGAAACGAATTTTCGTGAAGTATCTCAATATTTTACGTTTGGCTCATCAAATTGATAATTGTCAATTGCCCACTCTCGACGCCTATGGTGTAAAGCGACCGCAAGACGCTGTGCTGGTTCGCCCGTTTCACCGGAACCCGTTCGATGATGCTGTGGTTTGTGTTCGCGCTGATGACGGCCGCGGCGATCTTTGCCGTGCTCTGGCCGCTCAGTCGCGCCGGCCATCCGGAACAGGACGGCAATGAAGCTGTCGTCTACCGGGATCAGCTCACTGAAATCGACCGCGATGTCGCCGCGGGGCTCATCAACCCGCCGGAGGCTGCGGCCGCGCGCGTCGAGATCAGCCGCAGGCTGCTGGCAGCGGTCGACGATCAGCCCGAAGTAGCCGCAAGATCAAACGTCAAGTTGCGTCGAGTGGCGGCCGTTATCGCTCTCATCGGGTTGCCGCTCGTCGCAGCCGGGCTTTATTACCCGCTAGGTTCGCCTGAGCTGCCCGATTTTCCGCTGGCGCAGCGCAGCCGCGCGCCGGGTACGACGCAATCGCTCGATAAGCTCGTCGCGCAGGTTGAACAACATCTCGAGGCTGAGCCCGCAGATGGCCGGGGCTGGACGATTCTGGCGCCGGTGCTCGCACGATTGGGACGGCTGGATGATGCGATCCGCGCCTTCCGGAATTCGATCACCTATAACGGCGAAAATGCCACCCGGCGGGCCGATCTCGGCGAAGCATTGGTGGCTGCGGCGGGCGGCGTCGTCACTGGCGAAGCCAAGGCCGAGTTCGAGCGCGCGGTGGCGCTGAACGCCGACGAGGTGAAGGCGAATTATTTTCTGGGACTGGCCGCCGAGCAGGATGGCCATGCTGCGGAGGCAGCCTCGATCTGGCGCACGATGCTGGCGAAGGCGCCACCGGATGCGCCTTGGCGTCCGTTGGTTCAGTCCGCGCTGGTCAGGGTCGGCGGCGCGCCGGCGCCCGCCCTGTCGAACGACGCGATGGCCGCGGCGAAAGACATGAGCGAGACCGATCGCAGCGCCATGATCCGCACCATGGTCGAGCGTCTCGCCACCCGATTGCGCCAGAACGGCGATGACGTCGACGGATGGCTGCGGCTCGTCAGGGCCTATATGGTCTTGGGTGACGCCGCCAAGGCCAAGGCTGCGACGTCCGATGCCCGGCAGGCGGTTGCCAAGGATCCCGAGCGGTTGCAGCAATTGAACGATGGCCTGAAAGATCTCGGACTCGACGGATGAGAACGATGAGCGGAATGGCGCGGTGGCGCAAAAGAGGCGACCAATGACACGCAAGCAGCGGCGTTTGACTGTTATCGGCGGTTCGCTGTTCGTGCTCGCAGTGGCCGCGGCGCTGGTGCTGAATGCGATGCGTGATTTGATCGTGTTCTTTTCGACGCCGAAAATGGTCGCGGAGAAGCATATTCAACCGGGCAAACGGTTCCGGCTCGGCGGCCTCGTGCAGCCGGGTTCGCTGGTGCGCGGTGACAATCTGATGGTCAGGTTCGAGGTCGGTGACGGCAGCGCCGCCTTGCCGGTTTCCTACCAGGGAATATTGCCGGATCTTTTCCGGGAGGGGCAGGGCGTCGTCGCCGAAGGCGCGCTCGACGCGTCCGGCGTGTTCAAGGCCGACACGGTGCTTGCCAAGCATGACGAGAACTATATGCCCAAGGACGTCGCCGATGCCCTGAAGAAGCAGGGGCTCTGGAAAGAAGAATACGGCGCGGCGTCCAAAGGCGGCAATGCCGCCGCCCGTGCGGCGCAAGGCGAGCAGGGAGCTGTACGGTGATTGCCGAAAGCGGACATTACGCGCTGGTGCTGGCCTTTGGCCTCGCGCTGATTCAGTCGACTGTACCGATCCTCGGGGCGCGCTGGCGTGATTTTCCGTTGATGAATGTTGCGCGCTCGACGGCGATCGCGCAACTCGTCTTCGTTGCCGCGTCGTTTGCGGCGCTGATCGCGCTGCATGTTTCCTCGGACTTTTCCGTCGTCAACGTGGTCGAGAATTCGCATTCGATGAAGCCGTTGATCTACAAGATCACCGGCGTGTGGGGTAACCACGAAGGCTCGATGATGCTCTGGGTGTCGATCCTGGCGTTGTTCGGCGGCCTGGTTGCGATCTTCGGCAATAACCTGCCGATCTCGCTGCGCGCCCATGCGCTGGCCGTGCAGGCCTGGATCGCCAGCGCTTTCTATCTTTTCATCCTGATGACCTCCAATCCGTTCCTGCGGATCGCCAATCCACCGATCGAGGGCCAGGACCTCAACCCGGTGTTGCAGGATATTGGTCTCGCCGTGCATCCGCCGATGCTCTATCTCGGCTATGTCGGCTTCTCGATTTCGTTTTCCTTTGCCATCGCCGCACTGATCGAAGGCCGGATCGACGCGGCCTGGGCGCGCTGGGTGCGGCCGTGGACGCTGGTCGCCTGGATATTCCTGACGCTCGGCATCGCGATGGGGTCCTACTGGGCTTATTACGAACTCGGCTGGGGCGGCTGGTGGTTCTGGGACCCGGTGGAGAATGCCTCGCTGATGCCATGGCTCGCCGGCACCGCGCTGTTGCATTCGCTGGTCGTGATGGAGAAGCGCAACGCGCTCAAGGTCTGGACCATCCTGCTGTCGATCCTGGCCTTCTCGCTGTCATTACTCGGCACCTTCCTGGTTCGCTCCGGTGTCCTTACCTCGGTCCATGCGTTCGCCAATGATCCCCGGCGCGGCGTATTCATCCTGCTGATCCTGTGCGTCTTCATCGGCGGCAGCCTTGCGCTCTTCGTCCTTCGCGCGTCGTCGCTCAAGCAGGGCGGTCTGTTCGCGCCGATCTCGCGGGAAGGCGCGCTCGTTCTCAATAACCTGCTGCTGACGACGGCGTGTGCGACGGTTTTTGTCGGAACGCTTTATCCGCTGGCGCTGGAAGTGATGACGGGGGAGAAGATTTCGGTCGGCGCGCCGTTCTTCAATCTCACCTTCGGGCCGCTGTTTGTTCCATTGCTGGCCGCGGTGCCCTTTGGACCGCTGCTGGCCTGGAAGCGCGGCGATCTGTTGGGTGCGGCCCAGCGCCTGATCGCGGCCGGCATCGCGGCGTTGTTGATGATGGCGTTGGTATGGGCCTGGACGCTGGGCGGCAGCACCTTGGCGCCGCTCGCGATCGGTCTTGCGATGTTTGTGATCGTTGGCGCCGTGATCGATGTCGCCGAGCGCATCGGCTTGTTCCGGCTGCCGCTTGGCACCACGACACAGCGTGCACGCGGGCTGCCGCGCTCGGCCTGGGGCACCATGTTCGCGCATGCCGGGGTCGGGATCGCGTTGATCGGCATCGTTTGCGAGACCTCGTGGAACAGCGAAAATATCAGGACGATGCGAGCCGGCGATGTCACCAACATTGCCGGCTACGGCATCAAGCTCGAAAGTCTGACGCCACGGCAGGGGTCGAACTACCGCGAAATGGCCGCGAACTTCAGCGTGCTGGTCGAGGGCCGTGTGATTGGCACCATGTCGCCGTCGAAGCGCAATTTCACCACCCGCAGCGGCGCCTCCACGACCGAAGCCGCATTGCTGTCGCGAGGCGCGAGCCAGCTTTACATCTCGCTGGGCGACATCGCGGCTGACGGCTCGATCGCCGTGCGGATCTATCACAAGCCGCTCGTGCTTCTGATCTGGTTGGGTCCGGTGCTGATGGCGTTCGGCGGCATGCTGTCACTGTCGGATCGGCGCCTGCGCGTGGGCGCGCCGAAGCCCGCGAAATCCATGCGCGGCCTGCAGGCGGCGGAGTGATGTTTTTGAAACGGGTTGTTCTCGCATTGGCGTTTGTTGCCGCGATGGCGACCGCGGCCCATTCGGTGCAGCCCGACGAGGTCATGTCGGATCCAGTCAAGGAGGCGCGGGCGCGGGATTTGTCGCGCGAACTGCGCTGCATGGTGTGTCAGAACCAGTCGATCGACAATTCCGAGGCGCCGCTGGCGCGCGACCTGCGGCTACTTGTTCGCGAACGGATCGCCGCCGGCGACAGCGACGCCCAGGTGCTTGATTTTCTGGTGGCGCGCTACGGCGAGTTCGTGCTGCTGAAGCCGAGGCTCAATTCGCATACATGGCTGCTCTGGTTTTTGACGCCGTTGGCATTAGGCGCCGGCGGTATTGTGTTGTGGGCGCACGGCCGCCGTCGCGCTCGATCAGGCGGCGAGCAGGACGACGCGTTGAGTTTGACGCCCGACGAAGAGGCGCAAATCAACCAATTGATGGCGGCGGAACGGGCTGCCGAAAAATAGTGCGGAACGCGAAAAAGCAACGCGACGGACGCCTGCGATAATCCGCCGCATTCCACGGCCGGTTCATTACAAAAGTTTAACTCCTTCGCCAGCGCGCCGTAAGGCGAAACTCCCCATGTTGAAGCCTGCCGGTGCACGCCCCACGCACCATTTCTAATCCAGGCTCTGGAGAAGCTTTTATGACCGACCGTCCCATCGATCTTTCCACGCTACCGTCCTATCGGACGCCGCGCCGTTCGCTGTTGTCGGCACGCAAGTTCGCGCTCATGGCGTCGGTCGTAGCCGGACTTGGTGTCGCCGTTTACGGCTTCGGCCCGTCGGCCGGCCCCGTCGATATCTTCACCACCAGCGCCCATGCGCAGGTCAATAATGAGGTCCGCAAGGTCGCTCAGCCGATCGGCTTTGCCGACATCGTCGAGCGCGTCAAACCGTCCGTGATTTCGGTGAAGGTCAATATCAACGAGAAAGTCGCCAAGAACGATAGCGGCGACAACGACGACGCCTCGCCGTTCCAGCCGGGATCGCCGATGGAGCGTTTCTTCCGTCGCTTCGGCGGAGGGGATCTGCCGCCGGGCCTGCGCGCCATTCCGCGCGGCCGTGGCGCGGTGACGGGCCAGGGCTCCGGCTTCTTCATCTCGGCCGACGGCTTTGCCGTGACCAATAACCATGTGGTGGATGGCGCCGACAAGGTCGAAGTGACGACCGATGACGGCAAGACCTTTAGCGCCAAGGTGATTGGAACCGACGCCCGGACCGATCTCGCGCTGATCAAGGTCGAGGGCGGCTCGAACTTCCCGTTCGCCAAATTGTCCGACGGCAAGCCGCGGATCGGCGATTGGGTGCTCGCGGTCGGTAATCCCTTCGGATTGGGCGGCACCGTGACCGCCGGCATCGTTTCGGCCAGTGGCCGCGACATCGGTAACGGCCCCTATGATGATTTCATCCAGATCGACGCGCCCGTGAACAAGGGCAACTCGGGTGGTCCGGCCTTCAACACCGAAGGCGAAGTGATGGGCGTCAATACCGCGATCTACTCGCCGTCCGGCGGCAGCGTCGGCATTGCGTTCTCGATCCCGGCTTCGACGGTGAAAACCGTGATTGCTCAGCTCAAGGACAAGGGCTCGGTGAGCCGCGGCTGGATCGGCGTCCAGATTCAACCGGTTACGCCTGATATCGCCGACAGCCTCGGTCTGAAGAAGGCGGAAGGTGCGCTGGTTGCGGAACCGCAGGCCAATGGTCCGGCGGCGAAGGCCGGTATCGAATCCGGCGACGTGATCACTGCGGTAAATGGCGAAACGGTCAAGGATGCCCGCGAACTCGCCCGCACCATTGGCGGCCTGTCACCCGGCGTCGCCGTCAAGCTCAACGTGCTGCACAAGGGCCAGGACAAGGTGGTCAGTCTCAATCTTGGCCAATTGCCCAACACGCTCGAGGCCAAGGCGGACACCGATAATGGTGACAAGGGCGGCGCGAACCATGGAACCGATGTACCCCGGCTCGGCTTGACTCTGGCGCCGGCCAATAGCGTTGCCGGTGCCGGCAAGGAGGGCGTCGTGGTCACCGACGTCGATCCGAAGAGCGCGGCTGCTGAGCGTGGGTTCAAGGAAGGCGATGTTATTCTCGAAGTCGCCGGAAAGAGCGTTGCCAATGTCGCAGACGTGCGTGAGGCGATTACAGCCGCGCGCAACGACAGCAAGAATAGCGTCCTGATGCGGGTCAAGAGCGGTGGGTCTTCGCGCTTTGTCGCGATCCCGCTCGCCAAAGGCTAAAGCGCCAGGTGCGCGACGAAATGGAGGGTAGCATCGGCATTATCGCCCCCCGCCGACGTTACTTTCCTTGGGGGCGGGTCAAGAACCCGCTCCCGTGACTACCTTCCGGTGGAAAACGCCCCCCTCCGTCGGAAGGTTAAAGGGCGGTGAAGTCCCCCCAGCTTCACCGCCCGCTTTTTTAACTTTAATGGGCTCAAAAGGGCGCGCCCGATCGCCTTGCATGAGGGCTCCGGTCGAGCCATGGTGATGGGAAATCTCACGTGGCCGCGCTCGCAACCGAAACCCAGATGCGACTTTTGATTATCGAAGACGACCGCGAATCCGCCGACTATCTGGTCAAGGCGTTCCGAGAGGTCGGATATGTCGCCGATCTGGCAGGGGACGGCGAGGAGGGGCTGGCGCTCGCCGAAGGCGGCGACTACGACGTGCTCGTGGTCGATCGCATGCTCCCCAAACGCGACGGCCTGTCCCTGATCGGGGCGCTGCGCGAAAAAGGCAACCGCACGCCGGTCCTGATTCTTTCGGCACTCGGACAAGTGGACGATCGCATCAAGGGCCTGCGGGCCGGCGGCGACGACTATCTGCCCAAACCGTATTCGTTCGCCGAACTGCTGGCACGGATCGAGGTGCTGTCGCGCCGCCGCGGCGGACCGGCGGAGGACACCACCTATCGTGTCGGCGACCTCGAACTCGACCGGCTCTCGCACCGGGTGATGCGCGGCAAGGAAGAGCTGACGCTGCAACCGCGCGAGTTCCGGCTGCTGGAATATCTGATGAAGCATGCGGGCCAGGTGGTGACGCGAACCATGCTTCTGGAAAACGTCTGGGACTATCATTTCGATCCGCAGACCAACGTCATTGACGTGCATATTTCACGGCTGCGTTCCAAGATCGACAAAGGTTTTGAGCGGCCGCTGCTTCATACCATTCGCGGCGCGGGATACATGATCCGTGACGGCATTCGGTAAGCTGATCCGAACCACAGCGTTCCGCTTGACGCTGGTTTATCTGTTTCTGTTCGCGCTGTTCGCCGCGTCCCTGCTTGGCTTTTTTGCCTGGAACACGCGACACCTGATCACCGAACAGATCACCGCCACGGTGAATGCGGAAACCGGCGAGGTCAGCGATATCTTTGCCCGGCGCGGCCTGCGCGGTCTGGTTCTCACCATCGAAAATCGCGCACTGCGTCCAGGCGCCAATCTCTATCTCGTCACCACGCCGGCGGGACAGGCGGTTGCCGGCAATGTCGGCTCGCTTTCGCCGGGCGTCATGGCCACGACCGGATGGACGGAGACCGCCTATCGCCGGCTTGACGATCAGGATTCCACCAATCATTTCGCGCTGGTGAAAGTCACGGAGCTCTCCAGCGGCTTTCGGCTATTGATCGGGCACGATCTTGAGGAGCGGCGGCGGCTGTTCGGCATTGTCGCTCACGCCGCACAATGGTCGGTCTTGATCGTGATGGTGCTGGGCCTTGGCGGCGGCATTTTTGTCGCGCGGCGGGTGCTGCGGCGGATCGACGCCATGACCGGTACGACCCAGCGCATCATGGCGGGCGACCTCAGCGGGCGTCTTCCGGTCGGGCGCAGCGGCGATGAACTGGATCGCCTGGCGCGAAATCTCAATGCCATGCTGGAACGCATCGAGGCGTTGATGATGGGGCTGAAGGAAGTCTCCGACAACATCGCGCACGACCTGAAAACACCGCTGACGCGTCTGCGCAACCGCGCCGAGGAGGCGCTTGCGAAATCCAGAACCGAGGCCGAATACCGCTCCGCGCTGGAACGGACGATCGAGGAATCCGACGGCCTGATCCGGACCTTCAATGCGCTGCTGATGATTGCGCGCGCCGAGTCCGGACAAGCCCGTGGCAACATGGACGACTTCGATGCTGCCGATGTGGCCCGGGGCATTCATGAGCTCTATGAGCCGCTCGCCGAAGACGACGGCATGACGCTGCGGGTGAAGGTCGAGGCGGCGCCGCTTCACGGCAATCGTGAATTGATCAGCCAGGCCTTGGCCAACCTGGTCGAGAACGCGATCAAATACGGCAAGCCAGATAGTACCGTGCAGGTGCTGGTCCCCATCGCCGAGGCGGACCGCAAGGAGATCCTCATTGAGGCCAGACGCGTCGGCGACCGGGTGCTGCTCAGCGTTACCGACCATGGGCCCGGGATTCCGGTGGCCGACCGCAAGCATGCGGTGGAGCAATTCGTCCGCCTGGAAGCGAGCCGAACCCTGCCGGGCTCCGGGCTTGGATTGAGCCTCGCATCGGCGGTTGCGACGCTGCATGGTGGCGATCTGCGGCTTGACGACGCCCATCCGGGCCTGATTGCGACGCTTGCGATCCCGGCATTGTCCGGCGCGAGCGATAGGCTTGCGGCTCAAACGCAGGATGTGTCACAGAAAGCCGCCTGAATTGGTCGCCCCGCCGGCGCCGGTCTGACGCAGGTTTTGTACGTCTTCCGGATCGACATTTGTCATGACCCTTCGCCAAATCCGTGATGCGGATGTCGGATCCAGTTCGCTCGCCGCTCGCTTTGTCAGTGGGCCGCACCTCGCGATGCCCGAAAAGGCCGCGCAGCGGCTCTCGGACTGGCTGTCCGATCTGGCTTCGACCCAGGCGGCCGAGTTTGAGGATCTGTTCGTACGATTTCCTCACACGCGAAGGATTTTCGCCGGTATCGCGGAAGCTTCGCCCTATCTGTTCGATCTGGTTCGATCCGATGCAGCTCGCGCGCTGCGGATTTTGCAAGGCGAGCCCGACGGGCATCTGGCGCGACTGCTTGAGGAAACCGGCCAAGGCGTCCGGACAGCTTCGAACGAAGCGCAGGCGATGCACATTCTGCGTCGCGCCAAAGCCGAAGCCGCGTTGCTGATCGCGCTATGCGACATCGGCGGTGTATGGCCGGTCATGCAGGTGACGCGAGCGCTGACCGATTTTGCCGTCATCTCGGTGCAATCGGCGTTGCACTTCCTGCTCCAGCAGGAGGCGACGCGCGGACGGATCGCGCCGCCGAGGGCGGATCGTCCGGAGGAGGGATGCGGCCTGATCGTGCTGGCGATGGGCAAGATGGGCGCGGGAGAACTGAATTTCTCCAGCGATATCGACCTGATCGTTTTCTACGATGCCGAGGCGTCCTCGTTGGCGCCTGACATCGAGCCGCAGCCGTTCTTTGTCCGGATGGCGCAGGGATTATCGCGGTTGTTGCAGCAGCGCAGCGGCGAGGGTTACGTGTTCCGCGTCGATCTGCGGCTGCGTCCAGATCCAGCCTCGACGCCGCTTGCGATCTCAACCGCGTCCGCCTTGCATTATTACGAACGAGAGGGCCGTACCTGGGAACGCGCCGCCATGATCAAGGCGAGGGCCTGCGCAGGTGACGTGCGGGCGGGCGAAGCGCTGCTGGCGGAGCTCTCGCCGTTCGTCTGGCGCAAGCACCTGGATTTTGCCGCACTGTCCGATGTGCACGACATGAAGCGACAGATGCAGATCTATCGGGGGCAAAGCGAAATCGCGGTCGAAGGCCACAACGTCAAGATCGGGCGTGGCGGCATTCGCGAAATCGAATTCTTTGCGCAAACCCAGCAGTTGATTACCGGCGGCCGGCATCCCGAATTGCGGGTGCGGCCGACGCTGGAGGCGCTCGATCGGCTGGCTTCAAGCCACTGGATTACGGTTGAAGCGCGCGACGAACTTACCGCGGCCTATGAATTCCTGCGGCGGGTCGAACACCGCCTGCAAATGGTGGCCGACGAGCAAACCCACGCATTGCCCGACGACCCCCAGGCTGTCGAGCAATTTGCGCGGTTTTTCGGCTACGAGAACCGCGCGGCGTTTGCAAACGACCTGCTCAGACACCTCACCATCGTCCAGGGGCATTACGCCAAGCTCTTTGAGGGCGATCCAGTCGGTACGGCGAAATTTCCGGAGGTTGATTATTCGGGAGGGCCGGACGATCCGCGCCTGATCGAACATCTCGCTTCGCTTGGTTTCAAGAAACCGGTCGCGGTGGCTGCGACGATACGGCAATGGCTCGATGGCGACTATCGCGTGTTCAAGGTTGAGGCGACGCATAATTCCTTCATCGAGTTCCTTCCCTCGCTGGTTGACGGACTTGCCAATGCCGAAGATCCCGACAACGCGATCATCGTCTTCGACCGCTTCCTTCAGGCCTTGCAACGGGGTGGCCGGCTGTTCGTCCTGCTCAGCCAAAATCGTGACCTTGTTGCGCTGGTCGCCTTGATCCTGGGCGCGGCCCCGCGGCTTGGCGACATGCTGGCGCGGCAGCCGCAGATCATGGACGGCTTGATCGACCCGCGCTTCTTTGGCGCCATGCCGGATCGCCGGGAGCTCTCGGCGCGGTTGGCCGCAACCCTGGAGGATGCAGGCTCTTACGAGGAATTCCTCGACCGGCTCCGGCTGTTTGGTCAGGAGAGCCTGTTCCTGATCGGCGCGCGAATTCTTTCCGGCACGGTGTCGGCCCAGCAGGCCAGTACGGCATTTGCCGATGTTGCCGAGGGCATCGTTCAGACCGTGCATAAGCTCGTGAGCGAGCAATTCGCGGCCCAATATGGCCGGATCAGGGGGCAGGAGACCGCGATCCTGGCGATGGGAAGGCTGGGCAGCCGCGAGATGACGGCGGCTTCCGATCTGGATCTGATCCTGCTCTACGATTTCGATGCCGAACATCCGGATTCCGACGGCGCCAAATCGCTGCATGGCGCGCAATATTTCGCGCGCTTTACCCAGCGGCTGATCTCAGCCTTCACGACGCGAACGAATTACGGCGTGCTTTACGATATCGACATGCGGCTGCGGCCGTCGGGCCGTGCCGGTCCTGTGGCCTCGCATGTCGATGCCTTCGCCGAGTACCAGGACAAGGAAGCCTGGACCTGGGAACACATGGCGTTGACCCGGGCCCGGGTGATTTCCGCTTCACCGGAATTCCGCGACAAAATCGAGAAGGTCATTCGCCGGGTTTTGACGCGGCCGCGGGAGACCGCGGGCGTTGCCATCGATGTCGCCGACATGCGGCGCGCCATCGCTCTGGAAAAAGGTGAGAACGACCTCTGGGATTTGAAGCATGTCGCGGGAGGTCTGGTCGATATCGACTTCATCGCGCAGTATCTGCAACTCGCTCACGCGGCCGAAAAGCCCGACATTATCGACGTCAACACGCTGCATGTGCTCGACAACGCTGCCCGGCTCGGCGTGCTGCCGGCGGCCTCGGTGGAAATATTGCGATCGGCGGCGTTGCTTTATCACGATCTGACGCAAATCCTGCGGCTCTGCGTCAGCGACAGGTTCGATCCGGAAACCGCCGGCGAAGATCTTTTGCAGATTATGGCCCGCGCCGGCGACGCACCGGATTTTTCCTCTCTTCAGGCGCGGGTCCGGGAGACGCAGATCGAAGTTCGCCGGGTGTTTCAGGCGGTGGTCAACAATTAGCTTCGTCGGCGGCGATCCGGCGTCGGCGACGGTTCATCGGTATTGAAAATCGAGCGGATGCCACATTTGAATGCTTTGTCGCCATCCACGAACAGTTGACCCGTGAGTGGCGGGGCAGCGTTGTATATCTGCACCGGGAAGTCAGGAAAATTTCCATGGTCAAGAACTTCGTCACGCTAATACGAATTGCAATGGGGCTGGCTCTCGTGGCCGGCATCGGCCCGGCCGCGCTGGCGCAAACAGCGTCGCCTGCGGCCGAAGCGCCATTCATCGCCGAAAATGCTGCTGCCATGGACAGGATGATGGCGGATATGAATGTGAAGCCGACCGGCGATGTCGATCGCGACTTCGTGGCCATGATGGTACCGCATCACCAGGGAGCCATCGAAATGGCGCGGGCGATGCTGCGCTATGGCCATAACGAGCAACTTCGTCGGCTGGCCCAGGAAATCATCGTCACCCAACAGCAGGAGATCGCGACCATGCGGCTTGCGATCGGCCAACCGTTGCCGCCAGCGGCGGCGGCCCCGACCGAGCCGTCGCCCGCGCCAAATGCTGCAACGATGCCCGACCATACATCGCACAATTCGATGCATATGAAGGAGTAAAAACGTGAAGCTCGCCGCAATCGCTCTCTTGGCGAGCGCCTCGCTTGCCGGCGTTAATACGGCCTGCGCCGGCCAAGCTCCCGGCGCCGCGGAAGCCCCGGACGTTCCGATCAGCCATCGTGATCGCGTCTACACTGCCGAGCAGTTTTCCAACACGGTTTCCGTCACTGATCCTGTCGACAATAAACTTGTCGGAGTGATCAGGCTCGGCGATCCGCAGCCGACCAATTTCAGCCCGCTCTACAAGGGACAGGTGCTGGTCCACGGGATGGGCTTCTCGCCGGACCACCGCACGATTGCGGTGGTCTCAATCGGCTCCAATTCGGTGACCTTTATCGATACGGCGACCAACGCGATCAAGCACACGACCTATGTCGGGCGTTCGCCGCACGAGGCGTTCTTTACCCAGGACGGCAAGGAAGTGTGGGTGACGGTGCGCGGCGAGGATTACGTCTCGGTGCTCGACGGTACGACGTTCGAGGAGACGGCTCGCATCAAGGTGCCAAACGGCCCGGGCATGACGATCTTCTCGCCGGACGGTCAGTACGGCTACGTTTGCTCGTCATTCAATCCAGAGACGGTCGTGGTATCGGTTGCCGACCACCGGATTGTCGGGCACGTGCAGCAGGACAGCCCGTTTTGTCCGAACATTGCCGCGACGCCGGACGGCAAGCAGGTCTGGTTCACGCTCAAGGATACCGGGCGGACCGTGGTATTCGACGCCAAGCCGCCCTTCGCGGTGCTGAAATCGATCGATACCGGACCGATCACCAACCACGTCAACATCGTACGCAACGCCAAAGGTGCTTTTGCCTATGTGACGGTAGGCGGTTTGAACCAGGTCAAGGTTTTTCGGACCGATGACTTCTCGCAGGTAGCGACGATTGCGGTCGGCAAACTGCCGCACGGTATCTGGCCTTCAGGAGATGGCAGCCGCATCTATGTCGGTCTCGAAAATGCGGACGCCGTGATCGCGATCGACACGCTGACAAACAAGGTGATTGCGACCAGTCCCGTCGGTCAGGCGCCGCAGGCCATCGCCTATGTTTCCGGAGCGGTGCCGGACGGAGTGGGGACGCAAAATTTGCAATCGCTCGGTGTCGGCGGCCAGGTAGCTCAGCTTCGGTTAGCCGGCTCCAACGCCAGCGGCGGCAAAGCAGGTGTTGAAGCCTCGACCAGCGTCTCGCTGTTCGATCAAGGGCTCACTCAGGTTTTGCAGGCCGCCGCCGCCGGGCTTGAGCCAAAGCAGGCTTACGTCCTTGCGCTGGCTAACCATGCCGATGGCAGCGGTGCGTTGGAGCCGCTCGCGGACTTCACGACCAATCCGGCGGGCGCCGCGATCGTCAATGCCACCGGCGCCATCCGGCAGATCGTGCAGGGTGATCGGGAAACCATCAGGCGCTATCTCGTGATCGCGCGCGGCAACTCGGCAAAGCCGGGGCCTGTCGTGCAAATTCAGCGGTGAGCGATTAGCTTTGCGCCTGAGTGGTGGCTTTGGCCTTCAGCGAAGCGATGGCGTCACGAACGTTCGGATCGAGGCCCGCGCCACCGGCGTCGAGGTGGGCGAAGATCGCCCGGCGCATCCGCGGATCCCAGAACTTGTGGATGTGCTCGGCCACGCCGGCGACTTCCTTGTCATGCCCCTGGCTTTGGAAAAACTTGCCGATCTGGTTGGCCATGTAGACCAGC
>CAVVLH010000031.1:0-28281 GCA_963748805.1 uncultured Alphaproteobacteria bacterium | reverse complement strand
TAATCAGTAAAGCGATGGTGATAATCTTCATGGTTTTTCTCCTCATTTAGCCCGCCTAAATTGGCGTGACGTGAACAAGGAAAAGCCAGCGGTAAGGGCATAGCGCGAAAGGCCGTAGAACGCCGGAAACCGGAGCGATGCTGCACACGCGAAGAACGGAAGCGAGCAGCCTTTTGCGCTATGAAACCGCTGGCAAATTCGTTCACGGTCACACCAGTGCGCATTCCGATGATTTCGGACAGCCAATCCGAAATTATCGGACAGCGATCCGATAATTGTCGGACACTCATCCGGGATTGTCGGACAGTTGTCGGAGCTTAGCGACGCTCTGGCAGGAGTCTTACAGGGGTGTCCGAAATGGGTCAAGTTTTTCTCCTCCGTTTGCGTCTGTTTTTCGGAGCCGCAGGCGACGAGTTTTCTCGGCGAAGCTGAGGCTCTCGTCAGCTCCCAGACCAGCAGACCGGGCCGTCCCCAAATGGGGTAGCGCCGACAGCTGCAAGACATCTATTACGCCGAGAAACAACTTGTGAAGGCGCTGCCGAAGATGGCGGAGAAAGCAACCGACAAGGCGCTCAGCCAGGGCTTTTTAACCCATCTCGAGGAAACCAAGACTCATGTGCAGCGCCTTGAAGAGGTGTTCCAGATGTGGGGTGCGGAGGTGAAGGCGGTCGATTGTCCCGCCATCGACGGCATCATCGAGGAAGCCGACGAGGTTGCAGGCGAAGTCGCCGACAAATCGGTGCTGGACGCGGCATTGATCAATGCAGGCCAGGCGGCGGAGCATTACGAGATCGCCCGCTATGGCAGTTTGATCGCCTGGGCACGGCTGCTCGGCCGCAACGACTGCGCGAGCATCCTCCAGAAGACGCTCGACGAAGAGCGGACCACCGACAAGAAACTGACCTCGCTCGCCGAGGGCAAGATCAATCTTCGCGCCGCAAGCTGATCTGAACGAAACGAAGCGCCGCGGCGACTATTGGGTTGCGCCGTGGCGCCTTCGTTTGGAGGGCGTGGGGCAAAACCACGCGAGGGGAACCTGGAACCGTCCTAAAGCCTTTTTATTACTGGAAATTTCCACAGCTTCGCTCTCGCGAAGCACCAGCAATTGTGTAAGAAATATGCCCCGATCGACGGGGCGCGAGGTACTTTGGAAGAGCCACTTCAAACCACCCTGACTTGTCCGCTGGCAAGACCCGTTGCACTGCCGCTTCCGCTCGGCGCCTGCGACCGGCGCATCAATTGGCGGTATGTGGCCGCGGTCGGCACCTATCATCTGCTGGCGCTGCTGGCGTTCGTGCCGTGGTTCTATTCGACATCAGGCGCCGTGCTCGCCTTCGTCGGGATTTACGTCTACGGCGCCTGCGGGATGAACCTCTGCTATCATCGCCTGCTCACCCATCGCAGCTTCAAATGCCCGCTCTGGCTGGAGCACGCCTTTGCCATTCTCGCGGTCTGGTGCGTGGAGGATACGCCGGCGCGCTGGGTCGCGACCCACCGCATGCACCATCATCGCTCGGACGAGCGCACCGATCCGCACAGCCCGCTGGTCAATTTCTTCTGGTCGCACATGGGCTGGCTGTTTCTGGAAAACACCGACCTTGGCCGTCAGGTCGCCTACGACCGCTATGCGCGCGACATCCTGCGCGACGGCTTTTATCGCTTTATCGAGCGTCACGTCGTATGGATTACGCTCGCGCAGTCCGTGATCTACTACGGGAGTGGCTTCCTGATCGCGCTGGCGCTCGGCCGCACGCCGATGGAGGCGGTTCAATTCGGCGCAAGTGTGTGGCTGTGGGGCGTGGTCGTGCGCACGGTCGTGGTCTGGCACATCACCTGGAGCGTGAATTCGCTGACCCATGTGTCGGGCTACCAGAACTATGACACCGGCGATCAAAGCCGCAACAACGTGCTGGTGGCGATCCTCGCAAGCGGCGAGGGATGGCACAACAATCACCACGCCGAGCCGAACTGCGCCTGCAATCAGCGGCACTGGTGGGAGATCGACCTGACCTATCTGCTGCTGCGGCTTTTCGTAGCTGTGGGACTGGCCTGGGACGTCCAGATGCCGACGCGTCGCCCCGGCGGCTAAGTTGGGGCCCTCGGCACTCACGCCCTGCGGAGTGCGAAATGAGCGCCGCAAAACGCCATCGCCGCGCCAAGGGCAAGGGCCGCTAGTCCGGCCACGACGCCGGCGACCGTCGGAATTGAGCTCGGTCCGGAGGCGGCCTGGCCTGCGCCCGCGAGCACAAGCACGCCGACCGCGATCAAAAACTGCCGCATCCGTTGCGGAATCTGCCCCGCCGCGGCGCTGTGCATCAGCGTCGCGGTGAAATAGCCGCCGCAAAAGCCGACAGTTGCGATCAGCCACCATGCCAATGCGGCACGGACCGGCATGAATTCGCTGGTGTCGGATCGCCACAGGCCGCCGAGATCGAGCCCGAACCTCGCCCCTAGCATATGGACGGCGAGCGCGAGCAACACGCCGGAAATCGCAGCACCGGCAACGATTAGCCGGCTTGGAAATGGAGTCGTCTCAGGCATGGAGCGGTTGTAGAATGGCGCAGACGATCGGTGCAAGCCGGTCCGTGCAGACGGAGCTGTCCAGTGTGGGCCACTGCGTGGCGGCGAATCTTGGAACACGGGCGGGGATCCACAGGATTGTCAGGGGCGTCGCAGCTCATCTCACATGAGATGCCGGCGTCCGGAACACGTTACGCCTTCAAGGCGTCGCTGATCGGCTCGGCCCATGCCTTTGAATTGACGGAGCAGGGGCTGTCATGGCGCATCGCCGGCCGTTCCGGTCTCTGGTCTTACGGTGATATCGCCACCGTGCGGCTGTCCTACCGGCCGGTGTCGATGCAGGCGAGGCGGTTTCGCGCCGATATCGGCAAGATCGATGGCGGACGGCTTGCGATTCTCTCGACCAGTTGGCAGTCCGCGGCGCTGATGGCGCCGCAGGACAAGGACTATCGCGACTTCATCGTGGCATTGCATGCCCGCATGGCCAAGGCCGGCAGCCGAGCGGTGCTGACCGGCGGTCTTGGCCCGAGGGTCTACAAGGCGGCGATCGTGTGCGTGGCGCTGCTGGCGATAGCGATGAGCGGGCTGTTGTTGCGCGCGATCGTATCGGGCGAATGGGCGGGCGCGTTGTTTCTGGTCGGCTTTGCAGCGTTGTTTGCCTGGCAGGTCGGCGGCTTCATCGCCCGCAACCGGCCGCTCACCTATAACTTCGGAGATTTGCCAAAAGCGCTGCTGCCGTAAGGACTAAGACGCCAGATTTAATCATGATTCAGTGCCGCACCACCAGCACCGAGCATTTGGCGTAGCGCACGACATGGCCGGCATTGGAGCCCAGGAAATAGGTGCGCATCGCAGGTCGATGCGAGGTCATGACGATCAGATCGGCTTTGACCGCGGCGGCCTCTTCAAGGATCTCGTGATAGATCCCGCCCTGTCTTACGGCGGTCGAAATGCGGTCAGCCTCGATGCCGGATTCGCGCGCAACGATGGCGAGCGCTTCCTCCGAGGTCTCGCGCTGCTGCACGTCGAAGTCTGCCGGAACATATTCGGCCAGCATCACCGGCGTCATCGGCAGCACGTTGAGAAGCCTTACCTTGCCATTCCAGGTTTGCGACAGCGTGGCGGCGGTGGCAATCGCCGGCCGCGCCAGATCGGTGTCGGCAAGATCAAGCGGCACGAGGATGGAGCTGAACATCTGCGCCTCCTTGTAAGGATGCCGGAGCGCTCCTTGAGAATCGGCTTCAAGGCTTGCTCGGTCAGAAACGATCTTAGCATATTTGAAGAAAGCTCCGGACGCCAAACTACCTTCGGACGACAGAGCCAGGCTCAATCACCCGAGGCTTGCTTCAATAGTTTGGGGCTGACGAACGCCTCCAGACGGCCGCGCCGGATTCCGACGTCGGTCCAGTCGTCGATGTCGAAATCGAAAATCGCAAGACCTGATGTCGGCAGGTTGTCGGCCAAAGCGCCGCGCCCGGCGGGATCGCCGCTCCCTGCAAGTGCGACCGCAAGCTCGTGCATTCCGGGATTGTGTCCGACCAGCATCAGCCGTTTCGGATCGGCGGCGGAGGCATTGCGAATGGTTTCGAGGAGTTGAGAGATGTCGGCGCCGTAAAGTTCCGGCATCAGTTCGACCTGTGGCGCCGGCACCAGCTCCCTCATCGCTTCCCAGGCGATTTCCCAGGTCTGTAGCGCACGCACCGCGTGAGAAACCAGCACCAGGCTCGGGAAGGGCGGATTGCGGCCGATCCAGGCGCCAATCTCGGCGGCATCAAGGCGGCCCCGGTTATCCAGTCTGCGATCCTGATCGCGGCCGCTTGGCGCATCATTTTCGGTCTTGGCGTGCCGAAGCAGCATCAAACGGCGCATGACGGTTTCCGATAACGATTCGGGACTCACAGAATAATCTACAGAATTAATCTACTGTGTCGCGGCCAAGGACAAGGTGACAAGCGCCAGACCGATCCCTTAAGACAGCGCTATGAGCGATATCCTCCTCACGGGCGATAGCGGCGTCGGCGATGCCACCCGCGCGCGGCTGACTTTCGACCTGGATGCCGACATTTGCGTGGTCGGCGCGGGGCTTGCCGGTCTCACGGTGGCGCTGGAGGCGGCGCGTCTTGGCGCCAGCGTCGTCGTGCTCGAAGGCCGCCATGTCGGCTGGGGCGCTTCGGGCGGCCTGCTTGGTACGGTGATGCCGGGTTACGGTCTGGCGCTGAAGGACCTGATTGCGCGCATTGGCCTGGAAGATGCCAAAGAGCTTTGGGATTTGTCGAAACAGGGCGCCGAATATGTCCGCGCCCAGGCCACCGAACAATTGATGCCGGGGATTGCGGTCACCGAGGGAGCCCTCGAAGTCTCCAACATCGATGTCGGCGATCGGCTGATCAGCGAACTGCAAATGCTGGGCGAAGATTTCGGAACCGAAGTCGAGGGTTGGCAAATCGATCAGGTCCGCGCCCAGCTGAAGACCGATCGCTATTTCCACGGCATCTATTTTCCCAAAGCGTTCCAGGTCGACGGCCGCAAATATCTACAGGGTCTGGCGGCACTGGCGAAGCGCGCGGGCGCGCGGATTTTCGAGGAAACGCCGGTGGTCGGGATCGATGCGTCTGGAATTCGCAAGCGCATCGTCACACCGTCGGCGCGGTTGCGCGCCTCGCACATCGTTCTGGCCGGCAACGTTCATCTCGGCGCGCCGTCGCGGCGTCTGTCGGAGACGCTGCTGCCGGTCTGGCGTTATGCCGGAATCACCGAGCCGCTCGGCGATCGCCTGACGGAGGCGATCGCCTTCAAGGGATCGGTGATCGATAGCGACGGCGTCGATCAGTTCCGGATCGTTGACGGCGACCGTCTGATGTGGGCGAGCCCCGAAACCACCTGGGACGCCCGGCCTCAGCGATTTGCTTCCCCGATCGCGCGCCGCATCCGCACGATTTTCCCGCAACTCGGTGGCGTGCAAGTCACCGATGTGTGGGGCGGGGCCATCGGCCAGACCGTGCATGGCATGCCCCAGATCGGCCAGTTGCGCCGGGGACTTTGGGTGGCGAGTGGTTTTGGCCGGCAGGGATTGGGGACGAGCGCGATGGCGGGGCAACTGATTGCCCGCAGCATTCTCTGGGGCGATGAGCGCTGGCGGCTGTTTTCTCCGTTCGAACTGGTATGGGCGGGTGGTGCTACCGGGCGGGTGGCCGGCCACCTGATAGGAATGTGGGAACGCGGAAGTTCTGCGATCGCCGGCGCGCTTGCCCGTTATCGCGAGCGGCTGCGCGCACAGGAGCGGATCCGGGAGGCGCGGCTCGCCGAAGCTAATCGGTTGGCAGGAACAGGGCCGTCGCGGCCCCGGTCGCCGCCGCGCCCAAGTCCAGATCAACGCGACCGCCAGCCTATCGAGCCTCGGGAGCCGTCGGTCGCGGCAAGCCCCACCGAAGGGGGCTCCTGAGGCCACTTTTATTGCCCGAACTCGCAGGAACGTGAGAAATTGTCCTCCGGACGGGTGTAACTTTTCCCTTGGCGGCCCGTATTTGCGAATGAACCAATACTCCCATCCTGCTTCGCACGGAGATATCCAATGGTCGATCGCCGAATTCTGCTTGCTTCCACGGCCGGTTTGCTCGGCTTTGCGGCGCTGCGCTGGCTGCGCGGCGAACCTGCGAACGCCGCTGAAAAGTTCGCGGTCGAAAAGACCGACGCGGAGTGGCGCGCCCAGCTCACGCCGCAGCAATATGAAATCCTCCGGAAAGAAGGCACCGAACGCCCCTTCACGAGCCCGCTGCTCAACGAGCACCGCAAAGGCACCTTCGCCTGCGCCGGCTGCGACCTGCCGCTGTTCTCGTCGGAGACCAAATACGAAAGCGGCACCGGCTGGCCGAGCTTCTATCAGCCGCTCGATAATGCCGTCGCGAAACGGGAAGACCGCACCTTTGGCATGCTGCGCAGCGAAATCCATTGCAGTCGCTGCGGCGGTCACCTCGGCCACGTCTTCGACGACGGTCCGAAGCCGACCGGTCTGCGCTACTGCATGGACGGTTTTGCGCTGCAATTCCACCCCGCGGCGGCAACCGCGAGCTGACGTTTCCGCTTGCGCTGATTTTCACGGGTTTTCTGCCGCAGATAAGTCTACGCAATCTGCGTAGACTTGATTGCGACGCGAACCGGTCCCACCCCCGGATCAAGTCCCAGGGTGAGCTTGGCTCGAAAACGCTATTGCGGAACTTTGCTCCCGGCAATTGTTGCCCGCCCGGCAATTGTGCCCCGGTCCTCCGACCGGGGCTTTTTCGTTTAAGTACCTGAAATAACTCGCCTCCCGTGTTTGGCACGGCGATTGCGATGTCTCTCTCGACGAAGGCCATGCGTGGGCAAACCGCCACGAGGCCCGGGATCGAATGTGGAGACAACGTTATGGGTATCTTCGACGCGCTTACGACGGCGGTGAGCGGCCTGCAGTCTCAATCCTTCGCGTTGCAGAATATATCGGGCAACATCGCGAACGCCTCCACCGTCGGCTATAAAGGTATCGACACCAGCTTCGAGGATCTGATCCCGGACGCGCTGAACCCGCAATCGCAGGTAGCCGGCGGCGTCAAAGCGCTCGCGCAACAGACCATCACCACGCAGGGCACCGTGTCGGCGTCGACGGTCGCGACCAACATCGCGATCAACGGCGACGGTTTCTTTGACGTGCAAAAGCCGAGCGGCACGACCGACGGCAACCCCACTTTCAACGGCATCACCGACTATACGCGCGCCGGCGATTTCCAGGTCAATTCGCAAGGCTACCTGGTCAACAGCGCCGGCTACTACCTGATGGGCACGGCGGTCGATCCGAAAACCGGCAACCCGCTCGGCAGCGTGCCGACGGTCCTGCAATTCAACAACAACTTCGTTCCGGCGCAGGCGACGACGGCCATTCAGTACGCGGCGAACCTGCCGACGGTGCCGGTAACGACGGCCAGTCCGAACGCTCCGGCCGGCTCGATCACCGCCAAGGGCGGTCTCAACGGAGCCGACTTCGGCGCCAACAATCCGACCGTTACCGGAACGCCGCCCGCGGCCTTCGTCAACACAGCTGACGTAGGTAACAACGCCGTGGACAGCGGCGGCAATGCCATCAACAGCACCACGCCATTGAGCAGCCTGGTTCCGGCTGTCGCCAGCACCGATACCATCACCGTTGACGGCGTGACCATTAATTTTTCGGCGACCGCACCCAACAATCCGACGCCGACGCTGGTAGGGAGCACGATCAATCTCGGCGTCGGCAATACGGTCGGAGATCTTCTCAAGGCTGTCGACTTGGCCACGGGCAATGTCGGCACGGGATCGACTCCCAGCAGCGTCGACGCGACCACCGGCAAGGTCACGCTGAATTCGGGTACAGCCTTCACGACAGTTACGGCGACGGGTCAAACGATCGGCAACGGCCTTACCGTCACCGCCGACGCCGCCGGCATCTTCAAATCGCTGGGCTTCACGACCTCTACCAGTACCCTGCCGGCGGCACAGCCGATCGGCGGCGGATATCCGGGTCACGGCATTGTCGTCGCCTCCGACGTCACGACCTTCGACAATGAAAGCATCAGTGGCGGCGCCATCACCGTCTACAATTCGGCCGGCACGCCGGTCAACGTCCAGCTTCGCTGGGCCATGACCGCGCCCGGCACCTGGAATCTGTTCTATCAGAGCGATCCGAACGCCACCGGTTCCCAGACTGCCTGGACCAACGTCGGTACGAATTTCACCTTCAACTCCAACGGCAATCTGACCAGTCCCACAGGCGGCGGTGTCACTATTCCGGGCCTCACCGTCGGCGGTCAGGCCGTTGGCGACGTTGCGCTCAACTTCGCGTCCGGCGCCTTGACCCAATTCTCTTCAACGAGCGGCACGGCGACCGTCGGGCAGATCACGCAGAACGGCTTTGCCGCCGGCCAGCTCCAGTCGGTCGCCATCAACAACAGCGGCACGGTGGTCGGTACCTTCTCCAACGGGCAGAACATCGATCTTGCCCAGATCACGTTGTCGCACTTCAACGGCACGAATTACCTGCAAGCGCTTGATGGCCAGGCCTATGCGGCCACCGAGCAGTCCGGCGCGGCGATCCAGGGCGCGTCCGGAAACATCGCGGGCTCGTCGCTCGAAGGCTCCAATACCGATATCGCCGACGAGTTCACGAAGCTGATCGTGACCCAGCAGGCATATTCGGCCAACACCAAGGTGATCACCACGGCCAACGACATGGTTCAGAGTTTGCTGAACGTGTTGCGTTGAAGGCCGTGATCTAGTCCAAGGCGGGCGATAAAGATGGGTTTGAGTTCTGCCCTTGCCAATGCGATGTCCGGCCTGACCGCCAATCAGGCCGCGCTGGCGATTACGTCGTCGAATGTCGCGAACGCCAACACGACCGGTTATGTCACCGAGTCCGTCAACCAGATCGCCGAGCCGACCGGTGGCGCCGGCGCCTCGGCTCTGGTCACCGGCGTCAGCCGTGACATCGACTCGTTCGTTCAGAGCCAGCTACGGACCGAGACTGGCGGCGCGGGTTTTGCCAACCAGACCTCGAATATCCTTACCCAGCTTCAGAGCATTTACGGGACGCCCGGAGGCACCGGCACGCTGGAGACGGCGCTCAACAATTTCACTTCCGCGATCCAGGCGCTTCAGACCTCTACGACCGGGACATCGGCGCAGACGACGGCGTTGAGCGCGGCGCAGACGCTCGCCCAGCAGCTTAATACGACATCGCAAGGCATTCAGACGCTGCGCACCAATGTCCAGCAGGACATCGGCAACTCGGTGTCGCAGGCCAACACCGATTTGAAGCAGATCGCTGCGCTCAACACCAAACTCCAGAGCCTGAGCCCGACCGATCCTTCCGCTGCGACGCTGGAAGACCAGCGCGACAGCGCCATCAACGACCTGTCGAACCTGGTCGACGTCAAGGTCACGGTCGATAGCTCCAACCAGGCCAACGTATTTACCTCGACCGGTATTCAACTCGTCGGCGACGGGCTCGCTTCGCAGTTCAACTTCACCTCACCGGGAACGTTGAGCCCGACCTCGCTGTACAATGCCAATCCGGCGCTGTCCGGCGTCGGCTCGCTGACGATCTCGCTTCCCAACGGCTCCAGCCTCGACGTCGTCGCCAACAACGTGGTGACGTCGGGGCAGATTGCCGCCGATCTTCAATTGCGCGACACGACCCTGGTGCAGGCGCAGGCCCAGGTCGATCAGCTCGCCGCGACGCTTTCAAGTTCGTTGTCGGACCAGACCACGCAGGGCACCGCGGTTACGCCAACGGCGTCGACGTCGGGTTTCACGCTCGATCTGTCGAATGTGCAGGCGGGCAACACGGTCAATCTGAGCTTTACCAACGCGGCCGGCGTCAAGCAGCAGGTGCAGATCGTCGCCGTCAACGATCCGAAAGCGCTGCCGCTGCCGAGCCAGCCGGGCGCCAGTCCGCAGGTGATCGGGATCGACTTTTCCGGCACCACCGCGTCGGTGGCGTCGCAACTGAACACGGCGCTCGGCCAGTCCGGCCTGCAATTCTCCAATCCATCCGGCAAGACGTTGCAGGTCGTCACCAGCTCGGCTTCCGACGTCACGATCAATTCGGCCTCGACCACGACCACGGTGACGTCGCTGACCGGCGGCAGCGCGCAATTGCCGTTGTTCACCGACTCGGGCTCGCCCTATACCGGCGCGATCACCAGCGGCGGCTCCGAAATGACGGGGTTCGCCAGCCGCATCCAGGTCAATCCGGCACTGCTCGCCAATCCCGCGAATCTGACGACCTACAGCACCAATCCGCCGACAGCCGCCGGCGACAATACGCGGTCGAACTTCATCTATTCGCAGCTGACGTCTGCCAATTTCACCTACTCGCCGAAAACCGGCCTCGGTTCGACGACGGCGCCGTTGACCGGCACCATCAGCAGTTATTTGCAGCAGTTCGTCAGCCAGCAGGCGGCCGCGGCGAGTTCCGCGACGCAGTTGCAGCAAGGCCAGGCCGTCGTCGTCAGCACGTTGCAGCAAAAGTTCAACTCGGTTTCGGCGGTCAACATCGATAGCGAGTTGTCGAACCTGATCTCTTTGCAGAACTCCTATTCCGCCAACGCTCACGTGATGTCGGTCGTTCAAAGCATGATGCAGACCCTGATGCAGGTCCAATTGTAAGGCGGTGTTCAGATGGCGATAAACAGTATCGGCTTCAATAATTCGCTGTTTGGCCAGGCGGTCCTCAACCTCAACAATCAGCTGACGAACCTGTCGACGCAGCTTGCGACCGGCGAGAAGTCGACCACCTATTCGGGCATGGGGTCCGGTGAAGGCTTCGCGATCGCCGCGCGGCAGCAACTGTCCAACATCTCGGCGTTCACGACCACGATCACCAACGTCAACACCAGCATCAATGCCGCCAACACCGCGTTGCAGTCGTTGTCGAGCATCTCCACCACGGTGCAGAGCGACGCAGCCTCCACGCCGCAGAACCTCAACAGCACCGGTCAGACCATCGGGCAACAGAACGCGCTGACCGAGCTTTCCTCGATGGTGGGTATTCTCAACACCCAGGCCGGTGACCGTTTCCTGTTTTCCGGAAGCGCCATCAACACGCCGGCGGTGGCAGACGCCACTTCGATCCTCAACGGCAGCGGTACCCAGGCGGGTCTGAAACAGGTCATTGCCGAACGCGCGGTAGCGGACGGCACCACCGGCCTCGGCCGTCTCACGATCTCGGCACCGACGACCACGGGAACGGCGCCCGCGACGACGACGTCGTTTTCGGTTGCCGAGGATGCCGCCGGATCGCCGTTCGGCCTGAAGCTGAGTTCGGTGACGTCGTCGCTGACGGGCGCGACGGTGACCGGTCCGTCCGGTTCGCCGGCCGCGGTATCGTTCAGCTTCGGCTCGACCAATCCCAATCCTGGCGACGCGGTGACGCTCAACTTCAATCTGCCGGATGGCACGACATCGTCGGTGACGTTGACAGCGTCGAGCACCACGCCGGCGCCTGCCAACACCTTTGCCATTGGTGCGACGCCGGCGGCCACGGCTGCCAATCTTAACGCGGCGTTGAACACCTCAATCGGGAAAGTGGCGAACACGGACCTGGTTGCGGCGTCCGCGGTTGCGGCCGGCAACGACTTCTTCGATCCCTCCAGCAGTGCAGTCGGCAGCGTCGCCAATAACCAGCAGACGCCGGCAGCGCCGATCACGAGCGCGACCGCGCTGTCGGGCACCGCGCCCTCGGATTCGCTCACCGCCGGCTTTCAAAACGGCGACGCCATCACCGTCGACGGCACGACGATCACGTTTTCAAACAACCCGACGTCCTTGACGGGGCCGAGCTACAATATCAACCCGGCGAGCGGCACGGTCGGCAACCTGCTGTCGGCGATCAATTCGATCACCGGCACCTCGACGCCTTCCAGCATCGATGGCGGCGCCGTCACGCTGAACACGCCGAACGCGGCCAGTTTTTCAATCACGGCGTCGTCCTCGGATCCGACCGCGCAGGCGGCGCTGGCGGCGTTGGGCTTTGGCTCGGGCAACGCCAACACGACGACCAACGCGTCCGGCACCACCATTGGCGCGCCGCAGCCGCCGCTGCGCGTGCCATCGCCGGCGGCGAGTGCGACCACGCTGGTCAACGGTTCGGCCGACACGGTTGCCTGGTACACCGGAAACTCCTCGTCCAATCCGCGCAGCTCATCGAACGCCCAGATCGATGCGGGTATCACGGTCAATTATGGCGCCCAGGCCAATGAGCAAGCGATCCGCCAGCAGATCCAGGGCGTTGCGGTTTTCGCAGCGGTCACTTTTTCGCCGACCGGGACCAATTCATCCGCACAGGCCGCAGCCCTTTCCTCGCGCATCGCGACCAACCTGACATCGCAGCCGGGACAGCAGACGATCTCGGATATTCAGACCGATTTTGCCGCGGCCCAGACCCAGATGAAGGCGGCGAGCGACCGGCAGACCCAGACCCAGACCCAGCTCCAGAATCTCGTCGACAGCACCGAGACCGTCTCCACCGATCAGGTCGCCAGCGAAATCCTGCAACTGCAAACGACCTTGTCGGCTTCCTACCAGACCACCTCGATCCTGGCCGGGCTCAGCCTGACCAAGTTCCTCGCGCCGGGCGGCTAGTGTGGCGGTTCAGAAGTCCGCATCATAGCTGCCCCGGGTTAGTCATGCGGACTTCTGAAGCAAAGCCACACGAGTGACCGACGCCGCGGCGAGGGCGCGCACCATAAAGCTTTCGTTAACCATAGCTGTTTACTTCTCTTAACGCGGGTTAACGCCGCGTTAGCTCCCAATGGGGCTCTTTTATCGCACTGCCTGGCTGAACTGCCGGGAGCGTGGGGTCTTCGATGCTGCACGGTAGCGTTCGATTCCAGGTGTCGGAGACGGAAGGCCTTGCGGGCCGGCCGCGGTCGGCCTCCGCCATGAGCGAACTGTTCGCGCCGCTCGATTTGCTGCTGGCGGCCGGCGGCGATACCCGCCTGACGATCAATCCCGCAACCGGCCTGAACGAATATGGCTGCCAGCCATCGCCTTGCCCGGAAACGCTGAGCTTTTCCTCGAGCACCGCGACGTCGATCTCGGCGCGTGCCTATGACCGCGCGGAAGCCGCGCGCGACGCGTTGATGCGATCGGCGATCGAGGTCGGGATCGAAGCTGCCTTCGACGCCCGCGTCGAGGCGATGCGGGAGGAATTGAAGGCGCATCTTGGTCTTGCGCCTGACTTTGCCGACGTCGTGTTTTCCCCGTCGGGAACGGATTCGCAACTTCAGGCGCTGTTTCTGGCCCGCGCGCTGCTCGGGCCCGAACTCGTCACGGTGGTGGTCGCGGCCGACCAGACCGGCAGCGGCACGGTCAACACCGCGCGCGGCTGCCATTTCAGCGTGGCGACGGCGAATGGAAGCCGGGTTCAAAAGGGCGAACCGATTGCGGGCCTCGCTGGCGCTTTGACCAGCGTCGCGCTCCCGTTGTTCGATGAAACCGGGCAGGCCCGCTCGCCAGCCGCCAACGATACAATGGTGTTCGACGCCATCGAACGTGCGGTTGCAGGCGGCAGCAAAGTTTTGCTTCAGGTGATGGACTCCTCGAAGTTCGGCTGGCGCGCGCCGAGCGATGAATGCCTTGAAGCGATCGCGGCGCGCTGGCCCGATCATGTTCAGGTCGTTGTCGATGCCTGCCAGATGCGTCTTGGCCGGCCGCGCTTGCGAAAATATCTCGCGCGCGGCTACATGGTGATCGTCACGGGATCGAAGTTTTTCACCGGGCCGCCCTTCAGCGGCGCATTGCTGGTGCCGGGCGAGTTCGCAAGGCCTCTCAACGCGACCAGCGCCGTTCCAGAAGGCCTTCTCGAATATGTCAGTTGCAGCGACTGGCCGCAGGCCTGGCCGCTGCTGCGCAAGCGCTTTCCGGTCCGGATGAATTTCGGTCAGTGGCTGCGCTGGGAAGCCGCGATCGAGGAAATCGGCGCCTATTACCGCGTGCCGGATTCCTTTCGTCACGCCGCGCTCAAGACCTTCGGCGAGGCGGTCGAACGCTTGATCGCCGCGTCGTCCTCGCTCGATCTCTTGGCTGGCGAGGGGCGTCCGCTCGATGCCGCCGATGAAGAGATGGCGCAGAGGACGATCTTTTCCTTTGTGATCCGGCAAGGCGACGGCGTCCGCTCGCTTTCCGAATGCCGGGCGCTATACCGCGCGCTTGCCGGCCACCGCGCGGCGGGCGATTTGAAGCCGGCGGCGCAAGCCTGCCTTATCGGTCAGCCGGTTGCTTTGGGAGTTCCTGTGGGGCGCGATTCCTCGCCGCCCGCCGCACTTCGGATCAGTGCGAGCGCGCGGTTGGTTTCGGAGGCCTGGTCGGCTGACGAAAAGCTCGCCGAACGCAACCTGCAACGCGCCATCGATCAGGCAGCGATTGCGATTGCCAATCTTGAAGCCGTGCTCGCCGATCTGGACAGGCTCGAACCAATGGATGCATCTCATGGACGGTGAGAATATCGCGACCAGCCTTGCGTGCTATCCGAGCGCGGAGAGAATAGGCTTTGCCAGGTTGACGACGATGGCGTTCCAAGGCGTCGACCTGCGTCCTTTGCGAGATCAACTGATCGGAAGACTTGCCGATGGCACCGCGGAGGCAGGCGAGGGCCTTGATCTGTCGTTGGTTGTGCAACTTCTCGGCGACAAGCAGACGGGAATGGCGATCCAGGCCGAAGTTCTCGCCTCTCATCAGCTGTATCGATCGCCATGTTCGTCGCAACAGCCGAAATTACGGGTGCTGGCGCTGGCGGCCGCGATCGACATGGGCGGCAACACCCCGATCGAATTCTTGTTGGAAAATTCCGCAATCGAATTGCAGACGCTTTATGTCGTTGCGGGCGTCGATTTGCCGACGCCGCTTCCCGAACATGATGTGGCGATCGTGATCGCCTCGGATTCGGAAGAATGCATCGAAGCGCTGCGCAAGATCGACGCGATGGCGCCGCGCTGGCCACGGCCGCTGCTCAACAGGCCCGGTTTCGTCCGCAACCTCGATCGCGACAAGCTGCACGGCCTGCTGCGCGGCATCGATGGAATCGAGATTCCCGCGACCTACGGCGTGGCGCGTGCCGAGCTGATGGCGATCGCCCAATCGCCGGATGATATTTCCAATCTCGCCCCCGATCTGAAATTTCCGCTCATCGTGCGGCCGCGCGGTTCGCATGCCGGCGTCGGGCTGGCCCGGATCGACGACGGCGCGGCGATGGCGCGATATCTTTCCGAGCGGAATGAAGAGGCGTTTTTCGTCTCCCGCTTTGTCGACTATTCCAGTCCGGACGGGCTGTTCCGCAAATACCGGGTCGTCTTCGTCGACCGCAAACCCTATGCCTGCCACATGGCGATCGCCGACCGCTGGGACATCTGGTATCTCAACGCGGGCATGACGCAGAGCGCGGAAAAGCGCAGCGAGGAAGAGCGCTTCATGCGCGACTTCGACTATGGTTTTGCGTTTCGTCACAGAAACGCGCTTGCCGCTATTGCTGGTCGCGTCGGCCTCGATTATTTCACGATCGACTGCGCCGAGAACAAAGATGGCGAGCTTCTGATTTTCGAAGCCGACAACACGGCCGTGGTGCACAACATGGATTCGCCGGAAGTGTTTCCCTACAAACCGCCGCAGATGCGCAAGATCTTCGATGCGTTTGCGGCCATGCTTTATCGCGCCAAGCCGGACCGCGAGCAGGCGGCTTAAGACCTTCGGCCGATCCAGCCGTCAGAGGGCATTTCCAAACTCGCCTGAAAGTGACCGGCGTCGGCTAAAAAAATCAGCCTTGGCGTTCGTCTTGCTGCTTGAAGAGCGCCCAATCCGGCGCTTTGATCCGTTCTGTAAAAATCAAAAGCGGTCGCAAAGACCGCTGAAGGGAGCGCGCCATGACGGAGCCGGTCGAACAAGACAACATGTGCATCGACTGGGACGTCGGCATCGCCATGGACGATGGCGTGGTGGTTCGCGCCGACGTGTTCCGCCCTTTGGCGCCGGGAAAATACCCGGTGATTCTGACCTACGGCCCCTATGCCAAGGGATTGGCCTTCCAGAAGGGCTATCCGAGTGCCTGGCAGAATATGATCGCCGGTCATCCCGATGTCGCTTTCGGATCCACCAACAAATACCAGAACTGGGAAGTGGTGGACCCGGAGAAATGGGTGCCGCACGGCTATGTCTGCGTGCGGGTCGACTCCCGCGGCACCGGCCGATCGCCCGGCATGATCGATCACTTTTCGCCGCGCGAAACCCGCGATTTCTATCAATGCATCGAGTGGGCCGGCGTTCAGCCCTGGTCCAACGGCAACGTCGGCCTGAATGGCGTGTCTTATTACGGCATCAACCAGTGGCATGTCGCTTCGCTCCAGCCGCCGCATCTGAAGGCGATGTGCATCTGGGAGGGCGCGGCCGACTGGTATCGCGACATGACCCATCACGGCGGCATCGTGTCGACGTTCTGGGCCAACTGGTACGACATGCAGGTCAAGACCGTTCAGTATGGTCTCGGCGAAAGAGGACCGCGCAGCCCCGTGACCGGCGAATTCGTGTGCGGCGACGAGACCTTTTCGGATGAAGAATTGGCGCGCAACCGTTCAAGCTTCGGCGATGAGATCATCGCCCATCCGCTCGACGACGACTATCACAAAGCGAGATCTGCCGACTGGAGCAAGGTGACGGTGCCGTTTCTGTCGGCGGCGAATTGGGGCGGGCAGGGATTGCACCCGCGCGGCAATTTCGAGGGCTTCGTTCGGGCGGCCTCGAAACAGAAATGGCTCGAATGCCACGGGCTGGAGCACTGGACGCATTTCTACACCGACTATGGCCGCGAATTGCAACGCCGGTTTTTCGATTTTTTCCTCAAGGGCGAAGCGAACGGCTGGGGCGACCAGCCACGGGTTCAGCTTCAGGTTCGTCACGTCGACAAGTTTGTCGAGCGGCATGAGACGAACTGGCCGCTGCCTTCCACGCGCTGGACGAAATTCTATCTCGATCCGCGACATCAAACGCTTTCTTTGCAGCCACCGTCTGACGACGCCGACATCAGCTTTTCGGCTGACGGCGACGGGCTGACCTTCATGTCGCAACCGTTGGCCGAAGAGACCGAGATCACCGGGCCGTTGGCGGCGAACCTGCGCGTTTCTTCCAGTACCGAGGATGCGGATATTTTTGCGGTGTTTCGGGTCTTCACCGCGGATTTGCGCGAGATCACTTTTCTCGGCGCGATCGACCCGCATACGCCGGTCGCGCAAGGCTGGTTGCGCGCTTCGCACCGCAAACTCGACGAGAAACTGTCTACGCCCTATCGCCCCTACCACAGCCACGACGAAGTCGAGCTGCTTCAGCCCGGCAAGCCCGTCGATTTGGCGATCGAACTCTGGCCGACCTCGATCGTCGTGCCGAAGGGATTCCGGATTGCGTTGAGCCTGCGCGGCAAGGACTATCAGTGGCAGGCAACCACCGGCGCCAAGCTTTCCAATTTCAAGAACGAGCTACTGGGATGCGGGCCGTTCCTGCACGACGACCCCCGCGATCGGCCGCGCAAACTCTTTGCGGGAACGACCACGCTGCATCTCGATCGGCTAGGTTCCTGCAACGTCCTGCTGCCGGTGATCCCGCCTCGGTGAACCGAGGCCGGCAGTCCCGGCCAGCGCGGCTCTTATTGCATGCTGACCAGCGTCAGATCGATGAACCAGGATTGCGGCGAGACGAATCCCTTTATCTTGGGGCTCATCGCGCGCGGGTTGAGATCGTGGACGATGTAAAGCCAGGGCGGATTGTCCACCAGCCGTTCATGGGCCTTGCGAAGCGCACCCGAAATCACGGCCGGATCGCTGGCTTCGGAAAGCGTCGTCAGCGCCTCGTCGAAAGTGTCGTCTTTCCACTGCTCGAAGTTGAAGCCGTTCGGCGAAAAATTGGCCGAGGAAAAATAGCGCGCCATGACGCCGACATCGGAGGAGGGCGATGAGACGTTGATCACCATGGCGCCCTTCAGGTTCGGACTGTCGGGCGTGGCCCGACCGGCGTTGAGCAGGATCTGCCACTCGACCACGTCAAAGCTGACATCGACGCCGCAGGCCTCTTTGAGATTCTGCTGGATGAATTCGTTCATCGGCAATGGCAGCATCTGGCCGGACCCCGAGGTCGAGATCATCGCCTTGAAGGCAAGCGGCTTGTCGGGTGTGAAGCCGGCTTCGGCGAGCAGTTTCTTGCCCTTGGCCGGATCGAATGTGTAGCGGTTTTGCGGCGTCCCGAAGTTCGGATCGCTTGCCTTGAGCCAGCCCGCGGACGGCTCGGCGGTGCCGTTGAGGAGGGTCACGAGGCCCTCGCGATCGACGCAATAATTCAGCGCCTGCCTTACGCGCACATCCTTGAACGGGCTCGCCGCCGCGCCGATGTTAAAGAACCACGGCCAGACATGCGGGTAGGAGCCGGTCGTGATGTTGAAGCCGGCAGATTTCAGCGAAGCAATTCCGTCCGCCGGCGGCACCTCGATCCAGTCGACCTGGCCGGAGCGCAGCGCGGCGAGCCGTGTATTGGCCTCGGGGATCGGCATCAGCACGACATGATCGAGCTTCGCCTTCTTGCCCGGGTCCCAGTAGCCGTCCCAGCGGTCGAGATCGACTTCCTGGCGCGGAGTGACCTTGGTGATGCGAAACGGCCCGGTGCCGGCGGCGGGCAATGTCGCGACCTTGCTCCAGTCGTGCCCGGCCTTCTCGAATGAAGCCGGCGACGTGAACAGGATGTAGACCGCCATATAGGGGAAATAGGAGGCCGGTTTGGTCGTTGAGATCGCAACCGTTACGTCGTCGATCTTCTTGTAGGACGCAAGCAAAGGCGCACGGGCGCGCGTGATCGCCGAGCCCGGCAGCTCATATTGCGGGCTGTCGTTCTTGAAGTAGCGATCGAGATTCCAGATCACGGCATCGGCGTTGAAATCGGTGCCGTCATGAAACTTCACCCCATGACGCAGATGAAAGATCCAGGTCTTTTTATCGTCGGGAGCCTGTTCCCATTTCTCGGCCAGTCCCGGGCGCAGATCCGACAGGCGGTCCGTGCGGGTCAGGTCCCAAAGCACGAGGCCCTCGAAAATCGGATAGCCGAGAAAACGCATGCCCTCGAAACCGTTGTTGGGCATGCCCGTTGTTGTTGGGATGTCGGAGGCGGTCATGGCGATACGAAGCGTGGTCTCGGCATGTGCCACTTGCCAGCCAGACAACGCCATCAGGGCAGCGACGGGAAAAATCCGGAAAAAACGCATGGGCCACCTGTCGTCACGGGATTCTCATGCTGCCCGATGCAAGTTGCGGACCAGATCAACGACAGTAGCCGGTTGGTTCGGCGGCGCGCACGCTGCCAGCCGAATGAGCGCGAAAATGATAGCCTTCTCAGCGACGAATGATTCGAAGGGGGCGGCCGCACGTCGCAAAAGCCCGCGAAATTCACCATCGGAGCTTCCGGTTTGTCTGCTCAATGGAAAAGCGCCGCTGCGCGAATGCCGAACCTGGCGCGCTTGCAGCGGCAGGCGGTCAATTCGTGCCAGCAGGGCCATTTCGACAAGGCCGAAAGGCTGTGTACTGCGATACTGGAATATCGCGGCGACGATTTTGACGCGCTGCATCTGTTGGGATTCATCCATTTGCAACGCGGCCGGAACGTCGAGGCGATCGGCTTTCTGACGAAAGCCGTAAAGGTCAATGCCGCTTCGATCGAGGCGCTGTCGAATCTCGGACTCGCGCTTCAGAATGTCGGGCGATTTGAAGAGGCCATTGCGCAGTATCGCAACGCTCTGACGCTGGCGCCGCATCATGGTGAAATCCTCTACAACCTCGGTAACGCGTTTCTTGCGCTGGAACGCATCACCGAGGCGCTTGCAAGCTACGATGACGTGCTGGCGGTCAATCCGTCGCACGTCGGCGCGCGCGTCAACCGCGGCAACACGCTGTTGCGGTTCAACCGGCCGGCGGAAGCGCTTGCGAGTTACGATCACGCACTCGCGCTGATGCCGGACCATCCACAAATCCTGACCAATCGCGGTCATGCGCTGCGCAGGCTCGACCGGCCGCAAGAGGCGCTTGTCAGCCTTAAAGCGGCGCTTGAGAAGAGTCCCGACTTTCCCGAGGCCCACTTCGAAGCAGCTCTTGCTCATCTGACGCTCGGTGATTTCAAGGCCGGCTGGAAGGCTTATGAATGGCGCTGGAAGACCGGCGCGTTTGCCGACAAACGTCGGGCGTTTCGTCAGCCGTTGTGGCTCGGCGACGCGCCGCTTTCCGGCAAGACCATTCTGCTGCATGCCGAACAGGGATTTGGCGATACGCTGCAATTCATCCGCTATGCGCCGCTGCTCAAAAATTCCGGCGCGCGCATCGTTTGCGAGGTTCAGCCCGAATTGATGCCGCTGCTCGCGCCACTCGACGGCATCGAAGTCGTCGCCAAAGGCAGTGCGTTGCCGTCCTTCGATCTGCATTGTCCGTTGATGTCATTGCCGCTGGCCTTTGGCACCGAGCCTGCGACGATTCCGGCGGAAGTTCCTTATCTCAGCGCGCCTGCCGCGCGCGTCGCGCATTGGCGCAATCGCCTTCCGCCAGGAGACCTGCGCGCCGGCTTCGTCTGGTCCGGCTCGCGCGCCCACAAGAACGACGCCAATCGCTCGATCGCGCTTTCGCGGCTCGCTGCCCTATTTGCGAACATCCCCTTTGCCTGTTTCAGCCTGCAACGGGAGATGCGCGATGCCGACCGCGAGGTCTTGCAGCGTTTGCCGAACCTGATCGACCTTGGGCCTTCGCTGTCTGATTTCGCCGAAACCGCGGCCGTCATCTCGTCGCTGGATGTCGTCGTCTCGGTCGATACCGCGGTGGCGCATCTGGCCGGCGCGCTCGGCAAGCCGGTCGTGATCCTGCTGCCTCACGCGGCGGATTTTCGCTGGATGCGAGACCGCCGTGACTCACCCTGGTACGGAAGCGCAAAACTGGTGCGGCAGCCGGCTTTTGGCGACTGGGACAGCGCGATCGGACGGCTGGCCGATGAATTGCGCGAGATTTCCAGGGGCAGGGGCGAGGAGGGGGTGAGCCATTAGGATTTCGTTAACCACGTCTGTTTACTGATTGGTGACGATTGCGGCCGGCTTTTGACTAGCCGCAGGGAGCGCCTCATGACCGAGCAAATTCACCTCGTGGTGGCCACGCCGTGTTTCGGCGGCCAGGTCTCCACCCTGTACGTCAATTCCATCTTCGCTCTTCAGCGCGCGGTGCGGTCGCTGTCGAACGTGCGGCTCAAGATCGAGCTTCGCGACGGCGATGCGTTGATCACGCGCGCCCGCGCCAACCTGATGACGTCATTTCTCGACGATCCCACAGCGACGCATCTTTTGTTTATCGACGCCGACATCGGCTTCACGCCCGATCAGGTATTCCGCCTGATCGAGTCCGCGGCGGATGTCGTGGCCGGCGTTTATCCGATCAAGCGCGTCAACTGGGAGAAGGCGCAGCGGGCGTTTGCGGCCGGTCGGCCGAATGTGCCGGCGGCTTCGCTCGACTACGTGCTCGAGATCAACGATCCCGATCATGTCGCTGTCGTCAACGGCTTTACGCGGGTTCGCTACGCGGGGACCGGATTCCTGATGATCCGCCGCCACGTCTTTGAAAAGATGTGCGCACATCCGGACTATGCGTCGCTGCAATTTCTCCGCGAGCACTCGCATGATGCTTTGGCAGGAAGCCCGAACCGCTTTGCGCTGTTCGAATGCATGATCGATCCCGCGACCGGTACATATCTCAGCGAAGATTTTGCTTTCTGCAAGCGCTGGACCGACATCGGCGGCGAAATCTGGGCCGATCTCCAAAGCAGCCTCGACCATGTCGGTCCGTCGGTATTTCGGGGCGACGTCGCCTCGCAGTTTGCAAGCCCGGCGCAGGCGAGCGATGCAGCCTGAAGCCGCATTTTCACTTCGAACCGCCGTTCCCAAGCCGCATTACGCCGAGCATATTGGTCTTGCGCGGCTGACGAAAGCGTTTGAGGCCGGCCACGACCTTCGCCCGCTATGGCGGCGGCTGATTGCGCGGCTGCTCGACGGCAGCATTGAAGCCGGCGAGGGGCTCGATCTCGCACTGATCGCGCAACTGCTCGGCGACAAGGAGGCGGGCCTTGCGATCCTGCGGACCATCCTCGCTTCGCATCAATTGTTCCGCTCGCCTTGCGCGGCAAGACCGCCTCGTCTGCGTGTTCTGGCGCTGGCGGCTGCCACCGATATCGGCAGCAACACGCCGATCGAATTCCTGCTCGAAGATAGCGGCATCGAATTGACCACGCTCTATGTGATGCCGGATGTCGACTGGCCCAACTGGTTACCGGATCACGACGTCGCCATCGTGATCGCATCCGATTCCGACGATTGCCGCGCCGTCCTGGAAAAGATCGCCCGCGCCGCGCCGAACTGGCCGCGACCGCTGCTCAATCCGCCGCAGCTTGTCGGCCATCTCGATCGCGACAAGTTGCACGGCCTGCTCGGTGGTATCGACGGGCTTGAAATCCCGCAAACGACATGCGTGACGCGTGCGCAGCTTTTGCAATTATCGCAATCAGCGCTCGCACTTTCCGACGTCGCCTCCGATCTTGCTTTTCCTATCATTGTGCGGCCACGCGGTTCGCACGCCGGCAAAGGCCTCGCAAAGCTGGGCGACATCGGCGCGATCGAGCACTATCTCGACGAACATGCGCAAGACCTGTTCTTCGTGTCACGCTTTGTCGATTATCGCAGTGACGACGGCCTGTTCCGAAAATACCGCATCGTCCTGATCGATGGGCAGCCATATGCATGTCATCTTGCGATCGCCGATCGCTGGGATATCTGGTATCTCAACGCGGGCATGGCGCAGAGCGCAAGCAAACGCCTTGAGGAACAGACGTTCATGCAGGCGTTCGATTCCGGCTTTGCGCAGCGTCATCGTGCTGCGTTGTCGGGCCTGTCCAGGCGCATCGGGCTGGATTATTTCACCGTCGATTGCGCGGAGACCGGAGATGGATCATTATTGATCTTCGAGGCCGACAACACGGCGATCGTCCATGACATGGACCCGCCGGATGTGTTTCCCTACAAGGTGCCGCAGATGCGAAAAGTTTTCGATGCATTCGCCGCGATGTTACACCGACGCGCCGGACGCTCCACACGAGGCGGCGGCGTAATCATGCCGCCGGCGGAACGATCGCCAACGGTCGGGCCTAGTACCGCCGATCTGAAGTCCCGGCACTGCAAGCAGCTGCTCGTCTCCAGGACTTCAGATCGAAAGCGGTACTAGGATTGTGAAATGTGCCAGTGTGGCGGTTCAGAAGTCCGCATCATAATCGCCGCGGGTTCGTCATGCGGACTTCTGAACCAAAGCCACACTAGATCAATAGGTTTGCTAGTGTCCTTTCAATTCCGAAGTTCGAAACGTGGCTCCGCGAGATGCTACGAACTTCGGAATCGGGACACTAGTGCCCTTTGCTTTTCGAAGTTCGTTTAAGAGGTTGCCGCGATGTCTTACGAACTTCGGAAAGAGGACACTAGCGAAACGCTCGATCCACAGGACTGGGACGAGGTCCGCGCGCAAGCGCATCGCATGCTCGATGAGGCGATCGACGCCATCGCCAATATTCGAGAGCAGCCGGTCTGGCGCCCGATCCCGGATGATGTTCGCGCGCGGTTTCGCAGCGAAATTCCACGCCAGCCTTCCGATCTCGGCGATATCTATCGCGAATATTCGCGATTTCATTGCGCCCTATGCGACCGGCAACGTTCATCCCGGCTTCATGGGATGGGTGCATGGCGGCGGCACCGTGGTCGGCATGCTGGCCGAGATGCTCGCGGCCGGATTGAACGCCAATCTCGGCGGCCGCGATCATATGCCTGTTGAAGTTGAACGCCAGATCACGGAATGGACGCGGGCCATGTTCGGCTTTCCGGAAGGCGCGAGCGGCGTCTTCGTGACGGGAACGTCGCTGGCGAACTTGATGGCGGTGTGGGTGGCGCGAACGGCAGCGCTTGGTCTTTCCGCGCGCGCCAGCGGCGTCGGCGGCGAAGGCGCGTTGCTGACGGCCTACACGTCGAAGGCCGCGCACGGTTGCGTTTCCAGGGCGATGGATCTGGCGGGCTTCGGCACCGATGCGCTGCGAAGCTTGGCCGTAGATCGTTCGCATCGTGTCGATGTCGAGGCGATGCGCGCGCAGATCAAACGAGATCGCGAAATCGGCTTGCAGCCTTTCCTCGTGGTCGGCTCGGCCGGTACGGTCGACATCGGCGCCATCGACGATCTCGCGGCCTTGAGCGCGCTGTGCCGCGAGGAGAAACTCTGGTTTCACGTCGATGGCGCCTATGGCGCGCTCGGCGTTCTTTCGCCGGCGCTGGCGCCGCGTCTTGCCGGATTGGAAAACGCCGATTCCGTCGCGCTCGATTTCCACAAATGGGGACAGGTGCCGTACGATGCGGGCTTTCTTCTGGTTCGCGATCAGCAGCGTCATCTCGATGCCTTTGCAGCTCCAGCGGCCTATCTGCGGCGCGAGACCCGAGGACTTGCGGCGGGCTCGCCATGGCCGTGCGACCTCGGGCCGGACCTGTCGCGAGGATTTAGGGCGCTGAAGACATGGTTCACGTTGAAAGCGTTCGGCACCGAAAAACTCGGCGCGATGATCGAACGCACTTGCAAGCTGGCGCATTATCTGGAGATGAAGGTCTTATCAGAGCCGCGGCTCGAACTGATGGCGCCGGCTCAACTCAATATTGTCTGCTTCCGTTATCGTGCCGACGAAGCCGATCGCGTCAACAGCGAGATCGTGGCTGACATCCACGAGTCCGGCATCGCGGCGCCATCGACCACGACGTTGGACGGAAAGCTCGCGATCCGTGCTGCCATCGTCAATCACCGCACCGACACCAACGATCTCGATGCGCTGGTCGCAGCGGTGCTCGAATTCGGCGCGCGGCGATCTTCCGATAACTGCGCGGCGTGAAGCCGGCGTTATCGCGCCAACAGCCTTAGTCCATCGCCTCAGGCAGAGCGTCGTTCTTCAGCGTCGTCCTGCTTGTCGCGCGCCGAATCCAGCAGCGTCTTTTCGTAGGCCACGAGCTTCTTGGCTTCCTTGAGGGCGTGATAAAGTTCGCCGTTCAGGAGATTGGTGTTGATGTTCTCGATCAGCGGCCACGCACTCGGCGCGACGGTGACGAGTTCGCGCACCAGGTTGAAATAAGTGCCGTGATTGACCTGCGGCTCCGGCGAAATGTACATCAACTGCACCGCCAGATAGATGAGCTTGGCCGGCGTATCGGCGGTTTCCGGCGTCAAAATATCCTTTTCACGCAGGATCGGTATCTTCTCGCCGTCGATCAGTAGCCGGGCGCGTTGATCGGTGTTGGTGATCACGCAATTGCCGATGATGATCCGTTCGTGTGGCTTGAGCTCGACCTTTAACGCCATGCCTGTTCTCCGCTGTCGCCTGTTGATGATGGGTTTGCGCGATAGGACGCTCACAACGCGTCAGCGACGGACTCTGAACGATCGTGGCCACATTCACTCTTCCCGAGTCGCTCTTAACAAGTCGTAAACACCGCAGGCCTTGCGAAAAATATTCAAACTTATCAATGGCTTGCGCAGTCGACCGTATGGTAAAAAAAGCGTTTTTCTCGTTGTTTTTCAAGTGTTTGGCCGAATTTTGGCTATCCGATTCATGTTTTGTTAGATGGCTTGCTCGCACCGTGCCTGGGTAAGCCGGCCTGAACGGTCGGAGTGCGTTTGAAAACCAGAAAGGTAACAGCAATGTCCGGTATCGTTCTTTCGGCGTCAGTTCGCCAAAACCTCCTCTCCTTGCAGTCGACTGCTTCGCTGCTCGCGACGACCCAGAATGACCTCGCCACTGGCAACAAGGTCAACTCGGCCCTCGACAATCCGACCAACTTCTTCACCTCGCAGTCGCTGAACAACCGCGCCTCCGACATCGGCAACCTGCTCGACAACATCGGTAACGGCGTGCAGGTGCTTCAGGCCGCCAACACCGGCATCACCTCGCTGGAAAGCCTGGTGCAGAGCGCCCAGTCGGTCGCCACCCAGGCCCTCCAGACCACGATCGGTTACGACACCAAGTCGAGCTTCACCGTGGCGCTCGGTTCGGGTGCATCCGCCTCCAACCTGTTCGGCGGCACCACGATTTCTTCCGCCTCGTTCGTCGGCACTGCCGTCGATACCACGGCGACGACCGCAACCGCGATCACCGGCACGACCGCGCTGACGACGGCGGCGAACACCAACGCCATCACCGCAACGATTGCCAACAACGACACGCTGACGGTCGATGGTCACACCATCACCTTCAAGACCGGCGCAACCCCGGCCGCCGCCGCGGGCACCTCCGGCCTGGTCGGCAACGTCCTCACCGACGGCAACGGCAACTCGACCGTTTACATCGGGACGGGCACCACCTCCGACCTGTTGAATGCGATCGACATTGCGACCGGCGTGCAGACGGCTGCGATCAACACCACGACCGGTGTTGCGACCCTGAGCACCACGACGGGCGATACCGCTTCCTCGATCTCCAGCGGCGCGTTCCACATCTCGACCGGTACAGCTTCCGATCTCAGCATCAGCTCGAGCAACGCCACTCTTCTGGCCTCGCTCGGCATCGGCAGCGGCACCGCGACCACCACCTTTGCGCGGACCCAGTCGTCGAATTCGGCGCTGGCCCTCAATTCGACGCTGTCGATCGCGGCGGTCGGAACCGGCACGGCGACCTCGATCACGTTCGGCACCGGCGCCAACCAGATCAGCAACCTCAACCAGCTGAACACGGCGCTGGCGGCGAACAATCTTCAGGCCACGGTCGATGCCAACGGCAACCTGACGATTCAGACCTCAAACGACAACGCCTCGAAGCAGATCGGTACGGTCACGAGCAGCAGCAACCTGTTCAACGGCAAGGTCGCGTCGGCTCCGGTTGCGGACGCCAACGCCCAGGCCACCCGCGCCGGTCTGGTCGCCCAGTACAACAACATCCTGTCGCAGATCAACACGACCTCGCAGGACTCCTCGTTCAACGGCATCAACCTGTTGAGCGGCGACTCGCTGAAGCTGGTGTTCAACGAGACCGGTTCTTCCACGCTGAACATCACCGGTACGACGTTCAACGCGGCCGGCCTCGGCCTCTCCAACCTGACGGTGGGCACCGACTTCATCGACAACAACGCCACCAACAAGGTGTTGACGTCGCTGCAGAACGCTTCCAACTCGCTCCGCGCCGAAGCCTCGACGCTCGGTTCGAACCTGTCGGTGGTGCAGATCCGCCAGGACTTCAACAAGAACCTGATCAACGTGTTGCAGACCGGCGCGTCGAACCTGACGCTGGCCGATCCGAACGAGGAAGCGGCCAACAGCCAGGCGCTGTCGACCCGCCAGTCGATCGCGGTCTCGGCGCTGGCGCTCGCCAACCAGTCGCAGCAGAGCGTGCTCCAGCTGCTCCGCTGATCGAAGTTCAAGCCAAAGAAGACCAGACGGCGGGGGAAACCCCGCCGTTTTTGTTTGGGCACGCAGCAAATGCAGCTGTTGGCGTCAGTCAATTATTATCCTTTAAAATTATGGTTAGCATTTTGTAAATGCGGAGCATCTCTGAAAATTCTATCGTGCAATCAATGTGCTCATCGCGTTTTTGCGACGGCGATACGGTCATCGCGAGCGGTTTGGGGGCGTTTGCAGGGCGAGGGCGCAGCTCATGGTTCATGTTTTCTTAGCCACTTAACCACACCGTGCCGGGTGTCGCCTGATCCTGAAGGACCGGGTTGCGTTTTGAGTGTCACACCAGAAAGGTATGAGCAATGTCCGGTATCGTTCTTTCGGCGTCAGTCCGCCAAAACCTTCTTTCGTTGCAGTCGACTGCTTCGCTGCTTGCAACGACCCAGAATGACCTCGCCACTGGCAACAAGGTCAACTCGGCCCTCGACAATCCGACCAACTTCTTCACCTCGCAGTCGCTGAACAACCGCGCCTCCGACATCGGCAACCTGCTCGACAGCATCGGTAACGGCGTGCAGGTGCTTCAGGCCGCCAACACCGGCATCACCTCGCTGGAAAGCCTGGTGCAGAGCGCCCAGTCGGTCGCCACCCAGGCCCTCCAGACCACGATCGGCTACGACACCAAGTCGAGCTTCACCGTGGCGCTCGGTTCGGGTGCATCCGCCTCCAACCTGTTCGGCGGCACCACGATTTCTTC
>CAVVLH010000030.1:0-57925 GCA_963748805.1 uncultured Alphaproteobacteria bacterium | reverse complement strand
AGCCAAGATTCTCACGGACCCCTTCAACGACTTCAAGCTTTACCACAAGGCGCCGCTGGCGCTGCTGCGTGGCGAGCTGATCGATCCGGGCCTCGACATCATCGAGCACAACGAGCTCGCCGAGCAGCACGCCTGATCATTCGGGTTTCAAATGCCTTCCACGCGCGTCATGCCCGGCCTTGTGCCGGGCATCGACGTCTTTAGTGCCGCGATATCAAGACGTGGATGGCCGGGACAAGCCCGGCCATGACGGAGAAAAAAGCGCGGACCTCACCGCCCGAACTTGCTGGCGATCATCTCTTTGAGGATCCGGCGGCGGATCGCCTTGTTGGTCAGATCAGGCGAATGCCACCACCAGCCGTCGCGCTTCATTTTTTGCGCGGCCGCGACAAAGCGCTGCTCGACTTCGGCGAAATCCGCATCGGTGAAATTCAGGCTGAAGATGAAGCGGCCGGTGCCGACCCAGCTCAGCGCCAGACCCTCGGCGCGCAGGTAATACTGGAACATCCAGTTGTACCGGGACGGCTCGGTATATTGCACCGTCCAGACCGAGGACAGGTTGGCGACCCGCACGGGAAGGTTTTCCTGTTCGCACCGCGCGTTGAGCGCCTCGGCGCGGCCGTTCCAGGTCGCATCGAGCCCGTCATAGATGGCGCGGAAATTCGGGCTTGCCAGACGGGAGAGGAATTCGTCCATCGCCGTCATGACATAGGGATGCGAATTGAAAGTGCCGCGGGCGAAGCAGACGTCGGCCGGATGATCGTCGCGGAAGCGGCGCATCAGCTGCCTGGTGCCGCAGACCACTCCAATGGGGAGCCCGCCGGCGAGCGATTTGCCGTAGGTCACCATATCGGCGCGGACGCCGAAATATTCCTGGGCGCCGCCGGCCGCGATCCGGAAGCCGAGGAACACCTCGTCGAAAATCAACACGATGCCGCGCTCGGTGCAGACCTGGCGCAACTCCTTCAGCCACGCGGTATAGGCCTCGCGATCGAAATGCGCCTTTCGCGAGGAGTTCCACCAGCGTGGAATCGCCGGGCGCGGTGGCGTTCGGATGCAGCGCTTGCAGCGGATTGACCAGCACGCAGGCGATGTCACGGCGCGTGCGCAGCACATGCAGCGTCTTCTCCGACATTTCGGCGAGCGTATAGGTTTCGTGCGGGGCGATCGGATTGCCGGCGCCGGGCTGCACGTCGCCCCACCAGCCGTGATAGGCGCCGGCGAACCGAACCAGATGCGTCCGCTTGGTGTGATAGCGCGCCAGCCGCACCGCCTGCATCACCGCTTCGGTACCGGACATGTGGAACGAGACTTCGTCGAGCCCGGAAATTTCGCAGATGCGCCGGACATTGTCGGCGACAACGGGATGATAGAAGCCGAGCATCGGGCCGAGCGCTTCGGCACGCTTCTCGCCTTCGGCGATGCACTCTTTATAGAAGTCGTTGCCGAAGATGTTGACGCCGTAGGAGCCGGTCAGGTCGTAAAAGAGGTTGCCGTCGACATCGGTGACGGTGACGCCCGCGGACGACGCCATGAAGGCGGAGGTGCCGAGATTTTCCTGCACCAGCTTCGAGAACTGGAACGGCACGCGATAGGCGCGGGTGAATTGCAGGTCGGAGATGTGGGTGGCGGCGTCCGCCGTCATCTGCCGTCCCCTGGCGTAACGCTCGGCGTAGAGTTTGGCGAGCGCAAAGAAGGCGTCCTTGCGCTGGCTGGCGATTTCCGGCGGTGCGCCGTCGGCGTCGAAATATTTCTCGGCGGAAAATTCGTAGAACGGCAGCAGGCGTGCTACCCGGCGGGACATCTTCGAATGTCCGGTCAGCGAGCGGTGTTTGGCGCGCGACAATTCAAGGCGCGCCTTGATCTTGGGCAAGGTGGCGGCGGCGCCGGCCACCGCCACGGCGGACAATGAGAGAATCGGGAGAGACGAATCCATGCCAGAAGCGCTAGCGCCTCCATCTGACAAATTCATGACAATCAAGGGGCTCATCGCAGCCGTGACGGAACAGGAGAATGTTAATTTCCTCCTGACCAACCGGATTCCCCGGGCCGCTATCACCCGTTTCATGGGCTGGTTCAGCGGAATCGAAAACCCGCTGGTCTGCGCCGCCTCGATCGCGTGCTGGCGGCTGTTTTCCGACCTCGACCTTTCTGAAGCCAGGAAGACCGAATTCAAGAGCCTGCACGATTGCTTCACCCGCGAGCTCAAGGAGGGCCTGCGCCCGTTCGATCAGGATCCTGCCATCGTGGCGAGCCCGAGCGATGCCATCATCGGCGCGCACGGCGCGATCGAAGACACTGAGCTTTTCCAGATCAAGGGCGCCAACTATTCGTTGAAAGACCTGCTCGGCGACGATGAGGTGGTCGAGCGGCACCGCAACGGCCGCTTCGTGACGCTCAGGCTGACCTCGAGCATGTATCACCGCTTCCATGCGCCGGCGGATTTCAAGGTCGAGCGTGTCACCTTCATCTCGGGCGATGTCTGGAACGTCAATCCGATCGCGCTCAAGCGAGTCGAGAAGCTGTTCTGCAAGAACGAACGCGCCGTGATCGAGACGCGGCTCACCTCGGGCGAGGCGCTGACGATTGTGCCGGTCGCAGCCATTCTGGTGGCGAGCCTGCGGCTGCATTGTATCGATCGCACGCTGAACGCGCAGACACGCGGCCCGACCGTGTTTCCCTGCGACGTCAGTGTGCACAAGGGCGATGAGATGGGCTGGTTCGAGCACGGCTCGACCATCATCGTGCTGACGCCGGACCGTTTCGAGTTTTGTGACGGTGTGCGCGAAGGCGCGCGGATCAAGGCCGGCGAGCCGTTGTTGCGGAAGTCGCGACAGGTTTAAGAAAACGAAATGTCGAGCGAGAAAGATTCCGCCGTCGATTTTGCGGGATTCCTGACTTATATAGCGGATTCGTTATTTCGACGGCCTGAACAGGGATGAGCGATGGCGCGAGCGCCAGTGCTGGCAGCGGGAGGCATTGTGCTGCGGCAGACGAGGCCGCCGCTGATCGCGGTGGTGCGCCTGCGCAAGGGCGAATGGGTTCTTCCCAAAGGCAAGCTCGCCGACGGCGAAACGCCACGCGACGCGGCGATGCGCGAAGTGTGGGAAGAAACCGGGCACGATGTGTCGGTGCATGAATTCCTGGGTACGCTGGCCTATGACCTGCGTGGGCGCTCCAAGATCGTTCATTACTGGCGGATGGAAACCCAGGGACGGTCGACCCGCGAACTAATGAAGGACGTCACGGCGGTCGACTGGTTGCCGCTACAGGCCGCGGTCGAGCGGCTTTCGCGCGACCACGAGCGGGCGTTTCTCGCCAACGTCGGTCCGCTGGCGCTTCAGTCCGCGGCGCTCGGCAAGCGATCCCAGGAAACTGGGCGAGAAACCAGGCAAGAAATCAAGGCTGTCGGGCCGGTCAAACGCCGGCGCCGCCGCACCGTTGCGCCCAAACCTTCGCCGGCGCTCGCGCCGTCCGTTGCGCCGTTGCCGGATGTCGCGGTCCCGGCCATCGCGCCGGTTCAGCCGGCGCTTTCCGGGCATGAGGCGATCGGAACGGGACCGTCCGATCTCTGGGCCATGCCCGAGCCGGCGCAACCGGCGGCCGAAACTGCCGCGGTCGATTCTGTGCCGGCTGATTCTGTGCCGGTCGATCTCGCCGCCGGTGATCTCGTGCCTTTTGCGCAAGGCGCGGCGGCGGAGAAGCAGCGGAGCCTGCGCGGAGATCTCCTGCGACGGGTCAGGGCCTGGCTGCGCCGCGCGGCGTGAGGTGCCTCGTCATTGCGAGCGGTAGCGAAGCAATCCAGAAATTTTTGAGGAGTTCTGGATTGCTTCGTCGCTTGCGCTCCTCGCAATGACGAAACGCCACAATGTGTCTCGTCGTCATAACGCGATCAAGACGACCTACCGCTTCCTCCCCTTCGGCGGTGGTTTCTTCGGAGGCGGCGGACGCTTGGGCTGCGGCGCGGCCCGGTTCGGTAAACCGCCTTGACGCAAGCCTGGCGCATTCGGCCGCTCTGCGCCGGGCGGCGGTTGCGGCTGACCCTGCTGGGTGGCGCGGTTCGGCGCCGCCGGTTGGCCTGGCTGGCCGGCGCGGTTGGGCGAGTTTGGCAGTTCGCGACCGCCCGGCCGCTGTTGCAGGTTGTTCTGGCGCTGCGGGCCGTTCTGGCCGGGCGCCCCACGCGGGTTGGCGCGGTTCGGATTCGCCCTGTTCGGATTGGCTCGCCGCAATGCGCGCTGTTCGGTCACGACGCGGCGTCCGACGGCTTGCGCGGCGTGCACCTGGCGCACGATGCCCTGGTCGCGCGCGGCCTGTTGCGGCGAAATCGTCAGCGGCGCGGCCGTCAGGCGGCCGCCGGCGCCGGCACGGATCGTGAAGCCGCTGGAACCTTGCGTGAGCGAGCCGAGCCGCGCGCCGCTGCGGTCGCTGACATCGATGGTGCCGACGTGCCCGTCCGGATCGGGATAGAGCTTGATGTTATGCGCGCCGCCGCCGGCCCCGTCCACCTCGACGAGCCCCGTGGTGCCGCGAATGCCGAGCGTCGCCGTCGGCGTCGTGATCTTCATATTGCCGGTCTTGGCGACCGCGGAGGCGACAAAGGCCACCGTCCCCTTGGTGACGTCGAACAGCGCCGAGTTCTGCTTGCCGCCGTCCTCATAGATGTAATTGTCGACCTTGATCGAGGCGTTCGCGGTGAGATTGAAGGTGGTCTCGTCGTTGAAGGTGACGCCGAGGGCGGAGCTCGCAAACGTCACAAGGACGTCATTGAGATAGATGTCGTCCTTGAGCTTGAGCGGAAGCGTGCTCTGGTTGCGGATCACGCTGGCGGTGCCGGTCAGCGTCGCGACATTGCCGATCGGCTCGTCCGATGCTGCCGGCTGGGCGGAAGCAGCCGCCGGCGAGGCCGGTGCGGGTGACGGCTGTGCTTGCGCGAGCCCGATCGGAGCGGCGATCGCGCCCGGCGCCACGGAGGAAGCCGCCGGGCTCTTGATCGTATCGGCGAGCGCGTAAGCCATGGCGGGAGAGGCCGGGGCGCAAACTTCAAGCGCAAGGCCAGTGATCAGGACGAGCAGCGATGACGACACAAGCTGCGCGATCTTCGCGTTCGATCCGCGATCACGCGGCGCCGTCAATGAAAAAAACATGCCTGCTTTCAATCCGCCTATCCAAAAACACAGTTTCGCCGAGCGTAGGGTGCGCGGCAAGGCGTGTCTTCATCGATTGAGGCGGTTTGCGACTGAATGCGGCATGAACATTACGGCCACGAAAAAACCCGGCGGTGATACGCCGGGTTTTTCAAAGCGATGGATGAGGATCTCGGCACCGCCCTGGAACACGCCAAACCTAGAATACGCCGAGCACGATGGCGCCGACAAAGGCGAAGGCGATATAGGCGGTTACGATGCTCAGTTGACTGACGAAAGGACGAAGGGTCATGGGAATCCTCCGAAGGTCATCTCGATAGTCGCGTCTCGCCACAACGCGCAAGGTAGCGATCGGTTTCATCCGAAAAAGTCAGCCGTGCTGTCCCTCCGCTTTATCCCGGCGGCGCACATGAGCTGGCAACGTGGTTAAAGAGTCGTGAAATCAAGACGTTGATGAGTCCTTAAATAAATTAGTTGAAATTCTCCGCATGACGCGCGGAGTTTGTTGGTATCTCGTCGGCTCCTTCGTCCTTGCAACGCTTTCGGGCTGCGGCCACGGATTTTTTTCCGAGGAGCGCGAACCTTGGCGGGCCGAGGCTGAGGTCGCGTGTCTGAAGTCCGGTGCGGTCAAGGAAGGTCCGGATCTGGTCCGGATCAGCCCGATTTCCGGTCCCGGCGCCTGTGGCGCCGATTTTCCGCTCAAGGTCGCCGCACTCGGTGAAAGCAACGGCAGTTACGGTTTTGCCGACGAGGATCTTCGGCCTCCCGCCGCCATCGGCAATCAGCCGCGCTGGCCGGCCAACCAGCCGCCGCCTTCTCCACCGCCGCCCTATTATTCCAACCAGCCGGCTCGCGCGCCAAGCTATGGCGGGTCCGGCTATGGTGCGCCTCAATACAGCGCGCCCTCCAACGGCCCGGTTTCGTTGCGAGCGCCGGGTGTAGCACCAGATGAGGATGACATTGGTCTGCCGAGCGAAGGCGCGCCGCATGGCTGGCAGGCCGGGCCGTCATCGCCTTATGCGCCGCAAGCTCCTTATCCGCGCGATCGTTATGCGCCACCGCCGGAGCGCGTCGAGGCCCCGGTGCCCGCTCCGAACTATCAGCCGCCGCGGTTGGGTCCGGGGCCGGTGCAGCCGTTTGCCGTTGCCGGTCCTGTTGCGGTGAAGCCGGTGGCGACGCTGGCATGTCCAATCGTCTCGGTGCTCGACCGCTGGCTCGCCGAAAACGTGCAGCCGGCGGCGCAGCGTTGGTTCGGCCAGCGCGTGGTGGAGATCAAGCAGATCTCCGCTTATTCCTGCCGCGGCATGAACGGCAATCCGAACGCGCATATTTCCGAACACGCGTTCGGCAACGCGCTCGATATCGCCGCCTTCACGCTCGCCGATGGACGTCATGTCTCCGTGAAGGACGGCTGGCATGGTCTGCCGGAAGAGCAGGGCTTTCTGCGCGACGTCGAAGCCGGCGCATGCCAGCAATTCACCACGGTGCTGGCGCCGGGCTCCAACGTCTATCACTACGACCACATTCACGTCGACCTGATGCGACGCGCCACGCGCCGTCTGATCTGCCAGCCCGCCGCCGTCTCCGGCGAGGAAGTCGCGGCGCGCGCCATGCAGCGCAATCCCTATGCCTCGCGCGAACCCTCGGTGACGGGATCACTCGGCGGCCACAAGACCGCGTCCGCGCACAAGCACGGCGAGAAGGTCAACGAGGAAGACGAGTTCGAGGACGAGTAGACGCTACTCGCACTTCGCTTGCTCGATCACGAAGGGCGGAGCGGTCCGTCATCGTGACTCACGCCCGTTTGAATCCAGTTGCCCTAACGTGTTTCGCTATTCCGGTGGGCGGGATGTAATTCATCATCAGGAAACATCCTTCGGAGGGGTTCACCACATAAAGATGGAACCCTTAGTCATGATCAGAACTCTCAGCGCTGTCGCACTCGTGACCGCCGCTCTCGCAAGCCCCGTCTTCGCCCAGGAAGAATCCGCCCCGCAGAAGCCGGTCCATGCTCTCAAGCATTATCGCGGCAGCTATAACCAGGTGCAGGAGCCCGCTTTCGTTGCGCCGCGCGCGCCCGTCGCCGGTTCGTATTTCGATCGCAGCTTCGACCGCTCGCGGATCGGCGACCACGATCCGGATTTCAATCCCCCGAGCTGATCGCTTCAACGATTAGCTGGTAACGCCGCGATGGCGGTCCGGTTGATTCCGGGCCGCCGTCGCGCTTGCGGGAGCCTTGAGAAAGGCCGAAACGGCTTTTATGGAGATCGCCAATCGTTCAACATTGGGGCTGACACCATGAGCGCTTACGTGATCTTCGATGTCGAGATACGCGACCCGGCGCGGTATCAGGAATTCATGAACGGCGTGAAGCCGGCTCTGGAGCAGGCGGGCGCGAAATACCTGGTGCGCGGAGGAGCGCATCATGTCCACGAAGGCGACTGGGAGCCGCGGCGAATCGTGCTGCTGGAATTTCCCTCCCACGCGGCGTGGGAAGAGTTCTACAACGGCCCGACCTATCGGGGATTGAAAGAGATAAGGGACGCTTGCAGCTCGGCGCGGCTTGTCAGCGTCGAGGGCCTGTAGCCAACGCGTCCTTCAGCCTGCTGGGGCTGTAGGGTCCTGGAGCCTACTGGTCATCCCGGCAATCTCAGCTAAAGTCGCGCGCGCATGGACAATCACGCGACGGCGTCGACGGCTCTCGGCAACTCGATCATCGAGTGGCTGGCCAACGAGGCGTTGCTCGAATCCGAGCCGTCCGCGCTGTATGGCGAACTATGCCGGCGGCTGCGCGCAGTGGGATTGCCGATGTTGCGCGGCCAGGTCGGGTTCCGGATCCTGCATCCGCTCTATGATGCCAGCACGGTGAACTGGACCGCGGAAACCGGGATCGTTATCGAAAACTTCAGCCCCGAGGACGGCGCGCAGGAGCGATTTCTGCAAAGCCCGATTGGTCACACCTTGACCCATCGGCTGCCGGTGCTGCGGCGCCGGCTGACCGGCGACACCGCGCTTCTGGACTTCGACGTGCTGAACGAATTTCGCGCCCAGGGCGGCACCGACTATCTCGTCTTCCTCATCGGCTTCGACCAGATCGGGCGGAATGGAATCATCTGCTCCTGGCTCGGCGACCGGCCGGAAGGATTTACCGACGACGAAATCGCGCTGCTCCAGCGCGTCACCCGCCAGCTCGCCATCGCGCTGAAGTCGAAGATCGAGCGAAGCGTCGCGCAGAATGTTGCCCGCGTCTATCTCGGCGAGCGCGCCGGGCAGGCCGTGCTCAATGGCTTGATCCGGCGCGGCGAGGGCGAGAAGATCACCGCCGCGCTGTGGTACAGCGATCTTCGCCACTCCACCAAACTGGCCGGCCGGCTTTCGACCGAGGATTTCCTCAATCTTTTGGGGCGCTATTTTGAAATGACGGCCGCCGCGGTGCTCGACCATGGCGGCGAGGTCGTCTCGTTGATCGGCGATGCCGTGCTCGGCCTGTTCCGCGTCGAGGGTTCAACCGAAGAGGCCTGCGGCCGGGCGCTCGCCGCCGCCCGCGAAGCGCGCCGCCGCCTTGGAGCATTGCCACGGCCCGCCATCGAACCGGCTCTCAACTTCGGCATCGCGCTTCATCTCGGCGAGGTGATCTACGGCAATGTCGGAATCCCCGAGCGTTTGCAGTTCACGGTGGTTGGCGCTGCGGTCAACGAGGTCGTGCGGGTACAGGACCTGACCAAGCAACTCGGCCATCCGTTATTGGCGACCGCTCCGTTCGCGGAAGCCATCGCTGCTCCCTGGCGTCCGTGCGGCCAACATCTGTTGCGCGGGATCGAGACGCCGATGCCGATCCTGACCACGGTGGATTAGGGGCTGAACTTATCGAGAGCCGCCTCGCTTTGTTCGCAAAAGGCGGCCAGCCAAAGCAATAGAAATGGCCGTCCGGGCGGGCACCGGACGGCTCATTTCCGCAACTGCCGGCTCGCGACCGGTTCCATCGCCAAATTTCGGCGAGGCCTTTGAAGCTGCGCTGTCTTCACGACCTCTGATCAGTTGGTTCGTAACTCCGCCTGACTGAAAATCATCGTAATCGATAAAATTTTATCGACAACTTAAACCAATTATTAAGGTTATCGGCGCGGCTCATTGCTGCCAATTCCGCGAAAATGGGGGAGGCTCGGCCGAACCAAGGAGCTTCCGCTTCGAGTTCAGCAGCGGCCTTGACTGAGTTCACGCCCTATCCCGTATGATCGAGCAATTGCTGCGGCGTCGCGCACACCTGATGCGCGCCCGCGGCCAGCAACTCTTCCTTGCTGCCGTAGCCGTAGAGCACGCCGATCGCGGTCAGGCCGTTGTTTCTCGCGCCGATCATGTCGTGGCTTCGATCGCCGATCATGGTGGCCCCGGCGGGGGCGACATGCGCGGCCTTCAGCGCGTAATCCAATAGCTCGGTCTTGTCGGAACGGGTGCCATCGAGTTCGGAACCGAACACGCGCTCGAAATGGCCGCGCAATTTGAAGTGATCGATAATGCGCTCGGCATAGACGCTCGGTTTGCTGGTCGCAACGAACAGGCGCCGGCCTCGCCCGGCAAGCGCGGATAGAGTTTCTTCAATGCCGGGATAGACTTCGTTCTCGAACAGGCCGACGTCGGCAAACCGTTCGCGGTAAAGCAGGATGGCGGCTATCGGCGAGTGCGTCGGTGCCGAGGAGTTTCTTGAAACTCGCATGAAGCGGGGGGCCGATGCACCACACCAGTTCGTCTTCGGAGGGCACCGCGTGATCGAGCTTGCCAAGCGCATATTGAATCGAACGCGTGATTCCGGGCTTTGGATTGGTCAGCGTTCCATCGAGGTCAAAATAGATCGGGTTCATCTGGCCGGGTGTTCTCTGCGTTGCTCGTCAATCAGCCGGCGCCCGCTTACGGTTCTCATCGGGCAACGGCCGCTGAAAGCATCGGTGAAATGATTTTTTTATCGGAAAGATCGATGATGTCCGCGGGATCGACTGTATCCCATTTTATCGAAGCCGAGTTCGCGCGGTAAAACTTCGCCATGACAGCCAGGGCTTCGTGGCCGTGACCCTGTTTGTCGCGGACCGTGATCAATCCGGTCAGCTGAACGCTCTTGAGTTTCGGGAATCTGGCCAATGCCGCGGGAACGATCGTTCGTGCGATGGCGCCGAATTCGCTCTTCAAGTATCGCTGCTTCGCAGCGAATGGATCGAGCGTGAACTCGACCACCAGGCATTCATCGGGCAACGTGACGATTGTCCAGGGATGCAAGCCGGGCTCGGCAATAGCGCCTCTGGCGAACATCGCGGCAGTTTCGGCCGCGAAAGCAGCTGGCGGGAATGACAGCGCCACAATCAGGACAATTGCAAACTTCATTTTAATACCGGGTATTTTCCGTACAGCCCTTTGATGGGTACATTCTGATCGGAATTTCATCGATGGAAAGACATGACGTCGGAGACGTCGCCGGAAATGCCGATCAGCCCGCAGGCCGCATGATCACAAATTTTCCTTCAGCCCGATGCGTATCGACGAACCTTTTGGTGGTCATCGCTGCAACAAACACGGCAGCGACGAACGAAAGAGACATAATTACAAATGCTACTCGAAACTTCATGGCGGTTGGTGCTCCATGCGCCCGCGCCCTTGTCCAGAGCGTAACCCATCGCGCAGCCGGTTTACAACCGCTAGTGTTTCAGCGGTGCTTCAATATTCGCAAGCGGGTCATCACCGGCGGCATCGGACACAACCTGCCGCGGCAGGCCCCGCAAGCCCTTGCCGAGGCGGTGATCGATCTGACCAAGGGTTGGTCAAGGGCAGTTGAGCGAAGGTGGGATGAGAATAACGTCACCTCAAATGTCGGTCGTCATGTCGAACCCCGAAAGGCGGCGAATCCGGACAGACGGAACCACCGCCCCACGCGTTGTTTGACCCTCCGTGCGCTCGGATACGTGCGTTTGTTCTTGTTGTGAGTGCCGGATCGGTTAAAGGTGGCCAGACATTGATGCAATTGGACATTTGGTGGAACCGCCCAGCTATACTTTCGACCGCGACAGGCTAGAAGCGCTCGCGCGGTTTGCCATTCTCGACACGCCGCCGGAACGTGGCTTCGACGATATCGTCGAACTGGCGGCGTATATTTGCGACACGCCCGTCGCACTGGTCAGCTTTGTTTCTCACGACCGGCAATGGTTCAAGGCTCGTTTCGGACTTTCCGAATGCCAGACCGATCTCAATAGCTCGGTCTGCGCGCATGCATTGATCGAGCCCGACCTTTTGGTGGTGGGCGATCTTTCGCAGGATGAACGCACCAGGACAAACCCGCTGGTTGCAGGCGAGCCGTTCATTCGCTTCTATGCGGGAGCGCCGCTGCGAACGGCGGAGGGACATGTACTCGGCAGCCTCTGTGTCATCGACACCAAGCCGCGGCCGGGTGGCCTCACTGCCGCCCAGGCGAGCGCCCTGCGAAATCTTGCACGTCAGGTCGTTGGCCAAATGGAACTGCGCCAGGCGGTATCGCAGCGCGATGCGCTGCTGATCGAACAGAAGCAGGCGGCGGCGCGTCGTATCGGTCTGCTGCATATCGGCGATCGACTGCGCGATGCGAGAACGATCGGAGAGATCACGCATTCGGCTACCATGATCGTCGGCGAGACTCTCGAAGCCTCGCGTGCGGCGTTCGGGCGGTTCGACGTCACCGGCGAGTATGTCGACGTCGAGCCCGATTGGACGGCGGAAGGGATCTTATCGATTGCGGGACGCCATCGGCTGGCCGATTACGGCCATGACTTGCAGCAGGGGCTGTTGAAGGGCGAGCCTTTGATCGTCGCCGACGTCCTGACCGACCCGATGACGGCAGGCCATACAGAGGCGTTCCTGAAGCTCGATATTCGCTCATTCGTCAATGTGCCCGTCATTGAACGCGGGCGCACGGTAGCGATGCTTATTATTCATTCCAGCCAGCCGCGGGTCTGGTCGAGCGAGAAGCTGGTTTATCTGCGCAACGTCGCCGACCGCGTTGAAGCAGGAATTGCCCGACTGCAAGCGGAGGCACAGCAGCGGTTGCTGAATCACGAGCTGAGCCATCGCATGAAAAATACGATGGCGCTGGTGCAGGCGATTGCTTCTCAAACGTTGAAAGCCGTTCCCGACAAGGCGCCGGTCAAAGCCTTCGCCGACCGGATGCTGGCATTGAGCGTCGCCCACGACGTCTTGCTGCAACAGAACTGGAGTTCCGCGCTGGTCGGCGACATCGTGGAGACCGCGATCCGCACTTTCGGCGATATCGGCCGATTTGACATCTCCGGCGAAAAGATCACCTTGGGGACACGAGCGACTTTATCGCTGGCCCTGTTGCTGCACGAATTGATCACTAATGCCCTGAAATATGGCGCACTCTCAAACGACGCCGGGCGAATTAAAATCTCCTGGCGCGCCGAAGACACAGATGACGAGATCGACTTTCGTCTTCAGTGGCGAGAGCAGGACGGCCCCGAGGTGGGCGTGCCAACCCGTAAAGGATTTGGTTCCAGGCTCGTAAATATGGGATTGGCGGGAACCGGCGGCACGCAACTACATTACCATCGTTCAGGCTTAGCGGCCGATTTCACGGCGCCACTCGCTGAATTGCAAACGTAGGCGGGAACCATGGCCGGAATCGACGCTCAAAAATTTATAGTGCTGGTCGTCGAAGACGAGCCGATTCAGCGGATGAGTACCGTCGATATGGTCGAAGAGGCCGGCTTCGAGGCGTTGCAGGCCGCAAACGCCAAGCAGGCCATGCGGCTGCTCGAAAGCCGTTCGGATATCCGGCTCATCTTGAGCGATATCGATATGCCGCCCGGCATCAACGGCATGGAACTGGTCGCGATCGTTCGTGATCGCTGGCCTCCGATCGCAATCATATTGCTGTCGGGTCAGGTCGCTCCCACCCTCGTCCAAATCCCGGAAGGCGGCGTGTTCTTCACGAAGCCATACCGGCCAAATGACGTCGTCGCCGCGCTGCATCGGATGGCAGCTTGACGAGCCCAGCCGTGGCTCTGAAGTTTGTCCGTCGAACTCGCCAAAGCCACCTCATTCCCGGGCCTGCGCGCGAGAAGCGCCGAACCGCTGGAACCTGAAGCGCTGTCAGGCATTGTCTATGCGGCGATGGAATTCTGCGAGGAGCGGGACAATCCCAACAAAGGCGGCACGGCATAAGTCCCGAGCCGCCTTTTTGCGTGGCTGGTTCAGAAGGGTCGAGCGCGATGGTCAGAAAGCGCAAATCCATTCCGATGGAAACTCAGCCGGGTCGCCACGCGACCGAAGCTGCCACGCCGATGTCGGACGCGCCGTCGAAACGCCATCAAGCGCCGGGCGCGCCAACATCCGGCATGCCGCGCAGCCAGGCCGAAACGGCGAGGATGCGCTCCCTCAAGAAGCAGCGCGGCATGCTGCATAAATAATGCTGCAAAGAAAACGATCGGAACAATTGCTCTAGGCGGCCCGCATCAGTTGCGCGCCCTGAGCCGCATCGGTCCGCGTGAGTTCGTCGGTGATCACCTTGAAACGCACCAGCTCGGCAGGGCCGAAGGCCGTCGAAATCGCGACGTCGGCCGCGTCACGTCCCCGCGCAATCACGATGCGCCCGATCCGGGGATGGTTATGTCGCGCATCGAAGGTGAACCACCGGCCGTCGAGGAACACCTCGTACCACGCGCTGAAATCCATCGGCGCCGGATCCAGCGGGACGCCGATGTCGCCGAGATAGCCGGTGCAATAACGTGCCGGGATGTTCATGCAGCGGGATAGCGTGACCGCGAGATGGGCGAAGTCGCGGCACACGCCACGGCGTTCCTCATGTCCCTCGGAGGCCGTGCGATCTTTCCGCGCATGGTGGTATCCGAACTCGATGCGCTGGTGAGCGTAATCGCAAATCGCCTGCGCGCGCTGCCAGCCGCCCTGGATGTCTCCAAACAGCGACCATGCAAGGTTCATGAGCTTTTCAGTATCGCAATAGCGACTGGCGAGCAGGAACGGCAGGGCCTCGCCGGGCACCGCGCCCACGTCCCACTGCTGCGCGGCCGGGCACACCTCATCCGGCATGCCACTGTCCTCGACCACAAACTCGCTGCGGACTTCGAGCAGGCCCGGCGGGGCGATAAATCGGGTGCAGATGTTTCCATAGGGGTCGAAGTAGTCACGCGCATCAACGCCGGGAGAAAACCGCATCGTTTGATCGCTCAGGATGTCCCCATCGCGCGAGGGATGCGTGGTCAGCATCAGCACCATGGGAACCGCCTGGGGACATTGGAATGCGATGTCGTAGCCTGCCCGGATTTTCACGAAACTCTCCTTGGGTGTAATTGGCGTTAGGCAAGCCAAAGGGCCGTCTCATTGTTCCTAAACTGATTGAACAAATGTTGGGCTTTTCGACCTTATGGTCCACTGAGGCCGTATTTCGATCGAGCGTATTTCCTGCGTCACGACTGATTTTCAGTCGCACCAGTTGGTCGCGGTTTTGCGCCGTTGAGCGTATCCGCAAATCACCGCCAGAATCCGCGGCGTTTCGCGCCGGATAGGACGGACGTTTCGCGGTCGTCGCGAACGCCCAACCGTGACTTCACCGAGACGTGCCGCTTGCTGCTGCCGGCGCCTGCGGCGGCACGGGCAAAATGATTTCGGAAGCGATCTTCCAGTCGTTCGAAATCGCTATCCAGTTGAAGATCATCAAAAACGGCTTCGGCGTGCCGTCCTGCCCGGCATACGACACCGTAATGGTGACGGGCGCGTAAGACACCGCGACGTCGGCGGTCAACCCGACGACCTTCAGTTTCGAGAGATCGGGCGTAAGCACGACCGGTCCAGACGCAGCGATATCGCTCAGTTTCTGGTCGATAGCGTCGTTGCCCCAAAATCCCGCCCAGTTGCCCTCGGATGGAACGGCGCTCTTGGCGACGAGCAACGTTGAAGGGGATTGCCAGAACATCTGATGCAATGCCTTGATATCGTGCCGGTTGGCCAGTTCCATGACCTCACTGAAATGCGATTTGATTTTGTTCAGCGTCTCGGCGTCCAGCGGATCCTTAAAAGCGGGCGGCGCGGCGCTGACCGGGAGAATTGCAACACTCAAGGCGAGAGCGATAAATCTCTTCAGCATGTTCGATCTCTTTTATGTACGGATGTCACGTCCATCAGGACTGATCAAACGCTGGTCGGTTGCCCGGCAGCTTCAAGGATCAGCCGGGCGATCTCTTCAGGATGCGAGATCATCGACACATGGCTCGACTTCAGCTCGATCGTCTTGGTGTTCATGCGTTTGCCCGTAAAGTGTTCAAGGTCTGGATTGATGGTCCGGTCTTCGGTTGAAACGGCATGGAAACTTATGAGTTACTCACTTCCTTCGGCGAAGACGTCATCGGTACGTCTTAGCTTGCACATTCGCGCAGCAAGGTCGTGATTTTCGTATCGAGATTTCGGGCGACGGCAAGGGCTTCCGAGCTGCCATAAGGCAGCAGATAGCTCTCCATCTTGTCGTAGGAGACGTGCACGCCATCGGGACGCTCATCAATGAGGATTGTGACTGGAGCGTAAGATCCGGCATCGGGCACGTGCTTGACCATTTCTTTCATGATGAGTGGATTGCCGATCACAAACCGCATGATCTTGGGCGTCTTGGATCCGGTTTCGCGACGCAGAATGTCGCCCAGGTCGAATTCCGCGAAGAGCATAAGGTCCGTTCGGCCGAGGCCGCTTTGTACAACGCGCTCTAAATCTCCGGAAGGAATTTGCAGCCCTCGTCTCCTTGAAAAATTCGACCATGTCGGGTTGCCCGACCGCCGACTTGAGCGCGGCCACAACAGCGTCGAATGGTTTTGAGCTCGTGAGGCTGAAACGTTCCACTTCGATTTTTGCGATTGTCATTTTGTCCTCCGTAACAACTCTCATGGATGAAGTGCGTCCGATGACGTCGGAACGCGCCGGGATCATGCAGCCGCGGGCTGTGCATCCAGGAAGGTCCGGACGTGGCTGACGAACATCTCGTGGTGCTGAAACAGGGCGCCGTGCCCTGAATCGGGATAGAGCACCAGCTGAGCGTTGCTTAGTTCCTTGAACATGGCGTAGGCGTTGTTCGCGGGCAGCATGGTGTCGTGGCTGCCGCTGACCACAAGAGCGGGCTGGCGGATGGCGCGCAGAATGGCGTGCTCGGGATCAGGTGTGGCGCACCAGGTGATCAGCGCCTTGGCCTGCGGATCGGTTACCGCGCTGCCGTTATCGGTGTCCCGATCGTCCTTGCGCACCTTCGTCCGCTTCAGGAACGCCAGGCCGGACGACTGGCTGGCGGACGACTTCGTGAAGAACAGCGGCAGGCGGGGGTCCGGCGCATCGGTTTGGGAAAACGCGTCCTGGAGAACCGCCAACAGGTGTTCCTCTCCGCCTTTCGGCGCGGTGCCGACGAGGATCAGCTTGCGCACCAGCCGTCCGTGCTCGGCGGCGATCTGTTGGGCGACGCAGCCGCCGAGAGAAAAGCCCAGCAGGTCGACTTCGGAAAGGCCGAGCAGATGGATGAAGGCGACCGCATCTCGTGCCATCGCCGCGATATTGTCGGGCGTTTGGCCGGTCGAGCGACCGACCCCGGCGTTGTCGAAGGCGATCACAGGGCGATCGGTGGCGAGGGCGTTGACGACGGCGGGATCCCACGCATCGATGTTGCCCGAGAAGTGCTGCAGGAGAACCAGCGGCGTTCCGATCGATGGGCCGAGGCGGCGATAAGCGAAGCGGATTCCGTGGCCTTCGACGTAACGGGTTGGCGCCGTTTCAAGCGTGGCGTCCTGGCTCGCGATGTCGAGTTGAGTCATGTCATCCTCCGGATGCTTGGAACGAAATAATCGAGTGGGGGAGCCCGTGTGGCGCAGCGACCTGAGACCTTCGTCAAGGATGTCGCCGCTGCGGCCGCAGTCTTGGTCGGTTTGCGCCATTCGCGGTCCGCTGCGTTCTGTATTGCTTTGCGCAGGTGTGGGCGCTCCCGGCGCGAAAGCGCCGGGAGCGGCACCGTCACTTCACGAGCGCGGCCTTTTCGATGACCTCAGCGACTTGCTTCGCATGGACGACGAGCGAGGCATGGCTGCCGGCGACTTCCGTCGTCTGCGCCTTCATCCTGGTTGCGAAAAGCTTTTGGGCCTCGGGTGCGATGACCTTGTCCTTGGTAGTGATCACGTAGAACGTTGGCTTGTCGCGCCAGGCGGCCATGTCGACGGGGGCTTCGAACGCAACGTGATTCAACGGAAGCTGCGAGTTGGCCAGGTGCGCGGCGATTTCCGGAGGAAGGTCAGCCGCGACGGCCGACGGAAACACCTTGGGATCGATGTAGAGGTTGCCCTTCGCGTCGGGATGGATTGCATTGCGCGCCTTCGGTCGGCGGGCCGGCCTTTGCCAGCGATCGCCAGAGATTGTCCGACGTCTGGCGCGAAGGCGGAAACGTAGACCAGCGCCGAAACCTTGGGATCGTTGCCGGCTTCCGTGATCACCACGCCGCCCCATGAATGGCCGACGAGAACGGTCTTGCCGTCCTGCTTCGCGAGCGCCTGCTTGGTGGCATCGACGTCAGCGGCAAGGGAGGTCAGCGGATTTTCGACGAGCGTGACGTTGTAGCCTTTCTTCGTGAGAATATCGGCAACGGGCTGCCAGCTCGTCTGGTCCACGAAAGCGCCGTGCACGAGCACGATGTTGTGGGCCGCCCCTTTGGGCAGTTCAGCCGATCGGGCGGGGGCAATGAATGCCGCTCCGGCCATGAGGACGGTGGCGGCTGAGAGGAGGATATTTCGCATTGATTGTTCCTGTTGGCATGTCGGACGAATACAGTCCGGGGGAATGGACAGGCGTTTCCAGCAAGGTCGCGGTTCTTCCATCTGCCGTTGGCGAAATGGTTGCCGCACGTAACGTCGGCCCGCCGCGACATGACCTATTCCGCGGGCCTTCCGGACGATAGGGATCAATCGTCCGGATGTTGTGTCCGATCGTCCACCGGTCTAATCTCGGCGGCATGGACATACTCGCCCAGGTGCTCGATCGCGTTCGTCTCGGCGGGACGCTGCTCTTTCACTTTGAGCTCGGCCATCCCTGGCATCTTGAGTTGCCGGCGCGCCCCTACGCCCTGTTTCACTATCTCAGCCAGGGCTCAGCGACCCTCGCGCTCGGACAGGGACGGAAGATCCAGATGACCGCGGGGGATTTTGTCGTCATCACGCGCGGTGAGCCCCATGCGTTTTTTTCGGATCGCCGGGCCAAGCCTTTGCGGATTATGGATATCGATCGATCGTCGCCGCGTATTGGCTTCCTTCGCCACGGCAGCCGTGCAAAGCCGCTCTCGACCATGCTTTGCGGCAATTTCACGGTGTCACGGCCGACGTTTGGCAGCGTGCTGGAGCTGCTTCCGCCCGTGCTCCTGCTGAAGCCGACGCCGGACGGTGGTTGGCTTGAAGCAATCCTGCGCCGCATGGTCAACGAGTCCGCGCTTGAGCGTCCCGGCCAAAGCGTCGCGCTCTCACGACTGACGGAAGTGCTCTTTGTCGAGGTGCTCCGTAGCTGGATCGCGTCTCTCAGTCCCGGACAAGGTGGCTGGCTCGGGGCGATATCTGACCCGCATATCGGACCGGCGCTCAAGCTGATTCACGAAAGCCCGGAGCGGCCCTGGACCCTGAGCGATCTTGGCCACCGCGTGGGGCTCGGCCGCTCGGTATTTTCCGCGCGCTTTACCAAGCTCGTCGGCCAGTCCATGCACCGTTATGTGATCGAACGCCGGATGGCGGAGGCCGCGTTCCTGCTGGAAACCAGCGAGGAGCCGATCGCGCGGATTGCCAGCCGGGTCGGTTACGAGACTTCGGCGGCGTTTTCGAAGCAGTTCCATCGATATCACGGCCTGTCGCCTGGCCGATACCGAGCAACTCGACGCTCTGACGGCGGCGAAAGGCAGCGGGACGTTCAGGAAGTAGAAGTCGCCGATTGATCTCGGCCCAGCTGAAGTTCTATTCGCGGCGCAACTGGATTGCGGAGCCTGTCATCGGGCGCGCATTCGCGCGACCCGTTGGCTGCCGCTCGCAATGACGACAGATCGAATCAAACCCGATGCCCTCAATCTTTCTTCCTCTGATAGCCGGCCAGAAACAGCCGCGTCGCGCTGCCGACCACTTCCGTAATCCGCTCGGGCGAGGGGGCCGGCGCCGCCTGAAAAATGAACGGCAGGAACAGCGAGCCCTTGCACATTTCCATGAACTGCGTCGCGGCCAGCTCGCAATCCTCGATCGCCAGCTCTCCCAATCGCGTGCGCGCTTCGAGATAGGTGGCAAACCGGTTGATCGTAGCGGCGATCACGTTGTCATAGAAACGCCGGCCAACTTCCGGCATCCGCTCGGCGATCGCCATCACCGTCCGTGTCGACGAGCCGCCGCCCGGCCGGCATAGCACCTGGATAAACGCCTGGCCGAACTCCATCAGTGTCGTGGTGACGTCCCGCTCGGGATCGAAGTTGAACGCCAGCCTGCCCTGTTCGAGACTCTCTTCCTCGACAGTGGCCTCGAACAGCCGGCCCTTGTCGGCGAAATAGACATAAAGAGTGCCCTTGGAGACGCCGGCGACGCGCGCGATCTCGCCCATGCTGGCGCCGTCAAAGCCCAGATCCAGAAAGACCTTGCGGGCGCCGTCGATGATTTGCCGGCGTTTGGAGGTGTCTATGTCGGCGATCACACGGAGAGAAGATTGGGTCTCTGCAACCATTGGTTTAGCTTTCGGATAGATTTCGCGCTCGGGAAACAACTCCGAAGGGTATCTTCCCTATGTTATCGGAGTTAGATATATATTGACCGAACCGTTCGGTCAATGCTATTTGAGCGCCGACCGGGATTTTGACCCCGGCTTTTGTCTGCATCACTTTTTGAACAGTAAGAGGGGGCCATCATGGCCGCAGCGAGAGACCAGGCCGCGCGGATCCTGCGCGAGGAGCCGGATGCGGTTGGTGACGAGGTGGCCCACAGGGCTTCCGTCGAGGTTACCGATTCCCCTCGCGCCCATCTTTCCGACGAGACCGCCCGCCGCCCTCAAGAGATTCTGGATCGGCAGACGCCCGATCGCCCCGCGACCGCCAAGCCGGCGCCGCCGGCAGCGGCCGTTGCGCCCGCGGCCAAGGCTGAAGACAAGGCTGAAGACAAGGCTGGAAACCGCAAAAAAATGCTGTTCTTCGGCGCCGTCGCCTTGCTCGCGCTGGCGGCGGCCTCCTACGGCGTGCACTGGTTCCTGGTCGGACGGTTTCACGTCTCGACCGACGACGCTTACGTTCGCGCCAACAACACGGTGTTAGGCGCGCGGGTGTCCGGACATATCGCGGCGATCTTGCCGCGCGACAACGCGATCGTTCATGCCGGCGATGTGCTCTTCAAGATCGACGATGGCGACTATCGGATCGCGGTGGACGCCGCGCGCACGCGGATTACGACCCAGCAGGCGACGATCGAGCGGCTCGGCCATCAGGTGATCGCGCAGGAAAGCGCGGCCGCGCAGTCCAGGGCGCAACTTGCGTCTGCGGAAGCGGGTTTGAAGCGGGCCGGCCTCGACTACGACCGTCAGCAGCAATTGAGCGAAAAGGGTTACGCGACGCACGCCACCTTCGAACAGTCCGAAGCCGGACGCGACCAAGGCATGGCGGCGGTGAAGGCAGCCCAAGCGGCCTATGACACCGCGCGCGACAATGTCGAGGTGGCAAAGGCGCAGCAGTCGGAAGCGCGCGCCCAGCTGATGGAATTGCAGACCACGCTGGCGAAGGCCGAACGCGATCTCGATTTTACCTCCGTGCGCGCGCCGGTCGAGGGCACCTTCTCCAACCGCATCGTCAATACCGGCGATTTCATCACCGTCGGCCAACGGCTCGGCAATGTGGTGCCGCTCGACGACGTCTTCATCGACGCCAATTTCAAGGAAACGCAGCTCAGGCGGATTCGCACCGGTCAGCCGGTGACGATCTCGGTCGATGCCTATGGCCACCGCAAGTTCGCCGGTATCGTCGAAAGCATCTCGCCGGCGGCGGGTTCGGTGTTCACGCTGCTGCCGCCCGACAACGCCACCGGCAACTTCACCAAGATCGTGCAGCGCCTGCCGGTCCGGATTCGTGTGCCGAAGGATGTGGCGCGGCAAAACCTCCTGCGCGCCGGCATGTCGGTTTACGCCACCGTCGATACGTCAGAAGGGGCTGCCGATGCCGACACCGATGCCGATCTCGACGCGCCGGCCGTGGTTCGGGCGCAATAAAGCAGGGATGCGATGATGGTGTCTCTCGTCGTCATCGCGAGCGCTAGCGAAGCGATCCAGAATTACTCGAAGACTCTGGATTGCTTCGTCGCTCACGCTCCTCGCAATGACGGTTACCATGAGTGATATAGCAGCATCGCCAGCCGTTATTGCCCCACCCGCCGAGCGGATCGAACCGCGCCGGCTGCTGGCGTTTCTGATCATGGTGTTCGGGATGTTCATGTCGATCCTGGACATCCAGGTCGTCTCGGCCTCGCTCACCGACATCCAGGCCGGCCTGTCGGCGAGTTCCAACGAAGTCTCGTGGGTGCAGACCGCCTATCTGATCGCCGAGGTGATCGCGATCCCCTTGTCCGGCTATCTGTCGCGCGCGCTCGGCACGCGGTTGTTGTTTGCGATTTCCGCCGCCGGCTTCACGGTTGCCAGTTTTCTCTGCGGCTTTGCCTCCTCGATCGAGCAGATGATCCTGTGGCGCGCCATTCAAGGCTTTCTCGGCGCCGGCATGATCCCGACCGTGTTTGCTTCCGCCTACACGGTGTTTCCCCGCTCCAAATTCCATATCGTCGGCCCGATCATCGGCCTGGTCGCGACGCTGGCGCCGACCATCGGCCCGACCGTCGGCGGCATCATCACCGACTTGATGTCGTGGCACTGGCTGTTCTTCATCAATGTCGTGCCTGGGATCATCATCACGGTCGGCGTGCTGGCGCTGGTCGATTTCGATCAGCCGAATTTCGCATTGCTCGAGCATTTCGACTGGTTCGGCCTGATCACGATGGCGGGATTTCTCGGCGCGCTGGAATATGTGCTCGAGGAAGGTCCGCAATATGAGTGGCTACAGGATACGTCGGTGGCGGTTTGCGCCGCGGTCTGCGTCGTTTCCGCAATCGCGTTTTTCTATCGCGTGCTGACCGCGAGGGAGCCGATCGTCGATATCAGGGCCTTCAAAAACCGGAATTTCGGCGTCGGCTGCCTGATCTCGTTCTGCGTCGGCATCGGCCTCTACGGGCTGACCTATATCTATCCGCGCTATCTTGCCGAAGTGCGCGGCTATAGCGCGCTAATGATCGGCGAGACCATGTTCGTCTCCGGCGCCACCATGTTCCTGATGGCGCCGATCGTCGGGCGTCTGATGCAGAAGATCGACATGCGGCTGATCATCGCGCTTGGCCTCGTGATCTTCGCGCTCGGCTCCTACCAGATGACGTGGATCACGCGCGACTATGATTTCTACGAACTGTTGCTGCCGCAGATCCTGCGCGGCGTCGGCATGATGTTCGCGATGGTTCCGACCAACACCATCGCGCTCGGCACGCTGGAGGCCGATCGCGTCAAGAACGCCTCCGGCCTGTTCAACCTGACGCGTAATCTCGGCGGCGCGGTGGGACTGGCTCTCATCAACGAGGTGCTGAACGATCGCACCGATCTGCACATCTCGCGGCTTCAGGATCGCGTCACCTGGGGCAACGTCATGGCGACCGAGACGCTCAACGATTTCACCCGGCGCCTGCAAGGCATGGGCGACGCGGCGTTGATGGCGATGAAGCAGTTGTCGCAGATCGTTCACCGCCAGGCCGTGGTGATGGGCTATGGCGACGCCTTCTTCATGCTGACGCTGTTTTATGTCGGGCTCAGTCTGCTGGTCATGCTCTTGAAGAAGCCGAATCCGAACGCGGCTGCGGGCGGCCACTAACCCGAGGCGAGGCTGCTCCAGACCAGCGTAACGCCGGACAGGAACAACAGCCCGAGCACGACGTCGCGAAAATTGCCGTCGCTGAGCGCATGATAGGCGCGCGTACCGAGCCAGGCGCCGCCGATCGTCGCCGGCGTCACCAGCAGAGCGAGCCACATCGTCTCGCGCGTGATCAGGCCGGAGCCTGCCTGCACGACCAGCGCCGCGCGTCAGAATCGTCCAATTGAAAGTCTGGAAGACGCCGCGCCGCTCATCCTTGCCCCAGCCGCGCACGCTCGCCCACAGGGTTGGAACAGGACCCGACAGGCCGGCGAGGCCGCCGAGCACACCGCCGGCAAATCCGATGGCGGTGTCGGCGGCTTTCCCGCCGATGCTCAAGGCCACGGGTGCGCGCTGGAAATAGAGCGCGGCCGGAAACACCAGAAGCAGGATGCCGATGCCGAGCTTGAAGTGGCGCGGATCGGCATAGGCAATCAGCAGGATGCCGAGCGGCACGCCGGCCAGTCCACCGACCAGAAAGGGCCACACCAGCTTGAAGTCGATCGAGCGCCAGATCGAAGGCATGGTCCAGGTCTGGGCGATGATGGAGCAGATCACCACCAGCTGAACCGCAACTTCCGGCGGCACGACGTAAAGCCAGATGCCGAGCGCCATCAGCGCCGTGCCAAATCCCGCAAGGCCCGAGACAAAACCGCCGGCGAGCGCGCCGAACAACAGCACCAAAATCGCAGTTATGCTCATGCGGATGTGGTTCTGACATTCGAATCGGAATGTCAAATCCACCTATTGAGCGTGAAGAAGCCTATTGGCTGTCGTTGCGTCGCGGTCCGAACAGGGCGGTGTAGAGATCGGTGGTCGGTCCGTTCGCCGTGATGCCGTAGGCGGTCGGAACGTCAGGCTCCGGCGGCGGCGCAGGCGGCGCGGGTTGCTGTGCAACTTGCACCGGCGCGGGCTGAGCGACAGGCGGCGTCCGATAGGCGGTGTTGGTCCGCACCTGATTGGGCCGGTTCGGCTGTGTCGCCGTCGCGCCCTGCTGTACCGGCGCGATCGGTTGCGACGTCACGGACTGAGTTGTGACGGATTGAGCAGGCTGGGCCGCGGCCACGTTGGTTGCGGGGGCGGATGCTTTGTTCGAGCCGAAGAACTCGGTGTAGAGATCCGTGGTCGTGCCTTCGCTGGAGATGCCGTACATCGTCTTGTACGGTTGCTCGCCTTGCGCCGGACGCCTGGCTCGACGCCGCGTTGTTGCCCCCCGCGCAGCCGCAAGCCGCAACCGCAATGGCGCAGAGTGCAATGGCAACGCGGATGCAAGGCAATGCGCTCAACAAGACGTTCCCCCGACCGGATGCCCGGTCTCAATTCTAGCAATAAAGCGGGGATATGGCGCCCGCAAGGCAAACAATACCGCTGAAATGGCGAGGGGTCCGGCGCAATTCACGCCGAACCCCTCATGGTATAGATATCAGCCGGCCTGTAAGCCGGGTTCTGTAGGGCCCCGCCCGCTTGCGCGGACGAGACGTGACGGCCATTCCTCTGGGACAACGCTTGCGCGTTGCCTCGAGCAACCTACCCGGATAGCGAGCCTGACACCGCTCCCGCAGGCGTTATCGCTTAAAGCGAACTTCCCGCGTTGCCATCCCTATTCGGTCTTGCTCCCGGTGGGGTTTACCTTGCCGGTTCCGTTGCCGGACCCGCGGTGCGCTCTTACCGCACCTTTTCACCCTTGCCCCCTTCGAAAAGGAGGCGGTTCGTTCTCTGTGGCACTTTCCCTGGGGTTGCCCCCGCCGGATGTTATCCGGCACCGTATGTCGATGGAGCCCGGACTTTCCTCTCCCGAGGCCTTTCGACCAGAGCGGGAGCGGCCGTCCGGCCGACTGACGTCCAAGGCATGGGGTTTATGGCGGCCGGCGTCAAGCCGTTAACGGCCGGGGAGAGCCCCCAAAAATAATTATCGTGAAGATGTCGTTTGATGGTCGATTCACTCGACTGCTTGTCGGCGATGACGCCGTTTCACAAGGAGGCAAGCGATGCAATATCTGCTGATGATCTACCGAAGCGAGGCCGAGCTTTTCAAAATGAACGACGCCGAACGTCAAAAGATGTCGGCCGAGTACGGCACGTTTACGCAATCCATTATCCAGAGCGGCCACTTCAAGGCCGGCGACGGATTGCAACCGTCGACGACCGCGACCACCGTGCGGGTGCGCGAGGGCAAGGTTCTCACCACCGACGGGCCGTTTGCCGAAACCCGCGAGCAACTCGGCGGCTATTATCTGGTCGAAGCCAAGGACCTCGATGCGGCTATTGCGATCGCGGCGCGAATTCCCGGCGCCAGGGATGGGTCGATCGAGGTCCGGCCGATCATGATCTATTCGCCGGAACTGGTTCAAGCGAGGTCTGGCCGGGCATGATCTGTAAGTAATGACGCCCACCGAGATCGAGAAAATATTTCGCGACGAGACGGGGCGGGCGCTCGCCACGCTGATCCGTCTCGTAGGCGATTTCGATCTTGCCGAGGACGCGCTCCAGGAAGCCTTCGCCGCCGCGCTGGAGCGCTGGCCTTCGACGGAGGCGCCGTCAAATCCGCGGGCGTGGCTGGTCAATGTCGCGCGCAACAAGGCGATCGACCGCATTCGCCGGCAAATCTTGTTTCGCAAGAAAGAAGCACGAACTGACGCATGAGGCGCTGCTCGACGCCGAAATCCTGCCGGAGGACGACAGCTTGGCGCTCGACGACGACATGCTGCGGCTGATCTTCATTTGTTGCCATCCCTCGTTTGCGGTCGAGGTCCAGGTCGCGCTGACCTTGCGCACCGTCTGCGGACTCTCCAACGCGCAGGTGGCGCGCGCTTTCCTGGTGAGCGAGGACGCGATGAGCCAGCGCCTGGTCCGCGCCAAGCAGAAGATCCGCCTTGCCGGCATTCCCTACGAAGTGCCCGGCCGCGATGCGCTTGGCTTGAGGCTGCGCGGCGTGCTGGCCGTGATCTATCTCGTCTTCACCGAAGGCTATGTCGCGACGTCTGGCGAAGCGCTTGATGCGGCCCGATCTGGCGCGCGAGGCAATCCGGCTGGCGCGGCTGCTCGATGCGTTGATGCCGGGCCGTCGCGAGGTCAAGGGCTTGCTCGCTCTGATGTTGTTGCACGATGCGCGCCGCGCGGGGCGCCAGACCCAAGGGGGCGATATCGTCCTGCTCGAGGAACAGGACCGCACGCTGTGGGATCGGGCGCAGATCACTGAGGGTTTGAAGCTCGTGGAAGAAGCATTGCAGTTGCCGGGACTTCCCGAATCTTATGCGGTGCAGGCCGCGATTGCGGCGTTGCATGCCCGCGCGCCCAATTTTCACGACACCGACTGGAAGCAGATCGCCGGCCTCTATGAGGTCCTGCTGCGGATCAGCCCGTCGCCCGTGATCGAGCTCAACCACGCGGCGGCGATTTCGATGGTGGACGGGCCGGCGCGTGCGCTCGACCTGATCGATGCGTTGCAGGTGCGCGGCGGTCTAGATGGCTACGAATTGCTGCCGGCGGTTCGTGCCGATCTGCTGCGCCGGCTCGGCCGGTATCAGGCGGCGCGCGAGGCCTATCTGCTTGCTACCGCCGCGACCCAGCTTGAGCCGCTGCGGCGGCTTTATGCGCGGCGGCTGGTAGAGCTTGCAGAACCAGGCCGTTCGCCGGCATAGGCGGACGCAGTTGGAGAAAGCCAATTGAGAAGGTTTTGCGCCAAGTCCATTTGTGCTATATTGGCGATCATGACGAAACTGTTTGAGCATGCGGTTGACGCCGCACGCGGCCTATCCCCTGCGATGCAGGATGATGTCGCGCGACTATTGCTGCAATTTCTTGGTGAAGAGCAGCCTGTTGTGCAGCTCACCCCTGAACAAGTGGCGTCCTTTGCGGAATCCCGTGCTCAGGCTGCGCGCGGTGAGTTTGCGACCGACGAACAAGTGCTCGACGTCTGGGCAAAGCACGGCCTTTGAATTTACGTTACACCCCGAAGGCGCTAGCTGAGCTAGCCGACATTCTAGCCTTCGTTGCCGAGCGATCACCACAAGGCGCGCGCAACGTTCAGGGGCGTATTAAGGCAATCATTTGATCTTTTATGAAGTGATGAGCGAGGAAGTTGTCATTATCGGCGTTCGTCATGCGGCACGCGAACCAGAGCTGCCGCGCGACTAAAGCACGATCCGAAAAAGCGTGAAGCGGCTTCTTCCGAAAAGATCATGCTTCATCAAAGAACTAACGCGTAATGACGATTTAACCAAATCTCATCCGCTTTAGCTGTGCTTTTCGCCGAGATCGGTTAATACCCCGCCGCGACCGCCGTCGCTTCCGCCGGCAAACTCGCGAGCAGCGATTGCAGCGTCGCCAGCGTCGAATGATCGGCCACGCCATCGACTTTGGCCGGGCGGAAATGACGCTGGAACGCGGTAACGACTTCCATGGTGGCGGTGTCGTATTTGCCGGTCGCCGGAACGCCGTAGCCATATCGTGCCAGCGCCTGTTGCAAATCGCGAACGGCGTCGCTGACGGTGCCGATCTTGAGGCCTTCGCTGCGCACGATCGGCGCCGGCTGAACCCAATGGCCGACGCCGGAATTCGCCATCGAGTGCCAGGGAAATTTCTCGCCGGGATCCTTCTTGCGCGAGGGTGCCACGTCGGAATGCGCCAGCACGCGGTGCGACGGCACGTTGCGGCGGAGCATGATGCCGCGGCACAGCGCGATCACGGCCGCGACCTGGCGCAGCGGATACTCTGGATAGCCCCAGTCGTGTCCGCGATTGATGATCTCGATGCCGATCGAGCAGGAATTGATGTCTTCCTCGCCGGCCCAGACCGCAACGCCGGCATGCCAGGCGCGCTTGGCCTCCGGCACGCATTGGACGATGCGGCCGTCTTCGAGAACGATGTAATGCGCTGACACGTCGGTGCCCGCGGTGCAGAGCTGGGCGATCGCGCCTTGCGCGTCCGGCATTCCGGTGTAGTGCAGCAGGATCATGTCGGGCACGCGGCCCTTGTTCCGCTCGCCGAAATTCGGCGAGGGGATGACATCGGATGCGATCGAGGTGTCGGGCGTGAAGATCTTCATGTTCGCAATCGGCCGGGGCAGCGGAGTGGCGCGCCGCTTCGAATCAGAAGTCAGTAGATGCGAACGAACCTATCGACATATCAATACTCAAACCGGGCAAGACAACGGCGATGGCAAATTTCCAAAATGGTTTCGATCACTATTCGCTCGGGACGCCTTCGGCGCAATCGAATAGCCGGTTGGCGGCCTGCATTTTGACCCGGTGTGTGCCGGATGCCTCACTTTGCGGTCATGACCGGTGGATAACTCCGCCGGCGAGGTCGTGCTGCGGCGGTGATCGATCCAACCGCTGCGCGTCAACGCTTTCTTAACGCTACCTGTCGTTACTAAGTGGTGAAGAGCTGCGCCCGGTTTCGGACCGGCTGGCACCGCCGGCTTTGGGTTTCTGCATAGGAGGTGCGCTTCGGGGTCGGATCGGAAGCCTCCGGCGGCGGAGGGTGCGCGGGAAGCATAGGTTTGACGTGTCCTTTCGAATCCAGGCTTCGCAAGCGAGGACGCCATGCCGGGCGCGAGCCCGGCGCCGTGAGCAACGAATCCTGTCGGTCGGCAGGCCGGCAAACCCTGCACGGCTGGCAAAAAGTTCATTGTTGGGGCGCCATGGACCTCTTCGCGTCCAAGTTCCGCATCGTTCTTCCGTCTTCACCGGGAGAGCCGGCATGATCGAGCCGGCGGCGCGTTCGCGGCATATCCCGGTGCTTGGCCGTGAGGTGCTCGCCTCGTTGCAGCCGCGCGAAGGCGGAACTTATGTCGATGCGACCTTCGGCGCCGGCGGCTATAGCCGGGCCATCCTCGAAACCCCGCAGACGCGGGTCATCGGCATTGACCGCGACCGCACCGCGATATTGGGCGGTTTCGAACTGGTCGACCACTCAAACGGCCGTCTCACCTTGATCGAAGACCGCTTCTCCAACCTCGCGGAAGTCTGCCGCGCGCAAGGGCTAACCTCGGTCGATGGCGTCGTCATGGATATCGGCGTGTCCTCGATGCAGCTCGACGAGGCCGGCCGCGGCTTTTCGTTTCGCGCTGACGGTCCGCTCGACATGCGAATGGGGCAGGAGGGGCCGACCGCGGCGGACGTGATCGCCACGGCGTCCGAGGCTGACCTCGCCAACATCATCTATATTTTCGGCGAAGAGCGTCACTCGCGCAGCATTGCGCGGGCCATCGTCGCCGCCCGCAAGCAGGAACCGATCAGCTCGACGCGTGCGCTGGCCGATCTCGTCGGCAAGATCGTGCGTGGCAAGCCGGGCGACATTCACCCGGCCACGCGGACGTTCCAGGGCTTGCGGATTTTCGTCAATGGCGAGCTCGACGAGCTGCATCTGGCGCTTTCCGCCGCCGAACAGGTGCTCAAGCCCGGCGGCCGGCTGGTCGTGGTGTCGTTTCATTCGCTGGAAGACCGCATCGTCAAGAATTTCTTCAACGAGCGCGCCAGGGCAGGCGGCGGCTCGCGGCATCACCCCGAGGCGGCGCAAAGTCCGCCGAGCTTCACCATCCTCACCAAGCGGCCGGTGACGGCACAAGCGGATGAGGTTTCCGCCAATCCGCGCGCGCGCTCCGCCAAGCTGCGCGCCGCCGAACGTACCGATGCACCGTCCCATGCGGCCGGCGGCTTACCGGGATGGCCCACCCTCGATACCGTGATGAGGAGGGGCTAGCGGCATGCGCATCCTCCATCTCCTCGTGATCGGCGTTCTGGTATTCGCGGCTGCCTATGTCTACCGGATCAAAATGGAATTGACCGAGCGCACCGAACGCGTGCTGCGGCTGCGCGCCGAAATCCGCGAGCAGCGTGACGCGATCGCGGTGCTGCGTGCCGAATGGGCCAAGCTCGACTCGCCGTTGCGGCTTCAAGGCCTGGTCGAGCGCCACCTGCCGCTCAAGCCGCTGAACGCCAATCAATATGACTCCTTGAAAAACCTGCCCGACCGGCCGCCGAGCCTGGTCAGGCCGGGCGACCCTGACCCGATCGGGTCGATGCTCGAGACCATCGAGGCGACGGTTGACGCGCCAACCACGACCGGGTCGATCCCACCGCCGGAGGGCCAGCGATGACCGATCGGCTGTCTTCCGCGCGAGCGCTTTCTCGTCCGCAGGAATCCTGGCGGGCGCGGCTGGTCCGCAGCCTGCTTTACGGGCGTAACGTCGATCGCGCAGCGAAAGCGCGCGCCCGCGTCGGCTTCGTGATGCTGGCCTTTGTCGCGATCTATGTGGTGATCGGCGGCCGGCTCGTGATGTTTGCGACCGGCACCGACAGCCACAGTGCGCGCCGCGGCGGAAGTCAGGACGCGATTGCGACCGCCCGGCCCGACATCATCGACCGCAACGGCGAAATTCTCGCCACCGACGTCAAGGCGCCGAGCTTGTTCGGCGAGCCGCGCCGCATCATCGACAAGGACGAGGCGATCGAACTTCTGACCGCAACCCTGCCTGATCTCGATACCGGCGAGGTGCGCGATCGCCTGTCCGGCCGCAAAGGCTTCGTCTGGCTCAAGCGCGAAATCACCCCGCAACAGCAGCAGGAAATTCACCGTCTCGGCATTCCCGGCATCGGCTTTCTGCGCGAGAACAAGCGCGTCTATCCGACCGGCAACGAGGTTGCGCACCTGATCGGCCTCGTCAACATCGACAATCAGGGCATCGCCGGGATGGAGAAGTGGCTCGACAACAACGGCCTTGCCGATCTGCATCGCGCCGGCTTTGCCACCGACCGGTTGCAGCGTCCGATCGAATTGTCGGTCGACCTGCGGGTCGAGCATGCGTTGCGTGACGAATTGCTCAAGGCCAAGGAAAAATTCCACGCCAAGGCGGCTTCCGGCCTCGTCACCAACGTCAGGACCGGCGAAGTCGTGGCCATGGTCTCGGTGCCGGATTTCGATCCGAACAATCCGAAAGAAGCGCACGATCCCGATCGCATCAATCGCCTGACCACGGGCGTCTACGAGATGGGCTCGACCTTCAAGGCGTTCACGCTGGCGATGGCGCTCGATACCGGCAAGTACAACCTCGATTCGCTGTGGGATGCCCGCGGACCGCTGCACTATGGCAAATTCACGATCCATGACGACGAGCCGAAGGGCCGCTTCCTCAACATGAAGGAGGTCTTCACCTTCTCCTCCAATGTCGGCGCGGCGCGGATCGCGCTTTCGCAAGGCGTGGAAGCGCACAAGGCGTTCCTGCGCAAGATGGGCCAGCTCGATCGGCTGCGCACCGAATTGCCGGAGAGCGCTTCGCCGATCGTGCCGCATCACTGGAGCGATCTGAACACCATCACGATCGCCTTCGGCCACGGCATGGCGGTGGCGCCGCTGCAAGCGGTGATGGGCGTCAGTGCGCTGGTCAACGGCGGCTATCTCATTCCGCCGACCTTCCTCAAGCGCAACGAGCAGGAGGCGATGGAAGTCGCCAAGCGGGTGATCCGACCCGAGACCTCGGAGAAGATGCGGTTCCTGATGCGCCTCAACGCCGAGATCGGCACCGCGCGCAAGGCCGACGTCAAGGGCTATTACATCGGCGGCAAGACCGGCACGGCCGAGAAGGTCATCAACGGCCGCTACGCCAAGAAGCGCGTGCTGACGGCCTTTACCGCGGTGCTTCCGGCCGACAAGCCGCGCTACCAACTCCTGATCATGCTGGACGAGCCGCAGCCGCTGAAGGAGACATACGGTTTTATCACCTCGGGCTGGAACGCGGTGCCGACCGCCGGCAACGTGATCACCCGGATTGCCCCGCTTTTAGGCGTCGAACCGCGTTTCGACCTGCCGCCGTCCGACCGCCTTATTCTTGCGGCATCGAGGACAACCCAGTAAGGCGTAGCCTTCGTACCGTTTCGTAAAAGATTCGGAAAACGGGGTTCCAGGACACTGGAAAGCATGAAGCTCCGCGACCTCTTCAGCGAAGATGCCACGATGGACCCGCAGGCGCAGGCCGCGGAAATTGCTGGTCTTTCCGTCGACAGCCGCGCCGTGAAACCGGGCGATCTGTTCTTTGCGCTCGCCGGCGCCAAAACCGATGGTACGCGCTTCATCGAAGCCGCGATTGCCGCCGGCGCGGTTGCGATCGCGGGCGATCATCCGCCACCGGACGGCTGCCGCGTACCGTTTGTGACGACGCTCAATGCGCGCCGCGCGCTGGCGCTGGCAGCCGCGAAATTCTTTCCCCGTCAGCCGTCCACGATCGCCGCCGTCACCGGCACCAGCGGCAAGACCTCGGTTGCCGCCTTCACGCGCCAGATCTGGCAGCACTTCGGATTTGAAGCCGCGAGCATCGGTACCATCGGCCTGGTGTCGCCGAAGCGAACGGTCTATGGCTCCCTGACCACGCCCGATCCGATCGCACTGCACCGTCAACTCGACGAGATCGCGCGCGAGGGCGTCACCCATCTGGCGTTCGAAGCCTCCTCGCATGGGCTCGATCAATACCGGCTCGACGGCGTGCGGGTGAATGCGGGGGCTTTCACCAACCTCACGCGCGACCACATGGATTACCATCCGGACGTCGCGCATTACCTCGCCGCGAAACTTCGGCTGTTCCGCGATCTTGTGGTGGATGGCGGCGCGGCCGTGATCTCGGCCGATCACGACCACTCGGCTGATGTGATCGAGGTGGCGCGGCAACGCAAGCTGCGGACCATCACGGTCGGCCACAACGGCGACGGCGCAGGCGAGGGGATTGCGGTGGCGGCCACCGCCATCGACGGCTTTACCCAGCGGCTTGAGCTGATCCATCGTGGGCGTCGTTATTCGGTCCACCTGCCGCTGGTCGGCGAGTTCCAGATCGAAAACGCCGTTGTCGCGGCCGGCCTTGCGATCGGCACCGGCAGCGATCCTGACAAGGTCTTTGCCGCGCTCGAACAACTCGAAGGCGCCAAGGGGCGGCTCGAACGCGTCGGTGAATATCAGGGGGCACCGATCTTCGTCGATTACGCGCACAAGCCCGATGCGCTGGCGAAGGCGCTGCAAGCCTTGCGGCCATATGCGGCGGGAAAACTCATCGTCGTGTTTGGCGCGGGCGGCGACCGCGACGCTGGCAAAAGACCCTTGATGGGCGCGATCGCTGCCGAGAATGCCGACGAGGTCATCATCACCGACGACAACCCGCGCAGCGAAGATCCAGCCACGATCCGCGCGGCGATCCTTGCCGCCGCGAAGAGCGCGAGGGAAATCGGCGATCGCTCGGAAGCGATCGGCAAGGCCATCGCCGCCCTCCGGAAGGGCGATGTGCTTCTGATCGCCGGCAAGGGTCACGAGACCGGGCAGATCATTGGCGATCGTGTGTTGCCGTTCAGCGATCACGATGCGGTCGCTGCCGCTTTGGCGCAGAGGGTGGCATGAGCGCATTGCCGTTGTGGACGTTGGATGCGATGCGTGCGGCGATGCGCGCCGAGACCAATGGCGTGCTGCCGCAAACCATCACCGGCCTTTCGATCGACAGCCGTACGCTTGCCCCGAGCGAAGCGTATTTCGCGATCAAAGGCGCGGTGCATGACGGTCATGACTTTGTCGCCGCGGCCCTGAAAGCCGGCGCCGCGCTCGCGGTGGTGGAAAAAGCGCAGGCCGATAAATTCGCATCCGACGCGCCGTTGCTCGTGGTCGATGACGTGCTGGCTGCGCTGGTCGATCTGGCGCGTGCGTCGCGCGCCCGGTTGCAGGCGCAGGTGATCGCGGTCACGGGCTCGGTCGGCAAGACCTCGACCAAGGAAGCGCTACTGCATGTGCTCTCCGCGCAGGGCCAGACCCACGCGTCCGCGGCCTCGTTCAACAATCATTGGGGCGTGCCGTTGTCGCTGGCACGCTGTCCGGCCGACGCGCGGTTTGCGGTGTTCGAGATCGGGATGAACCATGCGGGCGAGATCACCCCGCTGGTGAAGATGGTGCGGCCGCATGTAGCCATCATCACCACCGTCGAGCCGGTGCATCTGGAATTCTTTTCCGGCATCGAGGCGATCGCGGACGCCAAAGCCGAAATCTTCGAAGGCGTCGAGAGCGATGGCGCCGTGGTGCTCAACCACGACAACTCGCAATTTGGCCGCCTCAGCCGTCAGGCCAAAAAGTTGGGGATTTCGCGCATCGTCTCCTTTGGCGCCGACAAGCGCGCCGAGGCCCGGCTGCTGGATATTTCGCTGCATGCGACCTGTTCGGCGGTGCACGCCAATATTCTCGGACACGAAGTCACCTACAAGCTCGGCATGCCCGGACGTCACATGGCGATGAATTCGCTCGCGGTGCTCGCCGCCTCTTCCCTGGCGGGCGCCGATCTCGCGCTGGCCTCGCTGTCGCTGTCCCAGCTGGTACCGGCGGCTGGCCGCGGTGTCCGGCAGACGCTCATGGTGCCCGGTGGCGAAGTCACCCTGATCGACGAGAGTTATAACGCCAACCCCGCGTCGATGGCGGCGGCCATCAGCGTCCTCGGCCAGGCCAGGATCGGTCCGCATGGGCGGCGGATCGCGGTATTGGGCGATATGCTCGAATTGGGGGCGACCAGCGCCAAATTGCATGCCGGACTGAATGACGCGATCAAGGCCGATCATATCGATCTGGTGTTTTGTTGTGGCCCGTTGATGCGTAACCTCTGGGACGGTCTTTCCACGGGCAAACGAGGCGGCTATGCCGATAACGCGGCTGGTCTCGAAGCGCAGGTCCTCGCCGCGATTCGCTCCGGCGATGCCGTCATGATCAAGGGTTCGTTCGGCTCCAAGATGAAAACCATCGTCACCGCGCTCGAAAAGCGCTTTCCCGGCAAGGCCGCGTTCGACGAAGCTGCGGTATAGGCGGACCTAGTGGAGCGGATTTGACATTCGCTACCCACTTGGCCGCGTCTTCGAAAGGCGAATGTCAAATCCAAAGCTCCACTAGAAACCGATATTTGCTAGTGGTCCTTTGATTCTAACATTTGTAAAAGTGCCTGCTGAGAAGGGATACAAATGTTAGAATCGGACCACTAGATGTTCTACTGGCTTATCGATCTTTCCAACACGGTTCCGGCGCTTGCCTTCCTGCACAGCTTTCTGAACGTGTTCCGCTACATCACGTTTCGCACCGGCGGGGCGATGGTGACCGGCGCGCTGTTCGTGTTTCTGTTCGGTCCCTGGATCATCGACCACTTGCGGCTGCGCCAGGGCAAGGGCCAGCCGATCCGCACCGACGGCCCGCAGTCTCATCTTACCAAAAAAGGCACGCCGACCATGGGCGGGCTGATGATCCTGTCGGGGCTCGTGGTCTCCACCGTGCTGTGGGCCAACCCGCTCAATCCCTATGTCTGGATCGTGCTGGCGGTGACGCTCGGCTTCGGCATTGTCGGTTTCTATGACGACTACCTGAAGGTCACCAAGCAGACGCATAGCGGTTTTGCCGGCCGCATCCGGCTGCTGCTGGAGGCGATCATTGCGCTCGCCGCCTGCTTTGCGCTGGTGCGGCTCGGCCGTGAACCGTTCTCGACCTCGCTGGTGATTCCCTTTTTCAAGGACGTGGCGCTGAACCTCGGCTGGTTCTTTGCGGTATTTGGTGCCTTCATCATTGTCGGCGCCGGCAATGCGGTCAATCTCACCGACGGCCTCGATGGCCTTGCGATCGTGCCGGTCATGATCGCCGCCGCGAGCTTCGGCATGATCTCCTATCTCACCGGCAACGCCGTGTTCTCGGATTATCTGCAAATCAATTACGTGGCCGGCACCGGTGAACTCGCCGTGATTTGCGGCGCGGTGCTGGGCGCCGGCCTCGGCTTCCTGTGGTTCAACGCGCCGCCGGCCTCGATCTTCATGGGCGACACTGGCTCGCTCGCGCTGGGCGGCATGATCGGCTCGATCGCGGTCGCGGTGAAGCACGAGATCGTGCTCGCCGTGATCGGCGGCCTGTTTGTGCTGGAGGCGGTCTCGGTGATCGTTCAGGTCGCGTCCTTCAAGCTCACGGGAAAACGCATCTTCAGGATGGCGCCGATCCATCACCACTTCGAACAACTGGGCTGGACCGAGCCGCAGATCGTGATCCGGTTCTGGATCATCTCGGTAATGCTGGCGCTCGCCGGCCTCTCGACGCTGAAATTGCGGTGATCGCTTGATCCCCGTCACTTCCTTTGCGGGCAAGACGGTCGCGGTGTTCGGCCTTGGCGGCTCGGGCCTGGCGAGCTGTCATGCGCTGAAGGCCGGCGGCGCCGAAGTGATCGCGGGCGACGACGGCGTCGAACGGTTGGCGGAAGCAGCGAAAGCGGGCTTTGTCACCGCCGACCTGCGCAACGTGGACTGGTCGGGTTTTGCCGCGCTGATCCTGACGCCGGGTGCGCCGCTCACCCACCCCACGCCGCATTGGAGCGTGCTGATGGCGCGCCGGGCCGGCGTCGAGGTGATCGGCGACATCGAGTTGTTCTGCCGCGAACGGCAACGCCATGCGCCCGACGCGCCGTTCGTCGCCATCACCGGCACCAACGGCAAATCGACGACCACCGCGCTGATCGCGCATCTGATGCGCTTTGCCGGTTACGACACCCAGATGGGCGGCAATATCGGCTACCCCATCCTGTCGCTGGAGCCGCCGCGCAAGGGCCGCGTGCATGTGATCGAGATGTCGTCCTACCAGATCGATTTGACGCCTTCTCTCGATCCGACCGTCGGCATCCTCATCAATGTCAGCGAAGACCATATCGATCGCCACGGCACGCTCGAACATTATGCCGCGGTGAAGGAGCGCCTGGTGGCCGGTGTTCAACCGCAAGGCACCGCGATTATCGGCGTCGACGATATCTGGTGTCGCGCGAGCGCCGACCGGATCGAGCAGGCGGGAAAACGCGTGGTGCGTGTCTCCGTGAAAAATCCGCTGCCCGACGGCGTCTTTGTCGATCACGAGACGATCTGGCGCGCCTCCGGCGGCGCGCGTAGCGAGATAGCGAAGATCGGCGGCATCGGCTCGCTGCGCGGCCTGCACAATGCGCAGAATGCGGCGTGCGCCTCGGCTTGCGCGCTCGCGCTCGGCGTCTCGACCGACGTGCTGCAAAAGGGTTTGCGCAGTTTCCCTGGCCTTGCGCACCGGATGGAGCAGGTCGGCCGCCGCGACAACGTTCTGTTCGTCAACGACTCCAAGGGCACCAATGCCGACGCTACCGCGCATGCGCTGTCGTCCTTCGCGGATATTTTCTGGATCGCGGGCGGCAAACCCAAAGCGGGCGGCATCACGAGCCTTGCCGAATATTTCCCGCGTATCCGCAAAGCCTATCTGATCGGCGAAGCCGCGTCGGAGTTCGCCGGCACGCTCGGCACAGGCGTGCCGCACGAGATGTCGCAGACGCTCGATGTCGCGGTCGAACACGCGGCGCGCGACGCCGAGGCCTCGGGATTGAAGGAGGCCGTGGTGCTGCTGTCGCCGGCCTGCGCGTCGTTCGACCAGTACCGCAATTTCGAAATCCGCGGATCGAAGTTTCGCGATCTGGTACAGGCGCTGCCGGGCGTCAAGCCCGTGGTGTGAGCGGATCTTACGTGTCCCGGACGCTTGCGCGGCATGTCCGTGCTCTTGCCACGCAGATGAGCGGGACCTCCCAAATTCCGTTGTCAATATTGGCCCCGGAACAGCAGCGCTCCGCGCCGCCCATGCTTTCATAAATTCCTTGGAGCTTGATTTGCGCGTTGCGCTGCATCCGGGGCACGAGACTTAGCAAGGGTCAAAACATCGCCATCCCATTAACCTCTTCGGAACCATCATCGGCGACCAATGGGCGGGTCTCTTTCCAAGGGAACGCCGATGCTCTCCCGTGAACAGCGAAATCCCTTCAGCGACTGGTGGTGGACGGTCGATCGCCTGCAACTGGCGGCGATCATTGCGCTGATTCTTGCGGGCGTGATCCTGTCGCTGGCCGCGAGTCCGCAGGTCGCGACCCGGATCGGGCTCGATCCCTTTCACTTCTTCAATCATCACGTGGTGTTTCTGCTGCCGTCGCTATTCGTGCTGATCGGCGTCTCGTTCCTGTCGCCGCGGCAGATCCGCCGCTCGGCGCTGGTGATTTTTGCCGTCAGCATTGCCCTGATCGTGGCCACGTTGCTGATCGGGCCGGAGGTCAAGGGATCGCGACGCTGGATCACCCTGATCGGGGTCAACATCCAGGCCTCGGAATCCGCCAAGCCGGCCTTCGTGGTGCTTGCCGCCTGGCTGTTTGCGGAATCGACCCGGAAGCCGGAAATGCCCGCGACCTCGATGGCGCTGGTGCTGTTGTTGATGCTGGTCTCGCTCTTGGTTGCGGAGCCTGACTTCGGCCAGACCATGCTGATCCTGATGGTGTGGGGCGCGCTGTTTTTCATCGCCGGCATGCGCATGATCTGGGTGATGGGACTGGCGGGCGCGGCGGGCGTCGGGCTGTTCACCGCCTATCTGTTCGTGCCGCATGTGGCCGGCCGCATCAAGCGCTTCATGAATCCGGCCTCCGGCGACACCTTCCAGGTCGACACCGCGATGGAAGCCTTCAGCAACGGCGGCTGGTTCGGGCTCGGGCCGGGCGAGGGCATCGCCAAACGAAGTTTGCCGGATAGCCACACCGATTTCGTGTTCGCGGTGGCGGCGGAGGAATTCGGAATCATCCTGTGCCTGGTGCTGCTCGCGCTGTTTGCCTTCGTGGTGATCCGGGCGCTATCGCGGGCCTATGCCAGCGAAGACATGTTCGCGCGCTTTGCGGCTTCGGGCCTTGCGATCCTGTTCGGCGTGCAGGCGGCGATCAACATGTCGGTCAATCTGCAATTGATCCCGGCCAAGGGCATGACGCTGCCATTCATCTCGTACGGCGGTTCCTCGATGGTGTCGCTGGCTTACGGCGTCGGCATGATGCTGGCGCTGACCCGGCAGCGGCCGCGCACCGAACAGGAATCGATGAATGCCGGCGCCACGGCGCAAGGCTACGCGTAGAGCATGAAGGCTACGCGTAGAGCTTATCGCTCCTCGCCATAGCAATGCTTTGGCTGTAAAGAGGCGGCCATGGAGCAAAAACCCCTCATCCTGCTCGCTGCGGGCGGCACCGGCGGACATCTGTTCCCGGCCGAGGCGCTCGGCGTGGAATTGATGAAACGTGGCTTGCGCGTTCGGCTCGCGACCGACGCGCGCGCGCTGCGCTACTCCGGACTGTTCTCGCGCGACACCATCGACGTGGTGCCGAGCGAAACCGTGCGCAGCCGCAATCCGCTCTCGCTGGCTCGGACCGGCGTCATGCTGGCCGCGGGCATGGCGGTCGCGGTGCATCTGTTGCGCAAACTCAAGCCCGCAGCAGTCGTCGGTTTCGGCGGCTATCCGACGCTGCCGCCGCTGATCGCCGCGCGGCTGCTCGGCATTCCCGGCGTCATCCACGACGCCAATGCCGTGCTCGGCCGCGCCAACCGTTTTCTCGCAGGCCGTGTCAGCGCGATCGCCACTTCGCTGCCCGGGGTGCTCGACCGCGATCCAGAACTCGCCTCGAAAACCACGACTGTCGGAACGCCGATGCGCCCCGCGATCCTGGCTGCTTCGGCCGTAAAGTACGCCGCGCCGGAGACGAGCGGACCGTTTCGGCTGCTGGTGACCGGCGGCAGCCAGGGCGCGCGCGTGATGGCCGACATCGTGCCGCCCGCCATCGAGAAACTCGATCCTTCACTGTGGGGCCGGCTGGTGCTGACCCAGCAGGTGCGCGAAGAAGACATGGCGCGGGTGCGCGCGGTCTATGACCGGCTCAGGATCAATGCCGAGCTCGCGCCGTTTTTCACTGACTTGCCGGCGCGGCTTGCGGCCAATCATCTCGTCGTCTCGCGCTCTGGCGCTGGAACCGTGGCTGAACTCGCCGCGATCGGCCGACCATCTATTCTGGTGCCGCTACCCGGCGCGATCGATCAGGACCAGTTCGCCAATGCCGGCGTGCTGTCGGAAGCGGGCGGCGGCTTGCGGATCGTGCAGAGCGAATTCACGCCGGATCGCCTCGCAGCGGAAATTTCCGCGCTCGCCGCCGGGCCCGCAAAACTCGCAAGCATGGCGGAGGCTGCGCGGCAAGTCGGCCGGCTCGACGCGGCCGAACGGCTGGCCGATCTGGTGGTGAAAGTCGCTGGAATTTAGGCGGCCACAGCCAAAATGCCCCCTTGTCATGCCACGCGAAAGCGAGGCATCCAGTGGGAGCGCGGCTGATTTGCGCCTCGCCAATCCTTGAGGTCTAGGGAAGCACCATGAGACTGCCGCGCGAGATCGGACCCATTCACTTCGTCGGGATAGGCGGTATCGGGATGAGCGGCATCGCCGAGGTGCTGTGCAATCTCGGCTACACCGTGCAGGGCTCAGATGCTTCCGAAAGCGCCAATGTTGTGCGGCTGCGCGAGAAGGGCATCAAGATCGCGATCGGTCACCAGGCCGAGAACGTCGCGGGTGCCGACGTCGTCGTGGTCTCGACCGCGATCAAGCGCGACAATCCCGAATTGATGGCGGCGCGCGCGGGTCGCATTCCGGTGGTGCGGCGCGCCGAAATGCTCGCCGAACTGATGCGGCTGAAAAGCTGCGTCGCGATTGCCGGAACCCACGGCAAGACCACCACGACGACGATGGTCGCAACGCTGCTCGATTCCGGCGGCATCGATCCCACCGTGATCAATGGCGGCATCATCAATGCGTATGGCTCCAATGCACGCCTCGGCGCCGGCGACTGGATGGTCGTCGAGGCGGATGAGAGCGACGGCACGTTCCTGAAATTGCCGGCGGATGTCGTGATCGTCACCAATATCGATCCCGAACATCTCGATCACTTCAAGACGTTCGACGCGATTCAGGACGCCTTCCGGAATTTCATCGAGAACGTGCCTTTCTACGGCTTCGCCGTGATGTGCATCGACCATGCCGTGGTGCAGACGCTGGTCGGCAAGATCGAGGACCGGCGCATCATCACCTACGGCGAAAACCCGCAAGCCGATGCGCGGCTCGTCGATCTCACCGCGACGGGCGGCGGATCGAGCTTCAAGGTCGTGTTCCGCGACCGCAAGACCGATGCGACGCACGAGATCGCCGATATTCACCTGCCGATGCCGGGACGGCACAACGCGCTCAATGCCACCGCGGCGATCGCGGTCGCGCACGAGCTCGGGCTCTCCGACGATGTCATCCGTAAAGCGCTGGCCGCTTTCGGCGGCGTGAAACGGCGCTTCACCAAAACCGGCGAAACTAACGGCGTTACGGTGATCGACGACTACGGCCACCATCCGGTCGAGATCGCGGCCGTGCTCAGGGCCGCGCGCGAGTCGACCAACGGAAAGGTGATTGCCGTGGTGCAGCCGCATCGCTTCACCCGGCTGCAATCGCTGTTCGAGGAATTCTGCACCTGCTTCAACGATGCCGACGCGGTGGTTGTCGCCGAGGTTTATCCAGCGGGCGAAGCGCCGATCGAAGGCATCGACCGCGATCATTTCGTGCTCGGCCTGCGCGCCCACGGTCATCGCGAGGTGATCCCGCTGCCGAACGCGGCCGCGCTCGCCGGGATCGTCAAGGAGCACGCCGGCAAAGGCGATCTCGTCGTTTGCCTCGGCGCCGGCAACATCACGCAATGGGCTTACGCGTTGCCGGGCGAATTGAAGGCGCTGGGGTGATTACCTCCACAATGAGCAAGGTTCTTGCGGCTGGCACCGTTCTGCTCTCTCCCCCCTTGTGGGGGAGAGGTGGAGAGGGGGGTATCACGCACACCGGCGCCTGCGACTTACCCCCCTCCCTAACCCTCCCCCACAAGGGGGGAGGGAACGGAGAAAGTGCGCGCGCATGACCTTCCCCGACATCACGCCCGAGCTCAAAGCCGCGATGCCCGAGTTGCGCGGGCGGTTGACGGCGAACCAGTCACTCGCTGAATTGACCTGGTTTCGCGTCGGCGGCCCGGCGCAAATGCTGTTCACGCCAGCGGATGAGGACGATCTTGCATATTTCCTCAGCTACCTTCCCGCGGAGTTCGCGGTCACGGTCGTCGGCGTCGGCTCCAATTTGATCGTACGCGACGGCGGCTTGCCGGGCGTGGTCATTCGCCTCGCCCCGCGCGGCTTCGGTGAAGCCAGCGTGCAAGGCGAGATCGTGAGCGCGGGTGCAGCCGCGCTCGACAAACGCGTGGCGGAAACGGCGGCTGCGGCCAATCTTGGAGGGCTCGAATTCCTCTTCGGGATTCCCGGCACCATCGGCGGCGCGCTGCGCATGAATGCCGGCGCCAATGGCGCGGAGACCAAGGACGTCCTGCGTGAAGCGTCCGGCGTCAGCCGTGACGGCAAGAAGCACGTCTTCAGCAATGCGGAGATGAAATTCGTCTATCGCCAATCCGGCGTCGATCCCTCCATCATTTTCACCTCGGCCCGCTTTCAGGGTAGACCTGCGACGGCGGAGGCGATCCGCGTGCGCATGAACGAAGTCCAGGCCCATCGCGAGGCGGCGCAACCGATCCGCGAAAAAACCGGCGGCTCGACCTTCAAGAACCCGCCGGGCAACAGCGCGTGGAAATTGATCGATGCGGCCGGCTGTCGGGGTCTGCGCGTCGGCGGCGCGCAGGTCTCCGAAATGCACTGCAATTTCCTCATCAATACCGGCGAGGCGACGGCAGCCGATATCGAAACCCTTGGCGAGACCGTTCGCACGCGGGTGAAGGAAAATTCGGGAATCGAGCTACACTGGGAAATCAAGCGGATCGGAGTTCGAGCGAAGCTAATGCGGATCACCATTCTTTTCGGCGGCACCAACAAAGAGCGCCTGGTCTCGGTAGCGACGGCGCAAGCGCTGCATAGCGCGCTGCCCGACGCCGATCTGTGGTTCTGGGGTGCCGATGACGCCGTGCACGAGACCGGCGGCAAGGCGCTGCTCGCCCACGCGCGCCCGTTCGAGGATCCGTTCAAGCCGGATGGTGCGCGCGTCGGCAGCTCGATCGAGCAGGCGATGGATCGGGCCAAAGCCGACGATCGGCTGCTGGTACTGGGATTACACGGCGGCCGCGCCGAGAATGGCGAGTTGCAGGCGATGTGCGAGATGCGCGGGCTCGCATTCACCGGTTCGGGCTCGGCGTCGTCAAATCTCGCCTTCGACAAGGTCGCGGCCAAGCGCTTTGCGGCGATTGCCGGCGTCCATTCGGCAGTGGGTATCGCGCTTTCCCATATCGAGGCCGCCTTTGCCGAGCACGGCAAACTGATTGCCAAACCCGCGCGCGACGGTTCGAGCTATGGGCTGATCTTCGTTAATTCAAAGCAGGATATCGTCGCCGTCCGCAACGCCGCGCGAACCGAGGAATACGTCATCGAGCCGTTTATCGCGGGCACCGAATCGACCTGCGGCGTGCTGGAACAGGCCGATGGCTCGGTGATCGCGCTGCCGCCGATCGAGATCATTCCGGCCGAGGGCGGCCTCGGCTTCGACTACCGCGCGAAATATCTGGCGAAAGCGACCCAGGAAATCTGCCCCGGCCGCTTCGCGCCCGAGATCAGCGCCAGGATCATGGACATGGCCGTGCGGGCTCACCTGGCTTTGTCGTGTGGTGGTTATTCGCGCACCGACTTCATCGTCTCGGACAAGGGGCCGGTTTATCTCGAGACCAATACCTTGCCGGGTCTGACCAAGGCTTCGCTTTATCCGAAGGAATTGAAGGCGAAAGGCATCGATTTCGTCGATTTCCTCAAAGGCCAAATCGCCATCGCCGAACGGCGGGCGCGGGGGTAGGTCTGCGGCGGAACGAGGCACTAAGGCTGCGTTCGACCGGAACCCTTCAAGCATTACCAAATTCCTAACGTTACCGGCCAAATCCTTCTCCGGGCACATCAAATCCGGTCCTGCGCCGACCATATTTACCCTTTGTTTACCAGGAAGTCCGAAGGTTAACGCTGGCGGCGCGTATGCGCTCGCGCCGCAATTCCTTGCGGGCACATCAGTTAACGAGCTCGAGTAATGGATGGTGGAGGACGTCTCGCCCGGTCGCCGCGATCGCCGAGGCAACAGATGGGTCTGATACGAGCCGCCGTCATCGGCGCGGCCGTGCTGCTGCGCGAGCGTCTCGGTCTTGCTCCGTCTCCCGCCAGAGCGCGCCGGCTCACGCGCAACGAACGGCCGTCCGGCCTGATCGCCTTTGTGGAGCGCCGTTGGCCCCGCCGTGCGGGCCTGGCTGCCACCCTGCTGCTGCTGGTCGCGAGCACTGGCCTCGGCATCGTCAAGGGCGGCCATCTCGAACAATTCGTCGCGTCCGTAAGCGAGGCGCGCAACGCGCTGGCCAATTCGGCCGGGTTTCGCATCACCTCCGTCGCCATCAACGGCCGCAAGCAATTGACCCAGGACGAGGTGCTCGCGATCGGCGGCGTCAATGGCCACTCCTCGCTGTTGTTCCTCGATGCATCCGCAGTGCGCGAGAAGCTGAAAGCCAATCCCTGGATCAGCGAAGCCACCGTGCTGAAGCTTTACCCCGGCCAGTTGCGCATCGATATCGTCGAACGGTCGGCGTTCGCGCTCTGGCAGCAAAACGGCCGGCTGTCGGTGATTTCGGACGATGGCGCCGTGTTGCAGGACTATGTCTCGCCGGCCTTCCTTAAATTGCCGCTGGTGGTGGGCAAGGGCGCCGAAACCCGCGCCCGGGATTTTCTCGCGCTGCTTTCGCGCTATCCGCAGGTCAGTTCCGTGACCAAGGCTGTGACCTTCGTCGGCGAACGGCGCTGGAACCTGCGCCTCAATGACGGCCTCGACATCCGCTTGCCGGAAAACGACGTCGGCAACGCGCTTGCGACCTTGAGCAATCTCGACAAGGACGAACACCTGTTTGCCAAGGACATTGTCGCCATCGACCTCAGATTGCCGGACCGCCTCGCGGTGCAACTGTCCGACGATGCGGCCAAGGCCCGCGAAGAAGCGCTGAAGAAAAAAGACCCGAAGAAAAAGGTCGGCGACGCATGAGCGGCTTCGATCCAAAGCAAGCGCCGAAGACGCGTCCGATGCCGCATAAGCGCACGGCGCTGGTGGCCTCGCTCGACATCGGCACCAGCAAGATCGCCTGCATGATCGCGCGGCTGAAGCCTTGCCCGCCGAACGAGGCCTTGCGCGGCCGCACCCATGCGGTCGAATTGATCGGCTATAGCCAGATCCGATCGAAGGGGGTCAAGGCCGGCGCGGTGGTCGATCTCGTCGAATGCGAGCAGGCGGTCCGCCAGGCGGTCTCGCTTGCCGAGGACATGGCCAAGGTCCGGGTCGAATCGGTGTTGTTGTCGGTGTCGGCCGGCCGGTTGCAGGCGCAACTGATCGAGGCGGCCGCCGACATCAAGGGCGGCGCCGTGACCTCGGCCGATGTCGCGCGCGTCACCTCGGCCGGCATGCACCATGCGACCGGCGAGGGCCGTACCGTGCTGCACGCGCTGCCGACCGGCTATTCGATCGATGGCGTCAAGGGCGTCCGCGATCCCAAGGGCATGATGGCCCGGCAGTTTGGCGTCGATATGAACGTCGTCACGGCCGATACGACCGTGGTCAAGAATCTGATGCTGGTGGTCGAACGCTGCCATCTCAATGTCGAGGCGATGGCGGCAAGCCCCTATGTGGCCGGCCTGGCGGTCCTGACCGACGACGAGGCCGATCTTGGCGCCGCCGTGGTCGAAATGGGGGCGGGGACCACCACGATCGCGACTTATTCCGGGGGCCGGTTCGTTCATGCATCGGGGTTCGCGCTCGGCGGGCACCACATCACCATGGATCTTGCGCGGGGGGTCTCGGCCTGCATTGCGGATGCCGAGCGAATCAAGACGTTATATGGCACGGTGCTGACCGGCGGGTCAGACGCACACGAGTTTATGTCCGTGCCGTCTGCCGGCGACGACGAGCTGGACGTTCCGCAGGTCGTGTCACGCGCCACGATCGCGAATATTGTCCGGCACCGTGCCGAGGAGATTTTTGAGATGGTCAGGGACCGGCTTGCGGATTCTCCCTTTGCGGCGGAGCCGAAAGCCCGTGTGGTTTTGAGCGGTGGCGCCTGCCAGCTCACCGGCACGCTGGAGCTTGCTACCCGGATCCTCAACCGGCCGGTACGGATCGGCCGTCCGCTCGGCTTCAGCCGCCTGCCCAATGAAGCGAAGAGCGCGTCCTTTGCGGTGCCCGGCGGCCTCTTGGTCTACCCGCAATTCGCTCACCTTGAACATGTCGAACCGCGGCATACGCGGCAGCTCAGGACGGGGACCGACGGCTATTTTGGAAAAGTCGGACGATGGCTTCGCGAGGGCTTCTGATGAATCTTTTCCGCAACGACTTAATTTCACCAACACCCGCGGCCATAGGCCGGGGCGAACCCACGCGCGCGTGACCGAGAGGCAACCATGGCACCCATCAATATTACTCCTCCCGACATTCATGAGTTGAAGCCCCGGATCACCGTTTTCGGCGTCGGTGGCGCCGGCGGCAATGCCGTCAACAACATGATCACCGCAGGGCTTCAGGGGGTCGACTTCGTCGTCGCCAACACCGATGCCCAGGCGCTGACGATGTCGAAGGCGCAGCGCATCATCCAGATGGGCACGCAGGTCACGCAGGGCCTGGGCGCCGGTTCACAGCCCGACGTCGGTGCAGCCGCAGCGCAAGAGGTGATCGACGAAATCCGCGATCATATCTCCGGCGTCAACATGGTGTTCGTCACCGCCGGCATGGGCGGCGGCACCGGAACCGGAGCCGCGCCCGTCATCGCCAAGATCGCGCGTGATCTCGGCATCCTGACCGTCGGCGTCGTGACGAAGCCGTTCCACTTCGAGGGCCAGCGCCGCATGCGCACGGCAGAAGCCGGCATCACCGAGCTTCACAAGGTGGTCGACACGCTGCTGATCATTCCGAACCAGAACCTGTTCCGCGTCGCCAACGAAAAGACCACCTTCGCCGACGCCTTCGCGATGGCCGACCAGGTGCTCTATTCGGGCGTCGCCTGCATCACCGACCTGATGGTGAAGGAAGGCCTCATCAATCTCGACTTCGCCGACGTCCGCGCCGTGATGCGTGAGATGGGCAAGGCGATGATGGGTACCGGCGAAGCCACCGGCGACAAGCGCGCGCTGACGGCTGCCGAAGCTGCAATCGCCAACCCCCTGATCGACGATTCCTCGATGAAGGGCGCCCGCGGCCTCTTGATCTCGATCACCGGCGGTCGCGACCTCACGCTGTTCGAGGTCGACGAAGCCGCCACGCGGATTCGCGAGGAGGTCGACCAGGACGCCAATATCATCGTCGGCGCCACCTTCGACGAGACGCTCGACGGCATCATCCGCGTCTCGGTGGTCGCCACCGGCATCGAACAGGCGGCAATCTCCCGCAGCACCGGCAACTCGCCGGCTTCTGTTCCCGCTCCGGCTGTCAGCACCTCGAACTCGAACGCGAATTCGCCTGGCGATTCGCGCCTGGCGGAGCTGACCGCGCGGCTTCGTGCCGACAATGCGCGGCTCGCCGAACGCGCCCAGAAGCTCGAAGGTTCGCATGTGGCCCAGCCGGCGCCTGTCGCGCCGCAGCGGCCCGGTAATACGGTCGAGCGCGCGGCCCTGGCGGCGATTGCGGCAGCCGTTGCGCCCGAAGCGCCGCCTGCGCCGGCCCCGTTGCAACCGGCCGCCTATGGCGATGTCACGGTGCGCCCGATCGCCCAGAAGCCGACGCTGTTCCCCGATCCGGAAGTAGCCGTGGCGCCGGCACCTGAACCGGCGCCGCCGGAAACCTTCATCCCGCAGGCGGCCGAGCGTGCGCCGCTGCGTCCGCCGCGGATGCCGAAGTTCGAGGAGCTGCCGATGCCGGCCCAGAACGAAATCCGCCAGGCCCGCGGCGAAGCCGAGGACGATCATCCGCAGAAAAGCCGGATGTCGCTGTTGCAGCGTCTGGCCAATGTCGGCCTCGGCCGCCGCGATGACGAAAGCGAGCCACCGATCGCGGCACGTACGTCAGGACCGGCGATGCCGGCCATGCCGCCGCTGCCCGACCGCAAGCCTCAGCGGTCCGTCGCGGAGCAAATGGCGAATCGCTCTCCGGTATCCGAGTATGCCCCGCGCCAGGCGCCTCATGGGTTGGACATCCACGGCCGGCCGGCACCTGTGGCCGCCGCGCCACAGGGCGATGACCATCTTGATATTCCGGCTTTCCTCCGCCGGCAGGTGAACTGAAGTTTGTTACAATCTTGACGACGCCGAAGGGCCCCGGTCTCACCGCCGGGGCCCTTTTGATTTGCGGGGCCGCGTCAGCCCCGGTATCAGCTCAAGCCATTGAAATTAAAATGTTAAGCATGTGTGCTAGCATAGGCGTGACGCACGTTTGACACAGCTTTTCGGAAGGCCGATTGGGGTCGGGCTTTGGCGCGAATACGGCAGAGATAGGGTAACAATCGGTAAAAAAGCGTGAGTTGGCGTGCATTAAGGCGACGACTATTCTCGACCGTGACTTGGGGAACCACTGAGTCGGACCGGCATCATAGGGGAGCCGGTTTGGTCTCGCGGTAAGTCAGTGTGGGCACTTCTGTATGAAATTCGGCCGGCAGACAACGCTGCGTTCGCAAGCTACCGTGACGGGTGTCGGTGTCCATTCCGGACTGCCGGTTAATCTGACGATTGGACCTGCATCCATGGATGCGGGTTTTATTTTTGTCCGCACCGGCCTTGAAGGCAGCGACCGTGAGGTTTGCGCCGTCGCCGAGTCCGTGATCGCCACCGAATTTGCCACCGTTCTCGGCGACCGTGAGGGACCGCTGGTTTCCACCGCTGAGCACGTGCTGGCCGCATTGCGCGGCATGGGTGTCGACAACGCCACCATCGAAGTCGACGGCCCCGAAGTTCCGATCATGGACGGCAGCGCGGCGGCTTTCGTCGCCGCGATCGATCAGGCCGGCATCGTCTCCCAGTCGGCGGCGCGCCGTTTCATCCAGGTGGTGAAGCCGGTGCAGGTCGCGATCGGCGATTCCTTTGGCGAACTGCGGCCGCATGCCGGCGGCTTCCGTGCCGAGGTCGAAATCGATTTCGCCAATCCCGTGATCGGCCGGCAAAGCTACATTCTCGATCTCAGCGCGGAATGTTTCCGCCGCGAGATCTCCCGCGCCCGGACCTTTGGCTGCGTCAGTGACGTCGCCCGCCTGTGGAGCGCCGGTTTCGCGCTTGGCGCCTCCTTCGAGAATTCGGTGGTGTTCGACGATGACCGCCTGCTCAACACCGAGGGCCTGCGTTACAGCGATGAATGCGTCCGCCACAAGGTACTCGATGTGATCGGTGACCTCGCGCTTGCGGGCCTGCCGTTGCTCGGTGCCTTCCGCTCGGTTCGCGGCGGCCACAAGCTCAACCACGCCGTGCTGACGGCGCTTCTGGCCGATCGCACCGCCTATCGGGTGGTCGAGGGTGAAACCGCCCGCCGCTCGCGCACCCTTGCCGAGGCCGGCAGTGGCATGGTCGGCGGTATGGTCGCTCCCGCCTACGGTCCCGACGTTTCCTGAACGTCCATCGTCCTCTTCCGTGTGCCCGGCCGCCCCTGAAGCGACACGACATGCCTTTGCGGCCCGAATCGGATCGGCATACCCGCGCGGTTGACGCGCGTCGGGCGCCACCTCGCGGAAATACGAGGCCCACAAAGTCGCCTTATTCCGGGCGAAATAGCTGCGTATCCGGTTGGTTAAGGGACTTGTTTTAGATAAACAGGGCCGGGGCGAGACAGATCCGAACCGGCTGCCGGTTTCCGCTGCGCCCGATCACGCTTGAAAGGCGTCAGGTCTGAACTTCATGTCTGCAAAGCGTATGACGCTCAAACATCAACGATGTTCAAACCGTTGGGACTTCGGTGCCGTCGCGCGATGGGTGCGCGTGGCCGCGGGCCTTGCGGTTGCCGCCACGGTTTTGAGCGCGTGCAGTTCGGCCACCGAAATCTGGGACAAGGTCACCCAGAAGGACGACACCTTCGTCGAGGAACCGGCGGAAAAGCTCTACAACGAAGGCCTGTTCCTGACCAACGAGAAACGCGATCCCAAGGGCGGGGCGAAGAAGTTCGAGGAAGTCGACCGCCAGCATCCTTATTCGGACCTCGCGCGCAAGTCGCTGCTGATGTCGGCCTACGCCTACTACCAGGCCAACGACTATGACAGCTGCATCGGTGCGGCAACCCGTTACGTCACACTGCACCCCGGCAGTTCGGACGCGGCCTATGCGCAATATCTGATTGCCGCCTCGCATTATGACCAGATCGCCGACGTCACCCGCGACCAGGGCCGCACCGAGAAGGCGATCGCCGCGCTCGAGGAAGTCGTGCGCAAATATCCGACCTCGGAATATGCGGTCAGCGCCAAGGCCAAGCTCGAAGCCGCGCGCGACCAATTGGCGGGCCGCGAGATGACGGTCGGCCGCTATAACCTCCAGAAGCGCAACTACACCGGCGCCATCAACCGCTTCAAGACCGTGGTCACCCAGTACCAGACCACGCGGCATGTCGAGGAGGCGCTGGCTCGCCTGACCGAAGCCTATATGGCGATCGGCATCGTCAGCGAGGCGCAGACCGCCGCCGCCGTGCTCGGGCACAATTTTCCCGACAGTCCCTGGTACAAGGACGCCTATAATCTAGTAAAGTCCGGTGGTTCGGAACCGACCGAGGATACGGGCTCTTACATTTCCAAGGCCTTCAGGAAGCTGGGTCTTGCTAGGAATTGATTTATGCTGGCGCGTCTTTCGATCCGCGACATCGTCCTGATCGAACGGCTTGATATCGAATTTTCTCGCGGCCTGGCGGTTTTGACCGGCGAAACCGGCGCCGGCAAATCCATCCTGCTCGATGCATTTGCGCTTGCGCTCGGCGGTCGCGGCGATGCTGGTTTGGTCCGTCATGGCGCCGAGCAGGGTCAGGTGACGGCCGTGTTCGACGTGCCGAAGGGCCATCCAGCGGCGGCGCTGCTGGCCGAGAACGGCCTCGACGACACCGGAGAAATGATCCTGCGCCGCGTGCAACTCGCCGACGGCCGTACCCGCGCCTTCATCAACGATCAGGCCATCAGCGTGCAGACCCTGAAAGCGCTGGGTGCGGCGCTGGTCGAAATTCACGGCCAGCATGACGAGCGCGCGCTGGTCGATGCCTCGACCCATCGCCGCCTGCTCGATGCGTTCTCCGGCCTCGAGAAGGAAGTCGCAGCACTCGAAAAGCTCTGGGAAGCGCGGCGCGAGGCCAATCGGCTGCTCGATGACCACCGCGCCGGCATGGAGCGCGCCGCGCGCGAGGCCGATTATCTGCGGCACGCCTCCGGCGAATTGAAACAGCTCGCGCCAAAGGATGGCGAGGAGACGGCGCTGGCCTCCCGCCGCACCACCATGATGCAAGGCGAAAAGATCGCCTCCGACCTGCGCGAGGCACAGGACGCCGTCAGTGGCAATCAGTCGCCGGTCGCCAGCCTCTCGGCGGCGGTGCGGCGGCTCGAACGGCGGGCGGCCAATTCGCCGGCTCTGGTCGAACCCGCGGTGAAGGCGATCGATATCGCGATCAACGCGCTGGAAGAGGCCGATCAGCATCTCACGGCAGCGTTGCTGGCGGCCGATTTCGATCCCGCCGAGCTCGAGCGTATCGAGGAGCGGCTGTTCTCGCTGCGTGCCGCCTCGCGCAAATATTCGACGCCGGTCGATGGGCTGGCCGCGCTCGCCGCCAAATATGCGGCAGATGTCGCGCTGATCGATGCCGGCGCCGATCAGTTGAAAAAGCTGGAAGCGGCGGCGGCCGCTGCCGACAAGCTTTACGGTACTGCCGCCGCCAAGCTCTCCGCGGCGCGAATCAAGTCGGCGGAGAAGCTCAACAAAGCGGTCAATGCCGAGCTCGCGCCGCTTAAATTGGAGCGCGCGAAATTCACCACGCAAGTCGAGTCGGATCCGGCCTCGCCCGGTCCGCAAGGCTACGACCGGGTCGAGTTCTGGGTGCAGACCAACCCCGGCACCCGGCCGGGCCCGCTGATGAAGGTCGCCTCCGGCGGCGAGCTGTCGCGCTTCCTGCTGGCGCTCAAGGTGGTGCTGTCCGACCGTGGGTCGGCGCCTACGCTGGTGTTCGACGAAATCGATACCGGCGTCGGCGGCGCGGTCGCGGATGCGATCGGCGCGCGGTTGTCGCGGCTCGCCTCCAAGGTGCAGGTGATGGCGGTGACGCATGCGCCGCAGGTCGCGGCCCGCGCCGACCAGCATCTGCTGATTTCCAAGGATGCGCTCGACAAGGGCAAGCGCGTCGCCACCCGCGTCAATGCGCTCGCCGCCGATCACCGCCGCGAGGAAATCGCCCGCATGCTCGCCGGCGCCGAAATTACCGCCGAGGCGAGAGCGGCCGCCGAGCGGCTTTTGAAAGCGGCGACGGCGTAACTCTACTCCCTCGCCCCGCTCTTGCGGGGAGAGGGTTGGGGTGAGGGGCTTTGCCCGCTTGCGAGAGCGCCAATGATTTTACAGTGTGCCTCGCCCCTCACCCGGAGTTGCCGCTAACGCGTCGGCTCCGACCTCGCCCCGCGCAGTGCGGGGAGAGGTAAGACATCTCCGCCGGCTTTTCTGCGATCCAACTTCGTCGTAATCATTGGCCATGGCTACAAAATCCAAACCCAAAAAGCTTCCCGACGTCGCCGACCTCACCAAGGCCCAAGCGAAAGTCGAGCATATGCGGCTGGCGCTGGAACTGGAGGCGCACGACCGGCGCTACTATCAGGATGACGCGCCCAGCGTCACCGATGCCGAATATGACGCGCTGCGCCAGCGCTTCAACGCCATCGAGAAACGTTTTCCGGAATTCGTCAGCGCCGCCTCGCCGTCGCAGAAGGTGGGCGCAGCGCCTTCCGGCCGATTCAAGAAAGTCCGCCATGCGATACCGATGCTCTCGCTCGACAACGCGTTTGCCGAAGAAGACGTCGTCGATTTCGTCGGCCGCATTCGCCGCTTTTTGAAGCTGTCTGAGGACGATCCAATCGACTTTTCCGCCGAGCCCAAGATCGACGGGCTCTCGATGTCGCTGCGCTACGAGGACGGCGAACTTGTTACCGCCGCCACGCGCGGCGACGGCGCGGAAGGTGAAGACGTCACCGCCAACATCCGTACGCTGGAGGACGTGCCGAAGAAGCTCAGGGGACGCAAGGTGCCGCGGATTTGCGAGGTGCGCGGCGAAGTCTACATGACCAAGAAGGCGTTTATCTCGCTCAACGAACGCCAGAAGGCGGCAGGCGACACCATTTTCGCCAATCCGCGCAATTCGGCCGCAGGCTCGCTGCGCCAGAAAGACCCTTCGATTACAGCTTCCCGTCCGCTCGGCTTCTTTGCCTATGCCTGGGGGGAAATGGCCGACATGCCGGAGGATACGCAATCCGGCATGATCGGCTGGTTCGAGCATTGCGGCTTCAAGACCAATCCGCTGACCAAGATCTGTCATTCGGTCGAGCAGTTGATCGCCTTTCATCGCAGAATTGAGGAGCAGCGCTCTCACCTCGACTACGACATCGACGGCGTCGTCTACAAGGTCGACCGGCTCGACTGGCAGGAACGTCTCGGCTTCGTCTCGCGCACGCCGCGCTGGGCGATCGCGCACAAGTTCCCGGCCGAGCGTGCCATGACGGTGCTGCGCGATATCGAGATTCAGGTGGGCCGCACCGGCTCGTTCACGCCGGTCGGCAAGCTCGAACCGGTCGGCGTCGGCGGCGTCATCGTGCAGAACGTGACGCTGCACAATGAAGACTACATCGCTGGCGTCGGCAACAAGGGCGAAGAGCTGCGCGAGGGCCGCGACATCCGGATCGGCGACACGGTGGTGATCCAGCGCGCCGGCGACGTGATTCCCCAAGTGGTCGATGTCGTGATCGACAAGCGGCCGAAGGATGCGAAGGTATTTCACTTCCCGAAGAAGTGCCCGTGCCCTCTGCACACCGACGTGGTGCGCGAAGAAACCGCAGCCGGCGAGGAGGGTTCGCGCGCCCGCTGCACCGGCGAGTTCGCCTGTCCTTTCCAGAAGATCGAGCACCTGAGACTGTTTGCCTCGCGGCGCGCCTTCGATATCGAAGGGCTCGGCGAGAAGCAGATCCAGTTCTTCTTCGAGGAAGGATGGGTCAAGGAGCCGGCGGATATCTTCACGCTGCAAAAGCGCAACGCCAAACTCAAACTTGAGGAGATCGAAGGCTACGGCGAAACCTCGGTGCGAAATCTGTTTGCCGCGATCGAGGAGCGGCGGCGGATATCGCTGGAGCGATTTATTTATGCGCTCGGCATGCGCCACGTCGGCGAGACCACCGCACTGGCGCTGGCGCGCGGTTATGGCTCGTGGGACGCGTTTCACGACGCGTGTTTGAAGGTTGCCAAGGACGACGAGGAAGCGATTGCGGAAATGGATGCGCTCGACCAGATCGGCGACACCGTGATCGCCAGCATCAAGGCCTATTTCGGCGAAAGCCATAACCGCGGCATCGTCGAGCGGCTTGTCAAAGAACTGGATGAGATCATTGATGCCGAAAGACCAAAGAGCAATTCGGCGGTCTCGGGCAAAACCGTCGTTTTCTCGGGCTCGCTGGAAAAGATGACGAGGGATGAAGCCAAAGCCAATGCAGAACGCCTCGGCGCCAAAGCCGCAAGCTCTGTTTCGAAGAAAACGGATTATCTTATTGCCGGTCCCGGCGCCGGCTCAAAGTTGGCGGACGCCAAGAAGCACGGCGTCACGGTTCTGACCGAGGACGAGTGGCTGAAGATGGTGGGGGAGTGAAGGTGTTCTCCCTCTCCCCGCATTGCGGGGCGAGGGTTGGGGTGAGGGGCAGGGCGCTCTCTAACCTTGATCTTCGAATCTGAGACGACAGTGCTTGCATGAGCGATTTCGCCCGAGGTGAAGAAAGAGTCCCGCCCCTTACACCATCCCCGTCTCTTCTTCCGCCTGCTCGATCAGTTCCTCGCTGACGAAGATTTTCCGTCGCGGAATGATGAACACCATGGTCGAGGCGCAGGCGAGCGAAAGCGCGAACACGGCGGCGTTGAGCGGCGCCGGCGTGGTGAAATGGCCGCCGAGATAGGCGCCGAACTGCGACAGGAACGAGCCAAGGCCCATTTGCAGAAACCCCATCGCGCCGGATGCGGTGCCGGCCGCTTCAGGCCGGACGCTGATGGCGCCGGCGGCGGAATTCGACATCACGAACGCATTGGCGAACATCACGATCATCTGGGTGCCGAACAGCCAACCGGGCATCTGGTTGAGGCCGGTGAGGCCGGAGGCAAGATTCAGGAAGCTGCCGAGAAGTTGCAGCGCCAGCCCGAACCAGATCAGCTTCTCCAGGGAATGACGCGGCGCAAAGCGCACACAAAACAGATTGCCGACCAGATAGGCAAAGCCGATCAGCGCAAACCAGGCGCCATATTCGGCGCCGGTGCGGCCCATATGCGTGATGACGATGTAGGGAGCGCCGCCTGCGAAGGTGAAGATGATCTGCGAAGCCAGCACCTGGCACAGCACATAGCCGATGAAGGCGCGGCTGGTGAGAAGATTGCGGACATCGCCGCGAAAGCTGCTGCTGACGAGGCGAACGCGGCGTGTTTCCGGCAATGCAAGTGCGATCGCCACCGCCACGGCCAATGACCCCGCTGATGTGACGTAGAAGATCGCGCGCCAGCCGAATGCGGTCTCTAACAGGCCGCCGGTCAGGGGACTGAGCATCTGCGCGATCATCATCACCCCGATCACGAGGCTGATCATCGAAGAGATGCGTTCCCGGTGATAGAGGTCGCGGATGATGGCGCGGCTTATCACCATGCCGCTGGCGCCGCCCAACGCCTGGAAAAAACGCGCGGCGATCAGCTCCGGCAGCGTCTGGACGAAGATGCAGGCCACGCTCGCCAGCAACCATCAAGGACAGGCCCGCCAGCAATACCGGCCGGCGGCCGTAGCGGTCGGACAGTGGCCCCATCAAAATCTGCGAGCAGGCGATGCCGACCATGTAAAGCGACACCGTCATCTGCGCGATGGAAATGTCGCTCTTGAAGTTCGTGACGAGGTGCGGTAGCGCCGGCACCAGCATGTAGAGCGAGATCGGCGCCACGCCGGTCATGGCGACCAGGAGCAGCAACATGGTGCGGGTCGACGCGGCGTTTGTGCCGTTGGTCACCGCGCCGTTGGCAACCTTGCCGTTGGTCAGTGCGATCGTTTTGCCGACGACGCCGTGCATCAGAAGTCCAGTTTGTTAGGCGCATGCATCATCGGACCGCGTGGCGATCCGGTGCGTGCCCTCCAGAGTTGTTTGAGTGATTTTCTTCGAATGTGACTTTAGCGTTATTCGGCGTGGGGCGAATACGGGTGTTTCGGCATGCGGCTATTCGTTTTCCGGGATGCGCTTGGCGCAAGCGGGCCTGCCGTCAGGGAATGGTTGAGAGGCGGTAAATTCAGCGCGCCGCTGTCATCACCCGCGAGCGGGTGATCCATAGGCCGCTGTTAGAGACTGTCATCACCGGGCATAGCCGTTCGAAGAACGGCGTCGCTTCCGCTCGCCTATGCCCGGTGATCCACGTCTTTCTTCGTAATTGACGGAGACAAAGTCGTGGATGGCCGGGTCAAGCCCGGCCATGACGGAAACAAATAGGGGCTCCTACAACGACAGCGGCGCCGTCGCCTCGTCGAGCCAGGTTTTGGTGGCATCGTCGACATGGCTGCGCACGGCGTGGCGGACGCGCTCGTGGTATTCGTTGACCCAGCTTAGCTCGTCGCCCGTCAGCATGCTGATATCGATCAGCCGGCGATCGATCGGCGCCAGCGTCAGCGTCTCGAACGCGTTGACCGGCTTCTCCGCGCCCGCAACCTCGGCGGCGACCACCAGCTCCAGATTCTCGATCCGGATGCCGAAGGCGTCGGTCTTGTAGTAGCCGGGTTCGTTGGAGAGGATCATGCCGCGCTTCAGCGGCGTGGCGCCGAGCTTGGAGATCCGCGCCGGGCCTTCGTGCACCGACAGGTAGCTGCCGACGCCGTGACCGGTGCCGTGTTCGAAATCGAGGCCGGCCTGCCACAGGAATTGCCGCGCCAGGCTGTCAAGCTGCGCGCCCGTGGTGCCGTCGGGAAACAGCGCGCGCGCAATCGCGATGTGACCGCGCAGCACGCGGGTGAAGCGGTCGCGCATCTCGTGCGTCGGCTCGCCGATTGCGATCGTGCGGGTGACGTCGGTGGTGCCGTCCTCATATTGCGCGCCGGAATCGATCAGCAGGAGATCGCCGCGCGTGATGCGCCGGTTGCTCTTGCGGGTCACCCGATAATGCACGATGGCGCCGTTCGGCCCGGTGCCTGAAATGGTGGGAAACGAGACATCCTTCAGCGCGCCGGTGTCGCGGCGGAAGGTCTCCAGCGCCTCGACGGCGTCGATCTCGGTCAGCGCCCCCGAAGGCGCCTCGCGGTCGACCCAGGCGAGAAAGCGTGCGAGCGCAATCGCGTCGCGCCGGTGCGCTGTCCTGGTGCCTGCGATTTCAGTCTCGTTCTTGACCGCCTTCAACAGGCTGACCGGATCGGACCCGCGTACCGGCTTGCCGCCGGCCGACGATATCAGGCGGGTCAGGGCGTCGGCTGATGTCGCGGCATCGAGCGCGATCGCGGCGCCGCTTTTCGACAGCTCGATCAGTTTTGCCGTCAGCGCGCCGGGCTCGGCGATGGTCGCGGTCTGTTCGAGATGGTCGCGGACGCTGTTGGAGAGTTTGCGATGATCGATGAACAGCGTCGGCCGGCCGCTTTTGGGCACCAGCGCATAGGACAGCGGCAGCGGCGTGTGGGCGACATCGCCACCGCGGATGTTGAAGGTCCAGGCTACCGCATGGCTATCGGACAAGACCAG